>JADJJZ010000003.1:592500-1192500 GCA_016706255.1 Bacteroidota bacterium | reverse complement strand
TTACCTTGTGTGAAAGTCCGTTTTATTTGAGCGCACTTTTGGTAAAATGATTACAAATGTTACATTTGTTCAATATTATTATCGGCCATGCCAACCAAATTTGTATTTCTAATTTTACCTCAGGTGCATCTGCTCGACTTGGCAGGGCCCGATCAAACCATTCATGAAGCAATTGATTTTGGGGCAGATTTCATACTGGAATACTGTGGTTTAGGCGATGCCGTGTCTAGCTCAGCCGGCTTGGATTTCAAACAACAAAAACACTTTTCAAAAGTTAAATTAAAAGCAGGCGATTTTTTAATTGTTCCGGGCGCAAGAGTAAAATATTTATTATCACACGAATTTAAATGTCAGCAACCACTGTTCGACTGGCTGCGGAAATGCCATTCGGAAAACATTAATCTGGTAAGTATTTGTGCAGGTGCTTTGGTTTTGGCACATGCCGGGTTATTAAATGACATTTCCTGCACTACCCATTTTAAAATAACGGCTCAACTGCAAAAACTGGCACCCAAAGCCACAGTTAAAGAAAATATTTTATTTCTTGAAGAAAATAATATCTACACCAGCGCAGGCATAGCATCCGGTATCGACCTGATGTTGCATATTGTAGAAAAACTTACTAATGGTTATTTTGCACATAAAGTTGCCAGAGAACTGGTAATTTATTATCGCCGCGATGGTGTCAGCTTACAGGAAAATGTATTTCTACAATTCCGAAACCATATTCACGAAGGCATTCACAAAGTGCAGGATTATATTATTGAACATATTCATATCAAACACAACAACCACGAACTTGCCCAAATTGCCTGTATGAGTGACCGGAATTTTACGCGCACGTTTAAGTTAGAAACAGGCATAACTGTGAACGATTTTATTACCAATATCCGCATCGAAAAATTAAAAACGCTTATTCAAAATCCAGACCTCTCCCGTAAACAAATAGCCACCCAAATTGGTCTGGAAAGTGAAAAACAGGTTGCCCGTCTCCTCAAAAGTGATTTGGCCGAAAATGTCCGGTATTTGTCCCCCGACTAATCCCAAATCGTTGTTGCTTTGCATAAACAAACCGTTTGCAAGCCATGACAAAATTATTTTCTGCTGTATTTCTGTTGCTGTATTTGTCCCTTTCGCTAAATGCGCAAACAGCTCCTGCCCTTCCGGCATTGCATCCAAATCGCATTCCGGCAATTGACATCAGCCATATCAAATTACAATTACAGTTTGACTTTACTAATCAAAAAGCATTTGGCACGGCAACGATTAAATTACATCCCTTCACCAAAACCGATAAAATTTTCCTTGATGCCGCAAACCTATCCATAAATAACATCACCCTACAAAACGGGAAAGCCTTAACTTATGTATATGATGGATCAGATGCAAATAATGCACTACAAATAAATTTAGATAAGTTTTATTCGCCTTCAGATGAAATTAGTATTACAATAAATTACAGCACCAATTATATTAATTTGTCAGACCCAATTAACCTTGGTGGCAGCAATGGAAAAGGATTACGTTTTTTTAAACCAACTACAACAGAACCTCGCAAACGTTATCAGGTTTGGTCAATGGCTGAATATCATTCAAACCGATATTGGTTTCCGGGATATGATGATCCTGAAGATTTACGGACTACCGAAATTTTTCTAACCGTTGATACGTCAATGGTGGGTATTGCAAATGGACGTTTACAAAAAACGATAAATAATCACGATGGCACAAATACTTATCAATGGATAATGGATACATCTTATCCGAATTATCAAACAGCTATTGTAATTGGAAAGTATCACGACATCGGGACTAAAATTAATTCAGTTGAAGTGCATAATTATGCTTATCCCGATGAAATTGCAGCAACTAAAGCAAGCATTGCCCGATTACCGGATATGTTTGATTTTTATGCTGAATATACCGCACATCCTTTTCCATTCAAAAATTACAATCAGGTTTTTGTGCAGGATTTAGTTTGGGGAATGGCATCTGCCGGCACCAGCATCCAAACCGAAAATATGGTTGATGATTATGGCACACATGCCGATTTTTTTTACCTCTGGGACGGTCTGGAAGCCGAAGCACTTGCACAACAATGGTTTGGAACTTTATTGTCGCCTGCCTCATGGAATGACATCTGGCTAAGCCGCGGTTTCGCACATTATTTTGACGCACTGTTTAATGAGTATATAAATGGAACTGATGAAATGTTATTATGGAATCATTTATACAACCAAAATGTGTATTTAGGCGATTGGTATAGTAATTATAAACATCCAATAGTAACAGCAAATTACGATGATGAACATCAGTTTGTAACCGATAATTATGCCTATACCAGAGGTGCACTCGTTTTGCACATGTTGCGCAAACAAATTGGAGAAAATAACTGGCAAAAAGGTATTCAATATTATGTAAAAACGTATGCCGGTAAACAGGTAACTACTGAAAATTTGCGCATTGCTTTTTTAACTGCAACACAAATTGATTTAACATGGTTTTTTGATCAATGGATTTACGGCATCGGCCATCCTGTATTTGAAATATCCCAACACTACAACAACGAAACTAAACGATTAACATTGAATTTAACACAGACACAACAACCTGATACAACTTCTGCTTACCCACAGGTAAATTATTTTCAGGGAAAAATGGAAATCGAAATTAATGATAGCATTTATACAATAAATCTTCTTCCCCAAAAAATAAACAGCTTTATTTTTATGCTGACCAATGAACCTCAACTAGTAAACATTGATTATCAAAGTACATGGATTAAAGAATTCACACACCAAAAATCTACTGCCGAATTAATTTATCAATTTAAATATGATAAAGATGTATTAGGCCGTCAATGGGCTTTGACAGAATTATCCAATATCTTACAGGCAACAGACACACCGGAATCAACCAAACAGGAAATTTTTACAGCATTTCACTATGTAATAACAGATACCTCATACTGGCGATTGAGATATAATGTATTAACACAATTAAAATTCATGTTGCCAACTCCTTATAACGAAGAAACAATTTCATTGTTGACCAAGGTAATAAAAAATGATACATCATGGATTCGTGCTGCTGCAATCAGCATGTTAGGTAATACAAAAGATTCTATTTATTGCCCTTTGTATGAAAAATATTTATCCGATGTTAGCGACAGGGTTATTAATGCTGCTGCAAACGCAATGGGTAAAACAAAAAGTGCAGATGCATTTGATATATTGGTTCAATTAAAAGACAAACCTTCGTGGAAAAACCAAAGTTTAATCAGCACCTTAAATGGTTTACGCGAATTAGGTGACAGCAGAGGTATCCCCATTGCACTGGCGGCTTTAAGCGATTCGGCTGCCGGTGCACGGTGGACCCTCGCTACACCGGTTTGGGATTATCGTTTGGCTGCTGCTTATACATTAGTTGCTTTAAATGCTGCAGATCAAGCCTATCCTATTGTGCTTGCAAAATTCCTGAAATCGTTAGAAGAAAATGATGTGAACGATATTTTTAGTAATGTATTATTAATTAATACACTTGCAGTTCCACAAGGAAAAGAAATATATGTTTTGTTAAAAGAAAAATATAAACAGGATGAAAATATGCTAAGTGTTGTTAATCAATATGAAACACAATTTTTATCCGCAATACCACAATAAATGATACCGGAAATAAAACATACCTATCAAAAACGACCCGTTCGATTTATCGAATTGTATGCCTGCGAAGGATGGACCCTCAAAATATATAGTATTTCAATAAAAAATGAAATAATTGACTACAGTTTACTTGCTTTAGCAAAAATTGAGTTACCACTCTGGCTCAAAAAAAATGCTATTTATGATTTAGATACCTATAAAGTGGCAACCCTCATTTTACATGAAGGTAAAGAAGGTTGTTTCGCCATTTTGAATTGGTGGATAGATGAAAATATGTTACAACAATATGTTTATTTAAAAAATAATGCCGGGCCAAACGAATTTCGTTACTTTAGTCACAACGGTATTTATACCTGCGTTTGGGAAATGGCCGTTTTATGGTTTGAACGTAATGCATGGGTTGAATACGTACTGAAAAACCCGCAAAATCCGGATGCCATAAAAAATTATTTGTCCGCACAATTAAATGAAGATGTATGATAAACTACAAAATCCGAAAAGCCATTCCTGCTGATATACACGATATTATTTTATTATGTGCAGCACATGCAGCATATGAGCGCGCCGATTATAATGCTGAAGGCAAAGCGGAAAAATTAGCTGCTGCCATTTTTTCAGAAAATCCGGTGTGTTATTGCTTAATTGTTGAAACCGATGAAGGAATTACCGGATATGCAACATATACTTTTGAATACTCAACATGGGATGCCGCTTATTACACCATGATGGATTGTTTATATTTAAAAGATGCAATTCGCGGAAATGGCATTGGAGAGGCCCTCATAGTAGAAATTGCAAAACATAGCCTTAAACAGGATAGTATTATGATGCAATGGCATACTCCAACATTTAATTCACGCGCAATTAAATTTTACCACCGAATCGGTGGTTTATCTAAAGATAAAGTGCGGTTTTATTTAAACAACGAACAATTAAACAAATTAACAAAATAAAATATGAAACGTTCAGAATTAACACCCATGCCTGTGTATTTCGACAGGTATATCAACAAAAATGATGATGTTGATGTAATAACTGCTATTCATAAAAGTATACATGAACTTGAAAATGCACCACTGAGCCAATGGGAGCAAATTGGCGACAAAGTATATGCGCCCGGTAAGTGGACCATTAAGGATATTTTACAACATATGATTGACACCGAACGTATTTTCAGCTACCGTGCTACTGCCTTTTCCAGAGGTGATGCCGATGTTAAATCTTATGATGAAGATATGTATGCTAAAGCCGCACAGGCACAACACCGCAGCCTTTCTTCATTAGTTGATGAATTAATTGCCCTGCGCAAATCTTTTTTACATTTATATCAATCGTTTACTCCCGAAATGCTTGCCCAATCCGGTAACGGATTTAAAGGCAAATATTCCGTGCATGCAATCGGTTTTATAATACCGGGTCATCAGCGCTGGCATTTTGATATTATTGAGGAAAAGTACGCCCCGCTCATATAACTTTTACATGTTGCAGATTTGTTAAATGACCTTCAGCGATGAAGGTCATTTTTTTTGAAAGAATACGTATTTTTATGCAAATATTTTTATGCACCCGATAAACCTTCAGGAAAAATTCAATTTATTTAGCGACCACTGGAATCCGCGTATAGTGGGCGAACTCAACGGACAACATGTTAAACTGGTTAAATTCGCCGGTCCATTTGTTTGGCATAAACACGATGCTGAAGATGAATTATTTTTAGTGGTGCAAGGCTCCTTTAATATGGAGTTCAGAGATAAAACTGTTACACTGAATGTTGGCGAATTTTTAATCGTTCCAAAAGGTGTTGAACACCGTCCGGTTGCTGAGCACGAAGTGCGAGTATTATTGTTTGAACCCGCCAACACACTGAATACGGGCGATACAAGAAATGCGTTTACGAAAGATACGCTGGAAAATATTTAAAACTACCCCGCTTGAAAAAGAAAAAAAAGCCCTCACTAAAACGAACAAAGCGTGATAAAATTATTTCGGTTTTATTGGGTTTATCGCTCGTGATGGCTTTCATATTAATAACAGTATATATTGGATATCGCGTGGCATCAGCAAAAACACCCATTTTTACCTTGCGTTTTTTTGCAATTATTGCAGGGTTGGTATATGAAAGTTTGCGCGTTACAGCAAAACCAAAAAAGGTTTGGTACATTTTAATCGGCTCCTTTTTTCTGAGCTATTTTGCCCTTTTGCCCGGGAGGCACGAAACAAACTATAGTTTTACAGAACACCTTTACTTTATGCCTTATGCCATGGTAATTATGTTTATGGTCATCATGTGCATTATGTATTTTGACGAAATAAAACTGCAATTAAACGAAGGTATCGTATTATTATTACATAGCGCTTTTGTTTATTATTGTTATGAAAATGGTATTTTAAATTTTAATTCCTTCACCCACACTTTCTCCACGGTTTTAATTAGTTTAATTTCCTTATTTATTTTACTGCATGCATTTACAAAAATTCAATTAACTGATGGTGTTCGGTTTATTTTTAGTATATGGATAAGTATTACGCTCATGATTTTAGCTATTACTAATATTTATCATGTCCTTAATATTGGTGAAATTGAACAACTTCCAGATTTCAACGATAAAGTTTTAGTTTTTCTAAATAATTTTTTACTTGGTGTATCGGCAATTTATATTGTAGAAAATTTGATAATGATTTTCCGGTTTCTACCTGAAAAGGGTTCTATTAGTACAGGTAAATATAAACTTGCCCTCAGAGAATCAAAAGAGGCCCATATCAATCGTTTTGCATTGCATCAATTATCGCCACTTTTAGCACTACTTTTGTTGTTACTTCTAGGCAGCTGGTTCACAATAAATCACATCCATCAATATCTTCCTGTGAACTTGGCCATTTGGTCTGCGGTGGTATTGGCACCTATGGTCATGTACTTTCTTGAAAAACTTTTTAGGCTCAATCGCCGCAGAATGTAACCCTTTAGTTATCAGGCTATAGACACCTTATAAGTTTGACATTTGCGAACCACATCAAATCTATGTATTTTTATTCCCTCAACACAGCATACACATGAGGAGGTCAGGGAAAAACCGTATTTTACTTATTACAATTGTCAATTTATTTGCCATTCTAACCGCATGTAATAAAATTACAAGCGAAAAATTAGTAGACAATCCTGAAATTGACCCAAACATTAAAAATCCGGTCGAAAAAAATATTACGGACAACAAATCCAATACCGAAAACCTCCCTTATTTAAGTTACGAAAACAGCATCTTTTTAGATACTTATCAAAACGGCGAAGAAGTTGCATCCGCAAAAGGTGATACCAAAGCAAATTTTAAATCATTTTATTATTGGAAAAACGACAGCCTGTTTATTTATGGCGCATTTAGTACCATTGGATTTTCAATTGTAATAAAAAATAATGATGTTAAAGTTTATAATCTTATTACATCTTCAACCCCAAAATCACTCGCCTATACAACAAGCGACAGTCTGGTTTCACGTTTACAAGTTCCCTGCACGGCAATTAAATTAATATTATCCGAAATTCCCGATCAAAATGCCAAACCATTGTTATATGGCGTTGTTGAATTTAATAGCAATGAATATGTTCAATTAGACGGCGCTAACAACAAAAAAAATACCATGCGCAACAACATGAAAGTGTATTTTAAATGTAATTATTTGGCGCTGCCTTCGCTGTAATTATCGTCACCTAAATTGCTTCAAGTCATTCATAATTCTACGCTGTTTATACTTGCCTAAAACCTTCCAATACCACATAAACGGCAAAAATTATAAAAAAAGTCATTTTTGTGACATGGTTTTAACGTCCTGAAAATCAAACAGTTAAAAAAACATTTGCAAAAATTTGTGCATAATTAACTTATTGTTAATTTCATATTACCAAGCACACACGAATGAACAAATACCTATTGGTAGCCATGATTTGTTATGGCTACGCATGCACTACATTACACGCTCAAACGCCACCGGCTGCAGCCTGGGTCAACCAAATTGGCGGTTCACGCGACGATGAATCACATCATGTCGTAATCGATGGAAACGGAAATGCGATAATTATTGGTCAGTTTGAAGGCACTGTCGACTTCGACCCTTCTGCCGGAACAGCTAATCTCACAGCAGTGGGTAATAAAGACATTTTTGTAGCAAAATATACCAGCGCAGGCGCCTATTCATGGGCTTTTAAAATTGGCTCGGTTAATTACGATGCCGGTGAAGGAATTACGGTTGACGGGGGCGGAAATGTTTATGTTACCGGACGTTTTCAAGGCACTGCCGATTTTAATCCTTCCGGTGTTACCAATAATTTGACTGCTGCAGGACTCTATGATGTGTTTGTTGCAAAATATACTTCCTCAGGAACTTATACCTGGGCATTTAAAATTGGAGGCTCAGCAACCGACCAGGGAAACTTCATAACTTATGATGCCACAGGTTATATTTATGTGACAGGCAAAATGAGCAATTTAAATGTTGATTTCGACCCTTCCACAAATATTAATTATGTTTCTTCAACAGGAAATACTGATATTTTTCTAGCAAAATATAGTGCCACACTCACACCAACCAGCACCTCATTTTATCAATGGGCTTTTAAAATTGGTGCCGCAAACGAAGATGGTGGTTTTGGCGTAACAACCGATGGTTCAGGTAATGCATTTATTACAGGTAGCTTTCAAAATACAGCCGATTTTAATCCTTCTGCAACAATAAATAATTTAACTGCTGTTGGCGATAAAGATATTTTTTTAGCAAAATACAGCAGTGCAGGTGCTTACCAGTGGGCAGTGCGTTTTGGCAGCGTAAACCCTGATGAAGGAAACAGTGTAATTTATAGTTCATCAGCAAGTGCAGTATATGTAACCGGTTATTTTGCAGGCACGGTCGATTTCGATCCTTCTGCATTAACAAATAATATTATTGCCACTGCTAACGACGATGCCTTTGTCGGAAAATATACTGCTGCCGCCGGCGCTTTATCTTGGATTTTTAAAATAGGTTCTTCAGGCGACGATAGTGGAGAAGGAATTAATACCGATGCAAGCGGCAATGTTTATGTAACCGGAAAAATAAATGGCAGCACCGATTTCGACCCTTCTGCTTCAACATATACTGTAACTTCAGGTGGCAGCGATGATATATTTGTTGGTGCCTATACCAGCGCTAAAGCATTAACTTATGCATTTGCCGTTGGCGTTAATAACGATCAGGTGGGTTATGGAATTACTGTCGATAATGTTGGCGATTTATATGTTACCGGTATGTTCGATGGTGGTGCAATGGATTTCGATCCCTCAGGAACCGCAATCAGCAAAACATCACTTGCAGGAAGCGATGACGCATTTTTAGCGAAATACGGAATTGCCGTTTTATTACCACTTCAGGTAATTACATTTAATGCAGAAACCTGTTCAGATAATTTAAATGTTTGTGTCAATTGGAGCACTTCAAATGAAGAAAATACCCATGTTTTCACCGTTCAAAAATCAACTGATGGCAATAAATTTTATGATTTACAATCCGTTAACGCGGCCGGAAATTCTATCGGGCTTTTAAATTATACCATCACCGATAATCAGCCTGCTTTAGGAACAAATTATTATCGCTTAAAACAAATAAATTTGGATGGCTCCGAAAAATATTCCGAAATTAAAACGGTAAACTTTGATGCGAAAAATAATAATGTATCAATCGCACCAAATCCAACAGTAAATAATGTTCAATTACAATTTTTCGCCATCCAAAATGCAAATACAAACATCACAATCCGCGATCATAATAATAAAATCTGGCAGACAATTAATCATGTCGCAAATGATGGGTTAAATCAAGTGCAATTAAACGTAAACACACTGCCGGCGGGCGTTTACATGGTTACTTTACAAATGGATAATCAGCGTTTTACACAAAAACTGATTAAACTTTAATACCGTTTTTAAATATAAAACATCCTGCAACATATTTTGTGTGTATCTTGCATAATCTATCAATTGTGCAAAATACCAACAACCATGAAACTCGATTATTTAAGTGATATTTCAAACGGCGGACAATTTCAGGGAGTTATTTCTGATGAAATAGTGCGTTTATTCGATTTTAATTTCGAAGAAGCCATATTATTTCGCGATGCCATTCAAACAACAATAATCGAAAAAAACGAGTCGCTGAATTGTGGTAAACTTACCTTTATCGAACTCATTAATTGTAATTTAATTTTCACCATAACCGAAACCGATGAAGGTATTGTAACAGACAACAATATCCATTTCACCTGTCAACTCAGTATTCCGGCTTATAAACAAATGCTCGAATTATTACAACCCTTTTGTCTGCGCGATGCCTCCGGCTACCAATACCTCTACGACCTCGACAATCCCATCGAGCTACTCTTCGCTCCGGGTGGAAGCTGGTAATAAAATTTAATTTTTCATTATTTGGAGCAGCAACATCCCCCTCCCAATAAACTCCCCTTCCGGCTCTCCGCTGCAACAACCAGATAATGCATACTTTACTCAAAACCGGCTGTTTAATTAGCACATCAACACATTAGCACATCAGCACATTAAGTTGTTTTCGCTTCGATCCGGGCTAGGTCCCCATCCGAGTCTTTAAATTACCCTTTACTTATCTGCTTTATTTATCATTAATTGCCCAAATAATTGAATGATTAATAAATAAGCAAAAGGGGGTTTTCGTATAATTGAATTTATCGCAATAAAATATTATTGGTTCATAAAATACAATTTTTTTTAACCGCAAAACGCAAGAGAAAATTCACGTGGAGGTCAATGAGAAATTATACGTTAAATAAAATTTTTAAAATAAAATTGTAATTAAATACTATAAATAAAATTTAACTCAAAATCCTCTGTGCCCTCCGTGGGCTGCCGCTCTGTGGTCTCCGTGGTTCCCTTAACGTCAATTAAAAATAACCTAAAGCTGAAAATAATTATCCTATTTAAATTAATAGAATTATTCCAAAATTAATTCTGAGAACGGGCTAATATTGCACAGCCCAACCGTAGCTACAAATGAAATTCTCACTCAAAATCGGCTGTTCCGCTAACACATTAACAAATTAGCACATTAACTCCCAAATTTTTTATTACTTTTATAACAGCAAGCAACCACATGGACACAATTCAGGACCAAATAAAAAACTTATACGAGAAACTCGAATTCCTGCAAAACAGGCAAAATAAGTTTAGTAATGAAATTGTTCGATTAACCAATGAAATTCATCAGTTAGAAAAATTAGTTAATCAGCAACAATTAAATGTTGTTCCACCGCCGCCTCCACCACCACCAAAGGCGGAAGAAATTAAAATAAATCCCATTCCTGAAATTAAATCAATTTTTACGGACCCTGAGCCGGAAGTCATTCAAAATCGTTATGATGATAATCAGCCTAGCGGTTTGGAAAAACTGATTGGTGAAAATATTATTAATAAAATTGGTATTGCCATTACCATAATTGGTGTTGGCATTGGGACAAAATATTCAATTGAACATCAGTTGATGAGTCCCGCAATGCGCATTACGCTGGGTTATATTTTAAGTTTGGTGATGTTGGTTACGGGTTACCGTTTAAAAAACCGATATCTCAATTACAGTGCTGTTTTAGTAAGTGGTGCTATTACTATTATGTATTTGCTTACTTATGCAGCACATAATTTTTATCAATTAATTCCAATGCCACTTGCATTCGGATTAATGGTGTTGTTTACCATAGGTGCGGTTTATGCTGCGATTCAATATAATAAACAAATTATAGCACATATTGCCCTGGTTGGCGCCTACGCAGTTCCGTTTTTATTGCATGAACACCAAGGCAGTTATCAGTTTTTGTTTATGTATATTGTTATTATCAATATTGGTATTTTAACATTATCCTTTAAAAAATATTGGAAACCCTTATATATTTCTGCGTTTTTTGTAACCTGGCTTATTTATGGCGCATGGTTTAGCGATAATAATTATATAGATAATAACATTAATATTCCATTTTGTTTCATTACGATCACATTTGGTTTGTTTTACACCATCTTAATTGCGTTCCGACATATCAGCCCGCAAAAACAGACCGTTGAAAACAACAGCTTTATTTTGCTGAATGGGCTACTATTTTATCTCTTTGGTGTTTTATTGTTGGAACCTAAGCTGCAAAGCAGCGAACATGCACTTTTTGCCCTAATAAATATGGGTATTCATGCGGGGGTAAGTTATTTTATTTATAAAAGATTACCGGAAAACAAACAATTGTTTTATTTCATTACCGGCATTGCATTAACCTTTTTAACACTGGCCATTCCATTACAATTTGATAATTATATCGTAGTAGTATTGTGGGCATTATTGGCAGCACTAGTGTTTTTTGTTGGTAGAAAAAAAGGTATTATTTATTACGAACAACGCGCATATTTTATCATGTTTTTGTCTGTATTGGCCATACTGCGGCAGTTTTCAGCAAATATTGGCAGTACAAACTTCACCAATGAGGGAATTTATGCTTATCCTTTTTTTAATCTCCATTTTTTATCCGGCCTAATTTTTATAGGAATTTATATCTGGTTATACCGGTATAAAACACGAACAGCAAACGAGGCTATTATCTTTAATAATAAAGAAATAAGTGCAATCGTACAATATTTTATTCCTGCTATACTTATTACCACTACTTACTTTTTATGTTATGCTGAAATTGATGAAATATTTGAAAGATTAATTGCCTCCACAGCAGGATTTGGCAAGCATGAAAAAAACGTTTATTCTGATTATTATTATAATACCGATTTGAATCTGTTTAGCAGATTAGCACTTATCAATTATACCTTTCTGTATTTTGCAGTAAGTTTTTTACTAAATAAAAAATTTATACGGCAGGTATCCTTTTATCATTTTAATCTGGCTGGCTTTGGTTTAACTACCATATTATTTATTTTGGTGGCTTTACCCAACTTACATAATTTAATCAATTACTATGTAGATCCGCATCATAATAATGAATACACCAAAGGTCCGATATATATTATCATTCGATATATTACAGATCTCTTTTTCGCAATATCAGCTTCAGCTTTTATTGGTTGTTAAACGCATCCTTTTTAAAATCACGTACCGACTTTGTTAAAATAATATTCGAAAGCCTTTTACATTTTAGCATTTTAAGCGTAAGCACCATTGAACTCATTGGCTGGTTACAATTAACCGGTCAGGCGCATACCGACAAAGTTGCATTAAGTATTTTGTGGGGTTTGTATGCATTAATGCTCATTATGTTAGGCATCTGGAAACACAAACAATACTTGCGTATCAGTGCAATTGTATTATTGGCCATCACTCTCATCAAATTAGTGTTCTACGATCTCAGGCATCTCGACACTATTGGTAAAACAATTGTTTTTGTGGTATTAGGGGTATTATTGCTCCTGGTTTCATTCCTTTACAATAAATACCGCAGTCGAATAAATCCGGACCGGAATGAAGATGTCGTTAAAAAATTTTAGTTAAATCTGAAAATAAATTTGTTTTTTTCGAAAATATAAAATAAATTTAAGTTTGTGTTTTCATGGGGATAGCAAAGGAATCGGAGTCCTTCCGTGACCTTTGCTTTTTTTATGCGTTTTTGTAAGCAAAAGTGTTCCGGTTTAAATATTAAACCGTAATTTTATTTACTCAATTTAATAATATTTACATGTCCGGTTTCAAAATTATAACCCAGCAAAAACAGGTTATTCGGTTTGCATATTACACTGAAGATGCGCCTATTACGGTGGCTGCGTTTAACAATACCCTCCCCTTTTCACGCACCTTTTACCATGCCCGCATTTCCGGCCTCGAAATATGGATTGATGATGCACCTGCTTTAGATATTATTCAGGAAAACGCATCTGTATTTACCGAAGTTGGCGAAGTAGTCATCGGCCCCGAAAAACCGGCCCGCACCAAAACCGCCAACTGCCTCGGCATCTACTACGGCGAAGGCAAGGGCCTGGACTGCTGTAATATATTCGCCAAAGTTTTCCCCGCCGATCTCATCAAACTCAAAGAACTCGGCGACCAAATCTGGCAACACGGGAAACAGGAAATTAGGTTTGAGGAATTGGACGGATAAATTAACATTTTCAATATACACAAAACCAATTTACCTACCCCAATTAAACCTCCGGATTAAAATATGCGCGCTCTATTCATAAAATTTATCAATCAATATTAATTTAAAATTCCACTATTAATTTATCTTCATAAATCAGCGGAACCGCGTAGCTGTGAAACAAAAATGTCCTTATTTGAAAAATGCATCAATCAAAATTAAAAATTAAATTCCCGCTCGCAACCAACCGCATAGCGGTGAAATATTGGTAACAAAATGTCCTTCAAAGAATCAGCAAAACTGCGTAGCTGTGAAACAAAAATGTTTTTTTTAGAAAAATGTATCAATCAAAAATAAAAATTATATACTCGCACGAAACCAACCGCGTAGCTTTACCTTCCTAATAAGGCAGGGGTGAAATAATGGTAACAAGTCGCCCCCACAAGAATCAGCAAAACTGCGTAGCTGTGAAACAAAAATGTCCTTTTTAGAAAAATGTATCAATCAAAAATAAAAATTAAATCCCAGCGATTAACCAACCGCATCGCGGTGAAATAATGGTAACAAGCCGCCCCCACAAGAATCAGCAAAACTGCGTAGCTGTGAAACAAAAATGTCCTTGTTAGAAAAATGTATAAATGTAAAGAAAAGATTAAATCCCAGCGATTAACCAACCGCATCGCTTTACCTTCCTGTTAAGGCAGGGGTGATACGCTTGTAACAAAAAAACCCTTCTAGAATCAAGGGACCCCCTTTAGGTTTACCTGCCGGACGAGGCAGGGGTGAAACAAAAATGTGCTTCTAAAAACAAGCGTTCAATTTAAACTGAAAATAAAATTCCCACTAAAAACCACCTACTTCATTTTTACAAACCCTACACAACATCATTAAAATCCTACCACAAATCAAAAACCATTAACTTTATTCTGATTTATGTATCTCACATATTTTATAATTGCACTAATTGGTTTATTAGGATTGGTATTTTATCTTTTATTTCCAAGTCGAAACAAACCTCAAAAACAACTCACAAAAAACGAACAGGATGAATTTTATTTTTCCTGTGTATGCAATTCACTAATTTTATTTGCTGCCACACCGGAATATTTAAAAACATTATCCGGTCCCGGATTTAATATCCTATTTGAACTGGAAACCGAATTTGATTATGCATTTGAAGACGCACTTTTAAATCAATGTATCACTTCAGGTAAAATTGAAATCACCCTAAAATCTGAATTACTCGCCTTCAAACAAAAAATAAAATCCATACCCACGGAATTATGGAATTTTCCTGCTTTGGAACAAAATGAATTATGGCAGGAAATCCGTCAACATGCAGATATTTTATTAACTAAAATGCATGTTGAAAGCAGAACATTAAACAACAAATTCACACGCATTATTGTGGCAAACAATTGAATCATGACCGTTCATTGGTGAAGGGCCATCCTCCATTAATTTAACGCCTGTCAACCCTGTTTTATACAAATTAGCCTACCTTTGCACAAAATTTAATAACTGTGTCAAATCAGTGAACCTGATTGTCAAAAAAGTAGTTTATTGAGGCATAGTCAAAGGATATATATAATGGACGAAATAAAATTAAACAGCATACCCGAAGCGATTGAAGACATTCGCAACGGCAAACTCATTATAGTAGTAGACGATGAAAACCGCGAAAATGAAGGTGATTTTATTACTGCTGCGCGTAATGTAACCCCCGAAATCATCAACTTTATGGCTACTCATGGCCGCGGATTAATTTGTGCTCCGCTAGTGGAAGACCGTTGTGATGAATTAGGCCTGACCTTAATGGTGGATGATAACACCGCATTACACAGTACACAATTTACAGTTTCTATTGACCTTATCGGACATGGCTGTACCACAGGAATTTCGGTGGCAGACCGCGCTTTATGTATTCAGGCATTGATTGATCCGAAAATTGAGGGCAAAGATTTTGCCCGTCCGGGTCACATTTTTCCGTTGAGAGCAAAAAAAGGTGGTGTTTTACGCCGCACCGGACATACCGAAGCAACAATTGACTTGGCGCGTATGGCAGGTTTTGAGCCTGCAGGCGTTTTGGTGGAAATAATGAATGAAGATGGCACCATGGCAAGATTGCCGGACTTACTTAAAGTAGCAGAAAAGTTCGACCTCAAAATAATTTCGATTAAAGATTTAATTGAATATCGTTTAGAAACTGAAACCCTCATTCAAAAAGAGGTTGAGGTGGATTTACCAACCAAATACGGCAATTTTAAATTACATGCCTACACACAAACCACCACCGGTGAAGTGCATATGGCATTAGTAAAAGGAACCTGGAGCGAAAACGATGAAGTTTTAGTAAGAGTGCATTCTTCATGTGCCACCGGCGATATTCTCGGATCTTTGCGTTGCGATTGTGGTGACCAGTTACATGCTGCCATGAAAATGATAGAAACAAAAGGAACCGGTGTATTATTATATATGCAGCAGGAAGGTAGAGGAATTGGGTTGCTCAATAAATTAAAGGCTTACCAGTTGCAGGAAAACGGCAGAGATACCGTAGAAGCCAATCTGGAACTCGGTTTTCCGATGGACCAGCGCGATTATGGTGTTGGTGCTCAGATACTCCGCGATTTAGGTGTGCGCAAACTTAACTTAATAAGCAATAACCCTAAAAAGCGCGTAGGCTTAAAGGGTTATGGTTTAGAAATTATGGGCAATACCCCTATCGAGATATTGCCCAATGCACACAATGAAGCTTATCTTATCACGAAGCGAGATAAAATGGGCCACGAAATCCTTAAGGGTTAAATCAAGCAACAAGCTTAGGTTCCGTGGCCCTAAACTTTACTTCGAGAAGCTCTTGAACCGTTACCAGCTCTATATCTGAAGGTATAGAATCCATTGTAGCGGGACTATCCACTATCAAAATTTTCTTTACCGGTCCGTTAGCGCCGTTGTTCAATCGCTTAGAGAGTTTATTAATTTCGTCGTAATGGCGGCGTGTGATGCCATTATCCAGGTTTACGCTTACAATCACCCGCTCAAAGCCATTATTGACTGCTTTTTGCAGGATCATGTCGTAACATTTGTTTCCCCAGTTGTACTTGTTGTACAACTTCCACCCGTCGGTGTCGCAGTAAATGCGCGTCAGCGATGACTTGATCGGTGCAAGCATATCGCCTTTGAGGGATTCGTTTCGTTGTAGTGTGTGTAACATATACCCGTTGTTGGTTTTTAGTTCGTTAAAAAAACTACCCGTTTAAAAATTAGCTGTTTGTTAATCCGATGCTAAGGTCAGGCAATCTACAACACGAGGCAAGGAAAAAAAGCTATTCATTTAACAGAACTTTTCGTACATAGCAATTCCATATCTCCCTGATTTTCAAGGACATACGTGTATAAACCCGTTAAAAATTTAACAGAAATAAATTTACCTTTCCCCTATGTAGTTTTTACAAGAGGTTTTACCTTTGAGAGGTATGGTGAAAATTCAATCAATGATTTTCGTCCCACTCAATATTTCCGCGGCTTGAAGCGGAATAGTCAGTAGTATGTTTGGTATCATAAATACCAGTGTGGTGTGAATGAGATGTAGTGTTACCAGAGTTAGAAATGATTCCGAGGGACATCAGGATTGAAATAATGATTGCCATAGTGTTGAGTTTATTGTTGGTTAAAAAAATGAATACGTGCTGAAATTGCTTAAGGGCAAACAACAATATTGGAAGGAATAAACAACACTAAAAAATGTAAATAAATACAGCTAATTGCGTGTGTGGGTAGGATTACTTACGCAAAAATAGATTGAACTATTGGATTAACAATGTCAAAACTATGAAAAAAATAACACAACTAGTTAACAGTTTAAGTGCCTCTGAGGTGAAATTAATCCGGAAGTACTACTCCATAAGTGCAAAAATTGAGCACAATTTAAAAATAAAATTATTTGAAATTGCACTTGTAAATAAGAATATTAGTGACATTGAGGCAGCAAAATTGATGGGAAAACCGAATAATGCTGCTTTTAGTATGCTCAAATCACGGTTACAGGAGGATATCATGAAAATCCTTATTGTTGAGGGGAAGGATAAAATTTTTAATACCAAATACTTTAAGACAAGGCATAAAATACATTTTATGTTATTAGAAATGGATATTTTGGAGGATAGGAATTTGCGAGAACAAGCTACTGAGACAATTTTGAAAGCAAAAGGTTAGCAACAAATTTGAGTTAGTAAATGACCTGGTTGTCATAAATGATATTATTTTAAATGGTCACACTATCAGGCAAGGACCAGGTGCCTACAAAAAAGCGCTCTCAAGGGATTTCAGGTCTAAGTAAAGCTGATGATTTATTTTGGGGTACCGACTTTTTTAAGCAGTCGTCATTTCCAACATTATTTAAGGCAAATTCAACAAATTCAAGAATAGAATCCGCGAAAATTGCCATTGATAAATTAGGTGAACTTTCTGAGCGGAGTGATTTATCCCGTTTACAATATTTTTTTCTGAGGAGTAAAATTAATTTCAATCGGGAATCTCAAGATTTACCAGAGTGGAAAAAATATGCTTTGGAATTTCTTAATTTTATTCAAACAAACCCAATTTTAAATACTAGTGACAATAATGGTGGTGCTCACATGATGATTGCAGACCATTACTTGCATACGAGAAAATACAGTAAGGCTATTAGTTATTCAGAAAAGGGCTTAGATTTTTTTATAAAGATAGCCCCAATCAAATTTTGATGTATGAATTAATTTTTTAAGTTATTTTTTAATAAAAAATATGAAAATGCAAATGAAATTGTAACTTACGTTAAAAATATTAAAGCTGTAAAGCCTGGCACTTTCCCTTATTCTAAATGGCTTTTTTTCTCAGCAACTGTAGAATTTGCGTTTAAAGATTATAAAAAAGTGTTAACAACATTAAAAAGGCAAAGTTTTTTGAAAACAGATAAAACAGGTTGGGCATTGGGTTATCGTATTTTAGAAATTATGAGTTTGGTTGAGTTAGAAAATTATGATGCATTACCTTATCGTCTGGACACCTTTAGGAAACAGTTAAGTAAGATTACAAAAGAGAATGTTAGTCGTCCAAAGTTGTTTTTGCTAATTATGAATAGGTTAATTAAGGATAATTTTGATTTCAAACTTGTCAACCAAAAACAAGCAGAATCGCTGCAATTGTTGAGAGATGGTAAGGATAAATATTTTTGGAACCCACGCAGTTATGAAGTGATTCGTTTTGACGAATGGTGGGATACGAAATTGAAAAAGGTTGTTGCGGTTTAGGGTTTTGTTTATTGATTTGATATGGATTGGTGATTGATACATTTTCTAACAATGGCATTTTTGTTTCACAGCTACGCAGTTTTGCTGATTCTAAGAAGGATGCGGTCTGCTACCAATATTTCACCCCTACCTTACCAGGAAGGTAAAGCGATGCGGTTGGTTTCGTGCGAGTATTTAATTTTTATTTTTGATTGATACACTTTTCTAAAAAGGTAATTTTTGTTTCACCCCTTCCTTATCAGGAAGGTCAAGCTACGCGGTTCTACTGATTCTTAAAGGGTCGGGTTTGCTATAAACGTTTCACCCCTTCCTTAGCAGGAAGGTAAAGCTACGCGGTGGGTTTAGAGCAAGAATTTTGTTTTTATTTTTAATTGATACCTTTTTCTAACAACCACATTTTTATTTCATCACTTCCTTTATAGGAATTTAAAGCTCTGTTGTTGTTTTCGAGCGGAATCTAATTAATAATGAACAAATTTTGGTTTAGGGTGCGGTTGTAGTTGGTTATTTATTTTTTTTCTTAAACACAATGAGTAATAAAAAAATAATATTTAGTGCAACGGTGATGATATTAACTGTAGTAGCGAAAGGTGGTGCGCCTGCGGGGTAAACTTGGCCGGCGAAAACCATTAGGTTTAGTATCAGGAGAATGATGATGAAGGTTTTTTTCATATGTTGTTGTTTTGAATAAAATTATTTTTTTGTTTCGAAATTTTCAAAAACATAAAATTTGTTTCTTAACGTTTCAGTAATTTCCACTTTTTCATTTTTATTAAAATTATACATCACCATTACGTCTTTTGCTTCGGCGGCGAGTTGGCCCTTGGCGTTGAGAATTTTGTGGTGAAAGCCGAAGCTGGTGGTTTTTATGAAGGCTAAACCGGTGATGATGCTGCAGTTGCCGGGGTAAAATAAAGGCAATTTAAAATCGCAGTTGCAGGATGCCAGCATCGGGCCGATATTGGTATCAAGATGTTGCTCTGTGATGCCGATTTGGTCCCAATAATTTACTCTTGCAGCTTGTATGTATTTAAAAAAACTCACATTATTTACATGCCCGAAATAATCTAACTCACTCCAGTCGATACGCAATTGTAATTGTGATGGAAATTGTGTTTCAAACATCATTTAAACCGTTTTATTAAACGCTCCAATATGCCATAACACACCGGCAGGATCATGCACAAAAAACTCGCTGCCCCAATCTAAACTGCGAATGGGAAGTATTTTTACCGTAGGATATTTTTCCTGCATACCCAGTTCGTTTACCGTTTCCCAAAATTCTTGCACATCGGTCACTTCTAAAAATACCATGGTATTATCCACCCAGTCTTTTACATAAGCCTTTTGTAAATAAAACCCAACCGCACCCATGGTAAACAACGACATATTATCTGACAACACAACCTCCTGCATCCCAAAATCACGATAAAAGTTCCGCGACAGGTCAAAGTCGATGCTGCCAATAAAAGGACGAATAGAAATGGGTTGTTGTGACATTAGTTTTAGTTTATTGATTAAAGATATTTCTTTTTTCTCATTTCGGTTGGAAACCGGGGTGGCGTCTGGAGTTGGAAACTCCACGACAACGCAATTCATTTGAAATTTTTGTCGGGGACATAATTTCAAATGTAGGATCATGGAACAGATTGAAACTCCAAATCAATAACAGCAAAATTGAAGATAAATGCAATTACCCCTTTAGGGGTTCCATTATTTTAGTACCATGAAAAACGAAAACCCATTGAACCCCGTTAGGGGTGACACAATGCTCCGAAATTTCATATTAACGAATTAATAAAAGTAATCGATAAAATATTTAATTAATCCGGTTGGGAACCGGGGTGGCGTCTGGAGTTGGAAACTCCACGACAACGCAATGGGGTGAATCCGTGACAACAAGTATGCAGCTAAATTTGAAAACAAAATGTGAATGTGCATGGAATTGTGGAGTTTTCGGTATTTTTGGTTGCCTTAATTGTTTAAATATGCTTCCTAAATTATTTTGGGGATTTATCCTATTAATTATTTTATTTTTTATCGTCCGAGAAATTCATACATTCGTAGAATTAAAAAGTGATGAAAAAAATTGCATATTAGAATTTAAACAAAATAAAGTAAATTTTGAAAAAGCTGTATCCTACATATTAGATAAATACTCCGACTCCATATTTAAAATTGACGAACCAAAATTAAATTTTACCAGCGAGAAATGGATTTTTTCTGAGTATTGCGACAATCCCTATCATCATAATAAATATACTACATGTGATTCATTGCTAAGTAAAATAAAACTCGAATGCAATTTATCAACAATTGAATACCTCTCTTCAACCAGCATGGTAAGGTTTGACTTGCTTCCTAAAAAATCCGGCGCTTATGCATATACCCTTTATTACAATAGACAAAAAAAAATAAAACCACAACATGATTTTTATGATGATGGTGCTTGGGTTTTGACCTACGAGTATGTCGAAGGAGGTCAATTACCATATTTTTGGTGATATGCATTTTATTTAACGTTTAATATTGGGTTGAAATTTTATGCCACATTTCGGTTGGAAACCGGGTGGCGTCTGGAGTTGGAAACTCCACGACAACGTGGTTCATTTGAAATTTTTGTCGGGAACAAAATTTCAAATGTTGGAGGTAGTAACAAATGACATTCGAATCTAAAATGAAAACATGAAATGAATTTCACAGCCGAAGGGATGATATCCTTCGAAAAATAAACATTATAACTCAAATTTTACCCCTTTAGGGGTACCATATTTTTAACATACAAGTTATAGAACAATCCTACCCCTTTAGGGGTTACATATTTTTAAAAATAATGTACGTTATTATCCAACCTTACCCCTTTAGGTTTACCTGCCGCAGAAGGCAGGGGTTACATATTTTTTATTGGTGAAACAATAGAAAGAAATGTCAATCAAATAAAATTGGTTGATTCTTGTGGGGGCGTTTTGTTACCATTATGTCACCCCTGCCTTAAGAGAAAGGTAAAACGATGCGGTTGGTTTTGAGCGAGAGTTTAATTTTTATTTTTGATTGATACATTTTTCTAAAAAAACATTTTTGTTTCACAGCTACGCAGTTTTGCTGATTCTTTGAAGGACATTTTGTTACCATTATTTCACCGCTATGCGGTTGGTTGCGAGCGTGAATTTAATTTTAACATTTGATTGATACGTTTTTCTAACAAATACATTTTTGTTTCACAGCTACGCAGTTTTGCTGATTCTTGGGAGGGGCGGTTTGTTACCATTATGTCACCCCTGCCTTAACAGGAAGGTAAAGCGATGCGGTTGGTTTCGAGTAGGAATATAATTTTTATTTTTGATTGATACATTTTTCTAAAAAGGACATTTTTGTTTCACAGCTACGCAGTTTTGCTGATTCTAGGGGGTGATGCTTGTTACCATTATGTCACCGCTACGCGGTTGGTGTCGAGTAGGAATATAATTTTTATTTTTAATAGATACATTTTTCTAACAAGCGCATTTTTGTTTCACAGCTACGCAGTTTTGCTGATTCTAGGGGGTGATGCTTGTTACCATTATGTCCCTCCAGGAAGCATGCGGTTGGTGTCGAGTAGGAATATAATTTTTATTTTTAATAGATACATTTTTCTAACAAGCGCATTTTGTTTCACAGCTACGCAGTTTTGCTGATTCTAGGTGATGCTTGTTACCATTATGTCACCTGCCTTAACAGGGGTTGGTGTCGAGTAGGAATATAATTTTTATTTTTAATTGATACATTTTTCTAACAAGCACATTTGTTCCAGCAGCAGTTCTGCTGATTCTAGGGGCATGCTTGTACCATTAGCCCCGCCTTAACAGGAAGGTAAAGGTGCGTGTCGTGAATTTTTTTATTTTTTTGATACATTTTTTAACTTGAGAGAGAATTTAATTTTAACTTTGATTGATAGATTTTTCTAACAAGCACAATTTTGTTTCACAGCTACGCAGTTTTAATGATTCTTGGGAGGAGCGGTTTGTTACCAATATGCCACCCTTCCTTATCAGGAAGGTAAAGCTACGCGGTTGGTTAATCCCTAGAATTTAATTTTTATTTTTAATTGATACATTTTTCTAACAACCGCATTTTTGTTTCACCGCTACGCGGTTTTGCTGATTCTTGGGGGGGGGCGGTTTGCTACCATTATGTCACCGCTACGCGGTTGGTTTATGGTTAGAATTAAATTTTTAATTACGATTGGTAGGTTTCTCTACCTAGCTCATTATTAATTCTTGCACGTGCTATCAACAAAAGGTTGTTGGAACATTGGATTTGCCAGATACAATTAATACTGTTATTGCACTCAAAAGGGTAAATAAAACCAGGTTACTTTTCATAGGCGGAGCCATTGGATTTTGTTTTATAAACCTAAACATTAATCCTAAAATTAAACGCAAAACCTTATTAAATAATTTGAATTATATCACATATATATGCAACAACTCTCCATCCACATCCATGGGTTTTTCGAATTGGAAGCCGAGACGGGTTAGGAGGTTTATGGAGCTGGTGTTGGTGGGTAAAAGGGTGGCTAATATTTTGGCGGAGGGATCGTTGGTTTTTGCGGCTTGTAAAATGGTGTTGGCGGCTTCGAAGGCGTAACCTTGGGACTGGAATTGTGGCAATAAGGCAAAACCTAAATCATAGTCGTCGAGGTAATTGCGTTTGATGTAGGAGATGATGCCGATAGGTTGTTGTGTGTCGGTGATTGTTGCTACCCAATAATATAAATCGGGTGTGCTCATGATTTTGTTGATATAGGCAGCGGCATCATCGGAATTGCGGACTTTGCGGTCGCCGATAAATTGAATCCAGCCGGGGGAATTTAATATTTCAAGGACAAATAAATTATCCTCCGGCTGAATTAATTGCAGGGTTAATCGTTGTGTTATAATTGGTTGTGAAATGTCGAACATGATTAATAATTAACGCTGCTGTTGAATTAAATTTTCGTATTATTTTATGCAGAATGTAATCCGATTTTATTTCCTTCACTGTCGGTAAAATGTGCCATAAATCCATTTTTGCCAATTGCTGTTTTAGGTAAAGTAATTACGCCGCCGGCTGCAGTAACTCTGTCTAAAATTACATTTAAATCACTGCCCCCATTTAAATATACCAAGGCACCTTTTGCAGAAGGTTCATAACCTGCGCCTTTGATGATACATCCACCAATTGCACCCGATTGTAAATCGACAGGGAAAAAGGCGGATTGCATACCCATTGCTTCCATAACAGGCATTTCTGCTGCTAAAATTGTTTCATAAAATTTTTTTGCTCGGTTGAAATCTGAAACAGGAATTTCGAACCAGTTAATTGCGTTACTCATAATGTTATTTATTTTAAGGTAAAATTAAATTTATTTTCAAGATTTACATTTAAGCGTTAAGTTAATTTATACGAATAATTTTGTGATAGTAACGATGCAGCAAATCCTAGCCCGGATAGAAATGGAGGCCCGGGGGAAAGGGATTGTTTGATTTAGAAATTGAAGATTTGTTGATTTGGGTTATTCTTATGCTGCAGCTTACGATTAATACCCCGGCCGGAATGGATAGCCGGTTGGGATTGTGCTGGCTAACGCGAAGTTCATGCTTCAAAAAAATATTTACAAATTGAAGATTGAAGATTTGTTGATTTGGGTATTTTTCAAGAACGAAATTTATGATTGAAAATTGTCGATTTTATTTTATAAAACTACTTATTGTATATTTTACAATAAGTAATAAATTTTATACCGGAAAGGTAATTAATGCCTTGCGCACACTTTCGCGGAATTCGAATTTATTGATGCCCATGGATACATTTTCGTGGTCGAAATATTGGATAATATTTTCAGTTGCCATATTACCTGTGAGGTCGTCTGCCGCCATTGGGCAACCGCCGAAACCCTTGATAGCGCCGTCGAAGCGGGTGCAGCCACTGTTATATGCGGCATCAATTTTTTCGAGCCAGGCATCGGGTGTGGTATGGAGATGTGCACCAAAATCTACTTCCGGAAATTTGGGAATTAAATGGGTAAATAAATAATTTATACTTTCAGGATTTGCAACACCAATGGTATCGGCAAGTGAAACATATTTAATATTCATGGCAACGAGTTTTTCGACCCATTGCGCTGCAATTTCTGCACTCCACGGATCGCCATACGGATTACCAAAACCCATGGAAATATAAATCATAAGTTTTTTTCCGTTATCGTCGCACAACTTTTTTATTTCCTGCACACGTTCCACACTTTCGGTGATACTGGAATTTATATTACGTTGCTGAAATGTTTCAGAAATAGAAAATGGAAAACCTAAATAGGTTATTGCCTCATGTTTAACAGCATCTTCAGCACCACGCACATTACCAATAATGGCGAGTAATTTCGATTTGGCATTTTTTAAATCGAGTTGGGCTAGAACCTCGGCTGTATCAGCCATTTGCGGGATTGCTTTTGGTGAAACAAAACTGCCGAAATCGATGGTATCGAAACCAACTTTAAGGAGTTGATTGATATAAGCCACTTTTTTATCCGTTGGAATAAAATCATGCAAACCCTGCATGGCATCGCGCGGACATTCAACCAGTCGTATGGATTTAGCAGTTGTGGGTGACATGATACAAATTTACTGTTTAATTTTTTTGTTTAACGGATTTTCGATAGGAACAACATTTTTATTAAAAGCGTTCAATAAAAATTACAATACCACATTTACAATTCGCCCTTTCACAATAATTACTTTTTTAGGTTCTTTTCCTTCGGTCCATTTAACAACAGCATCCAAAGCAAGCACGGTATTTTTTATTTCTGCTTCTTCCATATCCAGCGGCAATTCAATGTTTGCGCGCACTTTCCCGTTTATTGAAACCGGATAACTGAAATTACTTTCAGTAAGATAAGTGCCATCAAATTGTGGCCAGTTGGTTTGGTGAATGGATGTTGTATGTCCACATTTTTCCCATAATTCTTCTGTAATAAATGGTGCAAATGGTGCAATTACAATTAATAATTTTTCGAGCACTTCACGTTTATAACATTTCGCAGCCTGCAATTCATTTACACAAATCATAAACGTACTCACCGCTGTATTAAAGCTGAGTTTTTCGATATCTTCTCCGGCTTTTTTAATTGTTTTGTGCAATATTTTTAATTCAGCAGCAGTAGGTGTTTCATTATTAACTCGAACATTTCCGTTTTCATCGATAAATAATCGCCACAGCTTGCGCAAAAATCCCTGCACTCCGGTAATACCCTTGGTATCCCAAGGTTTGCCGGCATCGAGCGGACCTAAAAACATTTCATACATGCGGAAACAATCTGCACCGTATTCGTTGATTACGTCATCGGGATTTACAGTATTGTGTTTTGATTTCGACATTTTTTCGGCTTCGCTGCCACAAAAATATTTTCCATCTTCCAATATAAATTCTGCATCTCTAAAATCGGCTCTCCATGTTTTAAATTTTTCGATATCGAGCATATCATCTTTCACAAGTTTGGTATCAACACGTAATTCAGTTACTTCGTAATTTTGTTTTTGCGATTTGGTAACAAATAAATTTGTTCCGCTCACCCGATAAACAATTTTCGAAACACCCTGAATCATTCCCTGATTTACCAGTCGTTTATACGGTTCATCTTAGGCACAAAATTTAAATCGTATAAAAATTTATTCCACATACGGGAATACAATAAATGGCCAACAGCATGTTCCGTTCCGCCGATATAAAAATCGACATCCTGCCAATATTCGATTTTTGCTTTTGAGGCAAATTCACCGTTATTATCTACATCCATATACCGATAAAAATACCAACTGGAGCCTGCATAACCCGGCATGGTGTCGGTTTCACGGGTTTTGCCCGGAGCGAAATTTACCCATTCGGTAATACCTGACAATGGTGATTTTGCAGCGCCTGCAGGTTTATAACTTTCCACCTGTGGCAACAATAATGGCAATTCTTTTTCATCGAGTAACTGTGCAATACCATTTTCATAATAAATTGGAAATGGTTCGCCCCAATAACGCTGGCGAGAAAATCCGGCATCGCGCAAACGATAATTTACTCTGCGTTTTCCTTTATGCTGATTTTCTATTTCGCTCAATATTTTATTAATCGCATCTTTTACTTCCATTCCGTTTAAAAATTCGGAATTTATCATCACGCCAATTTTATCTTCACGCGAAACATTCGGATAAGCAGATTGATCAACCACCGGAATTATTTCGATGCCAAATTTTTCTGCAAACGCAAAATCGCGATCATCGTTACTTGGCACTGCCATAATTGCACCGGTTCCATATCCTGCTAAAACATATTCTGCGATATAAATCGGAATATTTTTTCCATTAAACGGATTCACTGCATAAGCACCGGTAAATTCGCCTGTTACTTTTTTAACTTCACTAATTCTATCGCGTTCACTTCTGCTTTTTACATATTTAATATATTCTTCAATTGCGATACGTTGTTCTGCTGTGGTAATTGCATTTACCAAATCATGTTCCGGTGCCAACACCATAAATGTTGCACCAAAAATGGTGTCGGGACGCGTAGTAAATATTTCAACAATTTTATCGGAACCGGCAACATTAAATTGCACTAATGCACCTTCACTTTTGCCAATCCAGTTGCGTTGCATTTCTTTCATACTTTCGCTGAAATCCACACGGTTAAGGCCTTCCAGCAAACGGTCGGCAAATTCGGTAATGCGCAAAAACCACTGACGCATTTTTATTTTTTCAACCGGATGTCCTCCCCTTTCGCTAACACCATCTTTAACTTCATCGTTGGCAAGTACGGTGCCCAATATTTCGCACCACCAGATATCTGCATAATCGAGATAAGCCAAACGGAATTGCATTAATAATTTTTCCTGAGCAGCTTTATCATAATTTTTCCAAGTTTCGGCATCAATTAAATCTATGCATTTATCCAATGCAAATAATCTGCTTGTTCCTTCTGCATTTAAAATGGTAATTAATGAATCGAGGTATTCCGATTTATTGGTAAATGGATTATACCAGCATTTAAATAATTGCGTAAAAATCCATTGTGTCCATTTATAAAATTTCGGGTCGCTGGTTTTCACTTCGCGTGACCAGTCGTAACAAAATCCCATGCGCAATAATTGCTCACGGAAATAATCAATATTTTTTCGGTGGTAACTGCAGGGTGCTGACCTGTTTCTATTGCATATTGTTCCGCAGGCAACCCAAAGGCATCGAATCCCATTGGGTGGAGCACATTAAATCCCTGTAATCGTTTAAAACGCGCAATAATATCGCTGGCAACATAACCCAGAGGGTGACCAACGTGCAAACCGCTACCACTCGGGTACGGAAACATGTCTAACACATAATATTTCGGCCTGGTAGGGTCTTCAGTGACCTTATACAAACCGGTGTTTTTCCATTTCTGATTCCACTTCTGTTCGAGTTCCTGAATGAGGTTTATTGAATAATCCATAATGCAAAGGTAATTAATGTGCTGATGTGCTAATGTGTTGATGTGCTGATTAACAGCCGATTTTGAGTAAAAATGTTATTCGGAGTTGGATGAATGTACCAATGTACCAATGTACCGATGTACCAATGGAACAGCCGGTTTGGAGTAAAAATGTTATTCGGAGCTGAATGAAGTACCAATTAAACAGCCGATTTGGAGTATGAATGTCATTCGGAGTTGGACAATGTACCCAATGGAACCGCCGATTTGGAGTAAAACAAAATGAGGTACTAATCTTGCCAGTTACCATTGAACAGCCGATTAATGCATGGGCTGATGTGCTGATGTCTAATTAAACAGCTTAGGAGTAATTGAAATTCGGCTCCATTAGGGTTTAAAATTAATGTGCAGCTGTACCAATGGAACAGCCGATTTGGAGTAAAAATTAATTTCGTAGCTCACGTTGAGGCTAATCAATATTAGCCCGAGATGAAGTACCATTGGAACAACGGATAAGGGACTAAGATTTACATTCGAGCTGCGATTTACCCTAATAATTAACCCTGCTCCTAACCCATAACCTAAATTTCAATTTTACTTAAAAGTCCAACCTAACGACTCACCCCATTAGCTAATTTGCTAATCGGCTAATTTGCTAATTATCTACAATTCACCACAATGCATTGAGTTACTAACATGTTAAGGCATTGCGGGCAAGGAGGTTATGGCTTAAATTTGCCTCAATGTCGCAACAGGTAGGTAAATCGCTGCAGCGTAAACAAACGCATTATATCAACTCTATTCTCATTACTTCCCTTGCATTATTGATGTTGGGGTTGATGAGCATTTTGTTTATTTCATTTAAGTATGAAGAGGCTAATATCAAGGAAGATATGGTTATTTCGGCTTATTTGAAGGAGGGTTTGACGCAGACCGACATTGATAAACTGCTCAAAAAAATTGAATCGGAGTCGAGTGTTAAGGCGACAAAATTTATTTCGAAGGATGATGCGATGAAATTGTTTGAGGACAAGTTTAATGAGGATCCTACCGAAATTTTAGGCGATGTAAATCCGCTGCCGGCCTCGGTAGACGTGACTTTGGACGCTTCTGCGGTGAATGTTGATTCGATTAAATTGTTCAGAGAAAAATTGCAATTATATCCTGAAGTTACCCATACAAGAGCCAATGAGGAACTCATCAGTTCGGTGGATAATGACCTGAAAATAGCAGGATTTATTATTGCCGGGTTTAGCATCCTGTTTTTATTAATTTCCATTGCCATTATCGATAAAACCATACGCCTGAGCATGTATAGCAACCGCTTTTTGGTGCGCAGTATGCAACTGGTGGGTGCCACACGGTCATTTATAACGGGGCCTTATGTGCGCCGAAGTGTGATTAACGGACTGGTTTCGGCCTTTATAGCCCTGCTTTTATTGCTGATTGGGGTGATTTATGTGCATAATAATTTCAATTATTGGGATTTTAGTAACGGTACTATCAAAAGAGGTTTTATTTTTACATTTTTAATGCTGATTGGGGTGGGGGTGCTCATTACCTGGTTCAGCACTAGAAACTCAGTTCATAAATATATCAGGATGAAACTGGATGAACTGTATTAATAATTAAAATTTGCAGCAAGAATGGAAAATCAGCAACCCGCTAAGAAAGACAACCCAAAATCAACAGCTCCTGCTACCACTGGTAAAATGGTTTTGGGCAGAGAAAATTATATACTTATTGGTGTTGGATTTAGTTGTAATCATTATCGGATTTATGTTGATGAGCGGCGGCAAAAGCGACGACCCTAATGTGTTTAATCCGGATGAGGTTTATAGCACCACCAGAATTACTGTTGCACCAATTGTTGTTATACTTGGTTTTACCATTGAGATCTACGCTGTGTTTCACAGATCAAAAAAATAATACATCCTTATGACCATTATCGAAGCGGTTGTTCTTGCCATCGTGGAAGGAATAACTGAATTTTTACCCGTGTCGTCTACCGGCCACATGATTATTGCTTCATCGCTCATGGGCATTGCGCACGATGATTTTACAAAATCGTATACCGTTGCTATTCAATTTGGCGCTATTTTATCGGTGGTCGTTTTATACTGGAAGAAATTTTTTCAAAGTGTAAATTTTTATTTCAAACTATTTGTCGGATTTATTCCTGCTGCCATTTTGGGATTTTTATTAGGCGATCAAATTGATGCCATGCTCGAAAATGTAACGTATAAAAACGCATTTGTGATTGGCGTATTTCAATGTATTGCCATGGTTCGGGTGTATCACGTTCTGCCGCAACAATTATTGGCGGATTAACACAAAAACTCACCCGAAAAGTAGCTGCAGAATTTTCATTTTTTCTTGCCGTGCCAACCATGTTTGCCGCAACAGGATATACATTGTATAAATTATACAGCGATGGCCCGGGATTTACTTCTGCCGATTACACGCCATTAATTATAGGTAATGTGGTTGCATTTATTATTGCAATTTTTGCCATGCGCAGTTTTGTTAATTTCCTCACCAAAAAAGGATTTAAAATATTTGGTTATTATCGCATTATTGTGGGCACCGTTATTTTAGTATTACTTGCTTTGGGTTACGATTTGCAGATTGTATAATATGTTTACACCTCAGGAATTAATCGAAGGAAAAATTATTTTAATTAATAAACCATTACGCTGGACGAGCCACGACGTAGTTGCAAAATTGCGTTTACCAATTAAACGTTATTGCAGCGATAAAAAAATGAAAATCGGTCATGCCGGAACACTCGATCCATTGGCAACCGGCTTATTATTATTACTTACCGGCAAAGCCACCAAACGTACGGAATCTTTACAGGGCTTAGATAAAGAATATACCGGAACAATTACATTAGGCGCCAACACACCAAGTTATGATGCTGAAACTGCGGTGTCGGAAACGTTTTCTTTAGATGGAATTACTGAAGAAAAAATTTATGCTGCAGCACAACAATTTATTGGCGAGCAGGAACAAATGCCGCCGGTTTATTCATCGGTTCAGGTAAATGGTATTCGCGCTTATAACTATGCCCGCGAAGGCGAAACAGTTGAATTAAAAACGCGAACAATAACGCTTTTTAAATTTGAAATTACCGGTATTCGTTTGCCTGAAGTAGATTTTTTAGTGCATTGTAGTAAGGGCACTTATATTCGCTCACTTGCATTTGATTTCGGTAAATTTTTGGGCTGCGGTGGTTATTTAACTGCACTTTGCAGAACCCGTGTTGGCGAATTTTTAATTGACGATGCTATTGAAATGGAAACCTTGTTGAAAGGAATTATTGTTGCAAAAACGGACGAATCGTTATAATTTTTTTTACCGCAGACCCAGTTATTTATGTTGCATTAATACAAACTCACCGTAGTGGTAGCTGAATAATTCTACGTAATTTTTACTGAGTGCTTCAACTTCGCCGCGCTGACAATAATAATACATGTAATTTCCATCCGGTTGTATATCATGATTAAACGTTGCTAATTCCAAATTATAAAAATTACTTACATCTTTATGAAAATGTAATGAGTTATTAAAAATCCAGGAACAGTTTAAGGTAACTTTTTCTTTTTGGGGATGATGTTCATCTATCCATGTTAGCACGTCCTTTGTATGCGCATCGAACCACCAGTCGCGGTAAAACCTAAAGTTGGCTGTGTTAAAAAAGTGGATTAGTCCAATACATAAAAATACCGCTAAAATGAGGTTTCTCAGGCGTTGCTTTTGGGTAAAGATGTTACTTATTGTAATAATTACAATAAGTGCAAATATTGGATACATAAATACCGCACCACGGGCATTCAGGAAGGGGACATCGATGAGATAGAACTGTAAAATTGTAACGGTGACAATACCGCTCAAAACAAGGTAACAGATTATGCCAAAATTTGCTAAGGCTTTTAAACGATGTTTGATAAACTGTTGAATTACATAAGCACTTAAACCGATGTATACAATGATAAATAGTATGGTGAAAACAGTAGCGGGTTTAATTCCAAAATATAGTTTACTGTAGCGCATTGCATCTACCAATGGCAGTAGTGTAGATTTATAAAAACTCTCGGTTCCCCAATATACAAACTGGTCGGTGCTCACCATTTTTTTTATTGGATTATAGATGAGTGCAGCCAATACTATAGTGGTTAAAAAAACAGGTAATATTTTTTTGAAAATATCTTTTTTGTTCGATTCGGTTAAAATAATAACCATAGTTAAAAACACCAATACCAGGTAATAATTGCAGGGTAAAATTAGCAAGAACGGCTAAAGCTGCGCTAATGTAGGTATAGGTTAAATGATGTATATTTTTTTGGGTGAGATATTGGTAGAACTTATAAATGGACAATACCATTAACCCGATAGACAAACCGTAACCGCGGGCTAAGGCGAAAAAATCGAGGAGGTAAGGGTTACAAACCAATATGAAAATACCGCATAATACAAACCAAAATTCATTTCTGATTTTTTTTAATAATTCAACCGATACAAAAAAATACAATACAAATGCCAGTAAATTGGTGAGTCGCACCGTAAAGGGAGTCACCCCAAATAATTGTGTAAATAATTTAATGCCCAGGGTATTTAAAACATGGTTGTTTGGGGAGGAATCTTTAGTATAAAAAATAATATCCCAAACCTTCAGCGGCGATAATTAAAATAGGTTCCTGCCTCATCTATCGTCATGGGAATAATAATCGCCCTTGCACTCAGGTAAGCCGTAAACAATAACCCTATAAACAGATAGATGTTATCATAATAAGGTTTATGCACAGGGCTGTTAGTCATCGATAGAAATTAATGGGCTACAAATCTTTACATTTGTTGCGTGATATGCAAGTTTTAAGAGATTTAAATCAGCTTCCCGACCTCTCGGGCTCAGTAATTACCATTGGTACGTTTGATGGGGTGCATACCGGCCATTACGAAATTATCCAAAAAATTACGGCTTCGGCCAAAGCTATTGGTGGTAAAAGTGTGATTATTACATTTCATCCCCATCCGCGACATATCATCACCCCTGAATCACCTGTTTATTATTTGACCACATTAGAGGAAAAAATTAAAATTCTGGAGCAATACGGTGTAGATGTTGTTGTTGTAGTACCGTTTTCGCGCGAGTTTTCAGAAATTAGTCCAGAGGACTATGCCAAAACATTTTTGATCGGAAAATTTCATCCTGCAATTATTGTATTTGGCTATGACCATAAATTCGGGAAAGACCGTTCCGGAGATATTCATTTGCTGAAAAAAATTGCCGGTGATTATGCTATTCAAATTGAAGAAATTCCTGCACATGTAATCGATAGCGTTACGGTAAGTTCTTCAAAAATCAGAAATTATTTAAAAGAAGGAAATATCAGTGAAGCGAACGACTTACTGGGTTATCATTATGAAATTTCCGGTCCTGTAATTAAGGGCGATCAAATTGGCAGAACACTGGGTTTCCCAACTGCAAATATTTATGTTGAAGAAAGTAATAAGCTGATACCTGCAGATGGTGTTTACCTGACTGCTGTGCATATTAAAAATAATCCGAATAAATATTATGGATTATTGAGTATTGGCACAAGACCTACGTTTAATAAAACTGAAAAACGGATTGAGGTAAATATCCTGAATTTCAGCGATACCATTTATGGTGAAACGATAACAGTTGAATTTTTGGCATTTATCAGAAAAGATAAAAAATTCGAAAGTGTAGATGCACTAGTAGCAGCAATGAACGAAGATAAAGCTGCTGCAACTTTATTAATTAACTAATCAATTTATAAGTTAATTCTTTGAGCAGGGCACCGTGTTCTGTTTCCCCGTTTTCAACACCTTTGGAGCGTAAATCGTATTGTAATATCAGTTCGAAAATTTCCTCTACACGCTCTCTGCTATAGTGTTTGCGGGCATTTCGAAATTCATTTTTTTGAGATGAATGTATGCCGTAAATTTTAAACATATCGAAATCGGTAACATCACCCCCTAAAATTAAATGATATAATTTTTGATAAGCTGCGTGTATATTGGCAATGGTAAGAATAAACGGATTTGCCTTCGGGTTATCATTAATATAATCTACAATAGTAAATACTTTAGTAGCATTTTTCATGAGCAGTGCACTTTGTAATTCGTACACATTATAATCTTTGCTGATACCAATATTTTTTTCAATCTGCTCAACAGTAATTTGTCCGTTAGCCGGAAGGTTAATACATAATTTATCGAGCTCATTAGTCATTTTCGACAAATCGGTGCCGAGGTAATCAATGAGGACCCTTATAGCTTTACTATCTGCCGTTACCTTTTTTCTTTTTAAATAATTATCAATAAAAATCGGCACATCTGCTTCCTTTAAAGTTTCTGATTCGTAAACCAGTCCTTTTTCCTTTATTTGTTTGAATAATTTTTTACGCGCATCATATTTTCCGTCCTTATAACAAATAACCAAAATAGTGGTTGGTGATGCACGTTCAACATAAGTTTCCAGCTTGTCGAGTTCACTGCCACGGGTTTTCATCATTTGTGCTTCGCGGAGGATATCGGCAATCAGGTCGCGGTAGTCCATAGTGCAAAGCTAATTAATTGTAAATTTACGGCGGCATGGAAATCCGCTTTTCGAAATACGATTTCAACATTACATCGGAGGCAGCACAGCAGTTCATTTTCGACATCATCAGAAAAAAAAATGTGGTGCTAACGCCCGAGGAATGGGTGCGCCAGCATATTGTGCATTACCTAATCAATGATTATGGTTTTCCCAAATCGCTCATCAGCCTCGAAAAGCAACTGGTATTAAATGAACTGAGTAAACGAACTGATATTGTGTTATATAATCATAACGGTGCTCCGTTGTTGATTGTGGAATGTAAGGCACCGGAAGTGCGCATCACTCAAAAAACATTTGATCAGATTGCGCGGTATAATTTAAAATTAAAAGTGCCCTATTTATGGGTTACCAATGGAAAAACTAATATTGGTTGTAGTGTGGATTTAGAAAAAGGTAAGGTTACTTTTTTAGAACAATTGCCGGAGCTTTCGGTTTTATTACCCAAATTAAAATCCGAATAATTATTTTTTTACTTCTTTATGATTGTAAGGGCAATGTAAACATCCGTTTCCGCAACAGTAACCGCGTTCCAGTAAGTATTTTTCGGTGAAGACTAGGAGGCCGTCTTTGTTTATATAATAATCTATGTTTTCGATGAGGGGTGTGGTGGGCATATTTCGACGTTAAGGAGGGAACGCTGAACCCGGCAGGCGGGTCGCGGTCCCGATAGCTATCGCATAGGCGTCAACCAAAAGTGTTCATTAATTAGTTAAAATGTTCAGTGGCGTTGATTCTCTTACGTTTTTCATGGCAACAGTAATAGATGATTTGTTCTATCGTTTGGAGGCTTAAAACAGCGGCGTAAAATTGGCCATACTGTTTTATAACAAATGATGCGAGTTTTACTTGCTGATTATTTTTTTATGTTTTTATAAGCCTCAATCTTAATTGGTAGGTAAATGTGAACCTCAAACCATGCAATATAAAGTAGGATCATGTATAACACAGCTTCGATTCGTATTGTGTTTATTTGATCATTCAAATTATCGATTCAATCTTAATACCTGTTTTCCAACTTTAAATAATAGTTCTATCTGCCAAGAGCATGGTATAAATCTGATATGTCCTGTGCCGCATAATCTGATTTATTAATGTTGGTTATAAAAATTATATACCCTAAAGCAGTATAAAATTCTTTTGAGTGATTTAGCCGTTTATCCTATCCTGCCTAGCTTTGCGGATTTTTCTTTCTGTTGTTTTGCTATCCAGCTTTATTGCCACCAACCTTATTGGTAACTTATTTGTTTTGCCACAGAGCAAGTTTATATCAACATAATTTTTTCTCTTTATCAATTTCATTACTGATAGCAGTTCCATCGTTTTTGGGTCATACAAATTGGTATTAAAAGCGTTGCCTGCTTATAAAGTAAATACCTGTAGCAATCATTTTTCAAAACTTGCAGCGAGTAATATCCTAAGTCACGTATTACTAAATCACCTTTTTTGGCAATATCCAATATGGTTGCCGATAAACATTGTTCATTTGTTGTAAATCCAGTTATATTAAAATGTGTACATAGTCCTGTAATTGCATTCATAACAACGTTGATTTTTGCAACTGATTTTTGCTTGCCTTTACTATAATTGCCGGGAAAAAGGCTATTCATAAAGTCCGGAAGTTTAATTGCCGTGCTATCTTGCAAATAAACATTACGAAATAATTTGAACTTTCCCTTTTTAGTTGGTGCACCTAAATGTTTAGTTAAAACGAGTTGGAGCAGTATTTTTAACAAATTAACCCAAGCGGTATTCATCCTTTTGAAAAGGGCCTGTTTGCTTACTGGCTGGCCTATTACACCGGACAAGGCACTTGCCCAACTGGCATAACTTTTTTCACTTTTAGCTACCAATGCGAAAAACGATGTCAATAAATGACACGCTTTAATTTTACTATTTTGATGCTTTGCAAAACCCGTAAGCCGGGCTTGTCGAGAAATTTCAGCATTACTTATTAAGCCAACTTTAGTATTTTTGGCTTGTGGAAAATGGGTTCGTTTTTTTTACTAGACATATTAATTACGAAACTCGTTTTCCATATTTATTTGTACAAGCTCTAATGTAGACCAATCCACGCTCCTGGCGTTTTTATTGTACAATTTAGTTGACGCCTATGCGATAGCTATCGGGATTGGTGATTGGGCTGATTTTTTTATTGTGGTTTGATGGATTTTTTGGGGAACCTGCCTACCGGCAGGCAGGCGCTGAACCCGGCAAGCGGGTCGCGGATTTTGTTGGATTTAGGCTGATTTTTTAGAATGTATAAATAGATTTTTAAATGAAACTCGCTGATTTTTTTATATTGATAAATGGAGTTTGGAACGGAACCCGGGTTGGCTGATTTTTATATTGTGTTAATGGATTTTTAAAAGATGCTCGCTGATTTTTTTATAATAATGTATAAATGGGTTTATTAAAGATTGACGCTGTTTTATTTATAATGTATTAATGCCGGTTAGGATTGATATTGATATTGATATTGATTTTTATAATTAAAAATAGCGCATCCCCAGTATAATTAAATGGGGTTATGCCGCGTAATTGTTCTTTTATGTCTTCAGTTACATCTAAACCGTTTATGAATTCCTGCATGGTAGCTTTTGTAATGGTTTGACCGTTGCGGGTTAGGTTTTTTAATGCTTCGTATGGTTGGGGGTAATTTTCTCTGCGGAGAATTGTTTGAATGGCTTCGGCAATTACGGCCCAGTTGTTATCTAAATCGTCGTGAATTTTTGTTTCATTCACTTGTAATTTTTTTAATCCACGGGAAATCGATTTAAATGCGAGGATGGTGTGCGCCATTGGCACTCCGATGTTGCGCAATACAGTTGAATCTGTTAAATCGCGCTGTAATCGGGAAATCGGTAATTTTGCAGAAAGGTGTTCAAACATTGCATTGGCGATACCTAAATTACCTTCTGCATTTTCGAAATCGATTGGATTTACTTTATGCGGCATCGCTGAAGAACCTACTTCATCTTTATTAATGCGCTGTTTAAAATAATCCATCGAAATATATGTCCAGAAGTCGCGGCTCATATCAATTAAAATCGTATTAATTCTTTTTAAGCCATCAAATGCGGCTGCCATATTATCATAATGTTCAATTTGTGTGGTATAACGGCAGCGTTCCAAACCTAAACGTGAAGAAACAAAATCATCGGCGAAAGAAATCCAGTCGATATCGGGATAAGCAACAAAATGTGCATTAAAATTACCGGTAGCACCACCAAATTTTGCACTAAACGGAATGGCATTAAATACATTACGTTGTTTACTAAGGCGCTCAATAAATACCCTTACTTCTTTACCCAGCATTGTTGGTGAAGCCGGGCTGACCATGTGTGTTCGTGCAAGCATTGGTATTTTAGTCCACTGAATGGCTAATTCACTCAACGTATTAATTAAATCTTCCAGCAATGGAGCATATACATCAATCAATGCATCGCGCAATGAAATGGGGATAGCGGTATTATTAATATCCTGAGAGGTTAAACCAAAATGAATAAATTCTTTCCATTTTCCGAAACCTAATTCATCAAATTTATCTTTTATAAAATATTCAACCGCTTTTACGTCGTGATTAATTTTACTTTCAATGGCTTTAATTTGCTGACATTCTTCAACATTAAATTTCTTATAAATATTTCTTAACTTACCTCTATTGTCGGAATCGAAGTCTTTTAATTGTTGAATGGGCAATTCCGTCATGGCGATAAAATATTCCACCTCCACATAAATTCTGAACTTCATCAGAGCATATTCTGAGAAATACTGACCCAGTTCAGCTACTTTACTGTGGTAACGGCCATCTATAGGCGAAATATTCAACAATTCGCGTTCATCCATTGGATTCAAATTTTAGGGTGCAAAGTTACGGAAAATAGGGGGATTTGAGGGGATTGGAGGGGGGAATCCATGCCAAAAATTTATATAAATTGACATTATGGCTTAAAAATCCAAGAAAAACCGCCCAACCGAGCTAATTTGCAATTTACCTGGGTAATGGTTTATTTAAAAATAATGAAATCTACTGGTTGCAGGTTTTATTAGATTTAAGCTCTAATCAGTCCTGCAGCATTCTCTACCACTTTCTCCATTGGCGAATATTTTTTGGATACATCAATTATATAAGTCATGTATTCATGATGCTTCTTCCGTGTAGTCTCCAAGCAGAAATTTTAGATTTACTGTACCATCAAAGTGGATAAATTATATTCCTAACTTATTTTTTTATCCATTTTTTTACTTGTGTTCCAGTACTTGTTGAAATTAGAGTGAAGTAAATTCCGGAATTTAGGTTTGTGATGTCCGCAATTCCCGATTCATTGAATTCAACGCTTACCACTTGGCCATATAAGTTGTATGAATAAATATTTTCAAGGTGAATATTTTTTAAAAAATATAGCTTAATATAATCCGTAGCAGGGTTGGGTGAAATATTAAAATCAGAGTGATGGTTTTCATTTATTACAGAAGTTGTTGTATCTATTCCGCCACCATTTGTTGTTTTGTATATTTTATAACAACTAATTGCATAGCAGGTGTCGAATCCAGTGCAAACGAACTGTCCCATATCATTGAAATTAGGTCGTTTATCGATGTGGATACCAACTATTTCCACCATCATTTGTTCGCAAGATATCAACTTTCCCTAAATCGTTATAAGTAGCTTTTATATACCCAATTGTGTCATTATAAAAATAGATTCCTGAAATCCCTAAGTCTATATCATTAAAATCATATCCACCAAAATCGTATGGCAACATCGTCCAGCTTTCACCAAAATCTATTGTTTTCCAAACTCGACTTTCATACCCTAATCCATAACCTACAGAATCTGAAGGGAATGTAATGCTATAAAGTGGACCATACATGTTTTCATTAATATACCATGTGTAACCACCATCAATTGTTTTATAAACTGTTGCTCGCAATATCTGAACTAAACTCCCAGTTAAATACCCATTGCTTACATTTAAGAGTAATTGTCCAAATATTAATAGCCGGGTCTACAATTGTTGACCAAATATTATTCTATAATAATTCTCGAAATAAAACTATAACCAAATGAACCGGTAACACCTGCATAAATTACATTGCCCTCAGGAACCAATTCCATGTCAGCAAAAGACAGAGTTATCTAAAACTGGCGCATACCAAGATGCTCCTCCATCATTCGTAATTAATACATTTCCATCTCCAGAATATGGGTTACAACAAATTAAACCAGTGTCTTGATTAATGAAGTCTATAATTCTAAAGTCACTTCCATTGTAGGTTGAGTCAACATCCCATGTTGCACCCGCATTAGTGGTAGTAATTATATGCTTTTGCCCTCCAACAATGAATCCATCTATAGAATTAGTAAATACCATATCACGCAAACAACCAACATCATCATTTTCATAGATTAATTCCCACTGAGAAAAACATGATCGTTGGAGTATCATGAATAGTATTAAATAGAAATATTTAATCATCGTGTTTATTCTAATATCTGAAAATTATTTTAAATCAAGAATACTGCAATTATTTGAAAATAATAAAATCCTAATTTAAATTCACCGATATTAACCGGCTAATTTTTAGGCAATGGTGTTTATATTACTTATTTTTGAAAATTACAAATTTTCACATAATTTAAAAATTTAATTTGTTATAGTCATGTCATTTTAGTGGAATTACTTTTTTAGGGTAATCTAAAAAGTTGACTTATGTATAATATATATTTTTATTAAAATAACTTACAATTACACTGCTTTGGACCACGTAAATTCCCACCTTCACCCCCAATCAATCTAAAATCCTGCAACTGCATACAGTTAAAATGGCCTTTGGGGCAGACTTCAAAACCGATTTTGGAGCAGGGGCGACAGCTTAGTCCGTTTACTTCTAAAATTTTATGGGAAGCCCGTTGTGTTTGGAGTGAATTGGTATTACCAAAATAAGGATACATACCAAATTCTGGAATGGTGTTGCCCCAGATTGAAATAATATCTTTTTTTAATGCTGCGGCAATATGCATCATTCCCGTATCATGTGCAATTACTTTTTGTGCCTGTTGTAAAATGGAAGCACTTTGGTTCAGTGTATATTTTCCGCAGGCATTATACATGTTGTTTGATGATTGTGTAACAATTGATTCACCCATTGCAGCATCTTCTTTCCCGCCAATTAAAATAATAGGATATTTCAACTGATTACACAATTCAATTGCTTTATTTAAAGGTAATTTTTTTGTGTTGTGCATTGCACCAATAACAAATGCTATATATCCGCGGTGAAAGTTTTCGGGTAAAGTTGTTATGTCAACATGTGCTTGAGATGGTATAAAATAATCCAGTCCATTACCATCATTTGTTACCCCAAAATCTTTAGTTGTTTCAAGATAGCGGTCAACAATATGTTTTGCAGGCAATTTGTTGATTTTGAATTTTACCATCAGCCATTTTTTAAAATTTAATTTATTAAATGAGCGATGTTCAATACCTAAATTTGTTTTAATTAAAAATGTTCTGAGGTTATGATGTAAATCAATAATTAAATCAAACTTTTCTGCATCTAAACGTGCTAAGAGGTCGGGTAATTTTTTATCCTCAAAGGCATGAATTTTATCGATATCCGGATTTGCTTCCAGTAAACTTACGTATTGCGATTTTGTTGCATAGTGAATTGCCGCATTTGGAAAATGGGTTTTTATACAACGAATTACCGGCGTAGTGAGCACAATATCACCAATTGAGCTAAACCTGATTATCAGAATCTTTCCGGGCATTTGTAAATTTGCAGCAAATATCTGAAATGTTAGGCTTAAAATTACCCACCGACCCCCGCTGGGTGAATCTTGCGGAAAAAAGTCTGGAAGAAATACTTACAGACCACGCCTATTGTGAACAAAAGGCAGCTTCTTCATGCATATCACTGGTGCAAATATTCCCGGACAGGGAAGAACTGGTAGAGGCTGTGTCGCCAATCGTTACGGAGGAATGGGGGCATTTTCGGATGGTATTAAAAGAATTAAAAAAGCGCGACTTGAAATTGGGAAAACAACGAAATGATGTTTATGTGCAAGCCTTACTCAAATTTCAAATAAAAGGTGGCAACCGCGATCAGCAATTGTTAGAAAAATTATTGATGTGTGCCCTCATAGAAGCCAGAAGCTGCGAACGATTCAGGTTGTTGAGTGAAGGTCTGCAAGATGCCGATTTACGCAGTTTTTATCACGAATTTATGGTTAGTGAAGCGGGACATTACACCCTGTTTATCGAACTTGCCAATACTTATTGTGGAAAGGAAAAGGTGAAAATTCGCTGGCAACAATGGTTGGATTATGAGGCCGAGGTCATGAAAAAAATGGAATTAAGTGGCTCAAACATCCACTAAATCAGCATGCTGCACAATATTTTAACTGCTTTTTCGTCATATTATCTATTCAAAAAATGTTATTAAACAGTTGGTATTTAAGGTATAATGCCCTGGCTAATTACCACCAAATAACGAAAATCCATATATTCGTACTTTAAATCAGCAAAACAGCAAAAAATACAGCCTTATGAATGATATGCAAGACAACAATTTAACCCTCAGGGATATTCAACTTGAGCAAGCGCGGTTTATGACCAGAGTATATACCTGGATGGCATTTGCTTTAACCATTACCGGTGCAATTGCTTATATCGTTGCAGGAACACCAAGTTTGGTTTACGCAATTGTGAGCAACCAATTGTTATTTTTTGGATTAATCATCGCAGAAATTGTTTTAGTGGGTTATCTCGCTACTGCAGTTGCAAAAATGTCAGCCCAACGTGCAACAGCATTATTTATCGGTTATGCCGTTTTAAACGGATTAACGCTTTCGGTAATATTTCTGGCTTACACACTTGGTTCTATTGCTTCTACATTTTTTGTAACAGCGGGAACATTCGGAATAATGAGTGCTTACGGCTATTTTACAAAAAAAGATTTAACCTCTATGGGTAATTTATTAATGATGGCTTTACTCGGATTAATAATTGCCTCAGTAGTAAATATCTTTTTGAAAAGTGAAATGTTATACTGGATTGCCACTTATGCCGGTATTTTAATTTTTGTGGGTTTAACAGCTTATGATACTCAAAAAATTAAAAACATGAATATTATAGGTAACGAAGGCACTGAAGAAGATAGAAAAGAAGCGGTAATGGGTGCTCTTATACTTTACCTCGATTTTATTAATTTATTTTTAATGCTGTTGCGTTTATTCGGAAGAAGAAAATAAACAGTTACAAATTATATGTAAAGCGCTGATAGGAAACTTTCGGCGCTTTTTATGTTTCTGAATAGGGTTCAATAAATTTAATATTACGTTGCAAGCCGGTAAATTTTGTTCTTTTTACAGCAGATTTTTTAAAGAGTAAATTAAATACTTCCGCAGTAATTTCCTCCCAGTCCTGCTGCTCCATTTCCTGCAATTGTGCACTTGCATCAAACTTAGGTTCCTGATGTTTTGTTGAAAAACGATTCCAGGGGCAAACCGTTTGACAAATATCACAACCAAATATCCAATTATCCATTTTACTTGCAAACTGCTCAGGAATATTAGTATCTTTTAATTCGATGGTTAAATAGGAAATACATTTTGATGCATCTATCTGATACGGTGTATCTAATGCGCCGGTTGGGCAGGCTTCGGTGCAGGCATTGCATGTTCCGCAATAATCTTTAATGGGACCATCATAATTTAATTCTAAGTCACAAATTATTTCTGCAAGAAAAAAAAACGAGCCCGCTTTTGGATTAATAATATTGGTATTTTTTCCCTGCCATCCGACCCCACTTTTTTTTGCCCAGGCTTTTTCCAAAACCGGTGCGGAATCAACAAAAATGCGTGCTTCAAAATTTCCAATTTCTTGTTGGAGGGATGTAATTACTTGCGCTAATTTATTTTTTATTACATCATGATAATCTTCGCCATAAGCATATTGTGCAATTTTATAGGGAGATGATAATGGCGTGCCGGCATAATAATTATACATTAATGTAATTACCGATTTTGCACCGGGAACCAGTAAGGTTGGGTCCAGACGTTTATCGAAATAATTTTCCATATATAACATTTTACCATGTTGTTGCCGGTGGAGCCATTTTTCGAGCAAAGGCGCTTCCTCTTCTAATTTTTCTGCTTTAGCAATACCACAAAATGAAAATCCGGCCTGTGCGACAGTGGTTTTTACAAATTGTGTGATATGTTTTTTAACATTATCCTGCATCGGCAATCTGCTGAATTTTATCGGAAGTATAAATATGGTTTCCGCTTTGATTTTTTCTTGCAGTAATAAACATTGCAGCCGCAACATCGTTTACATGTATAGCGCGGTATTTCTTCCATCCCCCAACTAATATGGGTTTAACCAAATGCATCACTGTTGTAAAAAACCGCTCCCCTCCCCTTTTTTCACGTCGGTCGCCTAATAATAATGACGGTTGAAAAATATGTAATCCCGGCAACTGCATGGCAATTAATTTATCTTGCAATTCGCCCTTCAATCGGTTATAAAATATAGATGATTTTGCATTGGCGCCCATAGCCGAAATAATTAAAAACTGACGGGCATTATTATTTTTCGCCAGTTTAGCAATACGCAATGGTCGGTACATATCTGCTTCGCGATAGGCTTCTTTGTTATTATTTACATTTTTATTTGTAGTGCCCAAACAACAATATACATCAGCGTTTGCATAAAGCGCTGCATAATTTTCCAGGTCGGAAAAATCAGTTAAAATATTTTGTTGCTTATCGTGGAGATGATGAATTTGTTTGCGAACAAAACATATTACTTCATCATAATAATTATCGTTACATAATTGTTGTAACAATACAGACCCGGTTAATCCCGAAGCGCCAAACAATAGTGCACGATGGTTGCTCATAAGTATTTAAACGTTTTATTCCATAAAAAGCAGGAGAAATAATATGCTGCTGAAAAAAAAGAAAGTTGCTGATGTTTCCTGAGTAATTCCCAGTTATAAGATAAAACTTTCAATTTATTTCCGGATAATGAATCAGCTCCGGTTCTGTATTGTGCCAAAACTTCAGGAATTGTTTCGGCAGTATGTCCGGCTTTAAGAATATTCAGCCATAAGCCGTAATCCTGACGTTTTCTGATTAAGGGCATTTTTTGTTTTCCACAAACTAATACATTATACATAGCAGTGAGGCAACCGATAGTATTATTTTTTAATAATTGTTTATAGGTAATTTTTGGCGGAGCGGTAATTATTTTATTGGTAGGTTGTCCCGCTTCATTCAAAACAGCATAATAAGTACAAGAGATTGCGGAATTATTTTTTTCCATAAAATCAACCTGAATTTTCAGCTTCCCCGGTAACCATAAATCATCTGCGTCCAAAAATGCGATATATTTTCCGTTCGCATAATCAATACCCAAATTTCTGGCAACCGCTGCGCCGCCGTTGGTGGGCAATTGTAATGGAATGATTTGTGGATGTACTTCTGCAATTTGTTTTATAAAATTAAATGAACTGTCGGTGCTGCAATCATCGATAACAATTAATTCCCAATTCGTATACGTTTGATTTAATACACTCTGTATAGCATCCGGAAGATACTTTTCCGAATTGTAAACGGGCATAATAATGGAAACGCGTGGATTAGTCATTTTTTAAAAAGTGCAGACTGCCTTTATACATTTGTATAACAAATTTAAAGAATCCGATATTGTTTTCATATTCCTTAAATTTTCTGATGGCAAAAATCGCATTTGCAGGAATAAATTTCCAGCCGTAAACACGGGCTGTCATTGCACCTTTATCGAATGCCACTTCTTCATTAAATATTTTCCCGGAGCTTACGGGCGGATGTTCAACAATGTATTCCGGAATAAACCTTGCGCGGGCACCTTTCCGCAAGGCATCAGTGAGCATAACAAATTCTTCACCGGTATTGTAGGTAGTAGCCAGCCCAAATCGTTCATCAAAATGAATTTTACCGGCATCGTAAGCCGATTTGCGAATTACCATTTCCACGATACTCACCTTTGCTGTTGAACGAATGGTATGGTTGTATGCTTCCGCAGGATATTGTTTAAACGGCTGCTGTTCAGTAGTGCGGATTTTAAATGAAAAAATATCAATTTCCGGATAATTGTCTGCCGTTTGAATAATTGTTGAATAAAAATCCGGCAGCAGGTTTAAATCATCATCACACAAATACATCAATTCGCCCTGTGCATTGGCCATAGCGGCGTTACGGCTTTTCCCGGTTCCTTTTGCATACATGGGAATAAAACGAATATCAGTATTTGCATACTTATTGTAAAAATTACTATAAGTATCTGATTTACTTAAATCGGTAATCTGGTGCACAACAACAAATTCAGAATTGTCGAATCTGAGTTCCAGCAATCTGGCAGCGTCAAATATTCTGTCGTTAATGGTCGACAGCAGGATGCTCAGTTTCTTCATTTGGTTTCTGCTTAAATAAAATATTACCAACAGTTTGAGCAGCGAGTAAAATAAACATAATCATTAATGGCATACGGTGACGAACTGCGCCGCCAAGATGATATTCATATCCGCCAAATAAAATTATATAAAACACCATAAATAGCAACAAAGGTAAATGGCGTCGGAAATGCGATTTGAGTTTGGTAAAAATTATGATGAGTAAAAAAATGAGGAACAAACAATCCAAAAACGGAACCAGTAAATCTGTAGGATTTGTCTGCACAAAAATTGGCATAGGACTAAACAAAAATTGCAAAATAATAAACGGATAATCACGTGCCATATCCATATAGCTGGTCCATGTAACATTACCATAACCTAACGGGCCTGCACTTAACAGGTTGCGATTGCGCAATTCAGCCATGGTTGAAGGAGATAATGGTTGTTCTACCAAAACATATCGCAAAGCAAGCATGGCTATTATAATCGTAGTAACCAATATGGCACCCTTAAAGAAGTTAGAGACACGCAATTTATAAACTGCCAGTGCACCGAGCACCGGAAATACCATCACAATTAATTGCAAACGAATGGCACAAATTAAAATACTGCCAATAATTAAAGATTTCCATTCCTGCTTATAAATAAAATTGATGAATCCGTTAAAAAATAACGCAAAGCCGAAAATAATAAATGCCTCACGCAAAGGTGCCGTCATGTAAACAGTTGAAGCCGGCCATAGTAACATGAGCAACGCTGCTGCGCGTTCTCCTGCGGCATTAAATTCAGGATTAGCTACTTTCCATGCTCTGATAAATAACATCAGTGCAACTACATACAAGAAAATGCAGAAAAACACATAAATGACCGGGCTATTCAAACAAATGAGGCCAATAAATATTGTCATATAATATAAGGCCAGGATATTTTCGGATGATGTTTCAGGATATTGCCCGGAGCCAATCATAAATGCATATAAATCGGTATCGGGTAAATAAGGCAGATAATTAAAAAAGCTGTCGCCAATTACCAGAAAAAAGTAAAATTGAAAAATGGCAACCAGCAGGATGACAGTTTTTTTGTTGAGATTAAAAAACACATCGCCCATCCGATAAAGTAAATAGGTGAATACGCCATTGTAAAAAAGAAAAATGAGGTAATCGTACCATTCAATATTTTCGAAGTAGGTCTTCATTCAGTTTCCGGTTTAATTTTCTTTAGTGGCTCTTTTTCTTTTTCGTTGCCTTAAAAAACGAAGGTAAATAATCTGTTTCGCTTCAGGTAAATTTCTGCTGTAATACATTTTCATGAGCATCACAATGAGGAAGCTGATTAAAGTAGCCAGCGCAGCACCCATAATACTCATAGAAGGTATCAGGATAAAGTTAAGCAGGATATTGATAACCGAGGCAATAATAGTTGCTTTGATAATCGGGAAATCGTTTTTCCTGACATACAGGATATAGTGGAAAATGAGGGAAAAGTTCAAAACCATTTTGGCAAGTACCAAAACAATAAATGCAGCATAGTCGCGGATGTATTCTTCATTTTCGAGTGAACGTAGCAGTGGAACTACGAATATAATCAGCGCCAGCCCGATAATCAAGGTATAAATCACCACCTGCTTTGCAAACTGAGCAAGGGTTTTTCTGTAGTCGTAATTACTTTTATGAAAGGTTTCGATGAGGCGGGGCGAAAAGATGATAATTACTGCCGTATGCACAAAGGTTTCAACGATATTACACATGTTTGCATAAAATGTGTACACCCCTACTTCCTCTTTAGTATGGTAAAAATCAATAAAATATCTGTCGGCGAATTCAATTATTTTATATCCAACGGTTCCAATAAAAAACAATAAACTCACTTTAATGCCCTGTCGTATCCATTTCCAGTCGATGGGAATATGTCTTACTGATTTAAATTTGAACTGTGCAAGAAAATAAAGGGAAACAAATAAGGATGCAATTCCACCGGACATCCAAAACAGATAAATCCATTTCAAACTTTTAAGCTCATCTACACCTGAAGTCCATAAAATAAGTAATAAATACGCCCATGAGCCGGTGCGCAGAAATAAAACGATATTGGCAATAATTGGTTTTGAAAATACAACGAATGTTCGATAAGCCTCTTGCGATAAATGTTCAAACATTAAAATGGCGTAAAAAAAGATTGCAAATTTTGCCTCAATAACATTAAAAACAAACAATAAACCAAGAATTGGAAATAATACCAAATAGCTTATAAAATAAAACACCAACTGGTCGCGCAACATTGGGCTGCGATCTTCAATTTTAAAATCGAGAATGCGGCGGGTGGAATAGGTATAAAAATCTAACCCGACAACATATAAGGACAAGGCAATTGAAGTAGTGAATATCCCCCATACCCCGTTTTGTTCTACAGTAAGCTGATCGGCTAAAAAATAAACCAGTAAAAATTTACCTATAAGTGTTGCTCCTCTGATGCCGAGGTTTACAGATGTAATCCAATTTGTCCGTTTAATTTTTTCTACAATTTTCATTGAGGTCAGGCCGGGAAATTAGATTGAATTATATCAGGGGCATAAAAATACCGTTTCGAATGAGAAGCTTGGCTAGTGGTCATATCTATTCCTGAATCGAAGGCGAATATACGGCGTATTTTGGGAATTTCAGGCCGGGGAGACGGTGCAAAACAGTTAATTTGCCTAGGTTGAGGCATATTTTAAACCGCAGCTGCTTCTTCTGTTTTAACCGGAATACTAAACAAGTAAACAATTACTCCAAAAACGACAATTGCCGTAAATCCGAATGCAATGGCCGGACCACTGTACATCCACAACAAACCGGCCAGTGCCGAAGCAATAAAGGCGCAAATACTGGCCATTCCACTATAAGCACCAATGGCTGTGCCTGCATCATCTTTACTTACAATATTGGTAATCCAGGCTTTAGCGATGCCTTCTGTGCAGGCTGCATAAATACCGTATAGGGAAAACAATATCCAATACCAGATATCATTTTCAGCAAAAGCAAATCCCACATAAACACAAACAAATAAAAACAGTCCGAAAATAAAAGTGGGTTTGATTCCCCATTTATCTGCAATAATTCCAGCCGGGAAAGCTGCTAATGCATAAACAAGGTTGTAAAATATATAGATGGTAATTATCGTCACATCTTCTACCCCATCGGCTTTCATTTTTAATAACAATAAAACATCGCTGCTATTTACCAATGCAAATAGCAACAAACCCCAAAGCAATTTTTTATAACGGCCATCAGCGGATTTCACATAGTTGAAAAATGAAAAAAAGTGGATTTTTTTATCCAATGGCTGAGATTTTTTTTCTTTTACCAAAAAAGTAAAAACCACTGCTGCTAAACCCGGAATAAATGCGACTAAAAATAAAGTCCGGTATTGCCCCGGATAAGCCGCTAAAAAAATTAATGCGATTATAGGACCAATCACTGCACCCAGTGTATCCATAGAGCGATGAAATCCAAAAACTTTTGCTTTATTTTCTTTTGTTGTTGCTGCAGATAAAAGTGCATCACGCGGTGCACTGCGCAATCCTTTTCCGGTGCGATCGATAGTGCGTGCGAAAAAAATCCATACCGGTGTGGTAAATAATGCCATCATGGGTTTTGAAATTGCACTAAATAAATAGCCTAACTGAACAAATGGTAATCGTTTTTGACGGACATCACTTAACTGACCAAAATAACCTTTACTCAAACCCGCAATCATTTCTGCAAACCCTTCCAACACGCCAATTAATACAATCGAAAATCCGATTGATTTTAAAAACACCGGCATGATGGGATATAACATTTCGCTGGCCATGTCGGTGAATAAACTCACCAGACTCAGAATTAAAATGGGGCGGGTTATATATGGCAGAAATTTATTCAAAGTAAATTTTATTCCAGGCTCATATTTTCATCACCGGCCTGATATGGCATAAAGGTGATAATAAATTGTAACATTTCGTTGGTGGTTTTCATGGAATCAAAACGGTCGCCGCGGTCAATAATTACCTGTGGCGGGTAATACGGATTATTCACATTTTTTTCGGTATTATCAAATGTACCTTCCACATGAATTCTAGAACCGGCAGGAATTACCAATACTTTTTTGTAAGTATAAAAAAACTGCCATCTGAAATCCCATTTCGGAATATGAATCATTGGGATGGTATCGTGGCGTGGCGTTATAGCATAAGCAATAAACGACTGCCCAAGCAAATGCATGTGCGGATTTACGGTTAACACGCTCATTGCTTCCTGTACTTCATAATCGATGGTAAACGTTTTTATTTCATTAGCAGGGATAATTAACGCCGGCTTTACCGGAGCAACACCAAGTGAACCCATTAATATTTCAAATGTCGGACGAACAGGTGGTTTATCCGCAAAAAAGATATTAAATATTGAGGTGCTGTCAATGGCATCTTTTGCAGAAGGTCCAAAGTGAAAATCGTTAATAAAAAATGCACCTTGCTTTGTCATTTTAAACCCGCCAATACCTTCAGGATATTTTGCCGGCGACACGCCCGGTAAATAATTACAAACCAAAGGCACCAAAAGCGGATAACTGCCATCATCATTTTTATTATCCATGGCAGTTTGCACAGATTCAGCAGACTCAGCCAAATTAGTTGCAATAATTTTTTGTCCTCCAAAAACATCACCTTTTTTCCCGGGTTGATATTCAATTAAATTGGCATTCATATGATGCGCCAATTTTTTATTTCCCGGAATAAATTCAATTAATCTAACATATTTATCTTCAGGTAATTCAAACGGAATTTTTACCAGAAAAAAATGATCTTTATTATTGCCTTCAAGATGAATTTCCGGAAATTTTAATACCAAATCCGGTTTTCCGATTTGTGAGCCTTTAGGATAATTAGGAACAGGTGGCAATTTATCCAAATCGCCAACAGGACAATCATCGTCATACCATTTTTTCAGCATGGCAATTTGCGTATTATTTAACCTACGTTCTTCTTTAAAACGGCTGTATTCGGGGTCTGCAGGCCATGGTGGCATAAACCGTGATTGCGTAACTTTTACAATCGTTTTGGCTTTGGACTTTACTTCATCATAATTGGTGAGATTAAAAGGTCCTGCAGCATTATCGCGGTGACAAGGTGTACAATTTTCATAAATAATTGGCGCAATATGTTCACTGAAGGTAACCATATCCGGTAATTTTATTGTTTCATCACCATCATTATTTTCCTTTTTATTGCAGCTTACCATTACAAGAGCAATAATTGCAATAAAAAATAAATACATCAAACGCGAACGAATCGACATAAAATAAAATTATTTTTTTTCAATGAAACAACCAACAGCAGTTGTTTTGTGATAAGGTAATTTACTGCCATTCAGTAATGCATACAAAACATCTCTCACATAAAATTCGGTAATTACCTGGCGTTTTTGGCCTAAATCAACCGCCCAGTTATCAATAGCACCCTTATACACCACAGCACCATGTTTATTTATAATAAAACTTTCAGGTGTAATTCCGGCATCCAACTGATTCGTTAAATCGAAATTTTCATCAAATAATACCGACTGTGTTACATTGTAATTCGTAATAAAACTATCTATTGTATTTCGGGAATAATATTTACCGGGAAACACATTTATAAACCGCACATTTTCAATTTTAAACGTATTTTCCAATTCGTTTAATGTGCGGGTATAATTTTCACTCAGCGGACATTGTGGTGATAAAAATGTAATAACTGTTGCATTATATTGATCAAATCCGGTAATTTCTTTTTCAGCACCATCGAAATATTTCCAATTTCCTGTTTGTTGGTTATTTGTACAGGAAAAAAGTAATACGACAGTTATTAAAAAAAAATTACGCATTGGATTGACTTCTTAAAGCGAGGTTACACAGTTTGTACAACATTCTTGCACCTACAATTGCATCCCATTCATCATCACCGGGAGCAACTTCTACTAAATCGAAACCAATAATTGTGCGACCCGAAGTAATAATTTCATTTAATAAATATACTGCCTGCTCATACGCTAATCCGCCCGGCACGGGAGTTCCGGTGTTTGGACAATAACGCTGGTCGAGGCCGTCGATATCGAAACTCACATATACTTTTTTTGGTAATTCCTCAACAATTTGTCGGCAAATTGCTGTCCAGTGAATGCCATTATAAACTGCATCTTTTAATTCATGATTAAAAAATGTAACTACTCTGCGTTCAGACTGATTTATAATATTTATTTCATCATCACAAATATCGCGAACACCAACCTGCACTAATTTTTTTACATTTTCAATTTGAAGTGCATTAAACATGATGCTTGCGTGTGAATAATTAAATCCTTCATAAGCATCTCTTAAATCGGCATGCGCATCAATTTGCAGAATACCGAATCCGCCATGTTTTTCGCCGAGTGCTTTCATTAATCCAAGCGGCGTGCTATGATCACCACCAACTAAACCAGGGATTTTATTATCATCGAGAATGGCTTTTGCTTCATTATAAACATAAGTGTTTATTTTTTCGCTTTCAGCATTTATTTCTTCAAGAATAGCCTCTGCATTTACAGCCTTCCCTTTTTCAAGCGATTTAATATAGGTTGCTGCTTTTTTTCTGAGTTCGGTATTTCTCTTTTTAATGGATGCTGAAACTTTTTTGGTAAAAATTCCATCATGCCATCCGTTCGGATTATCATTATCGTATAAATCGATTTGGGTAGATGCTTTCAAAATTGCATCAGGACCTTTTGCGGTGCCTGCGCGATAAGAAACCGTAACTTCCCAGGGAGCAGAAAATAGTATCAGATTACTTTCCTCATAAGTAAATGGAAGTCCAAAAAGTTGGTTATTTGCGACACCCACACCATTTGCATTAAATGCAGCTATTTTTTCTGTTTTAGCGTTCATGGGGCAAAGATAAGGAAAGGAGGTGCAAGTTAGGCCTGCAAAAATTGCCTGTTGCTGCGTTTTACACAAGCCTTCCCCAACCTTATTTCTCATATTCTGCAGCACACCACATGCCGATTCCGACAGGGAAATCGCGCCAGATGTCCTGAGCTGTCTGCCGGTAAACTATCTTATTTCCAAAAAACCCTGCGCAAAACATCACGGCTTTGGTTTTATCAGGCAAATCTTGCAGCCATTCCAGTGATAAAACAAAGTCATCATCAACTTTAATATTGTATTGTTTTAAATCGATTTCAGCAGATTTCTGATCGCGATAAACGGTCACATAAATTGGGAGCTGGTGTAATAACTGTCCGGGTAAACCGTTTTCAAGTGCATAAATATTCACGCGAAAAATGATGCTGTCATAATTTACTTTCGCAAAATTAATTCCGCAGGAAAGTAAATAATATTCTTTGCCATCTTTTACTTTCATCACAGTGCCTAATTCAGAACCCAGATCATCGGTAGTAAAACCTGCGCTGATTGAGGGTGAATTATATTCATTCCCCAGCATTGCATTTTTCATATTTCTCGGGCGAATAACCACGGCTTCCAATTGTTTTTCATCCGCCTGCAAGCTAATGGTAACGGGCGTTTGAGCTGTCTGTGTTTTGAATGTACTAACTGTTAAAAATTGCGGTTTATATCCGATCATGGAAAACCGTATGGTGTCATTATTAAAATCATCACTTATAGTAATGGCGAAACTTCCGTCTAATTGTGCGATTGTTCCAACACCTTTTCCCGGGATACCGATACTAACAAAGGGCAGGGTTTCTTTTGTTGTGGCATCAATTACTTTACCGGAATACGTTTGAGCATTTACTGTGCAGGCAAAAATTAACACAGCAAAAAAAAGTTGCAATTTATTGATAGTCATCCTTATAATTTCATTTATGACGAACACAGTTGCTAAAAAGTTACAAGTTAACTGGTTAAGACAGATTTTCATCTACCCCCAAAAAAATAAACCCGACACACTTGGTATCGGGTTTATTATATTTTTAAACGAACAATTTAATTAAGGGAAAATACCCAATGCTAAATAGTCGCTTGCAATTTTGTTAATTGCTACTACGAATGCTGCAGTTCTTAAATTTTTACAAGCTGCATTTGATTTCCATTCGTTGCGGATAGAGTGATAAGAATTAATCATGGTTTCTTCCAGACCTGAGCGCACTAAGTCGATTTCATCCGGGCCTTTGATAATTTTATCTACCTCAACGGCATTCAGTTTTTTACCGGTTAATTCTTCAATCGCTTCAACAATGCGGCTATTGCTACCTTGTTCAAAACGTTTTTGTAAACGGCCAAAACGCACGTGGCTTAAGTTTTTCAACCATTCGAAGTAACTAACGGTAACACCACCTGCATTTAAAAACATATCAGGTACAATCATAATACCCATATCGGTTAAAATATCATCCGCTTCAGCAGTCACAGGACCGTTAGCAGCTTCACCGATAATTTTTGCTTTTATTTTTGATGCATTACCATCGTGAATTACGTTTTCTAATGCAGCAGGAATTAAGATATCACAAGGTTGCTCAAGAATTTCTGCAGTTTTTGCAATATTAGTTGCACCAGGGAAATTCAGGATACTGCCGGTAGATTTTCTGTGGTTAAATACTGCATCAACATCTAAACCATTATCATTGTAAATAGCACCTTCATATTCGCCGATACCAACAATGATAGCACCACCATCCTGGAAGAATTTCGCAGAATAGTAACCAACGTTACCTAAACCCTGAACAATAACTTTTTTACCTTTCAAGCCAGGTTTTAAGCCAAGTTCAGCCATATCATCAGCAAAACCAACAGCTTCGCGGATACCGTAAAATACACCAAGACCGGTAGCTTCGCGGCGGCCGTTAATACCGTGCTGGGTAACAGGTTTTCCGGTAACACAACCGTAACCATCAACACTGCCCGGATTTAAAGCCATATAGGTATCAACAATCCAGCTCATTTCTTTTTCACCTGTTCCGTAATCGGGAGCAGGAACATCGAGACCAGGACCTAACATTTGTTTTTTGCACAATTCGGCAGCATAACGACGTGTGATACGCTCTAATTCTTCGGTTGAGAATTCTTTAGGGTTGATTTTGATACCACCCTTTGCTCCACCAAAAGGAACGTCAACAATAGCACATTTGTAAGTCATCAAACTTGCCAATGCCATAACTTCATCTTCGTTAACCATTGAATCGTAACGAATACCACCTTTTGTAGGTGTACGGTGATGGCTATGTTGAACACGCCATGCTTCTACCACCTGAAACTCCCCTTTTACTTTTACCGGAAATTTCATGTGATAAACACTGTTACACACTCGAATCTGATCGAGGAGACCTCTCGGGTGACCAGTGATCTTCGCGGCTTTTTCGAAGTTTTTTTCTACGCTTTGAAAGAAACTAGTATTTGACATAAATAATAATTGGTTTTAATAGTTGTTAATCGAGGTTGTTATTAAAAACCGCCCAAAAGCGGATGTTTTATTGTTTTTCTTTTACTTCTTTTTCCAGTTTACTCAATTTACGGTCAATAGTTGTGAGGTAAACGATGAGTCCGCCTAAAATGATTACGATGACCCCAACCACTACGTAAATAAGCCCGTTACTGCGCAACATATTGTCAACTGCATTACCATTTTCACCCGTTGTTGCGTTTTGAGCGTGGGCAAAGGTAATAGTTGCCATCAAAAAAAAGAATGATATTAATTTATGAATGGTTGAAAATGACTTTTTCATTCGATAGGAATATTATTGTTGAGATAATGTAAACGTTGCATCCGGTAAATAATGGAGGAAATCCAGCATCCTAATAAAAAATATCCGATTACGGCGGGATAAAATATCATTCGAAGGTGACTATCGAGTTCGTAAACCGTGAAAGTGGCGTTACCACCGCTTCCGGGATGTAATGAATCGGTTAACCGCGGAACCACATTAATGGCCACATTCAATAAAATAAATGCAAAAATGCTGTAAACTGCAGCTACCCGGGCACGTTTTTCCTCGTCTTCAATGGAGCCGCGTAATATGAAATAGGCAAAATAAATCAGCAAGCCGATTGCTGTGCCTAAAATTTTAGTGTCGTTGGTAATCCAGCTTACCAGGTTTCCCCAGATGTAATTCCCCCATAACATACCCGTAAGGTAACCTAAAATACCAAAGGTAACAGCCATACGAAGCAGGGCAACGGCAGCAATATCATATTTGATTTTGCCGGTGCGGAGATATTTAATGCTATAAATTAAGGAGCTGAGCATTAGTAATAACATGGCAAACCAGCATGGCACATGGAAAAACAAATTACGAACTGTTTCATGCAGCAGCGCAACAGTAGGTATTTCTATTAATAAACCAGCGGTAAATGTGTAAACGAGCAATAGCACACAAAGCACCTTCCACCATTTGGTATGCAACTGTTTCAGCATTTGTTATTGATCAATAGCACAAAAAAATCGGCAATATCGCCGGACTGTTTAATCGCGCCAAAGATAAGGAAATAATACCATTGCAAGTGCAATTATCATCACATTTAAAGCTGCCAGATATAAGAGGTCCTGCATATTCACATTCAGGTTATTTTGCTGCAGGGCATTGAGTGAAATACGAATTAAAATGATGATAATCGGTATCAGCAGCGGGAACGACAAAATTGCCATCAAAGTGCCGCTGTTACTCGCTTTCGAGGCGATGGCGGAAATCATGGAAAAGGTTGTGGCAAAGGCAATTGCACCTAAAATGAGGGATAAAATAAACGATGCATTGTCCACCATCGGATATCCGGAAGTAACCGTAAAAAACAATAATGCAATTCCGGCTAAAAACAACATGATGAAAATATTGTAAATAATTTTCGAAAGCATGATGTCGCGCGGGTTTGCCAGCGTATAGTAATACAATTGGCGGCCGGCAGACTCCTGCATAAAACTTTTTGCAACGGCATTAACGGCGGTAAACAAAATAATTATCCAGAACAAAACAACCCAAACCGGTCCGCGTAATGCCGGACCGAAGGTCATAAATACAATAAACACGATGCAGGCCATATACAGCAAAATACCCGAAATAGCATACTTATTACGGTATTCCATTTTGAGGTCTTTTTTCAGCAAAGTGCCAATTGACATGCAACAAAGGTAAGGCAATTCCGCAATTCAATAATTTACGCGTTGTCTACAATTTTCATTATCGGAATACTGCTTAAAAAATTAACTTTGAGCATGAAAATCACCAAAATATTAGTTGCGAATCGCGGTGAAATTGCGATCAGGGTAATGCGTACGGCCAAAGAAATGGGTATTAAAACGGTAGCAGTTTATTCAGAAGCCGACCGAAATGCCCGCCACACGCAGTTTGCAGATGAAGCTTATTATATTGGTCCGCCACAAAGTAACCAGAGTTATTTGCTCATGGATAAAATAATTGAAGTGGCTAAATTAAGTGGTGCAGATGCCATTCATCCAGGCTATGGTTTTTTAAGTGAGAATGCCACTTTTGCGAAAAAAGTTGAAGACAACGGAATTATTTTTATTGGCCCAACCCCGGAAAGTATTGATATGATGGGCGATAAACTTTCTGCAAAACAAGCTGCTAAAAAGTTTAATATTCCAATGGTGCCCGGCACCGATCACGCTATAGTTGATGTTGCGGAAGCAAAAGCTGTAGCCGCAAAAGCCGGATATCCGATTTTAATTAAAGCAAGTGCAGGCGGCGGTGGAAAAGGTATGCGCGTGGTGAATAATGATGCCGAATTGGAAGAACAAATGCATCGCGCAATGAGTGAGGCATTATCTGCTTTTGGTAGTGATGCGGTTTTTATAGAAAAATTTGTTTCCTCGCCACGACATATTGAAATTCAGGTATTAGCCGATACGCATGGCAATGTGGTTTATTTATTTGAACGCGAATGTAGTATTCAACGCCGTCATCAAAAATTAGTTGAAGAAGCACCATCTTCTATTGTAAGCGAAGCGATGCGTAAAGCAATGGGCGAAAGCGCAGTAAATGCCGCTAAAGCATGTAATTATCGCGGAGCAGGAACTGTTGAATTTTTAGTGGATGCCGATTTAAATTATTATTTTTTAGAAATGAATACACGTTTACAGGTGGAACATCCTGTAACGGAATTTATTACAGGATTAGATTTAGTCCGCGAACAAATTTTAGTTGCTGAAGGTGCACCATTATCATTTAAACAAGAAGATTTAAAAATACACGGACATGCTATTGAATTGCGCGTAACGGCAGAAGATCCTACGAATAATTTTTTACCGGATATCGGAAAATTAGTTACCTATCGCCGACCACAAGGGCATGGTGTGCGCGTAGATGATGGTTATGAAGAGGGAATGGATATTCCGATTTATTATGACCCGCTTTTATCGAAATTAATTGTGCATGCTGCAACGCGTGAATTAGCCTGCAAAAAAATGATTCGTGCTATTGATGATTATCAAATTTCAGGTGTAGCAACAACGCTTCCTTTTGGTAAATATGTAATGCAACATCATGCATTTTTATCCGGTCAGTTTGATACTAAATTTATTGAAACCTATTTTACTCCTGATGCATTAAAACAAAGTAATGCTGAAGAAGAAAAAATAGCGGGTTTGTTTGCAACAATTTTATTGGATAAAGCAACTGCTCCTGCAGCAATCAATACGCCGTCGCAAAAACAAATCAGTAAATGGAAATTAAATAGGATGTGATTTTCCTAAAGTTGTATTTCTGAATTACGAAATCTGTGCAAATAATTTAAGGCACAAAATAATTGTATATTGTCGGATGTATTTACGCTTGAGATACATTCGCCATTAATCCGTGCACGTGCATTTCACAATTTTATCTTTAAAGGCAACTTTCAGTTCACACAAAATTTATTGATAGATTAAATCATTAATTATCAATTACTTACATTCCGGTATCCGCATTTTATGGTTTAATTTGGAAATATTATCGGCATTTTTCCGTTAATTTGTTTTAACCTTAAATCAATATAATGAAATATACTATCCTTGTAACATGCATAATGCTGACTATCAGCACTTTCGCTCAACCGGCTGAAGAAATAAAAGTAACTGCCCAGGAAGACAGCATCATATTTACTGTAAACGGAGAAACCAGCTCTATTTCCAATAAAGATATGGCAGCATATTATTTATCGCAGGGATTAGAAGCGGCAATTGCCGGTGACTACGCAGGTGCGGAAAGTAAATTTCGTGTAGGCTTATTGTATGATTTACAAAATGCTGAAATTTTATATAATTTGGGATTAGCGCAATATTATCAGGAGAAATTTGATGATGCAATAAAAACATTTGATTCCGCCGCACAATTTGATCCTGAAAATAAAAATATTTACAATCAGCGTGGTTTATGTAAAGCAAGAAAAGGATTGCTAAATGATGCTGAAACAGATTTTAAAATCATGTTAAAATACGACCCGAATTTTGCAATGGGTAATTATAATTACGGCATTCTTAAATTACAAATGGGTGATTCAGAAATGGCTTGCGAATTATTAAATAAAGCCGACAGTTATGGTTACGAAAGTGCGCCAGCGATTATTGCTACATATTGTAATAATGCTGAATAATTACTGAACACATTCAGCATCGTACATCTTTTTGCACATTTCATTTTCGAGTAAAATTCCTTCACTCCAATCGGTGCAGGCATCTTCATCTTTCATTAAGTTAAACCAGGCCAAACCCCGCTGAAAATAAGCATCAGAAGCAGATGGTTCAATAGTTAGCACTTTGGTTAATGCAATAATTGCCTGATCATATTTATTGGTCTGATTATAAATAAATCCGATATAATACCAGGCATCACTATCGTTTTGATCTAACTCAACAACTTTAGAAAAATCCTGCAAAGCAGCGGCATACGTTTTTAAAGCAAGCAAACATAAACCTCTGTTGTAAATGGCATCTGCAAAATTATTTTGTAATACCAGCACTTTATTAAAATCTTCAAGTGCCTCAGTATATAACCCTAAACTATATCTTGTATTTGCTCTTGCAAAAAATGCATCCACATAACCCGGGTCATAATATAATGCTTTGGTATAAGCACCAATTGCTTCATCCGGTTTGCCTTGTTCTGCAAGTGTATATCCTTTCCAATAATATGCTTTTGCTTCACCGGGTTTTAACATAACCACCTGATTAAAGTCAAAAATTGCCGCATCATAAAATCCGGCAAAAAAATTACTTAATCCACGGTTAAAATATGCCTCCGGAAATTCAGGTGCCAGCATAATACATTCGGTATAATCGGAAATAGCACCCGTGTAATCATGATTTTCGTATTTATCATAACCGGTTTCAAACCATTGATCAGCAGTTTGTGCAAACACATTAACTGCAAAAAACATAAATATTACTAATAACCAATTCTTCATGATAGCCGGCCGTTTTTTTTGCAAAGGTAACCACAAATCACCTTTATGGCTGCAAGCGGCAAACTTTTACAGCGAAATGCCTGCCAAAAACCCAAAATGTTTTATCTTTAATTGAAATTAATCAAAACTGCATATCATGAAAAGAAATTTCTACTTCTCACTTTTCGTTTGTGTATTCATGTTTAGAGCTACTGCGCAGGTTGTTGTTTTCAGCGACGACTTTGAAAGCGGGCTTGGCAACTGGACTTACACAGGCTTGTGGAATACCACAACAACCGAGGCTTTCAGCCCGACTCATTGTTTTACCGATAGTCCCGATGGCAATTATCCCGACTTCTTTAGTTCGGAGGCTGCACTGGCAGTTGACATCGATTTATCCTCTGCTTTGGATGCCGATGTTAAAATTCAGGCATTGGTAGACCTGGAAACCGGTTTCGACTATGTTTACCTCGATGCCTCTACAGATGGTGGTGTTGAATGGACTAATATTTATGTTTTTAACGGTGAAGGTTTTTTCGACTGGACCGAATATACAGTGCCACTTGGCGCATTTGTCGGCTCACCAACCGTTCGTTTACGTTTCCGTTTCGAAAGCGATGCTGCTTATAATGTGGATGGATTGTATTTAGATGATATCGTTGTTACAACGTATAATGTTGATGCATCTCCACCACTTATCTTACATACACCAACTAATTTGTATGAAGGCACTTTGGGTTCAAACACACTTGAAGCGGAATTAATTGATGCATCCGGTATTGCATCTACAACCTTATATTACAGCGCCGATGGTGGTCCATTTTTAAGTGTTGATGGAATCAATGTGGTGGGCGATTTATATGCTTATGAAATTCCGGAATTAACACCCGGAACTTGGGTAACATATTATATCGAAGCAATCGATGATTTCTTTATGCCAAACACCGCTACTTCGCCAAATTATGAATACGTTGCCGGAAATTATATCGGTTATGATGATGGTTTAATAGATTTTGTTGCAGATATCGGTACCACCAGTGCCACAGGATATATTTCAGCAGCAGTAAAAGTTACATTAACAGGTGAAACGGATGTTGTTACTGCTATCATTCAAAATTATACAGACTACATGCGTCCGAACGATGATATTCAATTTCATATCTGGGCTGATGACGGTTCAGGTTATCCCGGCGCTGACATCATTACACCATTTTATGTAACTCCGGAACCAACTTTACCGGAACCTAATCGCGGAACCAGAGTTGACTTACGTGGTATTCCCGAACTGGAAGGTATTTATGGCGATGTATTTATCGGCTATACTGTTCCGGGCGGATTAGCATGGGTTTCTTATACCAGCACATTGGTTACTAACAGAAGTTATATTCAAACTGCATTCGGTTGGAGTGAACTGGTTGGTGATTTTCATTTCCGCGTAGTAACAACTGAATTAACAGGCGCTCCGGAAGCATTATACAGCTATACAGGCGTTGTTGAACCTACAATTAATTTTACCGATTTATCTACCAATGATCCTGATACCTGGTATTGGGATTTCGGTGATGGCACAACAAGCACCGATCAAAATCCGGTGCATACATTTTTAACGAATGGCACATTCAACGTATGTCTCACTGCATCAAATGTAATAGCCGGTGATACCTATTGCGATTTTGTTACTATTGATGTATATGCCGTTCCTGTTGCCAATTTTTCATTCACAGGCGACCCTGTAGTTAATTTTACAGACCTTAGTATTAATACACCAACATCATGGGATTGGGATTTTAATGATGGTGGAACCAGCACTGAACAAAATCCGACACATACATTTGTTGAAGATGGCACTTATAGTGTTTGTTTAACAGCTAGTAATGCAGAAGGTGATGCCACAGTTTGTAAAGATGTTACCATCAGCAATACACCTAAAACACCTGTTGTCGATTTCTCTTATGCGATTTCAGGAACCACTGTAACATTTACCGATTTATCTACTAATTTGCCTGATTATTGGGATTGGGATTTTGGTGATGGCGGAAGTTCTACCGAACAAAATCCTTCACATTTTTATCCTGCACCAACAGCTTATACAGTTTGTTTAACAGCAGGAAATGTTGCTGGCGAAAGTTTCAGTTGTAAACTGGTAAGTTTCAACAGCATTACCGATTTAAATACACTTACTTTTTCAATTACCCCTAATCCGGCTGATGCAGCAATTACCATTTCAACCGGTATTGAAAGTAATGCGGTATTATTAAATCACCTCGGTCAAAAATTGCAGGAATTAAATATTGTGCAATCTGCAACTATTGATATTTCAATGTATCCCGAAGGATTATATTTTATTCAGATAAATACAGATGATGCAAGCGGCATAAAACCGTTTGTTATTCAACATTGATTTCCAAACCAACTACAAATACACGGAGGGGCTGTCTTAATCGGACAGTCTCTTTTTTTTGGCCCATATCCCAAACCTGATGCTTTTGCGGGCACTCTGCAAACTAATCCCTATCTTTGCGGCCTCAAATCCAAAAAAATGGCGCTTAAATGTGGTATCGTAGGCCTTCCGAATGTGGGCAAATCAACGTTGTTTAATGCTTTGTCGAGTGCAAAAGCGCAGGCAGCAAATTTCCCTTTCTGTACAATAGAACCCAATGTTGGTGTTGTTACGGTACCGGATCCGCGTTTAACAAAACTGGAATCACTGGTAATTCCTGAACGTGTGGTGCCAACTACCATCGAATTTGTGGACATTGCCGGTTTGGTTAAAGGTGCCTCCAAAGGCGAAGGTTTGGGCAATAAATTTTTGGCAAATATCCGCGAAACAGATGCCATTATTCATGTGGTAAGATGTTTTGATGATCCGAATATTGTGCATGTGCATGGTAATGTTGACCCGATTCGCGATAAAGAAATTATTGATTACGAATTGCAGTTAAAAGACCTCGATACCATTGAAACACGTTTAGGAAAAAGTCAGCGCGCTGCTCAAATCGGCGATAAGGATGCAAAAAAATTAACCGAAGTATTATTAGCCTATAAAGCACACCTTGAACAAGGAAAAAGTGCACGCAGTTTAGTAATGGATGAAGAAGGAATAAAATTAATCGGCGATTTATTTTTATTAACCATTAAGCCGGTAATTTATGTGTGTAATGTTGAAGAAAAAGATTTAAAAACTGAAAACGATTTTGTCCGCAAATTACGTGAATCAGTTAAAGATGAAGAAGCTGAGGTTATTGTAGTAAGTGCTAATATTGAAAGCGAAATTGCTCAATTGGAAAGTTTTGAAGATAAACAATTGTTCCTCGAAGATTTAGGATTAGCTGAAAGCGGATTAAATGTGCTCATACGCGCAGGTTACCGTTTGTTAAATCTGATTACCTATTTCACAGCCGGTGTAAAAGAAGTGCGCGCATGGACCATCCACAAAGGTATGACCGCTCCACAGGCTGCAGGTGTTATCCATTCCGATTTTGAAAAAGGATTTATTCGTGCAGAGGTAATTAAATATGCCGATTTTATCCATTATGGCTCCGAAGCTGCATGCAAAGAAGCCGGAAAATTAAATGTGGAAGGAAAAGAATACGTTGTTACCGATGGTGATGTAATGCACTTCCGTTTTAACGTTTAATAGCCGTTTTGTATTTTAACAATACAAGCGCATTATTTTACCGTTTACTGCTACAATTTTATCGAGCCGGATAATAAATGCATTATCCAATTCAACAAATTCTTCTTTAGATTTTGTAAAGAGATTTTTTATAAAACCTTCAACCGTTTTAATTACAGGTGGAGCGGATATTTTGTCGTCTATCGAATCGTAATATTCAATAATAACCCTTTCCTTTCTGGTAGCAAGCGCTTCCAGCTCATCATAAAAACTACAACTTATGGGCGTGTAATTGTTCATGTTGATGAAACAATTTCAGATAAAAATTAGTTCCTGGCAATATTTAGTAAATACTTTTAAAGAATTACCAAAGACCTAACAATTTTGTTATTTCCGGAAACAGCAACAATAAAATAATTCCCGTTCGCCAGATGATTTGGAATTTCCCAGTTAATTATTTGTGTTCCATTTGTTTTTGATGCGGCTATCGAAGTTATTTGTTTACCATACATATCAATCACATAAATAAGCGGTTGATACATACCGTTTTGTGTAAAATTAATTTGCACATTTGTGTGTGCCGGGTTCGGAAATAAAGATAAATTTAAATCCATTTCATTTTCCGTTTCATTAACAGACACCGCATCAATATCCGTCGTTTTCCATAACCCGCCGCCAACACTTCCTGCCCAAACCGTTTTACCTGTCGGGTCGTTAGGGTCAATCATAATTGTGCGTGTTCTTCCCCCAATATTATTTGGTCCGCGGTCGCGCCATAAAATATTATTGATGCCTTCAGGTCCCGATAAAAACGATTCCCATAATCCGCGGCCATGTGTTGCAGCAACTATTTTTTTATCAGCGACACGAATACGCAACATATCTGTTCTTACAATTGGAAAACTTGAACATGGCATCCAATGTGTAGCATATCCATCAACATGGTCGGTATAAAATACACCTAACTCAGTTGCAATATAAACCACATCAGGATAATCAGGATGAATTGCACTCCAATACACAGGTAAATCAGGCAAATCGCCTTCAATACAATGCCAGTGTGGTTCAAATGCAAGGGCATCAAAACTCTCCCAAATACTTTTAATATTAAAATTCGAATATGTTACAATTACATGGTTGGCATCATTTACATCTACAACAATACTGCTGCAATAAATGGTACTTAAAAATGCCGCATCTGGCAATGAATCAAATGGGTCTGCATTAAATGGTGTAGTTGTAAAATCAGAAGTATAAGCATCATTTAATCGGTAAATATCACCGGTGCCTGAACTTCTTCCAATAAATAAAACTCCGGGTGCTGCCGGAGATGAACCGATTGCCGATAAAACACCATTTAAATTCGAAGCTTTTTCCCACGCACTGGTATCAGCAGTAGATGCATTTTTTAATCGCCAAATGCCAATATTCGAACACTGATAAATTACCTCAGGGTCCGATGCATCAATATCAAACGGATTTATAAATAAAGTATTATTATCTGTTAATGCAGGATTCGTAATGGTATCCGGAAATTCCAATCCGCCATTATCAAAACGAAATAATCTCCGCAATTGTGAAGCAGTATAAAATTTTTCCGTGTTAGCATAATTAAATGCTGTAAATGCACCATCTCCTCCACTTACCATTTTATATGGTGCAATGCCCCAGTCAAAAGTAAAAGGTGTACCATTGTCCTGTGTGCCACCCATTAATTGTGGATTGCCATTTTCAGGATGAATTGCAACAGAATAAAATTGTGTTACATTGTAACCATAATTTTTATCGTAAATAAATGGATGTTCATCTGTAAAATTTGTTGTCGCAAAAATGCCACCATCATTACCAAAATAAACTTCATCCGAATTTTTAAATGTAATTTCATGTTGATCCACATGCATATATCTAATCAGCACACTGTCCAAACCACCGGTAGTCATACGTTCCCAGCTATTGCCGCCATCGCGACTGCGCCAAACGTGCAAGCCACCCATGGCAACTACATCGGCATTATTCGGATCAACAGCAAGTGATAAATCATACCAAGCCTGCTTCGCTGCAAATTCATAATTATTTTCCGGGCGATTTATTTCCGTCCACGTAGCACCTTTATTTGTTGTTTTATAAATGCCTTTTATTTTATAATCGGTATTATTACAAAAAACACTGTATGCAGTATTCGCATCCGATTTTGCAGTTGCCATTTTAATTCTGAAATAACCGGAAGCAGGTAAACCTGAAGTTTGTTTTACAAATGTTCCTGCATCACCACTTGGTGAATAATAAATACCATCTGTATCAAAAATTCCGATACCTACAAATAAACCACCATCTGCTGTTAATTCAATTTCACAAATACTGTTTTTTGATGCACCTACGCCAAAGCCCAACACTTTTTCCCATGTTGCACCGCCGTCGCTTGAACGTTGCAATCCTCCTGTGCGTGTGCCGACATATATTGCACCTGTAATCGGATGCACAACCATATCCTGACAATAATCAAATGTTGGATTTGCAGTTGATGTTAATTGAAACCAGGTTGTTCCGCCATCTTCCGATTTAAAAACGCCGGCTCCTTTTGCAGCATCTGCATTAAACCAGCCTTCACCGGTGCAGAAATAAAATAATTGAGTGTTCGATGGATCGTAAGTAATTTTTGTAACCGCCAAACTCGGAAAAAAATCATCAATTTGGTGCCAACCGGTTAAATCATCTGTTTTAAATAAATTATTTTCCTGCTGATAAAATCCGCGTTGTTTTAAAGTATTAAATGCAGCCATAACTTTTCCGGATGGAATTTTTCCCGTTGCAGGATCAGCAGTGCGCAAAATATCAAATTCTGCATTGGCAACCATTTCTTCCAATTCTTCATTTTCAAAAACAGCGTTATCCCCTTTGCGAAATATAGTAACTGTGCAAATGGTAATTAATAAAATAAAAGCCGAGTATCTGGTATAAGTCATGCCATCCATTTAAACCATAAATTTAAGTCAAAAAATGTAAATCGCTAAAACCCTTATCCTTTGCCTATTTGGAGCATGGCCATCTCGCCTTCGAAGCAACTCCCCTTCCGGCTTTTCGTTGCAACAAACCACTCAAAAAGCATTCTCCCAAGTAGTAGTTGAGCGCTGATTGAAAATAAAAATGCCGACAAGTAATGCTCACTCCGAATTCGGCTGTTAATCAGCACATAAGCACATCAACAAATTAGCACATTGGTTTGTTTGTTTCCACTACAATCCGGGCTAGGTCAAATGTATCGTCTTATTTTAATTAAAAAAGTTACACAAAGAACACAAAAAACAGAATCAACTTAGCGTCACTTAGCGGCCTTTGTTTCTTTGTGGTTCCGGCTGTTAAAAAAATTTGTTCGGTATTTACGTGAACCAACTTTTATCCGAGTTTCATGGATTAATTGATTATATTTGGTTATTCAATTTTTATTAAATAATTCAACAACAAAACAATTGTAGCTTAAATAGATTAAATCACCTTGGTGTTCCTTAGCGGCCTTTGAGCCTTAGCGGTTCCGGCTGTTAGTTTGGTGCATCTTACAGCTTCAGCCCCAAAATCAGTCCAAAACACCCATTTTTCACGGTTTTGGGCGATTTATGTTAAATTTTGTCAAATATTTTTGACATTGTGTAAACTATTTTTACCTTTGTGTCATTATAATCATACTATAAACAAATTATCATGGAAGGCAAAGAAAAACAAATAGTAGTCACCCTCATCAACACCATCATCATTTTTGGCTGTTATATATTGTATGTATACAACACTTACCTCGAACACGATGCGAGCCTGTTGAACGACAATGCATTTTGGGGTAAAACATTCTTAATTTTTATACCGGTAGCCATTGTTGCTCAAATTGTATTACATATCGTTTTTGCCATTATAAATGGGATTGTGACAAAAGAACAAATGTCGAGCATGACAGATGAACGCGATAAACTGATTGAATTAAAGGCAATTCGCATTTCACATTGGATTTTCACCTTTGGTTTTTTAATGGCCATGGGTTCGCAGGCAATGGGAATGGAAACCAGCGTTATGTTTGCCACCTTGGTAGCATCGGGATTTCTTTCTGCCATAATTTCGGAATCAGCAAAAATTTATTTCTACAGAAAAGGGGTATGACATGACAAACAAAATAAAAATTGAAAAATGTGTCATCACCAATAACATACGCACCTTACGTTTTATGGCGAATGAAATGACACAACAACAACTCGCCGACAAAACGGGTGTAACCAGGCAAACCATTGTTGCAATCGAAAACGGAAAATATTTTCCAACCTTAGAATTGGCATTCCGAATTGCAAATGTTTTTAATGTGCCTTTAGATTCAGTATTTCTTTTTAAAATAGAAAATAATGAGCAATAAATCAGCAAACATGAAAGCAGTTATTTGCACAAAATATGGCGAACCTGAAGTATTACAAATGCGCGAGGTGCCTGTGCCCGTTCCAAAATCAAATGAGGTAAAAATAAAAATATACGCCACCTCAGTTACTGCTGCCGATTTTCGTATTCGCAGTTTTACCATTCCACCTGCATACAAATTAATTGCTCGTTTTGTTTTAGGATTTACAAAACCACGCAAAAGTATTTTAGGTGTCGAATTTTCCGGTGTTATTGAAGAAATTGGCAGCACGGTAACAAAATTCAAAAAAGGCGATAAGGTTTTTGCAGCAACATTAAATCAGTTTGGTGCTTATGCCGAATATATTTGTATGCCTGAAACCGCAACCATTTCGGTAATGCCGCAAAATAGTTCCTTTGCAGAAACGGCTACCTTGCCCATTGGCGCATTAACGGCAAATCATTTTATAAACGCCGCACAATTAACATCCGGCAAAAAAATATTAATTTATGGCGCTTCAGGAAGTGTTGGCACTTATGCTTTGCAATTAGCAAAATTAACCGGTGCCGAAATCACAGCAGCGAGTAGTTTAAAAAACCAACAATTAGTAACAGACTTAGGCGCACATAAATTTATCGACTACACCGCTCCCAATTTCGAATCGCAATTAGCAACATACGATGTTGTTTTTGTAGCTGTCGATAAATTACCATTTTCAATTGCAAATCGCGTTTTAAAATCCGGAGGTATTTATATCAACATAACAGCACCATTTAAGTCGAAGGAAATGAAACAAGCCGCAAAAAAAGAAAACAAAACCATTATAACAGGAAAAGATCCTGCCATGCGCGCATCAGATTTAGATGAAATAAAAACCCTCGTAGAATCCGGCCACCTAAAATCCATTATCGACAAAACCTACCCATTATCCTCAATAATATCAGCACACCAATACATGGATCAAGGCCATAAAAAAGGGAATGTTGCGATAATGGTGGTGGATGAAAACAGATTGTAATTGTTGGAACTAGAAGGTAAGAGTAACTGGTAGGTGTTTTCCAAAATGGAATTTAAACACCCAAACCAGCTATCCAAAATATTAACATAAGATGTATTTTCATTAATAACTAAAACTTTGAATCTTCGAAAAAACCAACCGCAGAGCGGTGAAAGATTGGTAGAAAAACCCCACCCCCAAGAATCTGTAAAACCCCGTAGGGGTGACACCTGACGATGTGGAATCAGACGAAAAGGTAAATAGTATATGCCCTGAATTTAAAAGCACATGCTGACTAGTTTTGCATTTAGGCACATAATTCCAATTTATATAACATAATTATATTTTTTCTCTTCCACAATTAAGTACTTCACGCTTCCAAGGTGTCACCCCTACGGGGTTCAGCCGATTCTTGGGGGAGGCTCCTTGTAACCATTCTTTCACCGCTCTGCGGTTAGCTTTATGCTAAAATGTCATTTTGAAATATTAATGGAAATTCGGGGTAACTGTTAATTTATTAAGGACAGTTAAATATATTTGCTTGGTTACAATAAACCGAAAGGGACCTCAAAATTGGTGTGTTAATTACAACCCAAATAAACACACAAACCGATTAAAAAATATGCTCAATAGAATTATTTTCATTGAAAACTAAAATTTTGAATCTACTCAAAAACCAACCGCGTAGCGGTGACATATTAGGAAAAATCGCATCCAAGAATCAGCAGAACCCCGTAGGGGTGACACCTGACGATGTGGAATCAGACGAAAAGTTAAATAGTATATGCCCTGAAGTTAAAAGCATATGCTGACTAGTTTTGCATTTAGGCAAATAATGCCAATTATATAATATAATTATTTTTTTTCTCTTCCGCATTTAAGTACTTCACGCTTCCAAGGTGTCACCCCTACGGGGTTCTGCTGATTCTTAGGGGACGCCTTGTTACCATTCTTTCACCGCTACGCGGTTGGTTTTAGGGTAAAATATCATTTTAAGATATTAATGGAAATTCGGGGTAACTGTTATTTTGGAAGTGCGGGTTGAATTCAATTTCTTCGCTATAAAACAATTTATCTGTTTATTCGAATTTTGTTGGTGTCACCCCTGCCTAGCCCGGCTGGTAAACCTACGGGGATTTCCTGATTCTTTGGGGAGGCGCTTCTGTTACCATTCTTTCACCCCTGCCTTATCAGGAAGGTAAAGCTACGCGGTTGGTTTTATGCTAAAATGTTATTTTAATATATTAATGGAAATTCGTGAAACTGTTATTTTTTTAAGACAGTTAAATATATTTGCTTGGTTACAATAAACCGAAAGAGACCTCAAAAATGGTGTGTTAATTACAACCCAAATGAACACACAAACCGATAAAAAAATATGCTCAATAGAATTATTTTCATTGAAAACTAAAATTTTGAATCTACTCAAAAACCAACCGCATAGCGGTGACATATTGGTAGAAAAATCGTACCCCCAAGAATCAGCAGAACCCCGTAGGGGTGACACCTGACGATGTGGAATCAGACGAAAAGTTAAATAGTATATGCCCTGAAGTTAAAAGAACATGCTGACTAGTTTTGCAGTTAGGCAAATAATGCCAATTTTATAATATAATTATTTTTTTTCTCTTCCGCATTTAAGTACTTCACGCTTCCAAGGTGTCACCCCTACGGGGTTCTTCAGATTCATTCGGGGTTTGCTTGTTACCATTCTTTCACCGCTTCGCGGTTGGTTTTAGGGTAAAATATCATTTTGAGATATTAATTGGAATTCACAGCAACTGCTAATTTAAAAGTAAGGGTTGAATTTAATTTCTTCGCTATAAAACAATTTATCTGTTTATTCGAATTTTGTTGGTGTCACCCCTGCCTAGCCCGGCTGGTAAACCTACGGGGATTTCCTGATTCTTTGGGGAGGCGCTTCTGTTACCATTCTTTCACCCCTGCCTTATCAGGAAGGTAAAGCTACGCGGTTGGTTTTATGCTAAAATGTCATTTTAATTTATTAATGAAAATTCTCTGAAACTGATAATTTGGTAGTGCGGTTTGAATTACATTTTACTGTTACAATACAACCTATTTGTTTAATTTTACTCGCGGCACATGATAACCATTTAATTCAAGGGTTCTCGAGAAAAAACAATAGAAACGCGAAAACCAACGTTTAATATCCAACTGCTCTTGATTTTAAATAAAATGATGCGACCCATAAAAAAATACATAACATTTTTAATTATTATACAAATTTTTGCATCCTGTCATGCAAAGGAAGAAACAGAAAGAATTGCTGCGCCAAACGATAAAGCAACATATACAAACCAATTAAATCATGATTTAAGCGCATATTATAAAATAATTTATCCTAATGATACTACCACTTCGAGTGATGACTACCTTGAAAAATATTTTGGATGCCGGTTGGTGGACTCAGTAGGTGCAATTACAATTGCTACTGCAACTTATACACGGGGTTTTGATGGTCCGGTTTTACTTGCTGTTATTATTCGTGAAACGGAATTAGGTGAAAGCAAATCACCATTTTTTCTTTTTCCAGACCCTAATTTTGCTAAAACTATTCATAATGAATTTGAATACAAATCAAAATCTGCTGATTTTGTGTTAAATAAGCTCAGGCATTTACAGAATATCAGCATAACGGAAAGAAACAATATAATATGTAAAATTGTGCTGTTATCTACATTAGCGCATGTTCGTATATCAAACGGTGGAAATGAATTAACGGGTTATGTTCACCAAAGTTGTGCAGATTTAATAGAAATAAATGAACAATCATTAAAGGTGTTTGAAAACCGGTTAAAAGACAAAACCAACATTAACCTGTATTATCCCAATTATACAATATGGCGCAATGAATTTTCAGGTTATAATAATGCAGACATCGGAATTCAACATTACCTGGAGCAGATAAAAGAAATAGAAGAACGCAGAAAAGTTGATTCAGCAATGATTTACCGGTATACCAATTTTAGTAAATCGCTAATTTTGGAAAATACGTGCCAGTATATTGTTGACAACATGAAAGATCCGAATAAAGTATTTTTCTATTCCGTCCCGGATTTTCAAATTTACGAGATTGATATTTCATTTTCAGCGGAAAAAGGATTTAACACAAATTTAAAATGGCTTCAACCAAGAGTGGTTTGGGATACACCTTTAATACCATTAATCGCACCTGAATTGACAGGTGTTTATGAACCTGTTTTAGTGGAGTAACCGAGGTTTTATTTGCATTTTGTTGATGTCACTCCTACCTAATCAGAAAGGTAAAACTGTGTTGTTGACTTATTGGTAAAATGACAATCTACCTTATTAATGGGAATACTAGCAAGCGAATAATTTATTTAAGCCGGGTTATAAGCCTAAAAGCTGCGCAGAAGTTGAGCTTGAGTTAGGCTCAATTTAAGCACATAAATCGGTTAAAAAATGTCCTTATAATGGTATTTTCATTGATAACTAAAATTTTGAATCTTCTAAAAACCAACCGCAGAGCGGTGACATATTGGTAACAACGCGCCTCCCCCAAGAATCAGCAGAACCCTGTAGGGGTGACACCTGACGATGTTGAATAATAAGTTAAAGCAAAATAATATAAGCCCTGAGATTAAAAGAACACGATTAATAGTTATGCATTTAGACACATATTACAAATTATATTACATAATTATTTTTTTGCTTTTACGCATTTAATTACTTCACGCTTCGATTGTGTCACCCCTACGGGGTTCTGCTGAATCTTAGGTTGGGGTTTTGCTACAAACGTGTCACCGCTATGCGGTTGTTTTTATGCTAAAAATGTCATTTTAAGATATTAATGGAAATTCGAAGTGACTGGTAATTTTTTTATGCCGATAAATTTATTTGCTTTGTTACAATAACCCGAAAAGCTCCTCAGAATTGGAAAGTTAATTATATGGAAATTAATGTTATAAAGCGGTTTACAAAATGCCCTGTAATGAAAGTTTTCATTGAAAACTAAAATTTTGAATCTACTAAAAAACCAACCGCGTAGCGGTGACATATTGGTAGAAAAACCCCATCCCAAGAATCTGTAAAACCCCGTAGGGGTGACACCTGACGATGTGGAATCAGAGGAAAAGTTAAATAGTATATGCCCTGAAGTTAAAAGAACATGCTGACTAGTTTTGCATTTAGGCAAATAATGCCAATTATATAACATAATTATTATTTTTCTCTTCCGCACTTAAGTACTTCACGCTTCCAAGGTGTCACCCCTACGGGGTTCTGCAGATTCATTCGGGGTTTGCTTGTTACCATTCTTTCACCCCTGCCTTATAAGGAAGGTAAAGCTACGCGGTTGGTTTTAGGGTAAAATATCATTTTAAGATATTAATGGAAATTCGGGGTAACTGTCACTTTATTTATACCGAGTAAATTTATTTGTTTTATTAAAATAACCCAAAAACGACGTCAAAATGGGGGTGTTAATTACACTCCCATAAAACACAAAAAGCGGTTAAAAAAATTTGCTCATTAGAATTATTTTCATTGAAAACTAAAATTTTGAATCTACTCAAAAATCAACCGCATAGCGGTGACATATTGGTAGAAAAATCCCACCCCCAAGAATCTGTAAAACCCCGTAGGGGTGACACCTGACGATGTTGAATCAGACGAAAAGTTAAATAGTATATGCCCTGAAGTTAATAGAACATGCTGACTAGTTTTGCATTTAGGCAAATAATGCCAATTATATAACATAATTATTTTTTTTCTCTTCCGCATTTAAGTACTTCACGCTTCCAAGGTGTCACCCCTACGGGGTTCTGCCGATTCTTGGGGGAGGCGTCTTGTTACCATTCTTTCACCGCTCTGCGGTTGGTTTTATGCTAAAATGTCATTTTAAAATATTAATGGAAGTTCGGTGTAACTGTTAATTTGGAAGTGCGGGTTGAATTTAATTTCATCTTTACAATACTTAATTATGAGTTTATTCGAATTTTACCTATGTCACCCCTACGGGGTTCTGCTGAATCTTTTTTTGGGGTTTTGCTACAAACGTGTCATCGCTATGCGGTTAGTTTTGTGCTAAAATAACATTTTAAGATATTATTGGAAATTCGAGGTAACCGGTAATTTTTTTAGGCCGATAAATTTATTTGCTTTGTTACAATAACCCGAAAAGCTCCTCAGAATTGGAAAGTTAATTATATGGAAATTAATGTTATAAAGCGGTTTACAAAATGCCCTGTAATGAAAGTTTTCATTGAAAACTAAAATTTTGAATCTACGAAAAAACCAACCGCATAGCGGTGACATATTGGTAGAAAAATCGCACCCCAAGAATCTGTAAAACCCTGTAGGGGTGACACCTGACGATGTTGAATAATAAGATAAAGCAAAATAATATAAGCCCTGAGATTAAAAGAACACGATTAATAGTTATGCATTTAAACACATATTACAAATTATATTACATAATTATTTTTTCGCTTTTGCGCATTTAATTACTTAACGCTCCGATGGTGTCACCCCTACGGGGTTTTGCAGACTTGGGGGAAGCGCCTTGTTACCATTCTTTCACCACTACGTGGTTGATTTTATGCTAAAATTTCATTTTAAGATATTAATGGAAATTCGAGGTAACTATTATTTTTTATATGACGTTTAAATTTATTTGCTTTGTTACAATAACCCGAAAAGCTCCTCAGAATTGGAAAGTTAATTATATGCAAATTAATGTTATAAAGCGGTTTACAAAATGCCCTGTAATGAACGTTTTCATTGAAAACTAAAATTTTGAATCTACTAAAAAACCAACCGCAGCGCGGTGAAATATTGGTAACAAGGCGCCTCCCCTAAGAATCAGCAGAACCCCGTAGGTTTACCTACCGGGCTAGGCAGGGTTGACACTTGATGATGTTGATTAAACCCAAAAAATGTATTGATTTAGATTTTTTTTAAAAGAAAGACACAATCTTGATGCAAATTTTTCGTATCCGTCAGAAGGTAATTTGAGTTTTGGAGAATCCACGAATTAATTATAAATTTGAAAGCATAAAAGAAATAATGAATTGCACATTACAAGAAGTTGGGTAAATACTAATACTAGTAGAGCGTTTAAACACCATGAATAAACTTTGAATATGAGAAAAAGGCCTCATTTCTACATTTATTTTATATTAATTTTATTTGTTAATCCAGCAGTATCTCAAAACACAAAATTAGATATTCGTCAGGTTAAATGTTTGGATTATGACACATTAGATTATAAAAAGGAAATTGTATTCATCCTGAATTACAAAAGTAAAACATTACCATTGGCAATACATCAATCACTTGACTCCATTATATGCCTTTATGTGGATACATTAGATAAAGTAAAACAACCACCAGTGATTTATATCATAAACGAATCTAAATTCACCAAGAAATGGAGTGATTCGGAAATTATGCGCAATAACGACCACTTATATTCTAACAAATTATATTTTTTTGCAAAATATTCATGGAATAAATCTGGCGAATTTATAAGTAAGGTAGATAATAACCATCAGATAGTTGCAACAAAATTAGATTGTTTGAAATAACTGGCAATTCCAATGACCTGGTTTACTCGTGTTGATTACAAAATAAGTACGACCAAACTCCCTCTAGCCCGGATTGCAGCAGAAACCCCCGCCACGTGTGGTGATGGTGTTGTGAAATTTGATTGGGTGATGCTTGATGATAAAACAAATAAATTTTATTGAGGCGGGCGTTGTCGCGGAAAGCCGGTTGGGGAGGTGTTGGTTTGGAGGATGGTGATGCTTCAAATAATTATTTTTCTAATTGCAGGTGTTGGTGCAATAGTTATAGAAAAATACCTACTTATTGTAAAAATTACAATAAGTATTTAATTCAATGAAATGTGCGAGAAGGTTTGGTAGCTGGAATTGTAAAATAATAACGGTGCAATTTCGCAATCCATGTAGCTGATGAGTGGAAATTTTGCGAGTTGCTCGATTACGTCTTCTTCGTTTTTTGCAACCATGGTGATCCACAGTTTGGAGCGGTCTACCGAAACGCAATAACTGGTGATTTTGCCTTCGAACATCATGTCGTTTACAATGGAACGCTGACTCGGAATGAGCTTTAGGAACCCATCGGAGTGGACATCATGTAAATTTACATCAACCATAAATTCAGGCATCGCGTAGTCTTTAGACATACAAATGTAATGTTTTTTATTACTTAATAAACGTTGAAATGATGGGTTTGGTTGTATGTGGCAACAACTTTAACGGTTTTTTTTGGGATATTCGAACCACAACAATTTACCGTTTCCCTGCAACGGCGCAGCCGGAGTTTTATCATCAAAACGGATGGCAACTATAGCACAGGTAGGCATTTCGCCGCCAAATGCAGGTGTGAAATATGCAGCTAATTCAGAAAATGTCGGGTTATGTCCGAACAGCGCAACTACATCGGTTTCGTTGAATGCTGCCTGTAACATTTTTTCAATAACTGTAATACTGCCAAAATACAGTTCCGGTTGAATTACAATGTTTTGTGTATCGTAACCAAGATTTTCGCAAAAAATACGACAGGTGGTAAATGCACGAATTGCGGGACTTGTTACCATAATTTCGGGCGCCGGACCACGTTTTTGTAAAACAGCAGCCATAACAGGTGCATCGCGCAAACCACGTTTGGCTAAAGGGCGCTCAATGTCATGAATTCCGGCTTCGGCCCAATCGGATTTTGCATGTCGGATGATATAAACAGTTTTCATTGTTGCGGTGCTCGTTTAAAAAACACATAACCATTGCTGCGGCCTAATAATTCCATTTGCGGCTGTTTTTCGTAAATACTGCTTTTTCGTGTATTGGTGACAAAATATGCAGGCTTGTCGATATTGCCATTTACCAGCCACTCGGTAAATAATCGCCGATATTCTGCAGCGGTATATGTTTCAGCAGGATGTTGCTTTTGCAGCCATGCTTTAAATACCGGATTTTGATTATCGTTCGGCTTGCGCGCACCGTAAAATAAATGCGCATAACTTTTAAAACCGACGACTTCTTTATAACAATCTTCATCTGATTTCGATTCAAAAAAATCGACCATTGCACCTTGCGAATATCGTTCAATATGTGGTGTAAAAATATTGATGGCGAGGTTAATACCAATTGCCGCGGTAATAAATAAAATACCTGCTGCTTTAAGCGATTGCTTTTTATAATTAAAATATATTGCTGCAATTAATCCTGATAAAACAATTACGCCAACAAGAAATTCCCAGCCCTGCCAGCCGCTTTCTGCCAGCAACGCCTGACGGGAAAAATCGTCTTTTAAATAAGGCAAAATGGTATCTGGATGTTGTAATAAAATTGGTAAACCAATTAATAATACACAAATGGTTAATCCGGTAAGCGATAATAAAATGGTTTCCTGTAATTTCCATTTCGCAGATATATGATATAAACCATAAGCTGCTAAAAATGTAACCGGAAAATATGCCATTGATGAATAATGTGCAATTTTCGTCTGCACAATTGAAAACAAAATAAGCACTACCCAAAATGTAATGGCCATCCATTTTTTAAATACATTTAATTTATCTGCCGTTGCTGCTTTTTGAAATAACGGTCGCACTGCAAATGCTGATGCCGGAAAACAAAAAAACAGGATAACAACAAAATGATAACCGAAAAAGCCGCCATGGCTGGCATCTTCGGTGGTAGCGAGCCTTAGCTGATATTTAAAAAATTCAGATAAAAACCAAGTGCCATTTTGCAACACTTCAATTAATACCCAAGGTAAAATACTTAATACGATAAAAAATAAATAATAAATAATATGTTTAATTGGCGGAAATGAACGGAAGCGTGTAAGTATATAATATATACCAATGGTGAGTCCTACAATTCCGATTCCAACAGGTCCTTTTGTGAGTGCGGCCAAGCCGACAGATAAACCGGAAATCAATAACCATTTTAATTTAAATGCATTGGCTGTATATTCATAAAAAGCATAAATACCTAAAAACATAAATACATTAAACCAAGGATCGATGATTCCCGATTTAAAATAAAATTGAGGTAAAATACTACCGATATATGCTGCCACCCATAACCATGCAAATTTTTTATCCTGCAGTTTTTTACCGATTGCAAATAACAGCATTAATGTGAGTATTCCACAAACGGCATTCGGGAAACGGGCAGCAAATTCATTAATTCCGAACAAGTGCATCGACGCACTTTGGAGCCAGAAAAAGAGGGGTGGTTTTTCCCAAAACTGCTGATAGTCGACCTGGGCCTGGGTATAATTGCCGGTAATCACCATTTCGCGCGAGGTTTCAGCGAAGTTGATTTCATCCCAGTCAAACAGGTGTGCACTGCCTAAAAACGGGATAAAAAACAAACAACCGATAAGCAGAATCAGTAAATACGGTTTATAGTTACGCATAAAATGGCGGTGGAAAATTACGAAATCATTTGCATGCAGAAGTGTATCTTTACCATATGTCAAAGAAAAAAAAGAAAGGCACAAACCGTCTGGTTAAAGCAGGCAGGGACTTTGAATCGGAATTATATTCATTTTTAATAGATAAATCGGGTAAAGGCGCATCGTTAAAAGTTATTTTTAAATGGGCCGGCAAAACCGGTCAGTTGGATGGTGTTTTTGATGCCATTGAAAACCTGGTGAGCGCCGGTAAAATTGAAGAATTTGCACCGGATAATTTCCGCGCCAAACAACGAGCAGATGCAATTAATACCATGGTTGGTATTGTTGATATGACACAAAGCGGCAGTGCTTATGTAATAATTGACGGCCATTTATACGATGTATATGTGCCTTCGCATAAAACAAACCGCGCATTTAATGGTGATACGGTTCGTGTTAAAATTACTACCCTCGGCAAAAAGAAAAAGCCCGATGGCGAAATTGTTGAAATTATAAAACGCGGTAAAGAATTATTTATCGGCAAGGTAGATATTTCGGAAAAATTTGCATTTGCTATAACTGATGACCGTTTTAATAATTACGATTTTTATATTCCGAACGAAGAAATAAAAAAACATAAAATTGTAACCGGCGACCGTGTTATTATGCGCATAAAAGACTGGCCGCCAACCATGAAAAACCCGATTGCTCAAATTGTGAGTAAACTTTCGCAGGCGGGAGATCACGCGAGTGATATGGAAGCCATTTTAGTTGAAACAGGAATTAATTATATTTTCCCTAAAGAAGTTGAACAACAGGCTGAAGCTTTACCTACTGAAATAACAAAAGCAGAAATAAGTCGCCGTCGCGATATGCGCGATATTTTTACTATTACGATTGACCCTTATGATGCAAAAGATTTTGATGATGCCATTTCGTATCGCAAATTAGAAAACGGATTAATTGAAATGGGTGTTCATATTGCCGATGTTGCACATTATATTATTCCGGAAGGTCCGATTGATAAGGAAGCGTATTCACGAGGAACGTCTGTTTATCTGGTAGACAGGGTTATTCCGATGTTGCCGGAAAAATTATCGAACAATGTTTGTTCCCTGCGTCCGCATGAAGAAAAACTCACCTTTAGTGCCATTTTTGAAATGGATGAAACGGGAGCAATCATAAATGAGTGGTTTGGCAAAACAGTAATTTATTCTGACCGCAGATTTACTTATGAAGAGGTGCAGGAAATAATTGAAAGCAAAGCCGGTGAACATGTTGATGAAATTTTAGCGATAAATAAAATTTCTACTTTATTGCGTGAAAAACGATTTGCCAGTGGTGCCATTTCTTTTGAAACTCAAGAAGTGAAATTTATTTTGGATGAAAATTTTGTCCCAACAGGATTATACGTTAAAGAACGCAAGGAAGCACATATGTTGATTGAAGACCTTATGTTACTTGCTAATAGACGTGTTGCTTTTCACTTATCTAAAAATCATCCACGTGTGCCCTTTGTTTATCGTGTGCATGATACACCTGATATGCAGAAACTGGAAGAATTTGGCGAAAATGCAAAACGATTTGGCCATAAATTAAAATTGGATTCTCCAAAAAATATTTCTTCGGAATTAAATCGTTTAATGACCGATATAAAAGGAAAACCGGAGCAAAATATTTTAGAAAGTCTGGCGATTCGTTGCATGGCGAAGGCTGTTTATACTACTAAAAATATTGGTCACTACGGACTTGCATTTGAACATTATACGCATTTCACCTCTCCTATCCGCCGTTATCCGGATTTAATGGTGCATCGTATTTTGGCGAATGTATTAGACAACCATAGTTTACTTTATCCGAATAAAGAACAATTAGAAGATAAGTGTCGTCATTCATCCGCAACTGAACGTAAAGCCATGGAAGCAGAACGTGAAAGTGTAAAATATAAGCAGGTAGAATACATGACCAAACATGTTGGTGAAAGTTTTGATGGTGTGATATCCGGCATTACTACCTGGGGTGTATTTGTTGAAATTGTAGAAAATAAATGCGAAGGAATGATACACGTGGATAATATCCGCGATGAATTAATGTATGATGAAACCCGCAGGCGACTAGTGAGTTTAACCAACTCCGGCAATTATGAATTAGGGAATAAAATAAGAATAAAAGTGCAAAAAGCAGATTTGTCAACCAGGAAACTGGAGTTTATTCCTGATTAAATTATTAATTCAAATTCGCCGGGTAACGGAGCTTCAATGGTCATTTCTTTTTCTTCTATGGGATGAAAAAAGGTCAGTGAAAAAGCATGTAGTGCAATTTCATTTTCCTTATATAATTTATTCGAACCATATTTATCATCACCAATAATGGGGCAACCGATATGTGCCAATTGCGCGCGTATCTGATGGAATTTTCCGGTATGCGGATGAATTTCTATTAAGTGGCCGAGTGAAGTTTCACCTTTATAACTATAATCTAATGAACAAGGCAATCGATTTTTTGCAGCTTTATCGTAAATGATTGCCTGTTTTTTTTGTACATCTTTAAACAAAAAATTAGCGAGTGTAGCTTTCTTTTTTTCCGGTTTATTTTCGGTTAAAGCGAAATATACTTTTTTAATAGTGCCAGCTTCAAACTGCTGATTAATATGCACCAACACCGATTTCTTTTTAGCCACCAGCATAACACCACTAACAGGCCTGTCGAGTCGATGTGCAATACCGATGATGGTATTATGCGGCAATTTCAGCGTATTAAAATAATCAGCTATACGACCTTCAACACTTGGGTTGCGGTAACGGTCGCGCTCCACTGCTATACCTGCGGGTTTATTCACCAGCAGTAAATGTTTATCCTCAAAGAGGATGGGTAATTTTTCCATCTGCGTTCAAAAATAACCTATATTTAAGGTTTAAAATCATTTTTTAGATATGAATGCAGAAATATATTTATGGATTAACGCAGTGTTATATGCTGCATTTGCCGCCTGGTGTATGATTCAGCCGAATAAAACTGCCGCATTTTCGGGTTTATCTTTTTTAAATGTGTCGGGACGGGCAGAATATTTTGCCATTTACGTGGGTTTAGAAGCTGCCTGGGCTGTGATGTATGCCATTTGCGCAATGAATGAAAGTATGGAATACGCAGGTGTATTTTACAGTGTTTTTCTGTATTCGGGCGTGGTAATCGGACGTTGGATTTCGATTTTTCAAAAGGGTGTTGCTTCCAATAATACCTATTTTATTGCCATTTTAGAAATTATTTTAGGTGCATGGGCTGTGTGGCTGCTGACCCAATATTGATGCGGCATTTCCAATAAAACTAATGCGTGTTTTGAACCAAGGTTAAACGCATTTTTAAAAATAAATTTGCAAATTTGATTTTGGTGCATATATCTTTGCATCACGTTCTTTAGAAATTACTTATCAAGAAAGGAGGAGGGACTGACCCTACGATACCTTGGCAACCCATAACAATTTAACTCGTTGTTGTGAAGGTGCTAATTTCAGACAGATAAGTTGGAGAGATAACCTAAAAATATTTTAGCTCGCCAATTTATCGGTGAGCTTTTTTTTTGCCCATCGATAGCGTTATTGCTTTTTTGCAATAATTAAATTGTTTGGCAACAAAGCTTTCCGGTAGAAATTATTTTTGATAAGTGTTTTCTGATAGGAATTATTTTCTAATCAAAAAACACTTTTTTTATGCAGAAAGAAACAGCAATTATTCACGCAATTCCGGTAGATGAATTAACCGGTGCCATTTCAGTTCCCGTTTATCAAACCTCAACCTATGTGCAGGAAAGCCCCGGCGTTCACAAAGGTTATGACTATGCCCGCAGTAATAATCCAACACGTAAAGCACTAGAAGATTTAATCGCAAAGCTCGAAGGCGGAGCCGGTGGTTATGCATTTGCGAGCGGACTTGCAGCCATTGATGCCGTATTAAAATTATTAAAATCGGGTGATGAAATACTTGCCGTTGATGATATTTACGGAGGTGCTTTTCGTTTATTCACGCACATTTATGAAAAGTTCGGCATTAAGGTAAATTATGTTGATACAACAGATATCATTAACGTAATTGATGCTATTAATACGAAAACAAAATTAATTTGGCTGGAATCTCCAACAAATCCAACACTTAAAATTTCGGATATACAAGGTATATGTGCTATTGCAAAACAATTTAATGCCCTGGTTGTGGTTGATAATACTTTTGCCTCGCCAATTGGTCAGCAACCCTTATTGTTGGGTGCAGATATTGTTATACATTCAGGCACAAAATACCTTGCAGGGCATAGTGATGTAATTGCCGGACTGGTAGTTACCAAAACAGCTGAATTAGCAGAAAAAATAAAATTTATTCAAAATGCCAGTGGTGGAATTCTTGCACCTTTCGATAGTTGGCTTACCATTAGAGGTATAGAAACACTGGCTTTGCGCTTGGAAAAATCAAGCAATAATGCATTGGCTGTTGCAAATTATTTAAGCGGATTGGCGGCAGTCGACAAGGTGTATTATCCCGGTTTACCTACACATAAAAATTATGATATTGCGCGTGCACAGCAACATTATTTTGGTGGTGTTATTAGTTTTAGTCTGAAGGATGATACTGTTGAAAATGCCAATACCATTTGCAGTAAAACGAAATTGTTTAAATGTGCCGAAAGTTTGGGTGGTGTAAAAAGTTTGTTGTGTCACCCTGCCAGCATGACACATAAATCGATACCGGAGGATATTAGAAAAAATCGGGTATCCAGGATTCATTAATTCGATTATCCTGTGGTATTGAATCTGCGGAAGATTTAATTCAGGATATTCATCAAGCCATTGAGGTGAGTTTATCGCAACCAATTGCAGCAAAACAAATAATAAAATAATTTTTATGGAAAGGAAAAATTTAACCTTAGGTGTATTTGGATTTGGCTGTGTTGGTCAGGGTTTGTATGAAGTGCTTTCGCGCACGCAGGGATTAAAAGCGAATATCAAAAAAATATGTATTAAAGAGCAAGACAAGGCGCGCAGTCAGCCCCCTACCCTATTCACCACCAACAGAGATGAAATACTAAACGACCCTGAAATTGATGTGGTGGTAGAATTAATTAATGATGATGTAGCAGCGTTTGAAATTGTATCTACTGCAATGAAAAACGGAAAGGCGGTGGTGAGTGCAAGTAAGAAAATGATTGCCACGCATTTAAATGAACTGTATGATTTACAACAATTATATCATGTGCCATTTTTGTACGAAGGCGCTTGTTGTGCAAGCATTCCGATTATAAGAAATCTGGAAGAATATTATGACAATGATTTATTACACAGTATTGAAGGAATTTTTAACGGTTCAACCAATTATATTCTTACCAAAATATTTGATGACGCTATAAGTTTTGATTTAGCGTTACAGGAAGCGCAGGAAAAAGGTTTTGCCGAAACAGATCCGCGCATGGATATTGAAGGTCACGACCCGAAATTTAAACTGTGCATTTTATTATTGCATGCATTTGGCATTTTTGTAAAACCTGAACATATTTTTAATTTCGGCATCGATCGTTTAAATGATTTTGATATCAATTATGCGCGGGAAAAACATTGTCGAATAAAACTCATCGCGAAATGCCGAAAAGTGGGCAATGAAATTTATGCTTATGTATTTCCGCATTTTGTTAATGGCAATTCACAATTAACCAATATTCACAATGAATACAATGGTGTATTAGTAGAAAGTGCCTTTTCGGACCGTCAGTTTTTTACGGGTAAGGGAGCAGGAAGCACACCTACAGGTTCTGCAGTATTAAGTGATATTTCGGCATTGAGTTATAATTATCGTTATGAATACCGAAAGATAAGCCAGCAGCTGGCAGCTCAAAAAGCCTTAGACTTGAAGGTTGAGGATACATTACTACTCAATAATAATATCGAGTTAAAGATATTTGTAAGGTATTCGGATGTGCAGGATGTTCCGATTGAAGCGTTTAATGATATCATAGAAAAATATGAATCTGCCGGATTTAAATATATAATTGGCACTATTCAACTGGAAAAAATTATCGATGCTGACTGGGTTAAAAATCGGGCTATTAATCTAATTGCGTTATAATTGACAAAAAAGTGGAAAAACGGGAACTTTTTGGGTCCGTTTTTCCTTTATGCCCATGTAACTGCTATGAAATTTACATTAAACATCTACAACAACGCAATTGGTATTCACGAATACCCTTGGTACAACTGCGTTTCTGCCTGTAAGTAAGGCTATATTTCCGTTACACACCGATACACCCAATTTTTAGTTTTTAAATTTTATTTTATGTCTGCAATCAGACTTTCAGATATTATTACCATCAGTTTAACGCTATTTGCGATAATTGATGTACTCGGCAATGTACCCGTAATTATTTCAATGAAAAACCGTGGCATTGTACTTCAACCTGTTAAAACCACCATTTTTGCCGGCATTTTAATGGTTTCTTTTCTTTTTTTGGGAGATACCATTTTGAGTTTGCTCGGCTTAGACACCCAGTCGTTTGCACTCGCAGGATCAGTGGTAATTTTTTTATTGGGGTTAGAGATGATTTTAGGAATACATATTTTTAAATCAAGCCCTGAAGGTGGATCTTCTTCAAGTCTGGTGCCTATTGCTTTCCCCCTGTTGGTTGGAGCCGGAACACTTACTGTATTAATCAGTATGCGTTCTGTATATTCAATTTATAATATTTTAATTGCAGTACTAATTAATATCATTGTTATGTATTTAGTATTACGTTCAACAGACTGGATTGAAGCGAAAGTGGGCAAAACGGGATTACATGCCATCACTAAATTTTTTGGTGTAATTGCATTGGCATTAGCTATTAAAATATTTATGGCTAATTTTTCGAAATAATTTCGAAGAATTAATTTTCCGATTTCTTTTTATTAATTTTTATCGCAGCACTCATACCGGGTTTTTCCACCAGTCGGAATGTAGCATAACAAATTATAATTAATACAGGAACAATTGCAGCTAAGGTTAGGCAGTAGGTAATTCCATCCATATTATTAACGGCATCATTACCAATAAGCATATAAATGGTGGTAAATAACAATATGCCATGCATCAAATAAATGCTGTAGGCCATGTCGCCCAGTATTTTTGCGGGTTTAGAGGTTAATAAACCAAATAAATTTGCACCATACACAAATAAAATAAATGTGAGCATGGTAACGAATTTACTTAGTATACTATGTGGTAAATTTATCTGCGTAATTATAACAAGCCCAATTACTGCGGCGATGGATTTCCATATTTGGTTTACGGATAAAATGTTTGGATAATAGTGATATAAAAGCGCCGCTACTGCCCCACCAATGAATGGAAAAAAAAGTGATAATTCATATCCGCCACAGAAATTAAAATAAACAATCAGTGCTAGTAAAATACCACCTGCAAACAACAGGTTTGGTTTTTTCTTTAATATCAGCACAGCTAAAATCGACAGCATTAAATAAAATAACCATTCATAAGTAAGTGACCAAACTACGCCGGCATTTGTTGTGAAGGTTAGGTTATTACCATTTATTAAAGTTGGTCCCAATAATGTAAATAATCCCCAATAGACAACATCTTTTGCAAATTGCATTAATGATACATTTAAATGCCAGTGATCAAGACTTAGTATTATTAAAATCATACATAAAACCGACACATAATACATTGGTGTTAACCTGAAAAACCGAGAAATATAAAATTGTATCCAGTTTATTCCTGTTTCACGCGCTTTTAATAATTTGGTGATAAATAAAAATGCAGTTATCATAAAGAAAAAGGAAACTGCCGTTACACCGAAATGTTGGTATAAAGTTGAACCGGGCGCCGACCACTCGCCGGTAGCCAGATAATTGCGCCAGATATAACAGTGGTGAATAAATACAAATAATGCTAAAAAACCACGCATGCCATCGATCGTTTCATAACGGCCGGGTTTCGATGTAATTGGAAACAGCCGTTGAATGACATAGGCCGTTATAATTGCCATCAGCATAACTAACACAGGAAACCACCAGTAATTATTGGGCATTTTTGGGTATCAGGTTTAAAAGCGAACAGGCAAATTTATGAAAATATGGAGATACCTTAATATGACTGTTATGGGAAGTTCAAGATATACTAAAGAAATAAAACGAACCGTTTACTTGGCATGAAAACCCACCGCTTATTAATTTCAGTTACACTATGCTGTATATTGTTAGCCTGTAACACCGTTGAAAATAAAAAACCAGGGCAACAAATTAAAGTTAGATCAGCATTTCCTGATAAATCCCTCAGTTCAATAATGGACTCTTTACATCTAACCAAAAAAGACACCTGGATTTACGTTGATAAATCAGATTTTATTTTATTACTCAAACATGACAGTATTACACTTAAATCATACCCGGTTGTTTTAGGAAAAAATCCAACAGCCGATAAAAACCAGCAGGGTGATAATTGCACTCCTGAAGGCATATTCCATCTCCGCGATTTATATCCTCATAAAGGTTGGAGTAAATTTTTATGGATTGATTATCCTACTGCCGAAAGTTACAAAAAACATGAAGCTGCAAAAAAGGAGGGGAAAATATCTGCAAATGCAAAAATTGGTGGTGAAATTGGTATTCACGGTGTGCCTGATGGAACGGATTATATGATAGATGAAAACATGAACTGGACAGCAGGTTGTATCTCATTAAAAAATGCGCATATCAATGAAATTTATGCATTTGTTGAAGTGGGCACCAAAGTAGAAATTGTGCAATAATAATTTAGCAGAAAATATTTAACCATGCGTTACCCTATTTTATTTTGTTTACTGTTTATTGGAATTTTAAGCAGTTGTAAAAACAAATTATTAATTAAAGCCGGAATTACAAAAGGTGAGGTTAATGAAAAATTAATTGACACAAGCGGCAGAACTATTGCAAAACGCATCGCTTGTCCCTCATCATTTTCCAGAATACCTGCTCCGGAGGGTTCGTTTACAGCTTATTTAAGAAACCTACCCTTAAAACCTTCAGATGAGGATGTATTATTGTTTGACGGCCGCTCGAAGCGTGTATTTGTGCATTGTGGCGTAATTGATATGCCACTTCGCAACAAAGATTTGCAACAATGCGCCGACAGCGGTATGCGGTTGTATGCTGAATATTTATATGCGAATAAACAATACAACAAAATAACATTTAATTTCTCTAACGGTCAGCCATGTGCTTATGTAAATTATGCTGAGGGCAAACGTATACAATTTAATGGTAATACTGCAAGCTGGATTCAAAAAGCAAAAAAAGATTATGGATATGAAACCTTTCAGGATTATCTGGATTTAGTTTATACCTATGCCGGATCATTTTCTTTATCGGAAGAATTAAAAAAAGTTGCTATTGACAGCATTCAGCCGGGTGATTTATTTATCCATCCCGTTTTCCCGGGCATGTTGTAATTGTAATGGATGTATGTAAAAATGATAGTACCGGTGAGCGCCTATTTTTATTGGCACAAGGGTTTACACCTGCTCAGGAAATTGAAATTTTAATTAATCTGGATGAAGGAAAAATCAACCCATGGTATTCGATTCAACATGATTTAATTGCTACACCACAATTTAATTTTAATGGTGATGAATTATATAGATGGGAATAAAAAAAAAGAGGCTCATCTCACGACAGCCTCTTTCATTTTTAAGCTCTAAAGAAAATTATTCTATAACAACTGATTTGGTAATTTTTTACCATCTGCGTATTCAGCATTTACAAGATATAAACCCGGAGTTAAATTTTCGAGTGTGATACCTGCAATATTGCTAACACCTGTTTCAGTATAAACAACCTGACCTGTAATACTTACAACTGTAATTGTAGCATTTTCAATTTCGAATAAATTCAAAGTGAAATTACCGTTAGAAGGGTTAGGATATACTAACATTTGATTGTTTAAGAAATAAGTTGGATTATCGAGGTATTCAGCAACAACGTCTTCACCAAAACGAGCAAGTGTACCTAAAGTAGCACAAGCTGTATTTGTTAAAGCAACCTGTTCAGTAACACCTGCAGAAGTAAACACGGTACTGTAAGCAACACATGCACAATCGTTATGCGCAATAGTGTCGATTTTAAATGAAACCTGAATTGCTTCATCAGCGCTGTTTGCACCTGAAGTAGTTACATAACCACTTAAGCCATTATACATATCGTAAGGTGAACCCATGCTGAAATTACCGCGTGATACTTTACCACGTGCATCACCGGTTACATAACTCATAAAACAAGGTGAGCCAACATTACTTGCTGCAGATACATAAGAAAAACCGCCTGTTGCATATTGTTTTACAACATTGTTTTTTGTTGTAAAATCGCCGGTAGTAACCTGGTCATTATCCGGGTCAGCATTTCTTGCATAATAAACATCATACAATTCATCACCACCATTACAAATATCAACGATAGTTAAAATTGCCTGTTTTTTATTTAAGAAATAAGAAGTTTGAGCAATAGCTAAACCTAAATCGGTATTCGTTCCCTGCCAAATGCTTTTTCTTGTTGCACCACCATTTGCATTAAAAGTGTTACCACCTTCAAATGAAGGTAAGTTTGGTGTAAATAACGTTGGGCTATAGCAATATGGTTGAATGTTTCCATAAACAGTTCCTGTTCCCATTTGAATAGCGAAGCCATCTTCAGGTGAACCCGGCATAATATAATCACCACACTGATCAGGTACACCTAAGTCCCATCCATCAACATTTACGTCATTACCAAATGATAATGAACCATCTATAGTATTTTCGTGATAACCTGTTGGTGCTGCAACTACAACACCTTCTGCTGCTGAAGTGTAAGTTCCGCAATCGGAAATTGCTACTTCAACAAATTTACCTTTCAAATAAGAAACACCGCCAACAATTTGAGCGTTGCCTACCATAGCTGAACCAATAATTATAATTGCTGCAGCCGAAATTTTTATGTAATTTTTTTTCATAGTTTCTGATTTAGCATTATTGGTTTAAAAATGAATTATACGTAGCAGTGCAACGTGCAGACATATCGCCTACATATTTATTCCAATCGTCGAGCGTCCATGTGAATTTTCCTAAACGATCAGGATAAAGCATCATTACTGCAGTTTTATTTGCATAATCAACTTTAAATTCACAAAGGTTGTTAGCGATTGATTTAAAAAATTTCTGCGCATCAGCTTCGCTTTTAAACTGTAAATCAGAAATATCCAATTGAACAAATTTTTGTTGTAACAATTCATCTGTTAATTGGATGGAAAATTTTTGTCAACTTTCACTGCCGTTTGTGCATATCCATCAACGGATAATAACAAACCAGCTGCGAGGAGCACGGGAAGAATTAATCTTTTCATTTGGCAAAATTTAATGTGAAATAATTTTATTTATCACAATAAATATAACTATAAATCCTACTGTAACTGATAATACTTAAAAAAGTGACTTCTACACTCATGTCACATTTCGACACTTTTTTATCACTTTTTTCCAAAAATTGATGGCATAAGGGAAGATAGAGAACATTTTTAGACTTTTAAACCATGTCACATTTCCTGAAATTTTGCCGAGTATTTTGTGAATTGACTTTACTGAAAATTATAAAAAAAGCGAGCCGGAAAACCAGCTCGCTTTAATTAATTTATAATAAATCCTATTTATTAATACCCTTCATTTTGAATAAGTAAAGGATTAATTTCTATTTCAGAAATTGGCACAGGATAAACCATTTTAGGATCATTGTAATTCATAGTGCCTACCATACCTTTAAGGCGTTTGATATCATGCACTTTAAATCCTTCAAATGCTAGTTCGAGGCGACGTTCCAATAAAATAGCTTCTAAAGTTACGGTAACAGCAGCAGGTAAACCGGCACGTACATGTGTTTTGTTATAATCATCTACCGGTGCGGCGCCAATTGCAGTTCCAAGGCGTTCGTTACATTCAGCGCGGATTAAATACATTTCTGCAATACGAATAATACTTACGTTACCAAATTCATTATTAAATTTAGTAGTATAAGTAGCATCCCCATCTACCAAAAACATTGCTTTACGTGCATCTGCATCATCATAAAGTGCAAGATGTTCCGGTTCAATTTCAATATCTGCACGACCACCAAAATCGTTAATTGCAAAATAGGTTGCCATTACATTACTATTATCAAGTTCTGAATTTTCAACACTGAATACGTCTTCATTTGTTGCATCGTCGTTTGCAAAAGTTTCAGCAAAAGTTTCGTTCAGTTGAAAATCGTTAGAACCAATTACACGGTTCGCAGCGTCACGTGCAGCAGCATAATCCGCTTTCTGTAAATACACACGTGCAAGTAATGCAGCAGCTACATATTTATTAATAAACTCATCGTTTTTCTCCGGTAATAAACTTTCTGCTTCATTTAAATCAGTGATGATTTGTGCATAACATTCTTCCACAGTATTGCGTGTAACATCAACATTATCACCAAAATTTATAGTAGGAATTAAAATTAGCGGAACAGCCAATTGTGTATTATCTAAACCCGCTTCATATTGCTGACCAAACATACGCGTAAGTTCAAAATGTGCCCAGGCTCTTAAAGCGAGTGCTTCACCTTTAACTCTTGCCTGATCTTCAGGTAATACAATATCAATTGCATTAATTACATTATTACATGAATTAATTACCTCATAAGCATCGGTCCAAAAATCGAGCACATCACCATTTAAGGCAAGTATGTCGCGGTTAAAAATTTCACGCGGTGCCGTATAAGTACCTACCCATAAAATTTCACCGGCACCACCGTATAATTCGGCATTGCGCATTAATTCGCCACCCAATAAGGATGTTTGCGACATATTATCATAAGCACCAATAAGTGCTTGTTTAACACCCTGATCGTTATCGAGGGCAGTTTCGTTACTTAAACTTTGAGCCGGTTCCAATTGCAATAAATCTTCACAAGAAGAAACTGAAACCACAATTAAACTCAATGTTAAAAATCTATATAATGACTTTTTCATATTTTTTCGATTTATGATTACAATTATTTACAAAAATTAAAGTGCGATACTAATACCCAGTACCATGGTTTTAGGTTGTGGTGCACTGTAAAAATCGATACCATAATAAACGTTATCTGTAAATGAGTCGGTTGATACTTCCGGATCCCATCCGATGTAATTCGTAAACGTGAACATGTTATATGCAGAGGCATACAAACGTAATGACGACATGTTCATTCTTTGTGTTAATCGTTTAGGGAAAGTATAACTTAAGGTTACAGTTTTTACACGTAAATAAGATGCATCTGAAAGATAACGGCTTGAGCGCGCTTCTGTTCCGTTAGCAAATAATAAACGGTTTTCAGGAATGTCAGTATCATCGCCCGGATTTTGCCATGCGTCTAACTGGTCAACAGTTTGGTTATCGTACTGACTTGCGTTTGAACTCATCCAATAGTCGCCCTGTAAATTTACATCGTTACCATATACTCCCTGTAAAGTAACATCTAATGCTATATTTTTATAAGCGAAGTTGTTTGTGATACCTGCTATAAAATCAGGATTCGGGTCACCAATTACAACATAATTTGCGAGGTTAAAATCGTTTGTTGTTTCAGTGCTTCCTTCAGTTTCATTTACATAAAATAAACCGTCGCCGTTTTCAGGATCTACACCTGCATATTCAGCGCCGTAAAATACACCTAATGGCTGACCAACCATAATTACATTCATAAAATCGCTACCACCAAGGTCAATTAATTCCTGACCATTTGCGAGTTCAAGGATTTTATTTTTATTCACTGAAAAATTGAAACTAGTTCCCCAAGAAAAGTCGCCTTCAAAGTTTTGTGTATTAATAACAATTTCAAAACCTTTATTTTCGAGGCTACCCACATTTTGAGTTTGCACTGCATAACCTGTTGTTGCAGGAACAGGAACATCTAACAATAAATCAGTTGTATTTTTAATATAATAATCTAATTCACCTGTAATACGGTCGTTGAAGAAACCAAAGTCAAAACCAATATCAAATTGTGCTGTTTTTTCCCAGGTTAATTCAGGGTTTGCAATGGTTGAAGGATATAAGGCAGAAGTTCCTGCGTAAGAACTGATACCATATAAACCTTTGTAATCGAAATTACCAATACCTGCATTTCCTGTTAAACCAAAACTCGCACGTAATTTTAATAAACTCACTTTTTTGCTGCCTTTCAGGAAATCTTCATTTGAAATAACCCAACCTGCAGAAGCAGAAGGAAAAACACCGTAACGGTTAGCTTCACCAAAACGTGAAGAACCATCGGCACGTGCAGTAATGTTTAATAAATATTTTGTTTCATAATCGTAAGTTGCACGAACAAAATAAGAGATGAAACGGTAATAAGATAATACGGAAGTACCTTCAACTATTTCTGCGGCACTTGCTAAAGTTTGTAATTTGTCATTAGGGAAACCCTGGCCTTCTACTGAATTATAATAATCGTCATATTTATTATATTCAACACCGCCGGTTGCACCGAATGTACTTTTTTCTACTTTCTTATTAAATACGAGCAGCAATTTAGTATCCAGATATTGTACACCTGAATTATAATTTGTTGCATAACCACCAACGGATAAACCAACTTCACTTTTACTTCCGTAAAAACGTTGTTGCCAGTGGTTGGTAATATCACCACCTAATTCAGCTCTGATTGCGAGTGAAGGAATTAATTGATATTCACCTGACCAGTTTGCGAGTGTTCTGAAAGTTGTACTTTCAAAAAATACATTATCCACTTCAATTAATGGATTATAATATAAAGCGGTTGGCGTATTATAATATTCGCCGGTGGTATCTTTTGTTGGTGTAAGTGGCGATTGAGCTACCATTTGTAACGGCGTAGAAAATGAATTATCATCCGGAATATCATTATTAATAGAACGGCTTAAATTCAAATTCAAACTCATGCTGAATTTATCGGTAAGCTGCGCATCCAGATTATTTAATACATTAAATCTGTCGCCGTGATTACCCAACATAATACCATCCTGATAAGAATAACCAACGCTGGTAAAATATTGTATTTTTTCAGTTCCTCCTGAAATTGAAAAATCAATCATACTTGATGTAGCCGGCTGGAAAGCTTTTGATTGCCAATCGGTATTTGCCGGACTTGTTCTCCAATCGGTATGACCGGCAAGTCGGTCGAATTTTTTCTCAACATCACTAATATAATCATCAACTGCTTCTTCAACAGTTGCATAACCGCTGAGGCCGTTTGCAAAATCGTATTCACCGGCATTAATTGCAGCCTGCGTAAAATAATCAATATATTCTTCGGCATTTAAAAATTCGCGTAAACGGGTTGGTGTGCTGAAACCCTGCTGATAGTCGAGGGTGATTTTAGCTTTTCCTTCTTTACCACGTTTTGTAGTAATAATGATTACACCGTTAGCCGCACGTGAACCATAAATAGCACTTGCTGAAGCATCTTTTAATACCTCAACACTTTCTATATCATTAAAATCGATATCGTTAAGCGGGTTAAGATAAACGTTAAAATAATCGTTTACTGCTACAGTATTAATTGGAATACCATCTACAATAATGAGTGGCTGATTACTTGCATTAATAGAAGATGATCCACGGATACGAATTTTTACATCACCCCCAACTTTTCCGTTGTTTGCTTCTATAAACAAACCGGCAGCTTTGCCTTGTAATGTTTGTTCTACCGTAGCAACAGGTGTAAGTGCAATTTCATCGCCGCTGATTTCGGAGATACTGCCGGTAACTTTGGTTTTCACCTCTGTTCCGTATCCCACAACAACTACTTCATCCAGCACTTCTTGTGACATTTTTAAACTCACATATACTACGTTCTTCTCAGTTAACGTAACCTTTTGAGTTTCATAGCCTACAAATGAAAAAACCAGCACACCGCCGGTTTCAGGGACTGAAATTGAGTATTTCCCGTCAGAGTCGCTAATTGTACCATTTTGGGTTCCTTCTAATAAAATGGTAACGCCGGGCATGTATTCGCCATTGTCTGCATCTGTAATTTTCCCTGTAATGGTGCGCCCTTGCCCAAATAGCTGAATGGAGACAAAGGAAACAACAATCAGGAGTAGATATTTCCGCATAGTTTTAGGTTTAGTCAGTCGCTAAAGTAAAGCATTTCGGCATAACATTTAGAAAATTTTCGTAAAAAAAAATGGTAAAATGTGACATGGTTGAACAGCCACTATTTCTAAAATAGCCAAAAATGGCATTTACCTGCTTACTGTCGGGATTTGGGATGAGTTGCAGTAAAATTGTATATTTCGACCATGAAAAACTTAAAAATAGCCCTGTTATTGCTTGCAACCATGCAGTTGGTTGGAGGTTTTGCCCAAGTATCAGGCCCAAAGCCACCCATGGCGCAGCGGGTTCCTTATACTATAAAAGGTAGTTTTGGTGATAGAGAAGACCCGTATTATTGGCTAAAAAATCGTGACGATAGTAAGGTTATCGATTATCTGAAGGCAGAAAATGCTTATCTGGCAGAAGTGATGGCTCCTACTAAGCCGCTGCAGGAAAAGTTGTACAATGAAATGGTTGGCCGTATAGAGGAAGATGAAAGCAGTGTTCCCTACAAAAAGGGTAACTACTATTATTACACCCGTTATGTAAAAGGTGGAGAATATCCGCTCGTATGCAGAAAAAAAGAAGCGCTTACCGCACCTGAAGAAATTATTATTGATGGCAATGAATTAGCTAAAGGACATCCGTTTTTAAGTTTTGATGTTGAGATTAGTCACGATGAATCGAAAGCATGCATCGTTATGGATGTTGCAGGAAGAAATTTTTATACCATTAAAATAAAAGATTTAACTACAGGTAACTGGTTAAAAGATGAAATTAAAGATACAAGAAACGGTTGCGTGTGGTCGAAAGATGATAAAGCAATTGTTTACGGCGTGCCTGATGAAGCAACATTACGTGTGTATCAGGTTAAGAAACATATAATCGGAAGTAAAGAAAAAGAGGATATTGTATTAACACAGGAAGATGACAGCACTTTAGATTTATATGTTTATGAAAGCCGGAGCAGAGATTTCATTTTTGTAAATGGTTCGCGCACCGATGCCAGCTATGTTGCGTATACCAGTTGTGCAAATCCTGCAAAATTTATTTTAATTGAACCGCTTACTACCGATCATTTATATTCTGCTGATCATGTTAAGGGTGATGAATTTATGATTCACACTAATTATCAGGCTAAAAATTATCGTTTATGTACGGCAAAAATTGATAATGCCGCCAAAGAAAACTGGAAAGATATTATTCCGAACCGCAAGGATGTGTTTTTAGAAGATGTAGAATATTTCGCTACATTTTATGTTGCGCAAGAAAGTAAAAACGGACTTACTTCATTAAGAATTGTTGCACCAAACGGCGATGAAGATGAAATTCAATTTGATGAACCTGCTTATTACAGCACACTTTCTTACAATCCGGAGTTTAATACAACAAGCATACGGTTTTTATATTCATCGTTAATTACCCCTTTTACAACATATGAATATGATACCAAAACTTTATCCAAAACAATTTTAAAACAGGATGTAATACCAAGCGGATACGATAAATCACAATATGTAACCGAACGAATTATGGTTCCTGCGCGTGATGGAAAGATGGTACCGATGACGATTGCTTATCGCAAAGACAAATATAAAAAAGACGGTACTGCACCCGGCTTTATTTACGGATATGGTTCATACGGATATAGTAATGAAGATTATTTCGACAGTAATATTTTGAGTTTAATGGACAGAGGATTTGTTTATGCCAATACACATATTCGTGGCGGACAGGAAATGGGTGGTGCATGGTATGAAGATGGTAAAATGCTGAATAAAAAAAATACGTTTTACGATTTTATTGATTGCAGTAAATATTTAATTGATAATAAATATATTGCGAAAGATAAATTGTTTGCAAACGGTGGTAGTGCAGGTGGTTTATTAATGGGTGCCATCAGTAATTTTGCTCCTGAATTATATCGAGGCATTATTGCTGATGTTCCTTATGTGGATGTAATGACTACCATGGAAGATGAAAGTATTCCACTAACTACTTTTGAATATCTGGAATGGGGAAATCCTAAAATTAAGGAGCAGTATGATTATATGTATTCTTATTCTCCTTACGATAATGTGGAAGCAAAAAGTTATCCGAATATGCTTATTACTACCGGATTAAATGATAGTCAGGTTCAATATTTCGAGCCGGCTAAATGGACAGCAAAATTACGTTACACAAAAACGGATAATAATTTATTATTATTAAAAGTAAATATGGATGCCGGTCATGGTGGACAATCGGGACGATATGAAAGTGTAAATGAAATCGCGTTTATGTATACCTTTATTTTGTATTGTTTGGGGGTGAATGAATAAAATGAAAATTTAAGGTTGATGAAAGGAATCTAATTTTTTCTCAACTGTGATTACCAAAAAATAAGGGCTGCCTTCTATAAAGAAAGCAGCCCATTTTATTTACTACCGATAAATAAAACTAATGTTGAACAACAAATTTTGTGGTTTGCATTTCATCGGCAGTTTTAAATACCGCGATATACATTCCTGATGCAAGGTTACTTACATCGAATTGAAATTGTTGTGTTCCGGGTTCAACTATTTGATCAACCATCCAATTTGCAATTTGTTTGCCGGACAAATCTGTTACAAAAAGATTGGCAACAGCGCCGCTAGAAATTAATAAATCGATGGTAACAGTTGAAGCACTTGGCACGGGATAAATTGAAAAATGTGCCATTGCTGCAGTATTATTTTCACCCACGATATTATTTTCTGCAAATCGTAAATCGTCAGGATTGTATGCAGTCATTTCACATTCATCAATCCATGCAACAAATGTGCAACCTGAATTTGCCGTAAAACCAGGATGTAAATTAATATAATAAGCAGATTCAAATGTTACTACTGCGGTTGAAAGAATTGTAGTGCTGCAGTCACTTAAAAAATTGTCAAATAAAATACTTCTATTTTCGATGCCATAAGTTGCATCTGCATAACCTGTTAAAGTATAAGTTCCACATACTGATGCAATATCATAAGATGTAAATTTAGTTACACCAACTGCCTGAAATGCCTGTCCAACCGAAATTACTTCCTGTGAGCAACTTCCGTATAAATCGATTGCAGCCTGAATCCATGCATTTCTTGCCATAATATAACCATCATCACCATCCAGATAATCCATCATAGCGCCCCAGCCAATTCGTCTGGCTTTATCGTAACCAATAGCATCTACATGAAATTCAACACCAAAATCATTAATACCTTCTCCACCAACACTCAATAAATAAAACATATGATTTTGCACGCCGCTGTTAGTATGCACACCGCCGTAATCACCCCCGGCTATATCTGCCCAATAATCGCCATAGTAAGTATCCGGATCACCTTTATCGTTAGGATTAATAAATGAACGATTTGCACCTCTGTCTTCACCGTGTAACCATGTTGGTGCGTCATCACCTTCAACATAAAATTCTACCATTTCGCCAAAAATATCAGCAAACGATTCATTTAATGCGCCACTTTCTTCAGAATAATCTAATGCGTCAAAATGTGCATATTCAATTACACCATGTGTAAATTCATGACCAACAATATCAATTGCATTATAATCATCTGATGTTCCGGGAGCGCAATCGCCACCACTGCCGAAATTTAAATTATCGATAATATTGGTATAATTTGCATTACTGCAATAAGGGTCATCGGCATCATCAAAATATGTTCTGTTATTAAAAATATCAATATCACCACCTGCACCATCAAAACTTTCGTGGCCATAGGTATCTAAATAATAATCGAATGCCTTTCGTGTTCCCCATAGAGAGGTCATCACCATTTTGTAATTAATATAACCATCCCAGTCATTCGTAGAAGAACAATAATACCAGTCGTCACCATAACTTGCAGTGCCATATCCACCAGAATAATAGCTTCTTATTTCAGTGTCCGGATTGCAGTCGTCAATTGGAAAATAGGATGTTTCTGTGTCACCAAACGCGCCGCAATCTTCTGTACGATAATCGGTATAAACAGTTTGATTTCCATTAAATGTAGTTTCAACGGTTGTGCTATTACAAAAATGTTCCAGACTGCGGTCACGAATTATCTCACCGGTATTTGCATTTACATAAACATATTTTGCAATTGAAGGTTTTACTGCAAAAACATACATTCTGTATGCCAGCACATAATTAGCTGCTATGTTTTTTTCCTTTGGATTTATCTTAACAATTAATAATTCAGGTGTTGGGTATAAAGTTGCATTTGGATTATTTTCTTTTTTCTTAAATGCAGCTTCGGCACGTTCATTTTCCCACATATATTTTTCTGCGGGGTAAGCTGATAATACCGTTTCAATTGCTTGTTGGGCACTTACATTTGGTGTTACATTTAAATTTAACCCGGGAACAAAATCGCCGTTTACGAGGTGCAGTTTTCCATTTCTTTCATGTGAAAGTTGTTCAACACCTTCTAAACGCACACCGTTGTAATATTGCGCAAATTTATAGTGTTTATTTCCGGCTTGATCTGTATTTGTTTTCATTAAACGCAATTCATCGTTTCCTGACATGCCTAGTAGGTCGGGCGCTTCAGTAAAAACCGAAACAGCTTTAAATGTTGCGTCTGCTTTAAACTCAATCCAGTCGAGTGTTGAGCCGGGCTTAATAATAGCCTGATACTTTTTTTCAACATTTGCAGGTAATACCCGCTGTTGCGCTTTTAATAGTTGCATAGGCAAACAAAGGATGACTATTAAAAGCAATTTCCATTTTTTCATAAGAGTTAATTTAATGGTGAATAAACAATTATTCTGCTTTTAATGCATCGATTTGTTTTTGCAATTCGATGATATATAAAGTAAGCTCTTCAATTTTTTCCATCATTTGAACTTGCATAGTACCTACTTCAATTCCTTGTTCGGCAACTTCTTCAGCAGATGGTATTCCGGGAAGGTGGTTGTTTTCATTGATAGCAGCTTCTAATTCATATAACGACATCATTTTATAATCATCTGCAAAAACGTAATCAGGCCAGCTTTCGCTTAATTGCACTTTTAATTCTTCGCACATTACTTTTCCATCTACAGATAATAAATAACCTGTTGCAGGAACAGAGGCGCCAATCATTACACTGCCACCGCTATAACACATACTCACATTACCACCATCATTATTTAAATATAATGTTGAAGCAACACCATTATTTCTCGCCATTATTTCATTATTATCAAGGGAGAGATTTAATGAAGTAGTAGCACCTGTTACAATAAATCCACCGGAAGCTAAACTTGCATCACTACCACCGTCGATATGTAATTTAACAGCAGGTGCAGTAGTTCCGATACCTACATTGCCGGAAAAATATCCACGTCCTTCAAAGTAACCTGCATATTGTGTAGTTCCACTTGTGGTTGTGCCGTAAACACCATATGCCGGACCGGCAGTTGCGCCTGCAGTGCCATAAACACCGATTGATAAACCGGCAGCACCAAATGCAGTTCCGTAAACACCATAACCTGTATTAGCACCATTTGATGCAATACCTTTTACACCTGTTTGGCCACCACCTGATTGTAAACCGGTTCCGTAACCAAACGTGTAGGTATTACTAATTTCAATAAGATTAAAATTTGTTGCACCGGCACCTACCCAAGGTTTTGTTACTTTCATAACCGGAGCTGTGCCTGTAGTTTCAACATTTAATTTTGCAGAAGGACTTGTGGTTCCAATACCAATTTGTCCGCTATTATCAATTACAAACTGATCGCCATTATTATTAATTCTGAACTGATTTGTTGCTTCATCAAAATAGGTCCATGCTCTTGCTAAACCACCAATTGAATAGCCATAAAAAGGCTTACGACCGGAGGCACCACCCATATCTAAATACATACCACCGTAACCGGTCACATTTAATGATTTTACGGTAAAGTTTGCTGAACCAATCATGGCTGTGGTATTTAAACCTACATTTCCGCCATTATCATAAATTGTAGAATTTGCAACAGTAGTTGCAGCAGTAAATTTCGGAACATAATTTGCCGAACCACTTCCTGCCAATCCACCACCACCGCCAACAGTTGCTGTTGACTGTGTTGTTCCATCCATAAACTTAATTGAGTTTACATAAACTTCATTCCAGTTTAATGTTGATGAACCTAAATCCAATGTATTATTTGCATTAGGTAATAAAGCTGCATTTATTGCAGTAGTGGTTAAATTTGAAAGTGCGGTAGTTGCACCTTTTGTAGAAATTGCTGTCCAACCCGCACCTGTATAATAGTAAAATCCGGGTGTTGAATTTGTTTGAAAAATTAATAATCCAGTGGTTGGAGCAACAATTGCATCACGTTGTGCTTTGGTCATACGTGGTGCTAATAATCCCTGTGTAGTACTTTGCATTTCGAGTAATGCTGAAGACACCGGTGTAATTGTTCCAAGACCTGCACTTCCTGATGCAGGGTACGTGTTGGTTTGGGCTTTTACAAAAGCCGTTCCTGCAAAAATCATTGCAGCGAATAAAAGTAATTGCTTTTTCATTTGATTTGTTTTTAAAAAGTTAAAAATTGGGATGTTCATTAGTTGTTGTGATTTTGACGGGTTACTACTTTTATCCAATCCATAATTCTGTTTTGTAAGCTGGTATTGCATATCGGTAGTTTTATGGGACAAAGGGACGATTTTCATGGAGCATAATCCAGTAGAAATTTTTGACTTTGTAGCAGACAATTTGTTATTTTGGGCATGGAGAATACCTATTTGCAACAAGTGCTGCGCGTATTGACCAAAACCGAGTGGAAGGCATTTGCTGACTTTGTTGCTTCACCCTATTTCAATAAAAACGACAAGTTTGTAAGGTTTTACAAATTACTGCAACCTTACTTTCCGCATTTTGAGCTGACCGAAAAGGAAAAGGAAAAAATTTATCTAACTACCACAGAATCAAAGAGTTACAACGATGCCGGGTATCGTAATTTGTGCTCTGACTTTTTGGCGTTGATGATGGAATTTGTTGCACAGGAATCGCTGAAGGTTGGTAATACGGTTAAGGACCAGTATCTGAATAGTTTTCTGATTGACCGTAAGGTTTTGGATTTAGCTGAAAAAAACATGAAGAAAGTGGAGGTATCCATTAAAAAAGCTGATTTAAAATTGCGAGAAAAATTGTACACTGCCATATGGATAAATGATATGCGCATTTTGTACAGCATTTATAATAATATAAAAAATATGCATGCCTCCAACACAGTAATGTTGGAAGATAAAACACCGAATCTGATAACTGAATGGACGCTTATGCGTGTATTTAGTTCTATAATGAATAATAACAAAGCAAAACGGGCTATTAATTTACCACCTGAAAAAGAAAAATTAAAAATATTTCTTGATTTGTATGAAGCCTTTGAACCATTTGAACACAAAGAAACCAAAGTAATTTATTTGATTTTCAAAATGCAATATGTTGAGTCCGGTGATCAATATTATTATGAGGCGTTAGATATCGTAAAATCGTTGGATTATACCCAAGACAGATACACGATTGAAAATTTAGTAATTGGATTATTATATTATGCAGACAGGAAAGTGTTGGTGGATGAAAGCTGGCGAAACGAACTTTTTGAATTATATAATGTAAAAATTGAAAAACAATTATGGCGTCAGATAAAAGGTTTATCCTATGCATCGGTATTTAATATTGTGATAAATGCATTACAATTAGGTAAAATTGAATATGCTGAATACATTTTAGAAAAATATGTTTTAGAGGTTTCTGAACATATCCGCGCTACAGTGTATAATTTATGCCATGCATGGATATTATTTTTTAAAGGAGAATACGAATCGGCTCACGAAGCGATTACACAGGTTGTAACTGAAAATTTGCTGATTAAATATGAGCTGCGCAGTCTGCAGTGTTTCATATACCTGCAAAAACAAGAATGGGATTTGTTAAATGCGGCATTAGAAAGTTTCAGACAATTTATTGCTTACAACAAAAACAATCTGGAATCAGCAGTAACCGATCAGTTTAATTATGTATGCAAAAATATTGGTGCATTAGCCAAATTACATCCTGACTACAAAACAAAGGATAAAGAAAAACTCATTGCTACGTTGCAAGAGGACAATGTGTCCTATATGCGCAATTGGATGTTACAGAAAATTATTAATGGTAAATAATAGTTGCGTTATTGTTTTATTGGAAAACTTTCACCGGGCAGGTAGATTGATAAATGAATTTGTTTTGCTGCCATTAAAGTATCTTGTGACATATCTGTTGAAATGGGCTGACCAATTTCAATAACCTGACTCGCACCAATTACGGTTGCTTTGCCTTGACTTACTAAAATGGCGGTTCCTTCATCGATGCCAACACATTGAAAACCTTTATTTTCGATAACGGCACATAATAATCGGTTATAACGACTGCGCACTACAAAATGCTGGTCGATAATAACTGAATCCAATAATCCTAAACCTTCAACCAGTTCTAAATTACCTTTCCAGATATTATCAAACGTTGCTTCGTATGCAGTATCTACTAATCCTTCGCCGGTGATCATTCTTTCGCTCATAATACTTGCCCCTGCGCTGGTGCCACTTATTAATGCTCCGTTTTGATAAGCTTCATTTATTGCGGCTTTGATATCTGTTCCTGCAATTTTGCGCATCATCACAGCCTGATCGCCACCACTGATAAAAATTATTTTTGATTTACGTAACGAGTCTAATTTTGCCGGTACGCCCACTGCAGCAGAATCAAATTTTACACAATTTTGTCCGGTGAGTTTTTTGAAGTCATTATTTAACCAGATATAAGCACTATCGCCCCAACCGCTCGGTAAAGTGATTGTAGTAATTAAATCACCCGGTTTCCATCCGGAGGCTTTAATTAAATCCATCATTAAACTATCACCTCTGTCGCCCCCTCCTATTATAAATAATTTCCCTTTCGGATAATTTACTACTTCTTGAGATTCAGTTTTTGCAGTTTGCTCAGAACATGCCATAAACAATAAACCGGCGCATATAACCAAGAGGAAAGACTTCAACATAGGTTTGAATTTGAAACAAATATAAAAATATTTAATAAGACGAAAGGATAATTATTATTTACTCAGGGAGAAAGTAAACGTGGTTCCCTTACCGGGTTTTGACTCAACCGTGATATTACCCTTGTGGCGTTCGACAATTTTTTTGCAGATAGATAAGCCCAAACCGGAGCCCTGTATTTCATCGCGGCCATGCAGGCGGTTAAATATGCCAAAAATTTTATGTTGGAATTGACTTGCAATTCCAATACCATTATCGCGGACTTTAAATTCCCATTTATCAATTTTATCTTCCACATCAATCAACACCAGTGGTTCATTTTTGCTTCGGAATTTAATGGCATTATCAATTAAGTTCTGAAATAATAATATTATTTGTGAATGGTTACCATACATAACCGGTAAATCAGGATATAAAATAAGTGCATTACTTTCTTCTACCGATTTTTGCAAATTATCCAAAGCCTGACGTAAGGTCATATTCCCTTCAAAATTTGTCATTGGCTCAGTGTGATAATCCAACTTACTGTAGGTGAGCAAATCTTTAATTAAATGATGCATACGTTGTGCACCATCTGAAGCAAATTGCAAATATTCACGACCATCATCAGGTAAATTATCACCATATGATTTGAGAAATAAATTGATATATGAAGAAATAGTGCGCAGCGGCTCCTGTAAATCATGTGATGCAGAATATGCGAACTGTTGTAATTCCTGATTATAAGAAATCAGTCGCTCGTTTAATTCAAAAAGCGTATCATTATTTTCTGAAATATGGCCTGATAATTCCTGTTGTTTATCGTTGATTTTATTTCTTATGAGTAATGCATCTTCAACCTGTAAATAAAAATTAGCAAAAATGCGACAGGTATCATTTTGAAATGCATCTACCTGCACCGGTTCAGCAGTTACACCATAAAAGAATAACTCAACACTTCCATTTCGCCTTATCGGGAGTATTACTTCATTTATAACTTCAATGGGTTTGTGCGTTGAAATGAATTTTTCAGCATTATCCAGGATAAAAACAAATTTTTCCTGGTTGTTTCTGATATCATCCGGTAAGTGTAAACGCTGTTCAAATTTGGCAGAATTTCCTGATTTAAGTTTTGGCTTATTTTCTATTGTGCGAATAAATAATTCAGTTTTTTCACTGACACGATAAACGGCATAATTGTCAATGGGAAATAACAGACAAAATTGTTTTGCAAAATAGGCAATTGATTCATCAGTTGTACGCAACGAGGATATCTTTTCAGACATGCCTGCAATAATGGAGATATATGCTGCTGTAGTCAATGTTTAGCCGGAAATTTGTAATGCAAGATTAGTTGTTCATCCCGAAACAAACAAATATTTTTATTTTGAATATAAAGGCAAAAATGTTTGCAAACTACCCGGCATTTCAATGTTAAAAAACAGTTTTTTCTTAAAAATTTAACGTTAAACCATTGATTATAAAAAAGTTACCAAAAAATTACATTCCCTATTTTCGGATTACTGATGCATCTTCGCAGTGAAATTTGTGGAGCAAAATACTCAATATCAAACACTTAAAATCGCTTCGGAAGGCTTGTACACAGAGTCCGGCAGTCGTTTTATTGCCTATTGTTATCGGGTTGAAGATGAGGACGTGGTAAAACAAATAAAGGAAAAGCTGCGCAAAGAACACCACAAGGCAGTACATGTTGCCTGGGCTTGTCGTATAGGGCTGGTTGCAGATGTTGAGCGCTTTTCCGACGATGGCGAGCCGTCCGGCAGCGCAGGCAGACCAATTTTAAACGAGCTTAAAAGTCGCTCCCTCACCCAATGTGCTGTATTCGTTGTCCGTTATTTTGGAGGCAAAAAGTTGGGCATTCCGGGTTTAATTCACGCTTATGGTGCTGCGGCGGCAGATGGTATTGAACACAACCAAATCGTTATTATTCCCATTCAGGAATGTTACAAAGTGACCTGCAGCGAAAGTGATATGCACATGGTCATTCATGAAATTAATAAAGCAGGCGCCAGGATTACCGATACGGAATTCGGTGAAACATGTAACTTTATGATTACGTTCAACAGCGATAAGCATGTTAAAATTATTCAGAAAATGGAATCCATCTGGCAAATCGAAGTGGCTTTTAGTCATCGGTTTTAGCATTTATTTTGCCGGTTTGGGAAGTAAACCCGCTATCGGACAACAACAAATTATTGCTTCGGCAAATAACTCCGTTTCTGTAACTAATACAAATCAAATTGCCTTAGCGTATCTGAATCAAAATTATCCTGAATTGTTTTTGAATCATGCTGATGTGCAAATTGTTTATACAAAAGCAACACCTTATGCAATATATCTAACCTATCAACAATATTTTAATCATTTTCCAATTGAAGATGCTTTATTAAAAATTGTCATCGACCGGCAGGGCATTATCAGAAGCGTTCAGGGGAATACCTATACCACTAAAACATGGCCTGCTGTATCGCTGAAGGCACAGCCAAACTTTTTGTTACCGCAGTTACCCGATAATAAATCTTTTCCTCTTGATTTACAACCGCAAATTAAAATTCGTATTGTAAATAATCAGCCAATGTATGTGTACACATACGATTGTCAGTTCAGCACTGACCGTTCGCGTTATTCAGTAACTTTAGATGAAAACGGTTTTGTTTTGGAATTAAATAATCACCGCAGTTATTTAAGTGGTGTTGATACAACGGTTTCGGCGAAAGTATTTTTACCGGATCCACTCACAACTGCGGGAGTTGAATATGGTGGTGCTTATATGGACAATAACGATAATGATAATGCAGAATTAAATGCTGAAGCCGTAATTGTTTCGATGCGTGTGAAACTGGAAGACGGTGTATTTTATATAAAAAACGACAGTGTTATAATTAAAGATTTAAATTCACCGACAGTTCCGGTGGTGACTGCAACAATTCCACAATTTTATTTTACAAGAAGTGAAAATGGATTTGAAGATGTAAATGCATTTTATCATATCACCAATATGAATAATCAAATACTTACCCTTGGTTATGTTGATATGCAAAATTTTTATATTGAAATTGATCCGCATGGTGCAAGTGGTGCCGACCAGTCGTTTTATGTAAGTGCAATAATTCCATCCATACAATATGGTGAAGGCGGTGTTGATGATGCCGAAGATGCGGATGTAATTTGTCATGAATACGGACATGCATTAAGCGATCATGCTGCGCCGGGAAGCAATACAGGTATAGAACGCAGAGCAATTGATGAGGGTTATGGCGATTATTTTGCTGCTAGTTATTCGCGTGGATACAGTGATTACAATTGGGAAAAAATATTTAGCTGGGATGGTCATAATGAATTTTGGTTTGGCAGAAATGCTGATTCGGATAAACATTATCCGGAAGACAATTCTGATAATTACTATTCATCAAGTGAAATATGGTCTGGCGCTTTAATGGATATTTTTGATTTAATTGGTAAAGACAATACAGATAAATTGGTATTGGAAGCATTACATGGCAGTTTACCGAATATGACAATGCCTCAGGCTGCACAATTGCTATTATTGGCAGAAGAATTAATTTTTGGCGGGACTTTTCATGATGCTATTTACAATGCCTTAGATGCACGCGGATTAATTAATCCTGTTGCAATAAATGAAAATGTAGTTGTAAACGGGATTCAATTTTTAAATACAGCCGGATTTATTTCTAACGGAGAAAATATCCAAATTAAATTTCAGCAGGCTATTGATTTTACCATTAATTGTTATGCTTTAGATGGTAAATTACTGCAAACCACCAGCGGTTTTGGGAATCAGACAGCTTGGAACTTTGAGACAGCTTATTCAGGAATTATAATCTTGGAAGTGGTTACACCGGAAATTACCCAATCCATTCGGTTGGTGCGGTTAGATAACTAATCTGTTTCTTCTTCTTCCTCCGGCCTAAAACTAAGCACAGGAATTGCAGAATGTGAAATTACTTTATTGATGCGCGAGCCAAAAATTAATTGGTTGAATTTATTTTCAGCATGGCTCATAATTACCAGTAAATCGGCATCAATTTCTTCAGCATACAGTAATATCGAATTACTCACCATGTCGTGGCGAATCATTTCGGTAGTACATTTCAGTCCATGTTTGCGAATAGTTTCTGCAGCTTCTTCCATTTTTTCTTCGAGTGCTGAGCGACTGGAAATAAATTCTTCCAAAAATTCAGAAACAGCAACCAGGTGAATAGTGGCATCAAAACTTTTTGCAAAACGGATGATGCGTTCAACTTTTTCGCTGGTGTATTTCGTTAAATCGATAGGAAGCAGGAAGTTTTTAAATTGAATTGGAGATTTAGTATCCCTGCAGGTTAAGACCGGGAAATTTACACTTTTTACGAGTTTTTCGGTGTTGTTTCCCAAATTGAACTTCGAAGGCTTGGAATCTGAGCCAAAGGTGCCGATACAAGCGAGTTCGGCATCAATTTTTAGCCCGTAATCATGAATTAACCCCGGAATTGAATCATTCGTTGTAATTACCTGGGCTTTTATGCGAAATGCCGCGCCGCTGGCAACTTTCATCTCTTCCAGGCGTGTTTCGAGGGCACGCACTTTATTTTTATAAGCAGTAGCCGTATCATTTTTATCTTTCAGGCTATCGCGATGGGCAAAATGAACGAGATGTATTAATGAATTGGTTCGATTTGCGATATAAATAGCATATTGCAAAGCCGCCACGGAAGCCGAAGAGAAATCAGTCGGGACAAATATTTGCTTTTGCAGCTCACTCATTTCGGGTGCAAAAATAATCAGAATTTTTACAATTAACTTTGTATTAATATGTTAAACACCCCTTCTTCTGAATTAATTCTGAATGCAGATGGCAGTATTTACCATTTGCATTTACAACCTGAACAACTTGCAGATACTGTAATTACCGTAGGCGACCCCGATAGGGTGGAAATGGTAAGTAAACATTTCGACCGTATTGAGCATCGTGTGCAAAAACGCGAATTTGTTACACATACGGGTTATATTGGCACAAAACGAATAACGGTAATCAGCACCGGCATTGGCCCGGATAATATTGATATTGTTTTTAATGAATTAAATTTATTACGCAATTTTAATTTTCGTGATAAAACATTTAATCCTGTTTTAAAACCATTAACGATAGTGCGTTTCGGCACTTCCGGCTGCATACAAAAAGATATTCCGGTGGATAGTTTTGTAGCCTCAGCTTTTGGGGTTGGTATTGATAATGTTTTACATTTTTACCAATTTAAAAATACACCGGAAGAAACTGAGTTATGTGAACGGTTTAAAATGCACTGTTATTTTCATCATACCATTCATCCCTATACATTTAAAGCAAATGCAGATTTGTTAAATAAAACAGGGCAGGAATTTATTAAAGGAATTACATTAACCGCACCTGGATTTTATGCGCCGCAGGGCAGACAAATTGGCTTTTCGGTGAGTCACCCGCAATTTTATGATGATATCCGAACATTTAATCATGAGGGTAACCGTATTACAAATATTGAAATGGAAACGGCTGCTATGTACGGACTGGCATCGGTATTAAATCATCATTGCTTGTCGCTGAATGTTTTACTTGCCAATCGGGCAACAGGTGCTTTTAGCGCAGACCCAAAAGCTGCCACTGAAAAATTAATTGTACACGGATTAAATTTTATTGCAGGATTATAATTTATACAATAATATCCTGATTTGCCCTTATTTTACTGATAAATAAATCGAGGGCGCGACGTTTTGTTGCATCGAGATTATAGCTGATATCATTTTGTAAATAATTGCGTACCGAAGCAACTGTAAAATTCGGATGCCGGTAATTTTCTGCAACGGCATCAATATGATGAATACCAAATTTTAATGCTTCATTTATTTCGAAGATAATATCTTCAGGTATTGATTTTCGTGTAATCCAGGCAGCAAAAACAAATGGTAAACCGGTTAATTGTTTCCAGGCTTCACTCAAATCGTATACATAAGGAAATTTATCATTCAAAGCCAAAGCTCTATCACCAATAACCAAACCTGCTGTAGTACCTTTAATTTGGTCGATATATCCTGTTTCTGCGGCTATTTGTTCAGGATTTACCTGCCAATGTTCGCGCAACAAAATTTTAACTAGCTGAACTGATGTGAGCGAATGATAATCAAGAAATACTTTTTCAATTTTATCGATTGGCAATTCTGAAAATATGCTAACACTTTTTACAGGACCATCAGCACCGATACAATAATCGGTAATTATTTTAGCATCTTCCAGTTTTGCGAGAACGGCTACCGGAACAAGACCGATGTCTACACTTCCCGCAAGTATTTTTTTTCCTCCTACAGATGGAATATCTAATTGCAGTTCCAATCGGTTTTTAACTGCAGCATTTTCTAAACCATATAAAAATGGTTTGGTATTGAGATAACTAACCAGTGATATACTATATTGCTTATCCATTCAAATGTCCAATATCGTTAAACATAACTATTTTAAAAATTCCATCAGCATATCGTAATTTATATAAACTTACATTATGATGCGGAAACGTATCCATATCTTTTAATGGCTGATCGAGCATGGTACATAACAAAATACGTATTGCGCGACCGTGACTGCAAACCAGTACTTTTTTTTCGGTGGTGGCTAATAAATCGGTAATAAATAAACGTTGGCGTTGCTGTACTTCTTCAGGGCTTTCACCACCTTCAATTTTTACTGTGGTATCACCATCCTGCCAAAGGTGTAAAATGCGATAAAAATCTTTAAATGTGTCGCCGTCTTTTTCCCCTTCATGAATACCCCAGCTTATTTCATCAAGTCCTTCATGAATTACAGTAGGTATATTTAAATTTGAAAAGGGACCTACTGTTTCGGCAGTACGTTTTAACTGAGAAATGAAAATCTTTTCAAATCCTTCCTCTTTGTAAGCCTCATAAAAAGCATTGGCCTGCTGTTTTCCCAGCGTATTAATCGAGCTGTTTACACCCTTTCCCTGCACAATACCCAACTGATTAAAATCAGTTTCACCGTGACGAATAATAAATATTTCCTTTTCCAAATTAATTATTAATAATAGGCAGATTCACAAAACTTTCTACACCAAATTCAGCATCCAGGTCCACATTTGCATAATTTTTAATGGTATTATACAAAGTATCGCGTTCAACAGGAATTTTACCTGCAGTTAAAATCAATTCACAAATTTCTTTAGTGCTCATAACCGGTGATTGTTCTTCAGCTCCGGCCATAGAATAAATTTTAGTTGAATCATCAATGGTTCCATCAATATCGTTCACACCAAAATTTAAACTGAGTTGCGCATTTTGTCTGCCAATCATTGGCCAATAAGCTTTCAAATGCGGGAAGTTGTCCATATAAATTCTGGAGATGGCATAATTGCGTAAATCTTCAATTACACTCACTTCAGCAACATTATCCATCTGATTATTTTTGTTGCGGAATTTTAATGGAATAAATGTATTAAATCCACCTGTTTCATCTTGTAATTTTCGCAAACGATCCATGTGGTCAACACGATGACTGAAATTTTCGATATGGCCATATAAAATTGTTGCGTTGGTATGCATGCCTAATTCATGTGCAGTTTTATGAATATGTAACCAGGTTGCAGAATCACATTTATCTGCACAAATTTTATTTCTGATTTCCTCATCAAAAATTTCCGCACCACCACCGGGAAGTGAATCCAAACCGGCGTCCTGTAAAAATTTCAATCCTTCACGAGTAGTCATTTTGGCTTTGCGAATCATATAATCCAGTTCCACAGCCGTAAAACCTTTAACGTGTAAATCAGGTCTTATTTTTTTATTTCTTTAATAATATCTGCAAACCAAACTAAATTTAATTCCGGCAAAACGCCACCTACCACATGCACTTCAGTAACCGGTTTATTATTATAAGAACGTACAATGTCCAACATTTCTTCACTTGACATCACCCAACCTTCACCACGTTGTTTGATTAGTCGTGAGTACGAACAAAACTTACAATCAAACACACATAAATTAGTCGGCTCGATATGAAAATTCCGATTAAAGTAAGTGATATCCCCATGTTTCTTTTTGCGGATATAATCTGCCAGTGTTCCGACAAAACTTAAATCCGCCCGTTCAAACAAGGCTACACCATCTTCAAACGAAATGCGTTCACCATTTAATACCTTATCGGCAATTGCAACTAACTGTGCATCCTGAGTTGTACTTTCCAGTAATACTTTAATTTCCGCTTCGCGTGTCATCACAACAATTTTAAAATAAAAAAGTGGTTGGAATTCCCCCCAACCACTTTAAAATTATAATAAGTTACAAAACATGTTATTTCGTAACAGTAATTTTTTGAGTCAGGTAAAACTCGCCATCTGATGCTTTAACTAAATAGTCACCTGCACTTAATGCGCTTGCATCAAAAACAATGTGCTGGTCGCCTGTATTTACAATCTGAATTTTGTCGATAAGTTGACCTGTCAGGTTATAAACTTCTATAGTTAAATCATTATGAACAAAGTTCTTCATTTCGAAAACAAATTCACCATTAGAAGGGTTCGGATAAATGCTTAATTGTATTAATTGACTTTTTAATACTTCATTTACATCTACACCACCAGGAATACAACCCGGAGATGAAAGGATAGTAACGCGGTCGTCTTCCAACACGTTGCGCATATCAGCAACCTGATCTTCAGAAAACATATTCATTGAACCATCATCAACATAGTCCATATAATTCATAAACTGAATACCAGGACTTGAAGGAGAGCAATCATCTAAAACAGGCCAAGAAGGGGCACCATAAGTAGCATCCTCCTGATTTGGTGTATCAGCAATACCATCAGAGCCACCACATTGCGGTTCAGCAGCAAAATCATCGTCACCCCAAGTATGGTTTAATCCCAACCAGTGACCAATTTCATGTGTAGCAGTTCTTCCTTTATTATAAACGCCGCCCGGACTTGCGTTACCAAAATATTTGTAACCGATAACTACACCGTCTTTAGCAGAAGCACCACCCGGAGGTGTTGCATAACCTAAAACGCCACCTGTTAAATTACAAATCCAGATATTTAAATAATCAGCTTTCGGCCATGCATCATCACCACCTTTGTTGGTGAACTTCACGTTATCAGCATAATTATCAGTGCCGGGCGTAACAAATAAGCTCCAGCTATTAATATCTGTTTCAACACGAACAATTCCTGAACTTAACACACCATCAGGATCTTGTTGTGCAAGGCAAAACTCTATTTGTGCATCAGCAGCAATACCTTCAAATGCAGCAGGTGTTTCATCTGCATCATCATTTAAACGGCGATAATCTTCATTCAACACTTCAATTTGAGAGTTAACAAAAGATTCATCGATATTTTGCGTTTCAGTGCTATAAACAACATGCACTACTACCGGAATGGTGTACACGCCACCGTTGGTGCGATAAGTTGTTGTAACACTAGCACTGTCCCTTCTCATTGCTTCCGCCTTAATGGCAGCAAATTCTTCAGGAAAATACGTTTCAAGTTGCTTCAGGTAGGAGTTTGCACCGCAACGAACAACAGTTTGTGCGTAGGTTACGGTTGTTAAAGCCAGCATTAAAGCGGCTAATAAAGCTTTTTTCATTATTGATTAGGATTAAATTTTCAGAATTTCAGCCAAAGTTAATCAGAAGCTATAAAATTTTATCATAACCCATTAAGTTTATTTAAAGAATGATAGCGATTTGACAATCGTTAAGCTTCTCTGAAAGGAGACATTAATTTATGATAAATTGCTGCGTAAGGAAGTATGTCCCGTTAAACACCTGAACCACATAACACCCGGTTGAAAGTCCGCTTAAATCAAAATATTGCGCAACATTATTAGCTGCAGCAGGTTGTGCGCTTGCAATTAACTGTCCCAGCGTGTTGTAAACAGTGATGTCAAAATATTCCTGATAATCGCCTAAAAAGTTTTTTATGGAAATGGTAAACTGACCATTTGTTGGAACGGGATACACTAATATTTCAGCAATATCGCCGGGTAGCGGGCCAATTTCATTGCAACCGGCAGCGGAAGTGAGCAGTGATGCACGATATGTTTCCATAACCGTGCGCATACGCGTTTTCTGGTCTTCGGTAAATATATTCATACAGGCATCATCCGTATAATCCATGTAATTCTGATACATAATTCCCGGAGCTGTGGGAGAACATTCGTCAACTAAAACCTCGCCCGGACAACCGTAAGTGGAATCACCCTGATTCGGTGTATCATCAATTCCATCGGACCCATCACAAATACCGCCGTCATCGCCCCAAACATGCGATAAACCAAGCCAGTGGCCTACTTCATGTGTTGCAGTGCGACCGAGGTTATATGGGGCGGAACTGATATCTGCCAACCCAAAATTTTTGTAATCGATAACTACACCATCAACTTCCGGACTCGCACCCGGAGAAACGGCATACCCTAAAATACCATCCTGTAAGTCGCAAACCCAAATATTGAGGTAAGAAGAAGCCGGCCAGGCATCATCACCCATTTGTTCCGATTTTTTTACTTCTTCCGAAAATGAAAGCAAATATTGAGTGGTATCGGTGTATTTTCTAATAATTCCAGTTGTGGAATCGCCATTGGGATCAAATGAGGCGAGACAAAATTCAATTTTTACATCCGCGCCAACTGCAGCAAATTCAGGCGGCGTGTTCACGGTATCCGCATTTAAACGTCTAAAATCTTCGTTTAAAGTATTTATTTGGGTGTAAATGCGTGTATCATCAATATTTTCGGCTGCTGTATTATAAACTACATGCACAACAACAGGTATGATGTAAACATCATCGGTAAGTCTGGCATTTGCAGGAATATTTTTTTGTGTTAAGATGTGCTGATAAGCAGCAGGGTCATTTTTTTTGATTTGCTCCAATACGTCAGTAGTAGCGCATTTGCTTTGGGCTTGGCTAACTGAAAAAGAAAAAACCAATAAGATAACAGCAACAACATGCTTACTCATAACAACTAAAGGTAATTAATTTTCAAATTTAATTTTTTTAGCAAACGACCGCCATTTTTCAGTAGCAGAGGCAAAATCGGCCGGTAATTCACTTTCAAAATACATTTCCTCTCCGGTTCGCGGATGGATAAAGCCGAGTGATTTTGCATGTAGCGCCTGACGAGGAATTAATTCAAAACAATTTTCCACAAACTGACGGTATTTGGTATAAATTGTTCCCTTAACGATTTTATCACCGCCATAAGTATTATCGCTAAACACCGGGTGACCAATATGTTGCATGTGGACACGGATTTGGTGTGTGCGGCCGGTTTCGAGTTTACATTCAATCAAACTGGTATATCCGAATCGTTCTAAAACTTTGTAGTGCGTTACGGCATGTTTACCAATTTCGCCACCAACGGGATACACAGTAAATAATTTTCTGTAGCGCTGATGTCTGGCAATATTACCCGTTACGGTTCCTTCATCCTCATCAAATTCGCCCCAAACCAATGCATAATATTTGCGATTGATACTATGGTCGAAAAATTGTTTGGCAAGATGCGCCATCGCATATTCATTTTTTGCTGCGATAATTAATCCCGAGGTAAATTTATCGATACGATGCACTAAACCCGGACGAAAAGGTTCATCTTGTTTTGGCGGGAGTTGCTCAAAATGATATAATAATGCATTTACTAAAGTACCGGAAAAATTGCCGAGGCCGGGATGAACAACCATGCCCGGTTTTTTATTTATGAGCACAATATCATCATCTTCATAAACAATATCAATAGGAATATTTTCAGCGCGAACATCGTATTTAGCGGGTTTTTGCGGTAATACGACAACAATTTCATCGAAAGGTTTTATTTTATAATTCGACTTAACCGGTTTTTGGTTTACTAAAATACATCCTGCTAAAGCAGCATTTTGTATTCGTGTACGCGAGATGTTTTCTATGCGGTTAAATAAAAATTTATCGATACGCAACGGCTCTTGTTTGCGGTCGGTAACTACACGATAGTGTTCATACAATTCTTCTTCGGTATCAGCACCTAAGTCGTTTACATCTATATCATCATCAAATTCCTGCATCAGATTAATTTACAATTAAATACCGTTGAAAAATGTTGTTTAAGTTTTTGTTTTACTTCATCAAGCGGAATAATTCTGCCTAATTCTTTTTGTAATGAAGTTACTGCTTTATCCTGTATACCACAAGGTATTATAAAATTAAATTTACTCAGGTCTGTATTAATATTAAAAGCAAATCCATGCATGGTAACCCAGCGACTGCTGCGAATTCCGATAGCACAAATTTTGCGGGCTTTTTTATTATCTGCGTCTAACCAAACCCCTGTTGAACCGGGCAATCGTTCGCCTTTTAAACCGTAATCGGCAAGGGTTAAAATAATTACCTCTTCAATACTGCGTAAATATTTTCCTAAATCGGTAAAGAAAAAATCCAAATCAAGAATCGGATATCCAACTATTTGTCCCGGCCCATGATAAGTTACATCTCCTCCCCTGTTAATATGAAATAAACTAACCCCGTTTTGTTTGAGTAATGTTTCGTTGAGCAGAACATTTTTTTCATCAGCACTTTTACCTAACGTAATTACCGGTTCATGTTCAACAAAAAGTAATTGATGATTATACGATAATTGTTCCTCTTCATTACGAATGCGGTTTTGTAATTTTTTTTCTACGATATCATTAAAAATACTTTCCTGCAATTTCCATGCATAGCCGTATTCCATTATTCCTAAATCGCGAAATTGAACGAGTTGCATTATTTTTTTTCCAATGCTGTTTTTAACCAATCGAGCATGTCGATTTTAATCGGATCTACACCTTTTAACTGAGATAAATATAAACTTACCCAATCGCCGACATGAATGAGATAGAACATATTTTCGAGGGCAGATGCGCTTGTTGCGGCAACATTGGTGCTACAACAAATTTTTTCCTGAATTAATTCCGATGTTAATTCAAACCGTTTTGCTGTTTGCGGATGTTCATGATTGTGGCGTAAATAAATAACACCAATGCGTTGATCTGCTTCATGAAAAGCAACCAGTTCGTTATGATTCATTTCCGGTAAAACATTTGCAAAACATGCCATTTTTGCATTTTCGTTGATCTGTTGTTTCCATCGTAATGCAACTGCATAAATGGAAATATCAGCATATATCAGCGGGATGGTATTTTGAAAACGGTCGGCAATTATTTTTGCAGTTAACTGAATTTCATTTTTTTGAGCAGATAACATGGCTGCAGTTGATTTAATATCTGCAATAAATTGCTCATCAATCAAACCCGAATGCTTCAAAATAAATAATTGTGCAACCGATGAATAACCTAAACAAGTGCGCGGTGGCATTCCACCGGGAATCAGAATTACCGGCAGATTATTTGATTTAGCCAGCTCATGCAATTTACCACCTGTTGTAACGCAGGCTATCATACATCCTTTGCGCAGGGCATCTTGTAAACTTGAAATAGTTTCTTCAGTATTTCCTGAGTAACTAGAGCAAATCACCAGAGTATGTTGATTGCAGCTTGCCGGCAATTGATAATCGTTACTAACTTCAAAAGGAATGGCTAACTTATGTTTGAGCGCATCTTTGAGCAATAAGCCGCCTATTCCGGAGCCGCCCATACCAGAAACCACAATATGTTTGATCTCGCGCTCAAATGAAAAACTTTCCACTTTTAAGCCTATTTCAACAGCTTCGAGGAGTTGTTGAGGAAATCTATCAATATATTTGTCCATGTTCTGAAGCACAAAAATACACTATTATGGGCAGGCATAACGAATTGGGGCTGTTGGGAGAGGAAAAAGCGGTTGCTTATCTGCTTGAAAAAGGATACACGATACTAGAAAGAAATTATCGTTTTGGGCGGGCAGAAGTGGATATAATTGCCGGCAATGGAGCCCATATTTTGTTTGTGGAAGTAAAAACAAGAAGCAGTTTGAAATTCGGATATCCGGAGGAGGCTTTGAACAGCAGGAAACAACAACTTATCAGTAAAGCGGCATCAGAATATATGTATCAGCATAAATTAGAATTGGATATACGTTTTGATGTAATATCCATTTTAAAATTGAAGGATGGAAGCTGGCAGATTGAACATTTAGAAGACGCATTTTTTAATTACTAATGATAACAGGGATTAACCATATTGCCATTATTTGTTCCGATTATAACAAATCGAAACATTTTTATCATACCATTTTAGGTTTTGAAATAATTGCGGAAAATTATCGCAGTGAACGGGATTCGTGGAAACTTGATTTACGTGTAAATGCAGACACGGCTATCGAATTATTTTCATTTCCAAATGTGCCGGAACGCCCATCGTATCCGGAAGCCAGGGGATTAAGGCATTTGTGTTTCAGTGTTGATCAGCTTGATGAAACAATCAAATCCCTCGAACAAAAAGGTATTGTATTTGAGCCGGTTCGCACGGATATTTATACTCAAAAACGATTTGTATTTTTTACTGACCCTGATGGATTGCCCATTGAATTATACGAGGCATAAAAAAAGCCCAATCTTTACAATTGGGCTCCCTTAATTTGATATTTCAATATCTGTCGAATCCTTTATTTTCAAGAAAGTCTTTCATTTGTTTACGCGCAAAAAAGATGCGGCTTTTTACAGTGCCTAACGGTAAGTGCATTACTTCTGCAATTTCTTCATATTTATAACCCTGATAATGCATGATAAAAGGTTTTTTATATTCCTCATCAAGCTGATTAATTGCTTTGATCAGGTCTTTCATCACAAAATCATTTTCTGCCTGATTTGCCGTAATAGCTGCACTTGAATTCAGCAAGAAAAGGTTATCAGAACTATCCACCAGCGTATTTCTTTTAGCATGTTTGCGGTAGTTATTGATAAAAATATTTTTCATGATGGTAAGCAACCATGCTTTCAGATTGGTGCCATCGTGAAACTTGTCCTGGTTCGACAAAGCCCTGAAGTAAGTTTCCTGCACTAAGTCCAGTGCATCATCTCTATCGCGGGTCAGATTTAAAGCAAAAGCCTTAAGAGGTGATTTCAACCGGATGATATGAGATTCAAATTCGTGGTTTGTCATAATCCTTATTTTGATACAAAGTAAACACTGAAAAGGTGAAATTCCAAATTTTTGTTTAATCTTTAATGTTAAATGTTAAACAATATTAAGTAATTAAGCCACTGCAAGGGTTTCAAGACGTTCAACAACTGTTTCGAGGTTACTGATTACATAAACGTTGCTTTCCAGGCCTTTAATAGCGTTTATGGTTTGCGCGCCGCTAACAAACACTTTACTTTCCGGGAAAGTAGCAGCCAGTTTGTTCAGGTAATCACTTACCGTAAATGCAGTGGGATGTGCTGTTATGATGGTATAAAACCCATCAGGATGCAGGCTCTCTCCTACCTGAATCACATCATTAATGGGCACACTTGGACCCAGATACACTACTTTGTGGTTGTGGGTTTTAAGCAGATATGAGAGGAAAAGCAAACTGAGCTCATGCCATTCGCCGTTTGGCAAAAAGAGAACAAACTCTTTGGAATGTTCATCATATTTGGTTGATTGGCCATCAATAGCCACAATCAGCTTTTGCCTGAGGAGCTGTGTCATAAAGTGCTCCTGTGCCGCAATAACCGTTCCTGAAACCCATAACATGCCTAGTTTTTCAAGATATGGGAAAACCACTTTTTTAATAGTTTCCTCAAATCCCATTTGTAAAATGCAGGTATTCAGTATTTTTTCAAACTTTTCTTCATCATAGGCAATGGTAGCAATAGTGAGGCCTTCAATCTGGTTGATAAACTCCCGCGGCTGGTTAATCATATCCCCAACCAAAGCAGATACTTCTTCCTGAGATAAAATAGCCAGTTTTGAAATTTTATGCCCGTTACGGTTAAGCAACGCCAAACTCATCAAGTATTTTAACTCGGTTTCGGAGTAATAACGAATATTGGTTTCGGTGCGGTGTGCCTTTAAAATACCGTACCGATGCTCCCAAATACGTATGGTATGGGCTTTTATACCCGATAACGACTCCAGATCACGGATTGAATAGATTGCTGCCATGTTGTAAAATTACTTTTGTTTAAGATATTTATATAACAGTTATACAAAAATATTGTTTTGAGTCGAAGCAAAATGGTGACTTTTCATCTATTTTATTAGTTTCCTGAGCGGTAACTTGCACTAAATTTCAGGTTATGAAAAAAATACTGATACCAACCGACCTGGCAGATAATGCTACTGATGCTTTTGCCTATCTCATACCACTGCTTATTGAACAAGATGCAGAAATTCACTTAGTGCATGCTGTTGACGACCCATTTGTGAAAGAAGAACGTACGCAGTTCGACGAACAGGGTGTAGAAAAATATACCAGCGATATTATATATAAAATGCGGGCTGAGGCAGATGCTGCCATGCTTGTTTACGCTGAACAATTCCGCTTGGCATTAAATGCTGCAGGTAAACCAATGCCCGTTTTTTCACACGTGGAAAATGGTTTGGCAGATGAAATTATTCTGCATCAGGCTGCAATAATTCAGCCGCAATTATTAATTATGGGCAGACATCATCACAGCAGAATTGAACGCCTGTTTTTTGGAACTGTTACACAATCGGTAATGAAAAAAGCGCATTGTCCGGTTTTAGTACTGCCTGAAAAATATACATTTACAAAACCACAGGAAGTTTTATATATGAGTGATATGGATGCTGCAGATGTAATTTCAATTGGCAAGATTTTAAATTTGTTAAAACCATTTGGCATTAATTTGCACATCGTACATTTTAATATTCATGAAAGTAATACAGAAGGGAAATTTTTTGCTTTGGGTGAACAAATTAAACGTGATCATCAAGAAGTAAAAATAGATTATGAAACCGTTGATGCTGATGTATTGAGAGATGCCTGGGTGCAATATGTGGCGCATAAAAATATTGACTTCATTGCGCTGACCGCCAATAAACACAGTGGTTTACAGCGATTGCTCAATCAGGATACTGCTGCTGATGTACTTTATCACAGCAAATTACCTTTATTGATATTACACAAATATTAAATTTTAAGGAAGGTAGTATTTCCGATTTCAGATTGCAACAAATAAAAGCCTTTTGGTAATGTTGCGATATTAATTGTACCATTTACACAATTTAATTGATACGTTTGTGCGCCGCCCATTCCATAAATTATTACCGCACCTGAAAATGAATTATTCAGCGTAATGAAATTAGTTGCAGGATTTGGAAAGCAACTTATTTCTGCTGGTTGCAAATTTTGAATTGGTAAAGTTTCAGTTAAACCCAAAGCATATTCAAGTGCATTTGCAAACTTGATGGTATCATAAACAGTAAAACCGTATTGCGAAAAACTTACTTCATGTGTGGAGCGGCCAGTTACAACAATTGTTGGCATTCCCATGCCGCCATAAAATTCAGAAATGTCATACCCTTCAACAAATTGTGCATTGCAGGTTATTGCATTTTCGGTTTTCCAGTCACTCAATTGCGTGCAGGTATAAGTATCATTGTAACCGAAAGAATAATATTGAATCCTATTGCTATTCGTCAGATTATATGCCTCAATTATAGGGCCGAACAAATGAGCAGCATTAATACAAGGCATACAGCCGTCGAGCATAACAATCTCCATAACCACTACTGAGCCGGTATCCAATTCAGTATATAAATTGTGTTCAATGCCGTTACAGTCGTTTTGTGTCCAATCCTCAGCTGTAACCAGCTGTGCATAGGCTGAACCGGTAAAAACCAGGCTGAGCAGACATACCAAAAACGATTTCATACCGTAAAGTTAATATTTATAATTATTCGGGCGGGTATAAACCATTTGCACAACATTGATATTGCGCATGTCGAAGGCAGCTTCACAATAGGAAAAGTAGTAATTCCACTTTCTGATGAAAGCATCATCAAAACCCAACAGTTTAACCTTCTCGATATTTTCATTAAAACGTTTACGCCATTCAGAGAGTGTAATTACATAACTTTTGCCGAGGTCTTTTAAACCGAACATAAATAAATCACCCGTTTCGTTAATAGCAGTGTTAATAGCTGCGATACTCGGTAATAAACTGCCCGGAAAAATATGTTTTTGAATAAAATCTACATTCTTTTTAAACGACTCAAATCTGGAATCAGGACATACAATTGCCTGCAATGCCAAAACGCCATTTGGTTTTAGTACAGATTGAATTTTATCGAAATACACTTTTAAATATTGTGCCCCAACTGCTTCAATCATTTCAATAGAAACCACTTTATCGAACTGGCCTTCAATTAAACGATAGTCTTTTAATTGCACATCAATATGTTCCGATAAATTTTCGTTTTTGATTCGTGTTGTTGCAAAATCATATTGTTGTTGCGAGATGGTTACTGAAGTAATTTTACAACCATAAGTTTTAGCCGCATAAATGGCAAATCCGCCCCATCCGGTTCCAATTTCAAGTAAATGGTCATTGGCATTTAATTTTAGCGACTGGCATAAACTATCATATTTTTCGTATTGTGCTTTTTCCAGTGCTAAATCCGGTTTTGAATAATAAGCCGAAGAGTAGGTCATTGTTTTATCAAGAAACAAACTAAAAAACTCATTACTTAAATCATAGTGTTCTGCAATATTCTTTTTTGACCCATCCAGTGAATTTTTTCTTTTGCTGTGGAATATTTTATTTGCCAGTTGAAAACCATTAACAATAATAGTTTTAGCTGTTGATCCTGACAATGTTGGTGCATTGTCAACATTCAATAGAAACCAGGATAATAAAGCAGTGAGATTGGTTGTAGTCCATTCGCCAGCCATAAATGCTTCAGCAAAACCAATATCACCGAACAAAAATGCCCGTTTAAAAAAATTATCATCCACTACGGTTACATCTGCATGTAATTCATTTTGTTTGCTGCCAAGCTCCATGGTGCTGCCATCGGCGAGGGTAATAAACAAATACCCTTTTTGCATGGGTTGCAAATATTTTAGAATCGTTTTTTTATATAGTTTCATTGGTTGTCGCTCAAAAAGTTAGTTGTTGTTTCGGACATTAATAATGTCGCGTTGCAAATCAGCATTAGCTGACTTTTTATGATAAGGTATTTTTTTAAGCCATAATTTTAAAGCCTGCCAGTGAATTGCCAGCATTACGCGAATGGTGATAAACGGAAAACGAATAAGATACCATCCCAAACGTGCATCTGTAACTGATTTTTTATTGCCTGTCAGGGTGCTGATAAAAAATTTATCTCCTGATTTATCTTTAACATTAATCTGTATATTCAACTTCTCATCCGGCACTTTATACCGAAATTCAAATTCGGTATCCATTTCGGTAAATGGTGATACATAAAAGAACTTCTGTGCATTTTGTTCGAAAGTTGTTCCGTTTTTCGCATCTACCAAAAACAATTTCATTTCACCAAAAGTGTTGCTAATTTCTGTGACAACATAATTGCACACATTTTGTTCATCGTAGCAAAAGTAAAAACTTACCGGATTAAACACATAACCAAACATGCGGATATGGCTCAGTAAAAAAACCTTTTCCGGAAAATGTGTAATTCCTTTAGTTGCCAGATAGTCATTCAATTTTGTTCTAGTACTAAGTTGGTTCCTGCTGTCACCCTCCGGATACTTAAAATGATCGCTGTCCCGAAAACTAAAAAGGCCCGGTTTATTATACGATAATAATTTTAGTTTGGATGCCAGTTTATCCAATTTATCGATATCTAACCAAAACATAAATACGTTATAATGAAACCGATGCTTTTTTGGGGCAATCCGGTTGTGCATTACAAGACATTTATATAAGGCTGAATCCATTTTATTTTACGTTAAGTTACCATTTAATTATCAGAACCAACAATTAAATCACAAACAGCATTCGCGCTCATGAGTGCATCTTCGTGAAACCCATACCTGAAGTAACTTCCACAAAAGTAAATCTGTCCATTGTTATTAAGCTGTGCAAGATTTTGCTGCGCCTGCATTGCTTCAACAGTAAACACAGGATGTTCATACATCAGCTCTTTAATAATTTTTCCCTTGTCAACAATTCCCGGGTCGTTGATGGTGACAAAATAATTTTCATTTTTTGAAACATCCTGTAAACTATTCATCCAGTAGGTGCAGGAAGCGGTTATGTTGCCATTTATTTTTTCCGTTCTGTAATTCCAGCTGCTCCACACTTTTTTTATTTTTGGCATTATTCCGGCATCTGTATGTAAAGTAGCTTTGTTTTTTTGATAAATGAACGGAGCTAATAATTTCTGCTGTAAATCATCCGGATTTTTAAGCATTTTCAAAGCCTGATCACCGTGTGTAGCAATAATTACTTTATCAAATAAAAATATTTCTCCCTGTTGGGTGGTAACAGCTACTTTGTCGCCCGATTTTTCAATACCTGTTACAGGTGCATTCAGTTTAATTTTATCTTTAAAAGGCGCAATTAATCGTTTTTTATATTCTTCGCTTCCACCATTAACGGTATACCATTGAAATTGAGTATTCAATCCCAAAAAGCCATGATTTTTAAAAAATCTTACCAGGGTTAATGCCGGAAATTGGGCACTGGTATCAGGTGGTGTGCTCCATAATGCTGAGCTCATTGGTAAAATATACCAGTTCAGTAAATCTACGCCCCAACCTTTTGATTTTACATAAGCAGCAATGGATAAATTTTGTAATTCCGGTTGCTCCAATACTTCAAGGCAAGTTTTGTTAAATGCATTTAACTGCATTAAAAAACGAATATATCGCGGCGAAAAAATGTTTTTCGTTTGAGCAAACAACAGTGGTAAACTACTTCCGCAGTATTGAATATTTTCGTGCACAATATGTGCAGCAAAACTCATATCTGTTTTTTTTATTGGTGCTTGAATTGTTGCAAATAATTTATTGAGGTGCGGATAATTTTCGTTGTTAAATACAATAAATCCGGTATCAATTGGAATAGTGTTATTACCTTCCTTTACATAAGCAGTATTAGTATGCCCGCCAACATAATCTGCCTGCTCAAACACAGTGATATTGTGCTTCTTGAACAAACGATGCGCACTGCCCATTCCTGCAATTCCTGTCCCTATAATGGCAATTTCCATTGATTAATTGATGTGTTTATTTAGTAAATAAATAATGGCTGACAAACCATTCATTTCCGTTTTTATACCCCCATAATTCTGCACAGGCCATAAAAAATATGCGCCAGTAAACCCACCATTTTGTTGCATTTTCTTTACTATAAGTTGATGCTAAAATCGGCATTATTTCAGCTTTATGTGCATCCATATTTTGCAGCCAGGCTTCAGCAGTTTTCTGATAATGTGTGCCATCCCAATGATAATGTTTTTGCACTTTTAAATCTTCATTAAAATAAAATAACAAATCATCAGAAGGCATAATACCACCGGTGAAAAAGTATTTGCTCATCCAGTCATCATCATTAACAACATCAAAATAGTAAGTAAATTCTTTATGGGTAAAAATATGCACAAATAATTTACCGTCGTCTGTAAGCATATTGCTAATTTTTTTCAGCAATAAACGGTAATTGCGCATGTGTTCAAACATTTCAACTGAAACTACCCGGTCAAACTTTTCATCAAGCGCAAACACATTCATATCAGCAGTAATAATGCGCACATTTTTTAGTCCGCGTTGGGCGCAGGTAGCATCAATATATGCTTTTTGAGTTGCTGAATTTGATACGCCGGTAATTTGTGCATTTGGGTATTTGGCTGCCATAAACATCGATAAACTACCCCATCCACAGCCCAACTCTAAAATTTGCAAACCATCCTGCAATTCTGCATGTGCACAGGTTTTTTCCAGCGCAAGCGTTTCTGCTTCCGAAAGCGTTTTTGTTTCCGGTGTCCAGTAGCAGGAAGAATATTTCATATGTTGCCCCATTACCATTTTGAAAAATGTTGTTGGCACTTCATAATGTTGCTCGTTAGCGGCACGTGTTTCTATTGCAATGGGCGATTGTTTTAATTCGGCGATAATGTTCATTAAGTGCGCCTGCTGCAACTCCCTGTTGGCAAGCGTTTCATCCTTTAACCTTACTTCCAGAAGCTGGACAATTTTTTTTCGGATTAAAAAATCCGGCACATGGTCGTTTTCCAGTAAACGCTCGATAATTTTATTCACAGATATATTGGGTTTGCTGATTTAATTACGATTATTTTTAAAAATTGGATGTTGTCTTATTCTTTACAAGCTGCTTCAGAACGGGTATCGGTAATTTGTGTAATAAGCCATTTGCTGCCGTTAAAAAATAATGTTATACTGTTAACACCGCAATGTATTAATTGTTCCGCACCATTTTCTTCAATATAAAAATGATAAGGGCACCAAACGCTGGCCAGTTCATTGTCGGCTTCAATTTTATAATAGTCGGGTACTTCTTTCCATCGTTCTGTTTTAGGTGTTCCGACCGCATTTGCAAAATCTGCCGGTGTTTCAGTTACGAGAATTTTCTTATCACCATGATTTGTAATTGTGAGTAAACGCGCATTTTCAGCAAAAAGCGCAGTAAGTGCGGCGCTGTCGTTTTGGTACATTGCTTTGAATAATCCGTCCACTGTTGCCTGAACTGCCGTAAAATTTTCATTTCCAGCTGCAACGGGTTGTTGTGCAAAAGCCGTCTTGACAGTGGTAGTATATAAAATTAGTATTAAAATGGATTTAAATTTATGCATGCCTGACATTATTCATATAAAAATGTGAAAAACTGGCTACTCAATTTGAACAAAACGGTACAATTTTACGTATATAAACTTAATTAAAGACAAAAACCCCTGAGCACAAATGGAAAAGATGGTTAAACAATTTGGATTACCTAATTATGTAGTTTGGTTATTTCTTGGCATCGCATTTACTGCGGTGGGTATCATATCTGTATTACAATGGACTTACGGAATTGCCACGTTTATATTATGTTGTGGCGTTGGTTTCGCAGGTTACTGGTTTTTTTTCAGGCCGGCCTTCGTTGCTATGGATGTAATGAAATCGGGCGAGCCTGCTATGGCTATTATTCTTGAAGTATGGGAAACGGGCAAAACCGTTGATCATAATCCCCGAATCGGCTTATTATTGGAAATTCGTCATCGCAGTATGGTACCTTACGAGGTGGAGATAAAACACAATATTACGCGTGAGGAACTGCAGAATTACCGTAAAGGACGCACGTTGCAGGTAAAAGTTGACGCTAAAGACCCGAAAAAAGTGGCAATTTTGGCTGCTTAAGTCATTTTTACCCGTTTTTGAGCCTTTTTTGATCAGTCGGCTTTAGGACAAAATTTCTTACCAAAACCATTCGATAGTATTATCTTTGCGCCATGGTTTATCTTACCAGACGTGAAACGTTCAATGCAGCACACAGGCTGTATAATAACAAATGGACAGAAGAGCAAAATGTTGCAATTTTTGGCAAATGCGCCAATAAAAACTGGCATGGACATAACTACCAGTTGTTTGTAACGGTTAAAGGCAATCCTGATCCTGATACAGGTTTCATTATGGATGCTAAAAAATTGAGCGATCTGATTAAAAAGGAAGTTATTGAGTTATTTGATCATAAAAACCTGAACACAGACACATTATACTTTATTGATGTTCAACCAAGTACTGAAAATTTTTGCAAGGTAATTTGGCGGATTATTGAACCATTAATTAGTGGTGGCGTTTTACACTGTATTAAACTTCAGGAAACCGAAAATATTTCTGCGGAATACTACGGTGAATAAAATTAATACTCAATGGCAGAATCAAACAACCAAAATGGACAGTTCTATAAAAAAGTAGAACAATACGGTATGGAATCACTTTCGGGATTACAGGAGAATTACAAAGCAATTATTACGCAGTTAGGCGAAGACCCTGAGCGCGAAGGTTTACAAAAAACACCGGAGCGTATTGCCAAAGCTATGCAGTTTTTAACACAAGGTTATGATCAGGATGCTGAAGCAGTTGTTCGTGGCGCCATGTTTACTGAAGAGTGCAGTGAAATGGTAATTGTGAAAGATATTGAAATATATTCCATGTGTGAACACCACATGCTGCCGTTTTTTGGTCGTGCTCATGTTGCCTATATTCCAAATGGCAAAATTGTTGGCCTCAGCAAAATTGCTCGTGTGGTAGATATTTACGCCCGTCGTTTGCAAGTGCAGGAAAGGCTTACCCAACAGGTGTTACATTGTTTACAAAATACACTGAATCCAATAGGGGTTGCTGTTGTTATTGAAGCAAGCCACTTATGTATGATGATGCGCGGCGTGCAAAAACAAAACTCTGTAACCACTACCTCTGCCTTCACCGGACAGTTTCAGGAAATGCAAACCAGAAATGAGTTCATCAACCTCATCTCAGCCCGCTTAAGCAAATAGTTTATCAGAATTATTTACATTTACAGTCTAAACTTGCAATATGAAAAACATACAAATTGCATTGGTTACGCTGTTGATATTTGTCGGCAGTAACCTGCACGCACAATCAAAAAAATATAAAACAGAAGGAAGGAAATGTACCCGTGTAGAAATTATTACACCGGGTGGGTTATTCAGTAATTATGAATTAAGTGATGGCGATGTTGAAATGATGAAAATTGATGGTATAAAAGATTTTTTAATTGAAAAAATTAAGAAAAATGGCTCTGAAAAGGGCTGGCCGGAAAAACTAGCTTCCTTTGAAATGCGCATGGCAAATCCCGATGCCTTAAAAAAATACGTGGTGTATAAAGTAATTCAATTAGATGATAAAGTTATACTTGTTGCACCCGCAAAATATAATCAGGATTTAGAGGCAGGTTGGTCACTTACAAAGGATATTTATTTTGTAATGTATGCCAATGCTGTTCATTAATCTACTCGCACATTATTAAATACCAAATAATATAATTTACATGAAAAAAGCTTATGTTTTTCCGGGACAGGGTTCACAGTTTCCGGGTATGGGGAAAGAATTGTACACCAATAATCCGGTTGCAAAAAATATGTTTGATGCTGCCGATTGGTTATTAGGTTTTTCTATTACTGATATTATGTTTAACGGCACTGAAGAAGCATTAAAACAAACCAGTGTTACACAACCCGCCATTTTTTTACATTCTGTTGCCTTAGCGGCAACACTCGAAAATTTTCAGCCTGATATGGTTGCCGGGCATTCACTTGGTGAATTTTCTGCATTGGTTGCAAATAAAACCTTGTCGTTTGAAGATGGCTTATTATTAGTTTATAAACGTGCAATGGCCATGCAAAAAGCATGCGAATTACAACCGTCTACAATGGCCGCCGTACTTGGCCTTGCGGATGATATTGTTGAACGTATTTGTAATGAAACTGAAGGTGTTGTGGTTGCAGCCAATTATAACTGCCCCGGTCAATTAGTTATATCCGGAGAAATTGATGCAGTAAACAAAGCCTGCGAAGCATTAAAAGCTGCCGGTGCAAAACGCGCATTATTATTACCAGTTGGAGGTGCATTTCATTCACCATTAATGGAACCTGCACGTATCGAATTATATGATGCAATTAACAGCACTAATTTCAGCAAACCTGTTTGCCCGGTTTATCAAAATGTTACTGCTGCTGCAGTAATTGACCCTGCAGATATAAAAAATAATTTAATTGCACAGTTAACAGCACCGGTTAAATGGACACAAAGTGTTTTACAAATGACTGCTGACGGGGCAACAAATTATATTGAAGTAGGTCCCGGAAAAGTATTACAGGGATTAATTAAAAAAATAAGTCCGACAGTTGAAGCAATGAGTTGCTAAATTTATATCAATAATATATTTAACTAAAAGCGGAATTACATGAGTAAGGCCGCTTTTTTATTTCATACCCTGAGTTAAATCTGCAATAATATCTGCTGCATTTTCTATGCCCACGCTTAACCGAACTAGTCCGTCGGTAATACCTGCAGCCATTCTGCGTTCGCGTGGAACATTTACGTGCGTCATACTTGCAGGATGTTGAATTAAAGTATCTAATGTGCCTAAGGAAGTTACCATTTTACACACTTTTACTTTGTTCATCAATTTAACACCGGCTTTTAATCCGCCTTTTAATTCAAAACTCAGCATGCCACTGTGTGCCAGCATTTGTTTTTTAATAATATTTTTTTGAGGATGATTTTTTGAACCGCAATACAATACTTTAGATACGGCAGGATGTTGTTCAAGAAATGCAGCCACTTTTTTTGCATTATTACAATGGCGCTCCATACGCAATTCAAGTGTTTTTAATCCTTGTAATAATAACCAACTATCAAATGCATTTGAATTTGCACCTAATAACTTCACCTTCATCCAAACTTCATTTTTCATAAACTTTTCATCTCGCCCAATTATAACACCACCTAAACCACTTCCATGTCCATTTAAATATTTGGTAGCAGAATGCACAGAAAAATCAGCACCTAACAATAGTGGGCGCTGACAATAAGGTGAAGAAAAAGTATTATCTACTGCAACGCGACATTTATATTGATGCGCAATTTTGCATAATGTTTGAATATCAAAAACCTCCATCATGGGATTTGAAGGTGATTCAATATAAATTAAACGAATTGTTTTATCTGTTTTTAAAATTTGCTCAACAGTTTTAAAATCATTTAAATCGCAACGGATATTTCCAATTTGCCAGTCGCTGAGTTGCTTCTGAATTAATTCATCGGTGGTGCCATACAATTGCGGTTGGGTTAATATTTTATCACCGGCTTTTGCATTAGCTAAGATTACTGCTGCAATTGCTGCCATGCCGCTGCTGAATAATTGCGCTTTTGCTTTAATATCGCTACCGAATGTTTCCAGGCCGGCAATTTTTTCTTCTGCCATGGAAACGGTGGGGTTTCCCCATCTTGAATAAACATAACCTTTGTGATGGTCGTCAAATAAACTCAAAGCATGGTCGGTTGATTCAAATGTATATGCCGTTGTAGCATAAATCGGCTCATTATGTGGTAAAATAACTTTATCGGAAGTGCCCGGTTGAACACATAAAGAACCAAATCCGGAAACCCTTACTTGCTTTGCCATACCAATAGATTTTTTGTTTTACAAAACTAACTGAAATAAAATTGCAGGAACTAAAATATTCGCATTTTTCTGAACACATTGTTTTAATTTTGGGTTATCCTTATAATCAAATTGTTCAGGCTATGCAAAATCGATTTGGTGATACTTCACTTCCCAAAATTGTGATAATTGGCGGCGGATTTGCCGGATTGGAATTAATTAAAAGACTAAATAATTTACCTTACCGGGTAGTGTTAATTGATAAGTATAATTATCATACATTTCAACCGTTATTATACCAAATTGCTTCAGCCGGTTTAACTGCTGAAAGTATTGCATATCCCTTGCGGAGAAAAATAGGTAAATACCCAAATATTGCTTTTCGTTTGGCAGAAGTTACAGGTATAGATAAAACCCAAAAAAAAGTGCATACCTCAGCCGGTGATTTCAATTATGATTATCTCATTATTGCAGCCGGTGCAACCACAAATTTTTACGGAAATGTAAATCTGGAAACCAAAACATATACGCTGAAATCGATTCCTGAAGCATTAAGTATGCGTAGTGCAATTTTACAGCAGTTTGAAAATGCTGTTTTGCAGGCAGCGGGAAATCCGGAGAAACAAAAACTCAATTTTATTATTGTTGGTGGTGGCCCTACGGGAGTAGAATTAGCGGGTGCGCTGGCAGAAATTAAAAAAAATGTATTGCCATCCGATTATCGGGAATTAGATCCTGAAAAAATGGAAATACATTTAATAGAAGGCAGCAATCGTATTTTACCAACCATGTCGGAAAAAGCTTCTCGCTTATCAAAAAAATATCTTGAAGATTTAGGTGTAACAGTTTGGTTAAATACATTGGTAAGCGATTACACAGGAACGGAATTAATTTTAAAAGATGGTAAGTCTATTTCCTCCGACCATGTTATTTGGACAGCAGGTGTTAAAGGTGCTGTTATTGAAGGAATTGATGCAGCTGCAATTACCAGAGGTAATCGAATTATGGTGAATGGATTTAATGAAGTTGCCGACCACAAAGATATTTATGCAATAGGTGATATTGCATTAATGCAAACAGATAAGGCATTTCCAAACGGACATCCCGGTGTGGCGCAAGTTGCATTACAACAGGCATCTAATCTCGCAGAAAACTTTAAGCGAATGTCTGCTAAAAAACCATTAAAACCATTTATTTATAAAAATAAAGGAAACATGGCCACAGTTGGGCGTCACCGTGCCGTGGTTGATTTACCACGTTATTCTTTCGGTGGTTATTTTGCTTGGTATATCTGGATGTTTATCCATTTAATGTCGCTGGTTGGATTCAGAAACCGGTTTATGGTATTTATAAACTGGATGTGGAATTATATTACGTACGACAGAGCCTTGCGGATTATCATCAACAACATCAGCCCAACAAAAAAGCAGGAATTAAATTAATAGATATCCCAAAGGAGGATACGAACACCTGTATTCATGTGGTAACTCACGCCAAAATCGTTGCCAATAAAATCGTTATTTACCTGAGTAAACGGCAATTCCATTTTAGCTTCAAAATACCACCAAAAACGACCACGGATTGTCCAGTCCATACCGAAACCAATTGGCATACGCACACTCATATTCGACTGCACGAGAGCAGTTCCCGCAGGTGGTGCGTAAATGGTATCGGCATAAGCGCCAAGGGCAAGTTTAGAATTCACCATCCAAAGGCTGGCACCAATTAATCCGTAAAAGGCAAAATAGTCGTCAGCATCAGTTTGGAAGAAGTATCTGCGATAATCACCATCAATGGTAATTACATTAGAAGTTAAGGTAGTTGATAGGGTATCAGTAAGTAAACCTGTTGAATCATACACCACAAAATCGAGTTTCTTATTAGGCATCATATTGAAACCACCGCCAAAAGTAGCCATGTTGCGGTCGTAATCGCCGAAATGGTAGGCCGCTTTCGCGTTGATACCATAGCCCACTAAATCTTCAGTAAAAAAAACCCCGCCATCGGTCATCAACCAAAGCTGGGCATACGTGGAACGGGCAGAAAACAAGGTAACTAAAGTAATAATCAGTGTAAGTGTCGTTTTTTTCATACTCAAGAATTGATTAATCGTAGCGGCAGGCTGCTGCTCAATACTGCACAAAATAAAGGTTTTTTTATAGCAATTTAAAATTTGGTCTGCACATGCCCTTATATATTTGTCCAATACCAGTGACAAAACCTTATTTTTGAGAAAAAAACATGTCAGGCAAAACGATAATAATTACAGGCGCCGATGGGGCTTTAGGCCGCGTGGTTGCAGCATTACTGCTCGAAAAAGGCACTTTTGAGGGCAAGTGCGGTAAATGAAAAAGAGTCTCGCAACCCTTGGCAGTCTTTTCCCGGATGTCATCAACAAAACCTTATTTCCTATGGTAGCCGACCTGAGTAAAGAAGCCGATGTGGAGGCACTGGTTGGAAATGATACCAATATTGCAGGACTGGGTGCACCTTGCAGGCGGGGCATAAACCGGGTAAATCGGTGAGCGACTATTCGTTTGAAGATTATGAGTTTTTATTTAACCTGAATGCCCTGCCTACATTTTTATTATTAAAGCATACTGTTCAAATTTTGAAAAAAAATAATGGTGGCAGTATCATAACAATTGGCGCAAAACCTGCCATTTATCCTGCTGCCGGAAATGCCGTTTATGCAGCCAGTAAAAGTGCAGTGGTTACCCTAACTTTAAGTGTTGCAGAAGAAGGTCGTGAAGCGGATATCCGTGCGAACTGTATCGTTCCTGCCACTTTACAAACACCAAATAATTTAAGCTGGGCAACACCTGAACAATACAAAACATTTACACCAACCAGCGATGTGGCAGATGTAATTTTATATTTATTGTCTGACGCGGCAAAAGGAATTACAGGTACCGTTATACCAATGTATAACAAAATAAATACATGATTTTTATTTATTTTGCGCATAAATTGTAACGCCCTTAATTATGTTAAAAAATGTAAACCCCGAATCTCTGTTCATTTTCGATATCGAAACTGTTCCGGGATATGCTGATTTTAATCAGCTCCTCCTGCTGTTCAAAATTATTTAACGACAAAACCGCCGTTTCCGAAAGGAAGAGGAAGATCCTGCAGAATATTATTTTTCAACAGCAGGAATATTGGCTGAATTCGGAAAAATAATTGTGATTTCCTGTGGCTATTTTGTAAAAAAAGATGACCACTATGTGTTGAATATTAAAACTTACAGTGGGCATGATGAAAAATTATTGTTGGAAACATTTACACCAACATTAATTAATGTATCAAAAAATGATTATTTATTGTGCGGTCATAATATCAAAGAATTTGATGTGCCGTGGTTGTGCCGAAGGTTTTTAATTAATGGTTTAGCCCTACCGCCTGTGCTGGATATTTACGGCAAAAAACCTTGGGAAGTAAATCATGTTGATACGCTGGAGCTCTGGAAATTCGGGGATTTCAAAAATTACACCTCATTAAATCTGCTTGCACATGTACTGCAGGTTCCAACACCTAAAGATGATATTGACGGCAGTATGGTAGGTAATGTTTATTGGAAAGAAGATAATTTAAATCGAATAGCAAAATATTGTAGCAAAGATGTAATCGCCGTTGCACAGGTAATTATGCGGTTAAAAGGATTGCCCTTGTTGAATGAAGAATATATTGTATTCCAGGATTAAATCGATGCCCGGATTACACACCCGGGCATCACTAAAACTAGCATTGATAAAAACCTGTTTAACCTGTTATTTCACCTCAACTTTTTTGCAGCAACCGTAGTTACTTCTTTTTAGGTAATACAATGTTCAACACGCCATTTTTGATCAGCATCTATTTCTCCTGCTCTAACATTTTCAGGTAAGGTAAACATACGTGAAAACGACAAGCAGCTAAATTCTTTTCTGGTGTAATTTTTTATCCTCTTCCTTTTTTTCATCCTTACGTTCGCCGTAAATTGATAACAAACCGTCCTTTTATTTCAACTTTAAAATCCTCTTTGTGCATTCCGGGAACAGCAACTTAATTCATAAAATTTTTCATTGTCAATAACATTAACTGCAGGCATTCTTTCCAAATTAATGAATTCGTCATTAAAAAACTTATCTGTGTTAAATAAGTCGGATAAATATCCGTTGGCAAATGGTGAAGACCAGCCTTTTTTACGAGTGTCATATCATTTATTTTTAAGGTGAACTGAATAATTTTTACATCCCGAATATACTATAGTTTTTAACCTAAAAGGTATGACCTGCATCACGATTTGAAATTGATTTTAATCAGTTTCAAAGCATCAATTTCCGTCTTGTCTAATTTATATTTGTGAGATTTCCACTAAACCTTAAAACTCTTTATTATCAACACTTTCAAGCGATATTTATTAAATTGGCATGTAATTTGGACAAGCCGCCGAAATGTATATCTTTGTAAACAAAATAACAGGCATGCGCTTATTAATTTTCTCGGTTTTCTATTTTTCATTTTATGTAACATTTGCACAACCCGGCAGTTTAAATACGCAATTTGCAAATAGTGGAATTTTACAATATCCCATATCAAATGGATCAGATTATGCAACCGCTATCACAGCAGCTCAAAACGGCGACATTTTTGTTGCCGGAACTAAAGAAGCAGGTTATGATACGGGCAAGGAAATATTTATTACAAAATTTAATCAGTCCGGGTTTTAGATAATCAATTTGGCACAAATGGCATTATTAGTATTAAATTATTTCATAATTCAACAGTGGTAAAAATATTACTGCAGGCAGATAAAAAATTATTATTGGTGGTTATGGTTTTGATAAGGAAAACCAAGTGAAGTATTTTTATTCGTTTAAATGCCGATGGCAAACGCGATATACAATTTGGTGATAATGGTGTTGCTGTTTCAACCTTTGCTAAATTATTTCCTGCAAACGAGTCAGCCTATCAGCTGTATGATTTTGATATAGATTTTTATAATAATATCGTTGGCGTTGGCAGCTCAAATGGAGGCAATTTGTCGAATCTCATCATAACAAAATTTAAATCTGATGGCAGACCTGACTTGAGTTTCGCGAATGGTGGACATTATACAAATCGTTTCCCGATTGGCGACCCTTTAGCTATAGATTCAAAAGATAAATGTAAAGCAACAACCATAATTGCACTTGCTGATGGCACTTATCTCATAGGCGGAAATGCCGTTCCAAAAAACAATCCGCATCCAACCAGCAATTTTATTATCCAGAAAATAAATGATAACGGCACTGCGGATTCTACATTTGCTTATGGCAAATCAATGCAACAAGGTTTTGAAGATGCATTTGATGATTTAAAAGATATTATGCTTGATGCCAAAGGAAATTATATTTTGTGTGGCACAACAACGCTAAATAGTAATGATGATTTCGGCGCAATGTTAATTAACAAAAAAGGGTATCTTGATTATTCCTATTTTGGTGATATCAGCAAAAAATACGGACCTACTGGTAAAATCAAACTTGAGTTTGCCAAAAAGTCGAATGAAACACTGAGGTGCAGCATTATGCAACCCGATGGTAAATTTTTATTAATAGGCGCCGGAACAGGCCACACTATTTTGGTTGCAAGATATAATGCGGATGGACAATTGGATACCAGTTTTGGCGAAGAGGGAACTATCGTTTATAAGCATCCCGATATTACTGAAAACGATTATTTTGATATTCATGATGCAACATTAGATAATGCCGGAAACCTGGTTATTGCAGGATGGATTTCCAAATCAGGTTCAGGCACGAATGCCGATTTATTTTTAATCGCTTTTCGTTTATTGTAATAAGGATACAACTATTCAGGATTTACTTGCATCCTCACAAATATGCATCAACAACTCCCCTATCATGAACGCCGTTTATTCTATCTTTTGGCAACTGTAGGTCTATTTTTAACTGAAGTAGCAATAGCGCTATTTGTAAATGATAGAATTGTACGGCCTTACATCGGCGATTTATTAGTCGTAATTCTTATTTATACTTTTGTAAAATTTTATTCGGGGTAATTACTTTGTGTTGCAATAGCTGTTTTATTGTTTGCTTTTTTGTGGAAGGATTACAATACATCGGACTGGTTGAAAAATTAGGATTAGCGGATAATAAAGCAGCCAGAACCATAATTGGCAGTAAATTTAATACTATCGATTTGTTGATGCACTTCAGGTTTCGTTGTTGTTATAGCAACAGAGTATTTAATTCGGAGCCGAAAACAACCATCTCCCCACCGATAAAAAAATGGCATTCACCGGTAAGAAATGTTTAATTGTGTTAAAACCGGCCGAGGTATAGCTTTATTCGTTTATTTTTGGGCAATTGATGGGGGTGAAAATAATTTCAGGTATATATTGATTTTACCATTGTTGTTAATGTGTTTTATGGCACAGGCAACAACGGTAAGTATGCCTGATGTAGATAAGGGTTTTGATGACCCTATTCCCCAGGGCGAATTTGATGAATTATTTATTCCGCTGAAACGGGTTCAGAATTTATTTCTGATTGAAGCGAGAGTAGATTCACTGGTTGGCAACTTCATTTTAGATACAGGAGCACCACATTTAGTATTAAATAAAACCTATTTTCTGGGGCAGAATGGCAGAGGGCAATGCCGCATCATACGGAATCACCGGAGGTGGCAATACGGTATTAAACACAACAATCGATTCCCTTGTTTTACAGGAAATGTTTTACACCAATGTTGATGCTGATATTGTGAATCTGGGTCACCTTGAGGATGCCCGCGGGGTAAAAATATTAGGTTGTTAGGGAACATCCTTGTTTAAAGAGGTAGAAATGGAAATCGATTTTACAAATATAATTTACTGATTCTATATAAACTGGATAAGGAAGGAAATCGTATAGTAGGATATAACCGCTTAGCACAACCCGACCTCAATGTGCCAATTGATATTGTAAATAATATCATTTTTATGGATGTATATGCCGCTGAAAAAAATTGCGCTTTTGTCTCGACACCGTGCAGAACGAAATGTATTAAGCAATATGGTGAGTAATAAAGTATTAAAACATTTTACACTTACCACCAATGGTTCGTTGGCAGGTTCGGGCGGAAATAATCAACTGGTGCTGAACGGACAAATGGATTCTGTTGTTATAGGAGGTAAATCATTTGTCGCCATGCCATTTATCCTTACCAATTTGAATTATTTGCAACTGGTTTATGAAACAACTATAAATGGAATCCTTGGTTATGACTATCTTTCGAAGGGAATTGTGACCATCAATCAAAAGAAAAAACAATTGAGTATGTATTTTTATCCTGTAGTTAAAGAATGAGCAGATTTATAAAATATTGTATTTTTTTATTGTTGCTTACTGTAGCATTACCTGAATTGTCGCATGCACAATTATCGGGTTCAGCGGTTCGTGTTACAGATGGAATGGTGCAGGTTAAAATAAAACAAAAACGTGCTGATTATGACCATCTCATGCAGTATTTTGGTTTAAATGAAGATAGTTTATTCACTTATCACAATTTAGGCAAGCTGTTTGATGAAGGATGGAAAATTAAATCTATAACAAAACGCAAAGCGATTATTTATAAGTCAGTAAGTGACGATAATATTGATTTTCAATGGGGAAATATGCCTTTGTTTTTTAATTTTGAAGGAGAAGGCAGCAGCACACCGGGATATCGGACCGGTCAGTTACGGGGTAAATAGTTTCTCCGGCAGACCAACAGTATTTGAGAATGCGGAAGATATAACTGTATTTTATTTACCGCAACAATTATCTGCTACAGATGTATTTTTAAGTGGCAATTTTAACGACTGGAGATAGGGCAAACACCGATGCAGAAAACCGATTCCGGCTGGGTTACAACAATTAAATTAAAACCGGAAAATATTTTTATAAATATATTGTAGACGGGAAATGGATTTTCGATACCAATAATAATGTAAGAGAATCTGATGGATATAATAGTTATAACAGTACTTATTTTCATACGAATTATACGTTTAAATTAAACGGATTTACCGATAAAAAACAAATGATATTGGCAGGCAGTTTTAATAACTGGAATGAAAAAGAACTCGCCATGCAAAAAACCGCAACCGGTTGGGAATTAAATTTATATTTAAAAGAAGGAACACATACTTACAAATACATTGCCGACCGCGAATGGATGCTCGACCCCGGAAACCCGCTTGCAAGGCCTGATGGCAAAGGAAATATTAATTCTGTCATGTCACTTGGGGAACCACATTATTTTGTTTTAGATGGTTATTTGGATGCTAAAATCGTAATGCTAACAGGTTCATTTAATAATTGGAATGCCGGTGAACTCATTATGGAAAACGGCAACCGGTTGGCAAATTTCCTTTGTATTACCTTCCGCAATTATGAATATAAATTTATTGTTGACGGGCAATGGATAACCGACCCTAAAAATCAGTGTAAGTCATTATTAGAAGAAAATGTAAATTCTTGTATCGTGATATCAGCAAATCATTTATTTTCATTAAATAATTTCCCGCAGGCAAAAAGAAGTATTTATTACGGTAGTTTCTGTAATTGGGCCGAACCCGGTTATAAAATGATGAACGACAATGGAGTTTGGATTTTCCTTGTTATCTGCCTGCCGGAAAATATACCTACAAATTTGTTGTTGACGGCAAGTGGATTCTTGACCCAAACAATTCCAATACCGAACAAAACGAATATGGCAGAGGCAACTCCGTTTTGTGGGTTTCTCCGGATGAAGAGTTTTTTGGAGAAATAAATTGCTGCTCCTTTTTTAAAAGTGGATATTTAATTTACTGATGTTTATTTTTTCACATCATAAATTTCTAAAAACAACACTTTTATAATAAGGATTTTACTACCCAAATTCAACGCCAAATTTTCGTTACCTTTACCTCATGTCCAAACCATTATTGCTCGACGTAAAAAACCTGGCTACCCATTTTCAGACAGAAAGTGGAATTGTTAAGGCGGTGGATGATATTTCGTTCCAGATTTTCAGAGGTGAAACTGTGGGTATTGTGGGTGAATCTGGTTCAGGCAAATCGGTAACTTCTTTATCATTGATGCGACTGATTCCTAATCCTCCGGGTATTATTGCGGTGGAGAAATGTTATATTATGAAGAGGGTAAACGCCGGTTGATTTGCGGACCATCGCCGATAAGGATATGCGTCATTATCGCGGCAATAAAATTTCTATGATTTTTCAGGAGCCCATGACGAGTTTAAATCCCGTTTTTACTTGTGGTGCTCAGGTAGATGAAGCAATAATTTTACATCAGAAAAAATCAAAAAAAGAAGCGAAACAACGAACACTCGAATTATTTGCTAAAGTTCAATTGCCAAACCCCGAGCGTATATATAATGCTTATCCGCACGAATTAAGTGGTGGCCAAAAACAACGTGTCATGATTGGCATGGCCATGAGTTGTAATCCTGATATTTTAATTGCAGATGAACCAACAACGGCATTAGATGTAACAGTTCAGAAAACAATTCTGGATTTAATGGCCGAATTAAAAAGTACAATTAATTCTTCCATCATTTTTATTACACACGACCTTGGTGTAATTGCAGATATTGCCGACCGCGTATTGGTAATGTATAAAGGTAAAATTGTTGAACAGGGCACAGTGCTCGAAATTTTGAAAACCCCAAACATCCCTATACCAAAGGCCTCATGGCTTGTCGCCCACCGCTGGGACAACGTTTGCGCAAATTACCTGTCATCGCTGATTTTATGACAGAAAATGCCAACGGTGAATTAGTTGAAAAAAATCAAACTGTTGCAGGTGCTTTAGAAAGTAATGTTGTGTCGGACGCTGAAACTAAAATGCGTCACCAGTTATTATTTCAGCAGGAGCCCATTTTGCAGATTAAAATCTGAAAACATATTTTCCAACAAATAAAAGTTTATTCGGTAAAGCAACAGGTTGGGTAAAAGCAGTGGATGATGTTTCATTTAATGTTTATCCCGAGAAACACTTGGCCTTGTGGGCGAAAGTGGTTGCGGAAAACAACTTTAGGCAGAACCATTATTCGTTTGGTTGAACCTGTTTCAGGAGAAATCATTTTTAAGGGGAAAATATTTTACATCTCCCAACAGCGAAATGAAACCGCTGCGAAAAAGATATTCAGATAATATTTCAGGACCCGTATTCATCGCTTAATCCGCGTATGACTGTTGGCAGTGCCATTAAAGAACCAATGACGGTGCACAATTTATATGCTAACGATGCCGAAAGAAAACAAAAAGTAATTGAGCTGATGGAAAAACCGGCTGAAAGCTGATTTTATAATCGTTATCCGCATGAATTTTCGGGTGGACAACGGCAGCGGATTTGTATTGCCCGCGCACTGGCGCTGAATCCGCAATTTATTATATGTGATGAAAGTGTTTCTGCACTCGACGTGAGCGTTCAGGCTCAGGTGCTCAATTTATTGATACAATTGCGTAATGAGTTTAATTTCACCTATATCTTTATCAGCCACGACCTTAGTGTTGTAAAGTTTATGAGCGACCGCATGGTGGTAATGAACAAGGGTGTAATTGAAGAAATGGGCGATGCAGATGAAATTTACAATAACCCTCAAAAAGACTATACCCGCAAGCTGATTGAGGCAATTCCGAAAGGTCAGATTAACGACATACGGAGCCGGTTCATGCAACTGCAATAAAATATTCTTTATCTTCACAACTAAATGTATATAAATAGAAAAGGTATACTCCTCATACTATTGGCTGCAGCCTTGTTCAGTGCATGCCGCAGAAGCTGATACAGGCAGGATACGCGTTACCTCGCGCCCATTGTGACCGGCGAATTGGATGTTTATGATTTAGTGCCGGATTCACTTTCAGAAATCAACGACGATGAAAGTGTTACCATCGTTTACCAAAGTCAGCTCCTCAACTACAATTTAACCGAAGAGGCAATCGAAATACCCGATACCTCCGTTGAATATTTTGTTTCTCTCGATTCCTTAGCCCTCGACGATCAAACCGTTTCTGTTAGGCTATCATTGGGAAATATTGCTATCGATTTAGGGGTTTCCAATTGGGTACTTTATTATTGCATCAAACGGCTCAGAAACTACGCTGGACCCGATTTACGGCTATCCACCGACCCAACTCCCGTGGATGCAACTACATTTTTCGAAACGGCTACTTTTAATGCCGGCTACCTGGATCTTAGTATTGCAAATGGCTTACCGGTTGATTTAGATACTGTTGTATTTAAATTAACCAACTCGGTGGGTGGCGAAACGATTTTAGAAGATACCTTTTCATATTCCTGCTGCGGGTTCCTTTAACCATTACAAAGACTCCGCGACAATGACGGTTGAAGGAAATTTGTTAGGCCAGATATTATATTTCAGCACACCGGGCAGTCCTGATGTTCCGGTTTTAATAGATACCAGCGATGTTGTAGTAATAACACTTACTGCCCGCGATATGGAATTGCAGGAAGCCGTTGCCGTTTTCCCTGAGCAAAATCTGATAAATAATGCCAACGATGTGCAATATGATATGGGCGGGCCCGAATTTACCGAAATGGGAATGGAAGCCTACATCACATTAGAAGATAGTTTGCAGGTAATTATGGTTTAGAAAATCTTGTTCCTAATTCATTGAAGGGGTATTTAGGGCAATATGAAATACTCGTTGCCGATACTACTTCAGGTGTTGAATTATTTGATCAGTTTATATCGGGAGAGATTAATTTCGGCGACATTAATATTGATTTAGCTATCACCAATGGTTTGGGTGCAAGTGGAACAGTTTTAATTAATTCTCTAGGTGGCACAAATACAGAAACCGGCGAAACCGTGTTTTTAAATTGTCCGTCTGTAGTTGAAAGTACCAATTAATATAAATCGCATTAAACAATCCGTTTATTCCCGAGTTATACAACCATTGCATTAACTTCAGCTAATTCCAATGTGAATGAATTAGTAGAAATATTTCCCGATAAATTATTTTATGATGTTGAAATGCAGGTAAATCCGAATGGCAAACGAATTTAATTACCAGGATTTCGCAATTCCATCCAGTATTATTGATATCGATTTGAATTTAAGTATGCCACTTGAATTTATGGCTACTGATTTAACATTACAAAGTGAATTCCCTGTAACCCTTGATGCAGAAAGTGGTATAGAAGGTATTGGCAATATTGATTTAACATTTTTGCCGATAATACTTTTCCACTTGAAGCAAATATTAACATTGTAGTTTATGGATGATTTAGGCACTATCTCTCGACTCGCTAAATTTTAGTGGATATAATATTCAGGCAGGCGTTTTGTCTGATGATTGTCGTGTACGATGCAACACAAACCGAAATTCATCAACTCGTTGACGGTGAATTAAAGATGCTATTTTGCTTGCAACAAAAGCAGTAGCCACCGTTACATTTAATACCGCATCAATTCCAAGCTGCAGTGATATCGTAAAAATTTATAGTGATTATAAATGGCGATACAGTTGGTTGGAGATGTAATTGCACCTTTTCAACCGCTGATTTCTGACAAGTGATGTTTAAAAAACTGATTTATTTTTTTCGATTATTCTGCCTGATGAATACCATCAGCGCTGCCGGTGATTCAACCGCAATCATAACAAATAACGATTTATATGCTCGCCAACAACCATTTTTGGCATTTACGATCCATTAAATGTGAGATGAAAGATCACAGGATTGTATTTAATGGTTATGGCGATTTATATACAGCAAGTAATTGTTTCAGTGCGAGTTTTATTCAAAACTTTTTTGGCAGCGGATTTATTACCGAACAAATGAAAGCCGATGCTGTTGCAAAATTATCCGATAAAAACAGAATTGGTGTTGATTTATCCAGTGGGTTGTATATGATGATGGCATTAAAAAATTATCCTTCAACCATTTTTATTGCGTGGGTAGATTATAATTTTCAGGAGAGCAGCGAATTCACTGACGATTTATTTCATTTAGTGTTTTATGGTAATTACGATTATCAGGATTATACCGCACAACTTTCTGGTTCTAAGTTTAGTCTCACCAACACGATGGAATACAAAGTTGGGTTGATGAAAAATTACACTGAAGATTATAACAATTTCAAACTTGGAGCAACTATAGGATTAGTGCAAGGCATTTCGGGTTTAGATATTAAAGCCCCTACAGCAACATTATACACCGCTGAAGATGGACGTTATCTTGATTTAGATTATGATTTCAGTATCAAAACATCCGGTGATAAAACCATCACTTAGTAATTTTGCGGGGTTGGATTTAGCGCGGATATTTTGGTCAGATTTATTTAAAAGGTCCTGAAATTAGAATTAATGCAATGGTAAACGATTTGGGTATGGTATTTTGAATAGGACCCGACAAAAATATATTCAGATTCAACGGTTCATTTTGAAGGTGTTGAAATAGATAATTTATTTGGCGCTGCAGATGATGTTACCGGAAGGAAATTCAGATTCTTTATTACAAATATTAGGCGTAACAGAAGAAACGGATGTATTTACACAAGCATTACCATCACGCATAAATATTTCTGCAAATAAAATGTTTGGTGAATCTTTTATTTCACTCTTGGTGGTCAGTATATATTAAATACACCATATGATCCCTCGTATTTATGGAGATTGCAAAATCCATAACACCAATACAATTAACAGTTGGCATTAATGCCCATACAGGAGGTTACGGCCAATTTAATGCAGGCATCAACATCTCAAAATCATTCGGCAGTTTCTCGATCTCCGCCTGGGGCTCCAACAGCCTCCTCGGCCTCGTAGCCCCCGATGCCTTCAAGGCGTTGGTGCATACGGTTCGGTAGTGGTGAGGTTGTGAATTTAAATATGCAACCCGTTCGGCAGTTAAAGCTACGCGGTTGAGTTTGTCTATATTTCATTTTTTGTTTATGATTTACGGATTTATTGTTCGATTTTACATTTTTGTTTCACTTTCTACGGAGTTACTTATTTAGGGAGGGCATCGTTGTTTACCATTCTCTCACCGCCGCGGTTGGTGCATCGTTGTTTTTAATTAGGACCATTAATCGAATATCTCCTAGCCTCATAATTTGATCATGCAATTTAAAAATAATTCGACTCATGGTATTTTATCTACAAATCAAACCAGCGTAGCAGTGAAAGATTGGTAAAACCAACCCCTAGAATCCGAACCCGCAGGTTTACCTGCCGGACGAGGCAGGGTGACACAAAAATGTGCATTAAAGATTAATGTAAAATAATATCACAGCATGCCATTTTATCCATAAACAAAAACTGCGTAGCAGTTTGTAGTAACATCGATCCAAAAGAATCGTTTGAACCCCAGCGGGGTGACACAAAAAATGTGCATTAAAGATTAATGTAAAAATAATAGCACAACATGTCATTTCACCCATAAACAAAAACTGCAGCAGGAAAGATTGGTAACAAACCCACCCCCAAGAATCTGTTGAACCCAGCGGCTTACCCGCCTAATAAGGCAGGGGTGACACAAAAATGTGAATCTAGGATAATGCCTGCAATCACCATTCAGGCATCTAATATTTGCAAATTCATTTTCGCTAAATGGGATACATCACCTTGTTGTGATACACATATAATCACATCTTAAAAATCTTGGGTTATTTTTGCGCTTCATGTCGAACATTTTACAAACACCTGTTTTAATTCTTGGGGCCGGACCGGAGGGGCTGCAACCATTGTTTTTAGCAAAAGAAAATATCCCTTGTATTGTCGCCGATAAGGCGATTTTTCCCCGCGATAAAATTTGTGGTGATGCCCTGAGCGGAAAGGTGGTTGAAATTTTAAACCGCTACGACCGCTCCTTTGTCGAAAAACTGAGCTTGTCCCCATCCAGCTTAATTGCTGGGTGTTACGTTTGTTGCGCCTAATTTGGAGGAATTGAGCATTCCCTTCCGAATAAACCCAAAAACAGACGAAAAACGCGAAATCGCACCCGGGTTTATTACAAAACGTATGGATTTCGACAATTTTATGATCGAAGAGGTGAAAAAACATGCTTCGGTTAATTTGCTGCAGGGTGTTGAAATCGACCGCTTTGAAAAAACCGCTGAGGGATTCACCTGTTACGATAAAGCCGGAAACTATACCATCAACGCCCAACTGGTAATTGACGGAAGTGGCGCGCATTCGCAGTTGCGAAAAAATTGGGGTTTGGAGGTAGAGAAGGAACACCACTGCGCTGGTTTGCGGGTATATTATAAAGGTGTTACAGGCATCAAGGAAGGCAATTATATTGAGCTCCATTTCCTAAAGGACTTTTTACCGGGTTATTTCTGGATTTTCCCGCTGGCAAATGGCGAATGTAACGTGGGCGTAGGTATGCGCAGCGATTACGTGGTAAAAAAAGCGTATCAACCTCAAAAACGAGCTCAACAATATCATCAAAAAATACCCACAACTAAGTGAACGCTTCAAAAATGCGGAGCCTGTGGACGATATACGCGGCTATGGTTTACCCTTAGGCAGTAAAAAGCGAAAACTGAGCGGCGACAACTACATGCTTATTGGCGACGCTGCCAGCCTGATTGACCCTTTTACCGGCGAAGGTATCGGAAACGCTATTTTAAGCGGTTATACGGCAGCGCAGCAGGCAAAGGAGGCCATTGAGCAACAAAACTTCGCTGCGGCAGGGCTCAAAAAATACGATGAGGCCATTTATAGGCGCTTAGGTGGCGAATTAAACCTGAGTTACCGGATGCAAAAATTAGTTAAATACCCCTGGCTGTTCAACTTTGTGGTCCGCAAAGCCAACAGGAACAAGGTTTTACGCGAAACTATCATGGTAATGTTCGAAGATATCGACATTCGCGACCAGTTGAGAAAGCCTTCGTTTTATTTCAAATTGTTATTTTCGGGTAAAAATTGACATCATATGAAAAAATTAATCTACCTCGTAGTAATGGCTGCAACGTTCAGTCTGGCTACTTCTTGCAAAGACAAGGAAAAGATCAGCAGTGATGATGACATCGATGACATTACTTATGTAATCAGCGCTGACAATCTCGCCTAAACGGCACAACATTTGCTCTTTGGAGGCACACACACTTTTTAAGAAAATTTAGAACAATTCTTTCTCCAATTCGATGTAATTTTGTGTAAATTTGAACAATGAAAAAATTAGTTTACAGTCTGTTATTTGTTTCAGAACCATCATGATGGTGTCTTGCGGTGGTAGGATAAAAAGGGCGATGATGCCGAAGATATGGAAGATATGACCATGAACGAAGGAAGTGTATATCAACTGGCTTCATACACGCCCGGCGATTCATCAAAAACCTACGGTAAAGCAATAACAGCAGAAGGTGCTGCAAACATATTAAATGTTGCAGGTAACAAAGCTAAGGCTGACGGTTACACCGGAAAAGTTTTCGGACAGTAACAGGTGTTTGTCAGGCCAAAGGTTGCTGGATGACCTTAGATGCAGGCAACGGTGAAACCATGATGGTAACCTTTAAAGACTACGGATTTTTTGTTCCGAAAGATATCACAGGTAAAACTGTTGTTGTAGAAGGCAAAGCAGAAATCCGTGAAGTTTCTGTTGACGAGCAACGTCACCTTGCAGCAGATGCCGGCAAGAGCCAAAAAGAAATAGATGCTATCACACAACCCAAGCAGGAATTACGTTTCGTAGCCGACGGTGTATTGATAAAATAATTCTTTTCCACATTATTTTTATTTACCACTAAAGGTTGTATCTTTGCGACACTTTTGAAAAAAAGGGGTGCAAAATATTGCTGCCTTTAATATCAAAACATAGGTGATTTCGATTCCGTAGCTCAGTTGGTAGAGCATAACACTTTTAATGTTGGGGTCCTGGGTTCGAGTCCCAGCGGGATCACGCTAATCAAGCATAAACCCTTGTAAATCAATGATTTACGAGGGTTTTTTAGTTTTGGGGTAAACATTGGGTAAACAATGCTTCGCTAGTTGCTCTCCTTTCTCAATAATACAAGCTTTACATACGAACCAACTTCATTTCAAAACCAATCCAAAGCACCGCAAACTATGGGCAAATTGAGTGTTATCGAATTTTTTTTACTAATAGTTTATCTTTAACACATAATTATTGAATAATGAGTTTAATCAAGGTTAATGATTTTTACTAGAATTGAAGAAAATAAGCTTTTAACTTAAGTTTAGAGGCTTTGACACAGCCAATAAATAGAGTTCTAAACTCAGAAGGTAAATTGAGAGAATTTTATAAAATACGAAAGCCAGTGTTAAAAACAGCCTAAAGACGTATACCTGATAAATACAATTTAAAACCTGATAGATATGTTTAAACATCAACCCAACAAATCATTAGTTTATGAAAAAGTATTTAAATCATTTCCAGGCATTACTAATGAAATGGGGGATGATATTATCTATGAATTTACAAAAATTTACGACAAAAAAATTTATATTATAAGGGGAGAAACCATTTGCAGACCTTATATGCTAATACGAGATAATTTATTAAACCAAGAAGATCCTCCATTGACTCCGGAAATCCTCTTAACTGGGCGAATTAATTTTTCGCCCCGCAGAAAAGTATTCTATTATATCCTCAATAAAGATTTTATAAGGTATCCATTACTATTAGAGACACAAGATCAAATAGTCTTTAAATACTTATATGAAAATAAAGATTTAAACTACAAAAAATTTATATATTTCTGAGAGAAAGTAATTTTCCATTACTAGAGAAATATGCCTACTATTTATTTGGCAGGTTAAATCAATTTGATTTAGAAACAATTAACGAAATGAAAACTCACCCGGAATTTATATTTTATGGAAGTTATTATTATGGCGAAGTGTATCACTGGCAGCAATATTTAGAATCCGAAGCACGTCACAAAAATTTGATTCAAAGTGTTTTAGAAGATTCTCCATCTGAAAGATCAAATTACTCTCAACACCCTATGATATTTTTGCCATAGATATATTTGCACCAAGCGAATTTGATAGGCTTCATTTGATGTTTATAAAATATGGCTGGGACTATGCAAAAGAAAACACTCAAAATGATGAGGAAAATTATTCTAGTTATCAAAACAATCAAGCTTATGAAAGTATGAAACGAGATTTAGAAGATAGTTATATTGAACGGGATACATCTTGCCCTTATTGTCAAGAAGACCCATGCATGTGTAGTGATCCCGATGCTGAATAATTTAAACACCAACTAATAAGTAATACAAATATAAATACCTTAATTTGGATTTATTGATGATTATGTGCCTCACTGGTTAACCTTTGGCATAACTCATAATTTAAGCGACCTAGTCAATATCGCTACACATGCATGGGTCTTCTTGGCATCTAGGACAATATCTAGCATTTATATGCCTATTATTTTTTTCACCCCATTCATCGGCAGTTAGTTTAGTATCAGTTGTAACATAATAAATTTTCTGGTCTTTTACAACCCTAAAGTTGACAGGGACCATGCCTTTTTTGTTCATTTTGTCTTTGCGTAAATTGGTTGTAACTGCTGCTATATACATGTTATTGAATTTATATCAAATATACTCCAAAAAGTGAAAGTAGGTAAGCATTTGGCTCATTTGTTGAATTTATTTGACTTTTGAAAGCATCGTCAAACAGATGAACCCTTTTTAAACAGAGCATTGATAAAGATAGGGTGTAATCGGAAACAATTTCAATAATTCTAATGTGATCGATAATCAAGTATAAACTCTTGTAAATCAATCCTTTACAAGGGTTTTTAGTTTTGGGGTAAAAATTGGGAGTTTTAGGGCAGAAAGCTCTATTTTTGAGAAACTATTTTATGTTAATCAAAAAGCATTAAGCAATGATCAAAGGAGAAATATTTTTCGGAAGGAAATCTTCGGAGGCTTATCATCCTATAGTTTACTTAGAAGATTATGATTCGGGCTTCTTTATCGGAGTAATGTTGACTTCATCCAAAAGATACCCCGGAAATATTTTAATGAAACCGGAACATATCAGAATAAATGATGAAAAAGGTAACAACTTTGAATTAACTTTTAATAATACCCATTTCGTTAGAGCAAAACTTCTTAAAAGGATTGAGTGGGAGCCATTTAGAAAGGTTGGTGAACTCTCTGATGAAGGAATCCAATTTATAGAGGATAATATTAACTCTAATAAAGCAATACTTTGGGAGGAATATCTAAAAGAATCTGAACAATATAAATAAAAATAATTGTGCGAGACTACTATTACATATTAGGTATTTCAGAAAAGGCCAATGAGCAAGAAATAAAAAGTGCCTATCGTAAACTATCGAATAAATTTCACTCAGATAAAAATAATGGAGAAAAATTCTTTGAAGAAAGGTTCAAAGAAATATTAGAAGCATATGAAATATTATCAAAAAACGATAAAAGAAAAGATTACGATTTAAGATTAAGCTACTTTAAGGCTTCAAGACCAAATAGCGATGATCTAAAAAAAAAGGAAGAGGATTTGCGCCGTAAATTTGAAGAGGAATATCGAAAGAAGCAAGAAGAACTAAGAAAAACATATGAGGATCTTGAAACTAAAACCAAAAATGAATCGGAAAAAGGAAAAGAATCTTTAGGTATCCCTTTATTTTTTATAATTGTTATTTTTATAGGGCTACTGATTTACTTTTTATTGATCAATCAAAATGAAAGTAAATCAACCATATCAGATAAAAGTCCAACTTCTCCTAAAGTTGACTATATTCAACCTCCATTAATAAAATCACAAGCATCGAGTGTTATCGAATCAAATGGCTTTGACCCCGACAAAATTATCCTCATTATTGATACAACCTATACCCAACTTTCAAAATTTCCTGATTCTACAGACTTACAGGAACAAAATAATTGGCGAAAGTATATTTTTACAGATATCGATGGTGATAATATACCTGAATTGCTTACCTACTATTATACTGGGGGTGCTCACACTTATAATTACAATTTTTTTCAGCAAATTTCTACAAACACATTTAAATCAATATTTTCCTTTGAAGGGGGTTATCAGGCCATTGATTTTAATAATAACAAATTAAAAATAAATTTATATGCACAACTTGGATATTTCTACACTTTCTATGCTTGTAATATGAGTAATGAACTGCCCAATGGAAAATTTACCCCTTATATAACATTAGTATATGAAAAGGGTGCGCTTTACTTTGACAAACAAGATACGGATTTAAATCAAATAATTTTTGAGAACTTGACATACTTAAAGAATAGGGATTTGCCAAAATTAGTTAGTGGTTTCGATGATGGGACAAGAAAAGCTTATGCCGAACATATTATTACATTTTATTTTAATAATGAAAAAAACATTGATTTGACAAAAAATCTTTTTACTGAATATTATATCGGGAATGACAATACGGAGATCTGGGATCAAATAGTTAAACAACTTGATGCTATATTTGATATGAGTGAAGGGATGAATGAAAAAAGTGATGGAATGATCCAATACTTAGAGAGTCTTGACAATGAACTGAAATGAAAATAATTAAGTAATTGAGTATAAATTTATATGCCACAATAAGCAAAGGAAATTATGAATAATCCATTTTTAACACAGTCGCCACATGCAGTTAAATACCTTGCAAAAGCAGTAGCCAGCTTTAATAGCAAATTGAATATATTCTTGTATGCATCAGTAAGAAAAGGCGAAAACCCAATAAACTGGCACGAGTTTCAAAATTTTGAATTAATCCTAAATAATGAAAAATTAAAAGAATATATTGAAATATATTGGCAAAATGAAAGTGTTGATGAGAATCTTTTCCCAGAGCCATACAATACTATAAATAAAATATACAAAGAGATTGAAGAGTTGAAAATTCTGGAAAAGAATAATATTGAAAAGCAAATGGAGGATTATGTTAAAAACAAATTCCCCTTCAAACTATCAATTAATGAATTTGAAAAAATCATTTCTGAAGACCAATGTTATTATTGCAAAACAACTATCGATCAAATAAAACAACTGGTTAAACATAGGAAAATATTTAAAAAACAGATTACACGAGGATGGTCAATGGAAATTGATAGAAGGGAACCAAATCTTGAGTATTTTAAAGATAATTGTGTCCCTTGCTGTTATTGGTGCAATAATGTGCACAGGCCGGTTAAATTGACCACATCAGGCCGAAGCAAATTGACCACCATTTTTGCTGGCGAAGTTTTTAGGTTAATGTAATTTTTTTGGTGTTAAAAAAATAGTTTATTTTTATAAAGATAATATCTTTTTTTATTCCTGGATAATCGGTGTTTTTTTTCTTAAAGATTCTCCAATAAGTTCAAGCCGATGTGCACCATGTATTATTCGGTCCAAAATGGCATCTGCTACTGTTTTTTCACCGATTACTTCATACCATTTGCTTACAGGAAGCTGTGAAGTGATAATAATTGAAGTTTTACCATGCCGGTCTTCTATTATTTCCATGAGCGCCGATCTGCTTTGAGCATCGAAGGGTTGTATACCAAAATCATCTAATATGAGCAGGTGCTGACGCTCTAATTTCGTTATTTCTTTCATATACGACCCGTCAGCTTTTGCCATTTTTAATTTTGCAAATAATTTTGTGGTATTAAAATACATTACTCGATAACCCAAACTGCAAGCTTGATGACCAATAGCTGATGCAATATAACTTTTACCGATTCCTGTACTACCTGTAATAATAATATTCTCTTTTTTATTTATAAAACTGCATTCGGCAAAACGCATCATTTGATTCTTGTCAAAATTTCTGGTGTCATCATAAAATATATCTTCTATTGCTGCTTTGTATCTAAACTTTGCGTTTTTTAATTGTCGTTCAATGGACCGATTCTGCCGGTCTTCCCACTCCGATAATATTAACTCTGCCACGATTTCATCAGCAGTTTGTAATGGTTGATTTTCAGATTCCAGATTGGTTTTAAATGCCCTGTACATCCCATACAAGTGCATTTTTTGCATTTTTGATAATGTTGTAGTATTCATTTTTTTTATTTAATATATTTAGTTATTATTGATAATAGTTTTCACCGCGTATATTATCATGTGCCGGCATTTTGAGCTGTTCGCTTATTTCTTCATCTGTAATTGTATCTAAACCTTTTAGAAGTATTTCATTGATTAGTTTGTAGTTGTAAACACCATAATTTAATCCGCGTTTGCAGGCGTTAATCAACCGTTCATTGCCATACTTTTTTCCTAGTGCTAATATGCCTAAACATGATTTATAGGCTTGTTCAGGATGCTTTTTAACGGCTAATACTGATTTGACATACGCATGAACATTTTCATGTATCGTGGCAGCCCAGTTAATAAACATTTCAGGTGACCAATCGCTAACAAACTGATGGGTAGAAGCCATGTGGTCTTTTTCGGTTGTATAACCATGCGGAGTTTTATCCCTAGTATGCAATGCAATGCGTTCATAGTGATAAAATATTTCTACACTATGGACCGAGTATAACAATTTCACCTTCTTTTTAATAAATCGATAAGGGACGCTGTAATAATGTTTATCGGCACCTAAACAAACATGACCATTTTTCATAACAGTGGCAAAATGCTGTTTTTTAAGCTCATAGCGCAACGTAGGTAACGGAGCAAGCGCAGATACCTCAATATCATTAAACTGCTGCCTGCGACTGTAGTTCCGGCCTTTTAGAGGGCCATTGTTGTGCGCCTCTAGTGCAATAAGTATTGCTGCATTGAGTTCTTCTAAAGAAAAAAACGTTATGCCCCTGAGTTTTGCATAAATTCGTGTGTAAACAAGGCGCACTGCATTTTCAACCAGTGCTTTATCTCTCGGTTTATAAGCGCGGGCCGGCAAAATAGTAGTGCCATAATGCTCAGCAAAATCTGCAAATGATTCATTTATTGTAGGCTCATATCTGCTGCTTTTATTCACAGCCGATTTTAAATTATCCGGAACAATGGCAGCAGGAACACCACCAATAAATAAAATTGCCCTTTCACATGCAGCTATAAAATCTTCCTTTTGTTGTGAGGCAACAGCTTCAACATAAGTTAATTGACTAGCACCGAGTATCGCTACAAAAATTTCAACAGTGGTTATTTCTCCAGTATGACGATTAATGACTTGCATTTTATTACCTGCAAAATCAACAAACAATTTATTTCCCGCTTTATGTTCCTGATGCATGGTAGGATTCATTTGACCCTTCCATTCGGTATAATAATATTTAAACTGACTCAAGCCAAAACCATCCGGATGTAACTGTTTATATTCTTCCCAAAGTAATTTTCGGGTTACTCCTTTACGTTTTAATTCTTTGTCATAATGCGGGAGCAATGCAACCAGGGCAACAATTTTATCATTCACACGTGGAGCTTCAACTTTAATAAACAAATCCTCTAATGACTTGTCACTTAACGTATTTATTTGTTCAATAGTCAATCCACTCGACAAAAACGTTTGTAAATATTTTTTGAGCGTATTACGGGCAACACCGGTTTGGGTTGCAATTTGTAATTTACTGTGGCCTTGGCTATGTAGGCGAAGTATATGTCTTATTTTACTCATACTGATTGGATTATTTGGCACTTTTTGCACAATTTGATTGCTCAAAACTGTGTATATTAGTGCTACCAAATCAACATGAACCTAAACTTAATTTTTGGTGGTCAATTTCGTCCGGCCTCAGGTGGTCAATTTCAACCGGCCTTAGGTGGTCAGTTTAAATCGGCGCGGGGTGGTCAATTTCACCGATTTTTGCAATAATGCTAAAACAGATGAATTTAATGAAGTGGAGTTTCTGAAAATTGCACCCGGCATCAGGCAAATTTGGGAAGACAGGTTATCTAAATCTTAACTCCCCAACTAACACATCTTAAAACCCCTCCCCTTTTTGCAATTTGTTTTGATTTGACCGGAATAATATTACAGCCACTGAAGACATCCTCAAAAAACTTCACACCTCTTGCATCCTGTTCTATGTCAAATACAGGAAGAAAAATAGTATTCCCAACTTGCAAATAATTAATATACAAACCCATTGCACTTAGACCGGATTCAAAGCAACCATAGGGAGCACAGATATATTTTAACTTATTTATTCTAAGGATATCGGTTACTTTTTTAAAGTATTCTAACTGCGTTCCTGGCTCATTCACTATAACTGTATCAGTATTAACAAACCGGACATTGCCATCTGCGTGGCCGAATATATCATTATAGGCTCTCGGTATGACAATAACCCGTGCATGAAAACAATTTTCCAAAAGTTGAATTACCTGAGTTTTGGTTTTGTCTGCATTTTCAGTGAATACTTTATCGGTGACAATTAATGTATCTTTCTCATAAACGAGGTTACCTCCATCTAATACGAGATCACAAGAAACCACTTCGGTATCTAGTTCCAAATTGCTCCATACTCTCTCTGCATCGGTTAATAAATGGAAATACTTGCGGGTAGTCAAATAATCAGGCTTAAAAATATACTGCACAAACTGGTTTTTCGACAACTGCACCGCATATAATCTACCGCCCAAATATCTGCCGTGCCTTTTAAGATACCATATTCCAATCCGCAGTAGCTATAAGCTTTACAAAATGCTTGTAAAACGATGGCATTTTAGACGACAAAACATCAGCAAGGTAAATAACGTTCTTTATATTATCCGTTATCATAATTCCTTTATCAACTGCATTAATTTATTTAAAACTATTTTTCTATTTTCATTTTCGAGCAATGGCTTATAGATTGGTTCGCTGCCTAAATAGGTATTATCCGTATCCATTATATTGTCTGTCAAAGCCTCTTTTAGGAAATATAGTTTATCTTTTACGTTCTCTGTACGCCGGATATCCATTTCCAGAGCTATTTGTTCCATTGAGCCTCTCAGTTTTTCGTTGGCAAGGCTAATTCTGTTTTTAGCAGTTTCAGAAATCATGTGCCGTATTTCAGCCTTCATTTTTTTCACATTCAACTCCCGTGCTTGCAGGTCTAACAACAAGCAACTTAATTCAACTTCAGCTTTTTGTTGCTCCTCCTTTTCTAACTCTTCAAAATAATTAGGGTTATTATTATCTACTTTAATATTTGTTTTCATAAAATTAAAATTTACTAATTAATTGCTTACTTAAGCATAAAGGTTTCAGATTTAAGATTTAAAAACCTAACTTTTTTAAGTATTTCTTTTTTGCTAATACGTTACATTGGCAATAGTTTTATTTATATAAATTAAATATAAATTGCCAATTAATTATATTAATATATATCGATAATTTAAATTCATGTAGATTAATATGCATATATTGATTTTTATACGCTCAACCGCATTAATTTGCTTCAATCCGGATTAATTATCTGAAAAAACTCGCTGTACCTTTGTAGATATGAAACAAATAGAAAAAACAGATCCGTTAACAGGAGAAATATTTACTGCATTCCGGGCAAACCAAGTTTTCGCAACTGATGAAAACAGGATTAGATATAACAATCTTAAAGCAAAAGAACTGCGTGAAAGTAAATCTGAAATTGATAAACCATTACTCATCAATTTTCGCATTTTGAATCAACTTATGGCCGGTAAAAAGGAAGAGGTATTTCACAAACAGTTTCTACTCGGCCGGGGGTATTCATTTATGGTTCTTACTCATTACGAGGAGCTAGCTGGTAAAAATTTCATGGCGGTGTATAATTTCATCATCGTGTCACAAGAGGGCGATAAAATCAAAATTATAAGAAAATGATTGATATTACAACAATAACAGAATTAGTGGAACCAAATATCGGAATTTCAATCGCTGCACAAAAAAGTAACGACAAGGCAACAAGATTATTATGGATTATAATAATTATTATAGTTGCAATTTTTGGCATATAAAGTACATTGTTTATCGGGAAAATCAAAAGAGACAACTAATTAATTAAATGCGAGCAGTATTAACCTAAATCCCACCCAACACGAATATCAGGCTAGTAAAGTTTTTTTATATCTCGATCTCATTAGGGATATATAAATTAAGAATTAAGATATCTCTCAATTGTAAAATCCCGACTTTCCATGGCCGACGCAAAGCTTAACATCCAGTGGGATATCTTCTTATAATACGAATTAGGCGCTAAATGATACCCCATAATATCATTTGGATTATTGGATACTAAATCACTCATAACGTTGAATAAAGCGTAAGCATTCTCCCCATCCTTATTTATATAATTAGTATTCAAACCTTCAACGGAAGAAACTAAATTATCAAATTGTTGTTCCTTTCCAGTATACGATTTTTCCTTTATATTCAATGCCTTTAAAGTGATCGGAGTAAAAAAATCACTTTTAACATAAAATCGCTTCAAATTATAAAGACTCGAAATAAAATCAGCCTCAAGTTTTTTAAGTGCACTTACATCTGGAAGTATATCGTAGGGTATTTCTGTTTTTGTGTGATTATATTTAACTCGAACTGTCTTCTTATTGAAAATAACCCCGTTTGAGCAAAGTTTGCGAACAAACCCGAGTTCAAAGCTTAAAGCATATGTTTTATTATAACTATTTGTAATTCTTAGATATGGGTACCAGCTATCTTGTTCCCATTCTTTACTATCGTGGGACAATTTAATATTTTTATGTACAAGATCAATATGGCAAAACGTTTTACGTGCTGAGGATATTATTTTAAAAATAACCAATTCCTTTTCATTCACAGATGGGAATAATTCAACAAAAGCCTTTTTGCCAAGAGCAATTGCCTCTTCATTAGTCACTATTTTATAATTACCCGTAACAACGGATAAAACCTCGTTGTTTGTCAAATTAACAATCGCTTTATAAGATTTTACTTTAGCGTAAAAATCTTGAAATATTTTATCGCGAGAGTTTTCCAAAACATATAAGTCTCTCAATTCAACGTCAAATAAAATTGATTTCAGGTCCACATTTGATGCCTTAAAATCCAACTCACGAAATGCTGGTAACGCCATATAAACTCAATTTACATTTATCGAAATAACAAAAATTAATTAAAAAAGTCAAATTAGAATCTAATTAATCATCATGATTGTTTGAAATATCCCAAAACCGATTAAAAAATAATTTTATCTTTTCTATAACAGAATTTCGCTTCTGGGTCCTTTCCCCTGTTGGTGTAAACCTCGAAACCGGCGGCAGTATCCTCGACAAGCCAGTGCCCGTTGTTTGCACATATCCATCGCGGAAGGCATTGTTTATGAACTTATAAGTTTCTTCCTTGTCAAGACCCTCTTCAGCTATAATTTGGTCTAACTCTTCAATCTTCTTCCCTTCAATATAATCCTGCCAATCATCTGTAACCTTGGCATTTGGTGTAAGTGATTGAATAAACTTAAGGATAAGGTCCTTTTTATTCCGTAATTCTACACTTGAATCAATTGCCTTATTTATACTGATGATTATCTCTTTATCCCTTAGGTGACTTTCGTGATATTTTCTAATAAGTTCCAAAATATAGTCGATGTTTATCTCTACTTGTTTTATCAACTCCATTTCAAACACAATATCATCATTCACATTTTCTGCATCTCCAGTATTTCTGTTGCGGAACTCATGGTAAAGATTAATGTACATGCTATGGTAATCCTGTACATCTCTTTCACTTAGTATTTCCTTTCCTACAAATTCATCGAAAGCGGTGAGTATGTTTTTTGCTTTTAGAATTGAACCATACAAGCGGATAAAGGCTTTTTGATTCTGTTCTCCTATTATTTGTTCACCCACCGGAAATTTTGCAGTGAGTTCATCGATCAGTGAAATATAACCGGGAAATATCTTTGACCCTTCATTATACCCGTTATAATACTCATCAAAAGTTTTTAGCAGTACAATACCCCCAGCTTCCTTATCACCAAATAATGCTATGCTTTCATTGGTAGCCTTCTCTAAATTTCTGAAGCAAACAATATTTCCAAACGTCTTTACAGAATTTAAAATTCGGTTGGTTCTCGAATATGCCTGCAGCAATCCGTGTAACCTAAGGTTCTTATCTACCCATAGCGTATTGAGTGTTGTGGCATCAAAACCCGTAAGAAACATGTTTACTACTATCAGTAAATCAATCTCTCTATTCTTCATTCTCAGAGATACATCCTTGTAATAGTTCTGGAATTTTTCGGTAGATGTATCATAATTGGTTTTAAAAATCTGATTGTAATCGCTGATTGCAGTATCAAGGAAATCCCTATCTGATAAACTCAGACCTTCTGTACCTTCAGAGTTCTCATCCGGCAGGCCATCTTCATCATCATCATTTACACCAAAGCTGAAAATAGTGGCTACTTTTAAACGCTGCAATTCAGGCAATCTGTTTTGATGCGTTTTAAACTCATTGTAATACAACCTTGCAAAGTCAATTGAGCTAACTGCAAATATGGAATTGAAGCCGGTAAGTCTGATCTTCTGCTTCACTTCTTCAATTTTTTTGCGGTCCTTTGCAGACACAACCTCGTAAATATTCTTCAAAGACGAAAAGCTGTAGGGTTTACTGTTTCGCTTTGTTTTTTGATCAAAATGCTCCAGAATATATTTTACATTATTACTGATTCTTACCGGAGCTGCTAATGCTTTTTCTCTATCTATATCCCAAACCCTTTCGTCCTTGATACCATCTTTTTCTTTCATGGTTCGTATATAATCAATACGAAACGGCAGCACATTCTTATCATTGATTGCATCCACAATTGTGTAGGTGTGAAGCTTTAGACCAAACGCCTGTTCTGTGGTTTTTAGATCTGGCCTATTGCTACTACTGGCATTGATAGCAAAAATGGGTGTGCCGGTAAAGCCGAACAGAAAGTATTTCTTAAAGGCTTTGGTAATAGCCTTATGCATATCACCAAACTGCGAACGATGGCATTCATCAAAAATGATAACAATGGGTTGTGTAAATGCACTGTGATTCCTTTCTTTCTTTATCAGAATGGAAAGTTTCTGAATAGTAGTGATGATTATGTTTGCCTTTGTGTCGCTTAGTTGCTTCTTTAATACGGAAATGTTTGTATTGCTGTTAGCAGCTCCTTTTTCAAACTTGTCGTATTCCTTCATTGTTTGATAGTCCAAGTCTTTCCTGTCTACCACAAACACTACTTTATATATATATGACAGCTTACTAGCTAATTGTGCTGTTTTAAATGAAGTCAATGTTTTGCCACTACCTGTAGTATGCCATATATAACCACCGGCATCCACACTGCCATAGGCTTTGTAGTTATTGGCTGAATTGATTCGTTGTAAAATTCTCTCTGTAGCAACAATCTGGTAAGGTCGCATGGCCAATAATAGTTTGTCACTTGTAAACACACAGTATTTGCAAAGGATATTCAACATTGTGTGCTTAGCAAAAAAAGTGCGACCAAAATCCATTAGGTCTGTAATTGGACGGTTATTGGCGTCTGACCACCAGGAGGTAAACTCAAAGCTATTACTGGTGCGTTTCTTATTGATTGCAGTGCTGCGACCCTGTTCCTTAACAAGTGAAAACCTTGTTGTGTTGCTGTAGTACTTGGTATAAGTTCCATTGGAAATTACAAATAACTGCACATACTCAAATAAGCCTGAGCCACTCCAGAAAGATTCACGATTATATCGGTTAATCTGGTTGAAGGCCTCTTTAATGTCTACACCCCGTTTCTTCAACTCAATGTGCACTAATGGTAAGCCATTTACCAGTATAGTAACATCATAGCGGTTGGGGCATTGCCCATCTGATACTTCGTATTGATTTATAACCTGCAACTGATTGTTGTGGATATTAGTTTTATCCAGCAGGTAAATATTCTTTTTTGTACCATCTTCACAATCCAGGATTTGAATATGATCTTCCTGTATCAGTGATGTTTTCTCCTCTATTCCGCTATTGGAATTAGCAACTTTACTTTTAAAGAAATGATCCCACTCGTTGTTACTGAATAAATAGTTATTCAGCTTCTGCAATTGAATACGAAGATTGTTAACCAATTCTGCTTCGCTACTGATTGTTAAATAATCATACGCCTGGCTTTGCAGGAGTTGAATAAACTCCTTCTCTAACTGTGCCTCTGTTTGATAAACAGTTTCCCTTTTTATAGGAGGAGTGTATTCAGCAACAACAGTGCTCTCCGGATTCTCAGCAACTATATTGAATTTATCCATTAGCTACTTCTTTGAATGTCAATAAACAATTTCGATAATACTCGTATTGCTTTCTGCGGCCTTCAATCTCGGCTGGTAAACCAATAGATATGTCATTTACTAAAGTATCGAATTTTACTAAGATGGATGCAACTCGCTCCTGTTCTTTCAAGGAAGGAATAGGCACTTTAAACTGGGGCAATCTTCCGCTTTGTAATCGTGTAACTTTGGCACCTTGTGCATACTTCTTTTTAAACTCTAAAAATGATTTAGTTTGAAGAAGATAACCGATATACATTGCATTTTGCTTATGCTTAAAAATGAATGCATCTCCGCTGATACAAATATCCTCTTCACCAAGCCAAACCACTGCTTTACATACATCTTCTACGTTTTCACTTACACCTGCAATAATTAAATCATTCTTACTGGCCTTTCTTAATTTCTTTGCTAAGATTGGCGATACAAATGACTTTGTCTGGGTTGCAGATGTTCCATAGTATGTATAAATCTGCCCATAGTGAATACAGCCAATCCCACTTTCGGTAAAGTCTTTTTTCTGTAAACCATTGCCTCTAATAAATTCACCAATCTCCCCCAACGATTTCCACTCAACTTCTTTGCCTGCAAAACGGAGTAGACTATCTCTATAATGCGTATATTGCGTTTTTCTAGCTTCCAATTCAGTTTCCAATTCAGTTTCCAATTCAGTTTCCAATTCAGTGAACAAGTCAAGGGTTTTGACTATTTCATTTTGGATTTCTATAGGGGGCATAGGAACTTGAAAATTCAGAAGTTCTACCATATTGGGATGCTTTACACCAGAACCCCTAAAGCAACTTTCGACCTTTATTATGTTTTGTAAAGAAAATAATATACAAATTTTAAATTGACATTTTGGTCTATTGCAACAGCTAAAATGTTACCACTATCTACAAATTTGCCATTATAGTACTTAATATTTGCAGAACCTCCAGAAGGTATAGTAATAACTTCTCCAAAATTTAAATTGTCTTCAGCAAGAATTTCGCTTGTCCAACCTTGAAATTTACCTGTAGATAGCAATTTTATATTTCCATTCTTAATATTTAACTGCTTTAGATGTGCAGCTGAAACATGTTTAAAAGAAAATGTTTTTAATTGTTTTGAATTGGGCACTCCATTAAACCTTTTATCCCAAATTGTTATTTGACATAGTTCTTTATAGTTAACACCATTTGGACAAAGTTCTTCGATTAGCTCGTCTATCCTACTCATAAATTACCTCCTTCTAAATCAGCAATTATTTCATCAATAGCCGAACGCAGTTTATTTTGTTTAATCACTATTTCAGCAATATGTGCATTCAGTCTCTCTATGTCCACTTCTTCGGTATTGTTTTCCTGTTCAACATAACTACTTACGGAAATATTGTAATCGTTATCAGCAATGGCTGCATTCAATACCAGTTTTGCAAAATGGTTGTGGTCTTTTCGTTCAATGTAAGCTTTGAGTATTTTCTTCCGGTTATCATCGGTTAGTTTGTTTTTACTACCACCTCTTACAAACTCGGCAGATGCATCAATGAACAATGTAGCGTTGTCTTTCTTACTTTTCTTCAACACTACAATACAGGTACCGATGGTAGTACCAAAGAATAGATCAGGTGGTAACTGTATTACAGCATCTATATAATTATTATCAATAAGGTATTTGCGAATTTTTTGTTCGGCACCGCCACGGTATAACACACCGGGAAATTCAACTATGGCGGCCGTACCCGAAGTAGAAAGCCAGTGTAGCATGTGCAGGGTAAATGCAAGGTCAGCTTTACTCTTGGGCGCCAGCACACCTGCGGGAGAAAAGCGGGGATCGTTTATTAATAAAGGATTAGCATCGCCTTCCCATCTGATAGAATAAGGCGGATTGGAAACAATGGCATCAAAAGGTTCATCATCCCAATGTTTCGGATCTGTTAAGACATCACCGTGTGCAATATCAAATTTCTCGTAATTGATATCATGTAAAAACATATTTATGCGGCAAAGGTTGTAAGTGGTAATATTAACCTCCTGCCCAAAAAATCCCTGCCTAACATTTTCTTTACCCAACACCTTAGCAAACTTCAACAACAGTGAGCCAGAACCACAAGCAGGGTCATAAACTTTATTCACCTGCTTTTTGCCTACAACCGCAATTTCCGCCAAAAGCTCTGACACTTCCTGAGGGGTAAAAAATTCACCGCCTGATTTTCCGGCATTGCTGGCATACATGGTCATCAGAAACTCATAAGCATCGCCAAAGGCATCAATAGAGTTCTCCTGAAACTCACCCAATTTCAAATCTCCAATGGAATCCAATATTTTAACCAATACCTCGTTCCGTTTGGCCACAGTTGCACCCAATTTATTGCTATTTACATCCAGGTCATCGAACAAACCTTTCAGGTCATCCTCGCTGTCAGATCCTTTGGCAGAGTTCTCTATATTTTTGAAAACTCTACTTAAAGTTTCGTTCAGGTTTCCATCAGTTTTTGCCTTTTTTCGAACATTGACAAATAACTCAGATGGAAGGATATAAAAACCCTTTTCCTTTAAGGTGTCGGTCCTGCCAAATTCAGCATCCTTATCCGAGATAGATGCATAGTCAAAATCCCTATTTCCAGCTCGCCGCTCTTCTTTGTTAAGATAAGAACTCAGGTTCTCAGAAATAAACCTGTAAAAAAGCATACCCAATACATAGGATTTAAAATCCCAGCCATCAACGCTTCCTCGTAAATCGTTTGCTATTTGCCAGATGGTGCGGTGCAGTTCGTCGCGTTCTTGTTCTTTTACCATAAATTATTAGTTGATATTTATTTACTCATTTCTTAATTGGGTTGCCTTCCACCAATAGAAAAATGCTTCGGGGTTTGATTTTTTGAGCTTGTTCAGTTTGGTGTTGTGCGGTTGTTGAATGACTGCCTCTGCCACTTGTTTAGGGTCTGTGAATTTTTCTATTTCGGCGGCGCTGGCTGCAATGAGTTGAGAAACGTAAGCTGCTTTAGCAGCGAAAGTAATTGCCCTATCTAAGTGGAAGTTTTCGGAAAAGATGAAGCCCCTAACACTCTCGATGCCTTTTAGCAATGCTTCAAAATCGCCTCTGCCATCTGTGCCTCTCAACGCGATGCAGAGGGCTGTTTGGTAGGTGTCTTCCAATACATCAGCAGCGGTTGTACCTTCGAGCTTGCGATAAGCAATTTCTGTTTTAACAATGTTAAGGTAAGTGGTTTTTATTACTTCAACATCAGTTACCACATCCACCAAATTGCCGATGTCGTAAAGCTGCTTGTTGATTTCCATTGTCATGCTGTTATCGTTGCGCACGTATGGAATACCGGTGGTGTTGGGGGCAAAGGCAGTGAGTTTATCGCCCAATAGGTCTTCAAGCGATGGCATGTTTATTTGAGCGGGGTCACCCTCATTGATAATAAACTGCGACTGCAATGGAACAGGCGAAATTTTAGTGTAGTGGTTAGCTTCAAAAAGAATGTCGAGCAATACATAGTCATCGCCCGCGTGCATTTTGTGAACGGGGGTATAGAAAAATTTGTAGTGCGCTTTTTCTATATCAGAGGCAGTGGCGCGGTGCTGCAATTCCATTTTATTGAAGCCCTGCATTTCGGCCACCTGTTGGAGTAGCTGGTCCAAATCTTTTGGCGGGTCTGAAAGGATGATGTCAATATCAATTGATAAACGCTTTGCCGAGTTGAGCAATAACATTAAAGCTGTGCCGCCTTTAAACACAAACTCCAAGCCGCTTTTGCTTAACCCTTCCAAAAGCAGCAAAGCGCGGATAACCTTTTCGACCAAGATTTTATCAGCATTGCGGTTTGTCTTAGAAACCTTTTCGACCCACTCTAATGTAATAGTATTTTTATGTATCATATTGCACTATAAAACGGCACTTTACTTTGTTTGCTGCCGAAATTTAGAAACTTTATTTAAGTATTTATCGAAACTTTCTTTCCTCCTCCTCCTATCTGCATACCGAAGCATCCGGCTTTCTTGGATGGTGTAGCGATTGTATGCTTCGCGAAAAATGAACTGCATTTCGCCCCCTGCTGCGCGGCAAAATGGTTTCATCGCAAAAGATGTCCACCAGAATTTTTCTGATGGTGGTGGTTTGAACGCCTTGCACATTTTGCATAGGCGCTTCAGAAACCAAGGATTTTACAATGGTGATTTCTTGTGCGCCGGTAGCGTAACGGCTGAGGATTTCGGCTGAGGGGTTGAGAAAGATATTGGATTTGTGGTCTTTAATCGAGTAGAACACATTTTCTACAGCGTCCTTTTCTACCTCAACTAAAGTGTAGAACCTGCCAGGCTGGTGGAGCATGAGTTCGTTTAGCACTGAGGTGTGCCAAATACATATTTGCAGGTAGGGAAATTGTTTGTGCAGTTTGCTATAAAGGGTTTTTAAACGGTTTGAAACAGGCGGAACAAAATTTCTGCCTTCACCCAAAGTGAATTTGCCTCTGCCAACGCGTGAAAGCACCCCTGTTTGCACTAAGGTGTAAACTCTCCAGTTGATAGTGGTATCTTTAACTTTGGGTTCAAACTTCCTGTAGAACTGCACAACGTCGCTGTTTCCAAAGGTACTTTGTTCTTTAAAATGGATTTGTAGTTTGGCAATATTTAATTTTTCTATAGCGATAGTATCTGCGTAATTTAGTGCAAATATAAGTAAACTATATTACGGCAGCAAACTTAAAAAGCTGCCGTAATTAAGCAACCCATAGAGGCAATTTAGAACCCGAGAAGAATAAAACAGCATGAACAGCCCTTATCTTTGTCAAAAAGACATGTTAAAATTTTCTATAAAAAACGAACTAAAAATCAGAGGTGACATTATTGATGCAAGTGACAAAATAATGAAGAAAATGCCAGAATCAATATTGTTCAGTAAGTCAAAGGAAGAATTATGCTTTTTTATATTGAATGAATTTGATTTTCCTGAAGGAACAATTAACAAAATTAATTTTTCATCTCTTGAAACTGGTTGTAAATTTATTCTGAATTTGATGGGAATTGAGGATGATTTTGAAACCAGTCTTAAAATAGAATCTGAGTCAAAATGGGACAATCAATTAGATAGATTCCTTTATTACTTCCTTGATTTTAAAGGATTACCCGGGATATATAGAGAACAATTGGAAAGTAAGGTTAAGTCTGATTTAGAAGAAATATCTTATTATATAGCTAGATATGAGGAAATAGATTTTATTAAAAAAGGTGAAACTCCAAGAAATCACAATCAAAAAACCCAAAGTGATTTTTATAAAAGATGTCTTACGGAAAAGGAAAAAATTGAAAACCACTTAGCAAACGGAATTAATGATAGGGCATTAAGCAAAGCAAGAAGAGATAATATGTGGGGTTTTGTAGAATTGATGCTTGACGAATTTAAGGATAGACCTTACCGGATTCCAAATCCAAAATCAAAAGAGTATTTTGATCTTGACAGCATTGATAAAGTTGGTCACAGGCTTGGTGAAATCACAAGTATTGAAGGCAGAGAGTTGAAAAAACTGTATAAAACTGATAAAGCACTTTTTATGAAGAATTAGGAAAAGTATATACCAGATTCCCAAGTGTTAGAAGCATAATGCTGCAACAATTAGAATTTCTCCCCTACATCAGTGAGCAAAGGAAGTTGATTTTTCTGAACTAATAGAATTGTATAAGCAAATAAATGGTTTGGTTTTATGCTTTAGGAATGACGCAAATAGAGGGCTTGTTTACAGAAATGTGTAAAATGTGCGATCCAAACTATAATAATCCATATGCCTCTTTACCAGACAAAGTGAATACATTAAGGCCATTTCACCCATATTCAGAGAACAGGTTTGATTATTTCCAGTACCACTTACCTTACTTTACGAAATCGATTTACATTTTGGAATAGACGGAAAGGAAAAAATAAAAATTTTGTGCAAAGAAATTCTTTTTGATTTGGCAAAGGTAGTTTCCATTTTTGCAACCCTAACAATTGATGCAAATTGGCTATTGAGATTAATTAGGGAAAGAGATGTCGTCAAATTTTTGAGTATAAAGGACTTTTGTTCATATTTTAAGTTGATTCAAAGTGTGAAGTCCAAAAAACAATTCGCATATTTTGAGAAAGAAATAAAAAGTTTGAATGAGACCTACATTCCACCTGTTCTAAATGACGTTGTTTATGATTTATAAGATAGGATTAAACAAATAATTGAAAGGATATATGAACCGATGAAATTTCAATCTGCCGTTGCAGGTTTTGAAGTAGATTTAAAAACAATCAATCTTAGTGCAATCGCATCCAATCGAGACAAAATCAAAGGCGCATTGCACAGCTTTTTTACATGGCAATTTCAATCTGAGATTGAAGAATTATTAGAGACAAAAATATTGATTGATAAATATTCTAAATATTTAGATTTGAATTTTATTTCCATTGAAGTCCAAGAAAGTATTAACAACCTTAATACAGAATATGGAAAAACTTTAAAAAAAATAAAATTAATCGCCTTAATCGTTAATTTTAATTCCGATGAGGCATTTGGCTAAATTAATCTATTAAAGAATTTAGGTAAGAATGGTAACCAAATTATTGCAATTCCGGCACATAGCAAATGGAGCAAACAAATTGCTCCATTTTGCTGTAATTAGGTGAAATCTATTCCAAATAATTCCCAACTTTAATGATTTCAGGATTTCATTAGCTGGTGTTACCTAATCTACCCTGCATTCAAAATGGCAAGTTAGAATCGGGAGGCACGTTTAATTCCAATTCACTCAATTCAGGATCACTCGGGGCCTCCCTCGTATTCCGATCAATTTTTTCAAAATCTATTGAACAAACCTCATAAACATATATTCCACCTTTTTTTACTCTATTAAATTTGTATTTATTTAGAATTTTACCAATACTTATTGCGCTTGCATTGGAAAGATTCATTTTTGTATTTAGTGATATTTTAGCAGCAATATCCGTTGCTGTTAGGTATAACATATTTGTGCTCTTATGATTGGGATGCTCAAAATTAGTAAGAAGGAGTTCCTCCTCAATTGATCTCATTTGAAATTCCTCATTGTTTTTATTTATCCGTTTAATTTCTTCCTGAGTAAACCAGAATTTAAATCCGGAATGAAATAAACTAATTGCTTGAGCAAGCACCTTATCAATCTCAATGCTATGCTGGTATTCGATTTCCAACACTTCAAAACAAAGAAAACGCCTGCTACCTGTTGGATCATTTAAAAACTGCATATTATTTACGCTACCACAAAACGAAGCTCTTCGTGGTGAAAGTTCGTTGTTGCGCATATATGGCCGCCGAATTTTTACTGAGGGTAAAGTAATTAAACTCTTTAATGAACCAATTTCGGTTTTATTCAAATTTTCTAATTCGTCTAGATTAATTAAGATGCACTCTGATAAATGTATCAATGCGTCTTTATTTTCCGGGTTTATTGTTCCCGAAAACAAATGTGATTTCAGGGCTACCGGGACAAGTTTTTCTAACCATGTTGTCTTACCGATTCCTGCTTGCCTGCAAATACAATTGCAGTATGGTTAATCGTTTCAGTCTTAATAATGCAGCCAACATAGGCTACAATCCATTTTCTGAAACAAATTTCCCATTCTTCTTTTTTGGTTGTTTTAATAGTTTCAGATAACATACTAATGTAATCAGTTTCACCATCCCAAGCAGAAAGTGCATTAAAATATTCAAAAAATGGATCATATATCGGACAAAAATCAGAGCCCAAAATGCTCCTAAGGTTTGAAATATTGCATTTTATCCCAGCTTTTAATATTTCCCGAAACATTGAATTTTCCGTGTAATCTCTCATTGTCTGAAATAATATATCAGAATGTAATTTGTATTCAATAGTACCCATAGCTACATTAAAGCGAAATTCATATTTCTCAAGCAAAAAGGATTCAATTTTGTTGATATTAGAAATCTTCTCTTTTTTAGTTTTTGTTTCATCAGTGTTATGATCAGAAATATTTTTATATGCACTATTGACTGCACTCTTAATTTCATCTTTTGGCAAATCAAATTCAGCCATAGTAAAGCCTAAGCATTGCTCTTCTGAAAGTCCTCTTCTGTTGCAATTACAGGCCAAAGCATGAATATAATTATTGCGGGTTCCTTCTGCATAGGTATGTTTTTTATTCGTGTATCTTTTGCAATGTTCAAAAAGTGCTTCAGGATGAGTTATTTCTTTCTGGTTATTCATGTTAATTAGGTTTAATGGATCAAAAATTATGGAATCTGGATTGTACGATGCGGAGGTGTCAAATGAAAATAAACAGAGTCGGGAAATGTCAGAACCACTTTCGTCAATAAAAACATTCAAGAGTTCCTCTATATAGTTCTTTAGCGCATTAAATACGTCTTTATGTGTTTCCTTTGTCCCGTTTGTCCTGACAATAATTTTTAGTCCATCACCTCCCGGACTAATAAAACAGGCATGAGTATAAGAGTTAAGTTTTGCAATATGCTCACATTGCTTTAACAAAACGGGCGAAAGTTTATCTACATCAATTACGATGTTTCCATTATAAGCGACCAGATCAGTTACTTTCCTTCCATTTGTAAAAGTGCCGGAAGCAGTGAAACTGACCAGATTCTTCTTAGCAATTCCATATTCCTCCTCTTTGCTCTCTGCTTTTAATTGTCGGAGTGCAAGTATTTGCTCCTGAGTTTCTCCGCTTTTAATTCGGTGAACTACCTCTTCTAAAGTGCAGTCACCAATAAAATATTTGATGTTTTTAAATAATGATACATTCATAAATAATAAGTTTAAACATTTAAGAAATTGGATACGTAATGTCATCTTTTAAAAGCCTTGTTGTAATGGCGCTTTAAAAGATCTTCAACATCAGATAGTTTGTAGTAAATCTTATTCCCTACCTGAGAGAAAGAGATCATTCCGCTATCACGGTAATGTTGTGCGGTTCTTTTGGAGATTTTTAGCATTTGCATCATCTCCTGATTGTCGAGCCAAATTTCCTTTGGTTCTTTTTCCTTTGCAGTAAGTCGGTTGTTGATTGCATCAAGCATACTTTTAAGCTGCTCAAATGCTTCTGATTGGATCGTAATGACGTTCATTTTGCTGTTGTTTTTTGTTGTGCAACATTGCACGGTGTAAAACAACGCAAACGATAGTGCCCTTTCAGTTGACTACATAAGACTGCATAGGATGTAATTTTAATGTATGTAGTTCTTTTTAATATAAGCTGTATTAGTAGCCTGATAATGTTGACTTATATTGGTAAAATTAAGTTTTGAATTTAGGGGAAGACTAATTTTATCAGCTATAATTCTACATAAAATCTCTATACTTATATTGGGGGCGACATTATTCTCAAGTAATGCGTCTACCACCCCTCTTACAGCTCCCTTTCTCCTATCGCTTAATTGCGAAATACCATTTACTGTAATTGATAAATCTTCAAGCAAATCCAAAATAAATTCTCCCTTGGTTCCTGGAAATATTGTGTCAAATGATTCACCCGAGCTTTTAACAGTTAAAATTCTTGGCGTTTCAATATCTTTTGTTCCATTAATAAAATCTGCTTCAATTTCTAAATATTCTTTCAACCGTTCAGAATATTTTGTTTTAATTTTATTATGCTGATCTGTAAATCTATATTTTCGGTAATCCAAATTCCTTAACCGCATCTGCTTCAGTCGAGATTGCAAATACAATATTCCTTTATTTTGTTCGGCTTCCTTTAAATATACTTCAAGTTTATTTATCATACTTTCAAGATGATTTTCCAAATACTCTCTGTAGTTAAACTCCATCATTTCCTTAGGCAAACCATAATACCAAATTTCATCCATTAAAGGATTGCCCAATAATTGCGTATTTACATAAGATATCTTGTCGTATACCATATGACTTAGGATTGCAGGTATTTCGTTTACAAATTCTTCCATATCACTATAGTCGTCGAAATGATCTTGTGCTGCTTCCACAAATTTTTTATTTGCCCTCCAAGCCATATTTTGAATATATATTGCTTCACCAATTTGTTTAACTTCATTGGAGGGATTGCCTTCAAAATAACCATAATTAGTATACTTCCTTAAATAATAATCGGAAGTGACTCCGGAATAAAATTCAAAATATCTTTTGTTGTTAAAATTGTTGAATGAACTCCTATAAAAGTTGAAATATTTAAAACGCACTTGTTCTTTCATATTTTCAGGAGTATCAACCAATTTCAATTCAATCTCCTTAGTATCAGTTTCAATTCTTTGTTTTACCTCCACTAATTTTTGCTCCAGTCGTTCTTTCCAGTTAAAAATTAAATATGTTTCATTCCAACTTCCTTTTTCAAGAACAAGTTCTATCCAAATGCGTAATTTTTCAATTATATAAAAAATTGTGATTTCGGTAGTGAATATTACATCTTTCTTTGTTCGCTTTTTTCCTTTTAAATATTCAAAATTGGAGGGTGTTAAGAATTTGTGGCCGCATCTTTTATTAATAAAATTGTCGTAGGAATACAATAATATTGTTGTATCCAAATTATTATTTTTCATGCCTTTAAAAGAATATAAATTAAAAATCAGTTTGCCTATTTCTCCAATATCATTTTTAGGAGCTTCCTTTAACAATATTATTTTGACCAATTCTCCTTTGAGAAACTCTTCAGGCTTAGTTACGGAACTGCATTTTGTTTGTAAACCTTTAATAACCAGACTTGTTTCCCGGTCAACTACTTCAATTAATGTTTCTTCCTGCCATTTCATTATTTTGTGCAATTCCAATTCATTAAAAAACTTAGTTATGCCTAATTCAAATAAAATAGGATTAGGAACTCCATTCATGAAATCTTCAAAGGAATATTGCGGAATTACTCTTGTGGTTAATTCAAACTTTACATATACTTCTAATTTCAACCGCCCTAACTTCACACAATCAAAAAGCACCTCTGATTCATCCACATTTAGCAAAAAGGTTCCTACTTGAAAACTGGTTTAATAAGTATTTGATGATTCATGGTTATGGATATAAAAATGGATAATCACTAGTATGTTCTTGTTCATCGAGCTTTAGTATTCATTGACAAGCAATTGTATTTGTTGGAAAAGGTCTAAGTTTGAAAAATTAATCCCAATTGCCTCCGTGTATTGTCGAATTCCAGCCTCCTGGCAGGTATATTTTTGTGAAATGTTCTTCAACACTGTCGTTGATGGGTTTTACTGCCATAATTCCATTTAATCGTTATCGATAAGTTAAATTCTGTGAAACACTTATATCATTAAACTTAAACTTATCCATTGCCAAATCCAGATCAGGATTAACAATTTTAGCATAAATCATGGTTTCTCGGATATTGGAATGCCCTAATAACTTTGAAACCGCCAATAAAGTAACACCTTTTCTTAATGCAATGGTAGCCCATGTATGTCGGCTTACATGAAAACTTATGTTTTTATCGATTTCTGCCTTTTTTGCCAAAATCTTAAGATTCTTGTTGATGTAGGCTGTGGCTCCGCTAATTGCCTGATCAACTGCTACCGGATTATTTAAATCCAACTCTTCTGAAAATACCGGGAATAAGAAAGCGTTTTTGTTCGGCTTTTCCGGTTTGTACTTGTCTATTATTGCCAGTCCCTTGTTTGGAACCTTAATAGAAAGTTGCGTTTTTGTTTTTTTGATTGTAAAATCTAATTGCGTTCCGTTAAAATTTTTCCATTGTAATTGCAAAAGATCGGATATTCTGATTCCCGCTGTCCATCCTGCAAAAACAAACATATCTCTGTGTAACTCTAATCGGGTTCCGGGGGTTGTTGCTACATTCTCGAAAAGAGCTAATTCATCCTCCAAAAGAAAACAAATGTTCGTTTTATCGGTTTTCATTTTATAATTATTGAAAGGATTAACCTTATGTTCAATAATTCCCTTCCTATACGCATCATTAAAAACCTTGCGGATAAACTTAAAATCCTTGTTGACTGTATTTGTTTTATTCTTGTGCTCAGTCTTTAGGTATTGGCTATACACCTCCAAAAATTCAGGGGTGATGTCTTGAAAACATAGTTGACCACTTTTGGGATAGGCTTTGAGCTTTGCAAGGATAGATCGGTTCTTATCGTAAGTTCCAATTTGCTCTGCCAATTTATATTCTTCACACACTCCATTGGCAAATACAAAAAAATCTGTTGGTTTCTTACCGTAGATTCCATCCCTTAATTGTCGACCCGTAAGAGACTTTTCATTGGTATTCATTTCAATCATATCATTTTGCAACTCTGCAAAAGTTGAAACCGTTATAAACAGGGCATTACATAAAAATAGGGTGCAATCGGGAACAGTATTGGTAGTCCCAGCGGGATCACTAAAAAAAATAAATTAATCCGCTTCAAAGGCGGATTTTTTTATGTACCTAATTAATGAAATAGGACGAGAAGTTTATCCCGACAATACGTAGTGCAACGGAGTATTCGTCGGGAAGTTCCAGGGGATCACGAAAAGAACAAATTAATCCGCTTCAAAGGCGGATTTTTATATTTAATTAATGAAATAGGACGAGAAGTTTATCCCGACAATACGAAGTGCAACGGAGTATTCGTCGGGAAGTTCCAGGGGGATCACACTAAACAGGTTTAAACCTTTGTAAATAAAAGATTTACGAGGTTTCTTTATTATTGGTGAACCATTTGGAAATTAACTATTGAATTTCACATTGGAGTGAAATATTTTTCCAAATAGAATTTGTGCTCACTGAAACCTGAAAACTTCTATTTATTGGTTTATTACAATTGATTATTATTTCCCCCTCCTCTCCTACAGCATATTCATTTTTATTAACTGTAACTGAGGCATACTCCGGAGCATTAATTTCATAAATGATTAACGGTAGGTTGCCGGTATTTTTGAAATGGAATTTAAAGACAAAACCATCCGGAGTTGATACACCGGATGCATTAATTGATTCAACATCAAAATAAGGATAATATCTTTTAATCTCACCATAAAAATCAACAGCATCGAAATATTTAATTTGCTGAGATGATAAAATTGTATCAAAGTAAATGTTAAAAGCAATTCCGGGTGAATAAGAGTATTCATAAGGTCGCTGAAACCAAAAGATATCAATGAAACCGGTTGAATCAGGGTATATTCTTGATTGTGAATAATTGCTAACTCGATTTTTATTGAATTTATAATATGTAGTATCAGGCAAGGGATTTTTATTATATTTAATAATATATTTTCCAATTAAATAATTTGGAATTGAATCAAAGGCAATCCAGAGCGGTTTACCTGACACATTTTTAAAAATCATTCTTGCAAATATTGTATCATTTTCCTTAGGCACATTATAAAGAATTGTATCAATTAATTTAACAAAGTCTTTAGCAACCAGTTTAAAGTTTAATTTGAGCTGAGGTGAAATTGAGTCATCTGTAATTATAGTAAAAGTGCTTCCAATAGTTTCATGGTCATTATATGGACAAGTACAATACAAATAACCAGAATCCCCGGGGTTGATTGGGTCGTGTGAAAAGCTGGCAACATAACATGGATCACTGGTTAACGTGTTTAAAATTTTTACGGGTGAATCTCCTTCATTACGGAACCATAAATAACGAACTCTTCCTTCAGAACCGTAAATGGTGTCTCTATATTTTAGATATAAAGTGTTGTTAATCCGATTAAAGGTAGTATCAAACAAGTTTTTATCTCTGAAACTTATTTTAGGCGCTCTTAAAAACATAGAATCATTTGCCGTTATCATATTTTGGCACTTAACTATTAGTGTCAGTAAAATGAAACAGTTGAAAAGAAGCAGTTTTATTTTCATAAGATTAAATTTTCACGTAAACACTCTTTATCATTTGTATTCAATTCATGGGGGCTTGCAGCAAATATTTCATCAAGGTATAAATCGCTGAAATAAGCAATAATGATACCGTAATCCCAATTTTTTCCTTAAATTTACTTCCATGAAACACCTCATAAAATACATATTCCTAATTTTATTAATGTGCTTGACTCGTGTTTACGGACAGGCGCCTGAAATCGAATGGCAGAATACCATTGGCGGCGGATCAACTGACAAATTGAAAACAATTAAACAAACCCCAGATGGAAATTATATCCTCGCCGGGGTATCGGGATCTAATATATATGGTGATAAAACAGAATCCAATCTTGGTGAGTTTGATTATTGGATTGTAAAGATTGATACTGAGGGGAACATACTTTGGCAAAACACAATTGGAGGAAATAAAGATGAGGATTTATATAGTATTTCATTGACTTCAGATGGCGGATTTATTTTGGCGGGTGTATCTGAATCAGATATTTCTTATGACAAAACTGAGCCAAATTATGAAGGTAGTTATGATTTTTGGATTGTGAAAGTAAATAGCGTGGGTATTATACAATGGGATAAAACTATAGGTGGAACGTTAAATGAAAGAAACGGAGATATTATAGAAACATCTGATGGTGGTTTCTTAATAGGGGGATATTCAAATTCGTATGCTTCGGGTAATAAAAGTGAGGATTGTTTCCTTGCTTCATACGATTATTGGGTCATCAAACTAGATGGAGAAGGTGATATACAATGGGAAAATACAATAGGTGGAAATGGTTCTGATGTTTTACAGTCAATAAAACAAACTGCTGATGGAGGATATATATTAGGGGGTACTTCAAGCTCACTAATTTCAGGAGATAAAACAGAAGGCACTGTAGGTGGTGGTGGTTATTCAGATTATTGGATTGTGAAAATAAGTGATATAGGTTTAATCCAATGGCAACAAACAATTGGTGGCACCCTAGGTGAAAGCCTAACCTATATTGATATTACAAACGATGGTGGTTATATTGTAAGTGGGGCTTCTAATTCAGGAATCGGCGGTGATAAAACGGAGAATTTGATTGGCTACATGGATCTCTGGATATTGAAGCTTAACAGTTTAGGTAATATAATTTGGCAAAATACGATTGGCGGTGATGGTGAGGATGGAGTTTTTACAGAAATCCATCAACTCAGCGATGGAGAATATATACTTGGAACAGGTTCAAAGTCTGGAATTATGGCAGATAAATCAGAATTTTGCCTTGGCGTTATAGATTATTGGATATTAAGGTTAGATGAATCGGGAAATGTTGTTTGGGAAAATACTATTGGAGGAAGCGGCGCAGATAATTTTTATTGCATCGAGCCAACCACTGATGGCGGATATATCATTGGTGGTGAATCAAGTTCAGATATTTCATGGGATAAAACCGAAGCTCAAATATTAAATGGAGATTACTGGGTAATAAAATTGTCGTGTGAAAATGGGACAATTTTTTATTTCGATTCAGATGGTGATGGTTATGGAAGTGTATCTGACCCCCTAAATTCATGCACTCCTCCCGAAGGTTATGTTCTTGACAATACCGATTGTAATGACTCAAATCCTTTAATCTATCCTGATGCAATTGAACTTTGCAATGTTTTGGACGATAATTGTAATGCATTGATTGATGAAGGTGTTATTTATTCAAATTATTATATAGATTTTGATGCTGACGGATTTGGAAACCCTTTAATTTCCGTTTCAACATGTGATGGTGCTCCGGCTGGTTATGTTGCAGATAATTCAGACTGTAATGATTTAAATGCATTTATGAATCCCGCAACTCCGGAAATATGCAACGGTCTCGACGACAATTGTAATTTATTAATTGATGAGGGATTAACAGCAACAACTTATTTTCTCGATGCTGATGAAGATGGCTACGGTAATGTATTAATTCCATTTATTTCCTGCTCAGGATTTGCACCTACGGGGTTTGTTGAAGATAGTACCGATTGCAATGATTTGAATAATTTGATTAATCCTTCAGCGATTGAAATTTGTAATACTTTTGATGATAATTGTAATGTATTAATTGATGAAGGATTTACTTTTTATACTTATTACCATGATGCAGATGCTGACGGATACGGAAATGATTTATTTTCAATAAACACTTGCGATGAGATTCCCCCACCCGGTTATGTTATTGACAATACGGATTGCGATGATTTCAATAATCTAATTCATGTACCGGTTGTATATTTTGCAGATATTGATGGCGATCTTTATGGAAATGTATTAAATACTATTTTGAGTTGCTCCGGCTCCGCACCTGCCGGGTATGTAATTGATAGTAATGATTGTGATGACAGCAATATCTTTATTAATCCTGTTTCAAACGAATTATGTAACGCAATTGACGATAATTGCAATTTGTTGATTGATGAAGGTTTACCCACGCAACTTTTTTTTATTGATAATGATGGTGACAGTTACGGAGATCCCACAATCGACTCCCTTTCATGTTTAACCGGAATTACCGGCTATGTATCTGACAGCACGGACTGTGATGACTCAAACCCATTTATTTACCCCGGAGCACCCGAAATATTTGACGGAATAGATAATAACTGCAATAAATTAATAGATGAAGGTGTAGAAATAAATAGCTTGCAAAACGAAAATGGAATATTTATTTTCCCAAATCCTGCAAATGATAAAATAATCCTGTCAATTGATAATCAATTCAATATAAATTCTTCATCAAACATTTCAATTTGCGATTTATCAGGGAAAAATATTTTACAAATAGAAATTAAATCAAGTGAAACTGAAATTGATGTTTCTGATTATGCTACCGGAATTTATTTTGTGAAAGTAATTGTAAATGGAATCAATTTGACCAGAAATTTATTATCGAATAAAATATTAAAGTGAAGAAATCAATGTTGACAACAATATTATTAAAACCGATCAACAACTGTTATTTAAACTTAATAATTTGTTGCCTGATCTCTGAGGGACTTTGAAATTAACCCGTCCAGCCGGGAAAACTATCGAGGCCGGAGGAATTTAAGCAATGAAGCATGCCCGGGCGTGTTAGGTGGTTATTCCAATCCAATATTTCGTGACAAATCGAAACTGCTCCTGGGACATGAATGATTTTTGGATCGTGAAAATTGATCAATCGGCAATGTGGAGTGGGAAAATACGATCGGCGGACAAGACGAAGACAAACTCACTTGTATGCAACGTTGCGTTGATGGCGGCTATTTATTGGGCGGCTATTCAAGATCTCCTGCAGGTTTTGACAAAACATCTGAAAACCGGTACGATTACGATTACTGGCTGTTGAAAGTGAACGCTTCGGGAACACCACAATGGGATAAAGTATTCAGCGGAAATGGTGATTACGGGACAGATGAACTGGCGGCGATAATTCCTTCAGAAGATAATACTTTTATTCTGGCGGGAGCTCAGTGCGGGTTGAAAATCTGAGAACCATTCGGTGTGGAAGTGATTATTGGGTAATAAAAGACAGACAAGGCGCGCCGCGAACAACGATGCGGAACCCGACCCTGGCGGCGATAATCAACCGAGATACTGTTCCGGGCTATTTAACGTATGATTATTGGATCGTAAAAATAAATAGCGCAGGCAATGTAATGTGGGATAAAACATTAGGCGCAGGATCAGATGATATATTGAATACGATGCCGCGCCGCAAATCAAGGCGGCGGTGGGATAAAACAGCCGGCTGGCTCCAGGCATAAGATCAAGCCGGTAATGCAATCTGGGATAAATCGCTCGGTGGCAATTACGATGAATATCTTCATACTTCCCTGTTACTTGATTCTGACAGAATTGTATTGGGTAGCCCCTCCCGCCCTATGATAAAACTGAGGAAAATCCCACTCGGCGGCCTCACAGGCTATCAGACTGGGAGAGTGATCGTGGCCGTTCCGGTTACAGCTTATTTCACCTGACGTTTCGTGTACCTGAAAACCCTCCGGGACTAGGAGACGGTGAACGAGACTTTTGACACCACCACCTTCTTGCTTATTATATCGGGCGGCGATGGCCGGCTACCTTATTTACTGAATTGAATGATTCTCTATATGTTACAGACTATTATATTGAGCCATACGAAACCGATGCCGATCTGTACGAATGGTTTGATTGTAATTCGGGTGAAATCATCGAATCTAGTTTATACCCTTCAAGTTTCGCCGGCGGTGATGGAGAATTCGGTTTGATATTACATAAAGGCGGTTGTGTCGATACTACTGATTGTTATACGCTGAATATAGGCGCAGCAAATGATCTGCCAGTCAAAAACTATGTAGAAATTTTTCCTAATCCCGGTTCCGGAATTGTTTCAGTGAATGCTTCCTTTTTGTTCAGCTCAATTGAGGTTATGGATATTACAGGCAGAATAATCAGCCGGGAAAATATTGCACAGACCAATAAAACTGATATTGTCCTGCAGGATGTTAATCCGGGAATTTATATAATTAAAGTATCTGATTCAAGCAATACCATTTCTGCATTTTATATTTCAGAATAATGCTTGAAATTAAGTATTAGCTTATGCAAAGAGGTCTTTTTACCCATTGATCATACATGATAAACACACTATAGTAAATTTGCAACATGTGGAATAAACTTCTGTTATTCATCCTGGCTATTACCTTACTAATTGTAAAATCAAAGGCGCAGGATTCAACGCATTTAAAAAATCAAATTGCTCTCGAATATGGCTTTCATTTTCTTGCAGATCAGGATCTTATTTTCTCACCATTTGTATTAAAGGATATTGCACCAATGAATATCTCGACATCGTATGTACATAAAGGAAAATTCATACAAATGGCGGAAGTATATTTCGATTCTTTTAATCCCACATATAAAAATACATGGAATATATTTGTTTACACTGGATTTAAATAAGAATCATTAGTCGTTACCTATGAAAATTATAATTTATTTGATGTTAATCATCATCTCAAAAACTTTGTCATCCCAAGGAGTAGTTGAAAAAGCCCATAAGGATTTTTTGGAGAAAGGCTTTGATATTTCAGATGTAGCTAAAGAATTGAATATTAAAGAATATATCGAAACGGAAGTAACCTTCTATGACAAAAAGGCAATTGACACGACCGTTAGAACAATCCATTTCAATAGAAAAGGTTTACCAGATTATAGCTACTTGGATTATGACGATCGTAAACTCTTCTTTTTTGCAGAATACAAAAGGAAGAAATCACTGCGCGAATGTTCTTATGAATTCGACATAGATTCAAATGCCTACCTTATTAAAAGAAGTGTTGAATATCAATACAATAACCGCGGTATGAAAGCTTTAGAATTGGTAAACCGATATGAATATTATTATTATCCGACATCTAGTGTGGAGAAAAACACCGACTCAACCGTTTTCCTTTATGACAAGGATAAAATTAAAGCAGAACTAACTTATAGAGACCAGAAATTAGAGTATAAGATTCTTTATGAATACAATGCAGGAGATAGGGAATTAAAAAAGGAATTTTATTCTGACGATAAATATGATGATATTGATACTCCCGTGATAGAAAAATTGAATATTTTAAATATGATTCGAATTTAACTTTGATACAAAAAATAGAAATTCCTATTGATTTTGTTAGCAAAGATACCGTAATTATTGGCGATACTATATTCGTAAATTATACATATAATAAGATGGGCGAAGTAATTAAAAAAACAAAAATCTCAAATAAATATAGTTCTTCCGATGTTATTGTCAAATACAATAATGGACTTCCGGTTGAGGTAACAGGTAATGAACGAGGAAATGAATGGAGAACTACGATTTCTTACAATGACAAATCCTTACCTTATAAAATTATGTATTATTCAACTAACAAAGGTATTGAGGAATTGGAGTCGATGATAACGTTTGAATATGTGTTTTATTGAACCGGATACTAAATTATTTATATTGAAGATTTATTTCTTCTAAGTATTCTGCCTGCGATGTTTAAAGAGGAATTTACTTTCAAATATAACCGCTTTAGTAAATTTTGATTGAACTGAGTTAAATGAATATACCCATAAATACGCTCCTCTTCAATTACACCGCATCGCAATCCATTTACCACCCTCAATTCTTTCAAAATAAATATAATTATTTGCAGGATATGCTGAACTGGAATGAAAAAATGCAATGCTATAACCGATGCCGTTATTATCTTTTCCGGTGAGCTGAATGTAATAGTTATTTGTATTCGTAGATACATAGGCATTATCGATATGTATCTTTCGTTGAAACGCGTTTTTTCCTTTTCCTGCTGTCCAGATAACGTATCCATTTTCCAGTTTAAAAGAATTTTCACCATCTGTATATTTACCATTTTCAAGGCCTTCCATCAATACAGCATCCGGAGCCGGGTCACCTTCCTGATGTGGAACTTCCACCACGAGGTTACGGGTGCATTCTGAAAATAATATGAGTGATTCAGGATTACTGGTATAATTTGTAAATATAACTTCTGCTTGTTGAAGATATAATGGATTATTTAGGGAATCAAGCTGCAAATAATATAAATCAGGTGAATAACGATTATCTTTTTTAAGATCAATTTGAATCCGGTTATTTTCCAATCTGGTAACCTTTTTAATGTCGATAATTTCAGGCTGCGACCTAATGGTAATAGGATCGGTGAATAACATTTTATCCAGATCAATAATAAATTTTCCTCGTGAAAAACTATCTATAGAATACAATTCAATTTCACCACCCGACTTAAGTTGTATGGTTTTACATTCATATAAGGGTTCAATTGTGTAAACCTGAGCTATGCCAGCTCCGCACAACAAAAAAAATCCGATTAGCAATACTATCCTGTTCATAGGCTTAAAAATAAGACTAAATCGGCATATGAACTTCAAGGTCGATTCTTAATGCGTTAACTATGCTCCAATGTCACCCTCGAAGTATTTTTAGGGTCATATTTTACAGTAATCATATTTCCAGGTTGAAATTTTGATACCGACTGCGTTGCAATTACGGCTTTAGCTTCACCATAAAAAGGTGTTTGTAAGCCGGGATAAATTTCAAGAAATAACATTACCATCGGGTTATCGCCATTCACTTTTATATTCAGGTCGTAATAACCGACAACTTTTGCTTATGTTAAGCCCTGCCATGAATTTGTGATTATTTTCATTTTACATAAATTTACTTCCATGCAGCATTGCCCGATTTATTTATCAAGATACTCAATTGCATTTGGATATTGCTTATACACTTTAGCTCTCATTGTCATCTTTTTTTCCATCGAATAGAATTTAAAAATATAATATTTTTTTTCTTCACTGTCAAGTTTAATATCTTTCGGCAAATATTCAGTATATGATAAAATTTTAAGCCATTTTATAAAGCTCTCCACACCAAGCTCATAATTGTGAAATACTAAATAATTTAAATAATATTCAGATAAATCGTATTCCAGCATTGGCTTGTTTAAAAATAATATTTCCGGAACTAAAATTTCATTTGCTCTGGATGATACATCAAAATTAGCATTTCTATTTATAGCTATTAAGTAATTACCATAGTAAATTATACTTGTATCAATATTAAAAATAGGCAATTGAATATAGTTTGATGAGCCTGGATTACCCTTGCAAAAGAAATCAATTTTCCCGCCTTCCCCGGCAAAGTGAATTTGATAAAAATCGTAATTCCCTATATTTGGGGTAACTAATAATACTTTATTATCGAAATAAGTGCTATCGATTTTGCGAATTGACATTGCCATTTCACAATTGTTTGGTGGAAAATTCGTTAAAAGGGACTGTATATATTCCGTTTTTTCAGTATTATTTAAGTTCGTGTGATTTTCATAATTATTGATATCAACTATTATCTGTAATTTAAGTCGTTGTTGAAATACCGTTTTTATTAAATTATTTTTTTCTTCTTCAGACAATAATCCGAATTTTGTATCTGGTAACATCGGATGTTCGAATTCCCATGCACTAAGGACATAAATCCGTTGTGGTGAGGAGCATCCAGAAATAAATATGAGACTCATAAAATAGAAATACATCCATTTCCTAGAAACAGCTTTGCAGAGCGAATTTATTAACATGTTCAAAGTTTAAATTAAAAATACTTAATCCAAATCTAATTCAGGTAGTATTGAATGGTTAATATTCTGATGAATGTTAGATAATTCAATTTCACCACCCGCCTTAAGTTGTATGGTTTTACATTAATATAAAGGTTCAATTATATAAACCTGAGCAATTCCTGCTCCGCAAAACAAAAAAAATCCGATTAGCAATACTATCCTGTTCATAGGCTTAAAAATAAGACTAAATCGGCATATGAACTTCAACGTCGATTCTTAATTCATCAACTATGCTCCAACGTCACCCTCGAAGTATTTCTAGGATCATATTTTACAGTAATCATATTACCGGGTTGAAATTTCGATACTGATTGCGTTGCAATTACGCCTTTGGCTTCTGCAAAAAAAGGAGTTTGCAAGCCGGGGTAAATTTCAAGAAATAACATTACCATCGGGTTATCGCCATTTACTTTTATATTCAGGTCGTAATAACCTACAACTTTTGCTTCGGCAGATATACCTGACAATAAAATTTCTTTATTTTCTTTATCTATTTGTCCAAGAATTTGCTGCAGGTCTTCTTCATATTCATTTTTGGTATAACTCACATCGCCACCCGCACCGAATGATTCAATTGCAATTTTTTGCTCATTTTGTGGATCCACACGAACCGTTACTGATTGTCCGGGACGCACATCGCCAACTTGTAATCGGGAAATAACCATTTTGGTTTTTGTCTTATATGTTTTCCCGTATTTATTTTTCACTTCCACAAGTAATCCTATTTGTGGGTTGTTATTTATGGTGACATTTGTATCCCACACTTCCAATATTTTTCCGTTGCGCTGTTCACCGGTTTTTAAAATACGGTTTGCTGTAATCATAGGCCGGAAAAAAACCCAATAAACAAGAAAAAATATACCAATAAAAACAACGCCAAAAATAGAACCCTCCACAGGCGCAGCCATAATGCCCACTGCCAACCCTGCTAGTCCGCCAATTAGTCCAATGGCCAACCCGATCCATCCAATTGTGCTCATTTTCATAATATGTGATTTTACTGGAAAGATAAAAAATTTGAGGGAAAATTTTATATCAAACTTGACAAATTCCGAATTTAGTAAAAATGAAACTTAGCTGAGAGTAACCCCATAAAAGAAGAGCTTTAGGAAATAATCAGTTGCAAATTTAAATGACACTAACACAAAACTAGCAAAATTTAAATTAATTAATTTTTGCTTTACCATATTAGCATTTATATTTTTTTTCTACGCATGGACATATACGTATCAACATGTTGATCCTCCTGGGATGTCTCCTCCATCTCCAACTGTTAAAAATAAATTATTTAGCATACTTTATATGCTTGTATTAATTACATATTGGATTTTAACTTTTAATCTGGGTAAATTAGAAGTCTTGAATTTTCTCCAAAAGCATTAAAATATATTGGTTTTTGACGTTAATAAATTATTTATTAATAATAATCCTTATGTCAGAAATTGCAGGTTTTCCAAATTTACCTTTAAAATCAAAAGAAGAAGGTCTAGTTTTTCTAATTGTGTATATTCCGATCATACCCTTATTTATTTCTTGCATTGGATTTGCAGTAAGTATTTTTTCCTATCATGGTAAGAAACATCAACAAATTACATAGTTTATCTTCTATAATCTAATTTAATCAATTGCGTTTTAGTTTCCTACGAATATACATTTTTTTGAATATTGGTTCACTACAACCTTCCTTCCCCAACCAATTATAATCTACAATCTTGCAAATTCCAACAGCAGTTTATAATTCCCTCTATCAGCAGCTCTGAGTGCGTGTATATATTTTTTTCTTGCTTCACCGGTATGTGTCAAATTATTAGCTCCACAGGAAAAAACCTTTCGCTTGAAAATTTTCTCAATAATAATATCGGCAATCAGTCGGCTATGTCTTCCGTTTCCGTTTGGGATACAATGGATGCTGACTAATCGGTGTTTAAATCGGATGGCAATTTCATCGGGCTCAAATATTTTATTTTCAATCCAATAAATAGTGTCGTTCAACAGTTTATTCAATTCAAGCCCCGAACCTGTATTAAATCAATTTTCATTAGAATTTAACTTAGGTTTTTTCCTAATAAAAATAACAATAATTAACAAGATTAGTGCCTGTGGTATAATTAAGTAATTAAATCCAATAGTGTCATCCAATAACATATCCAAGTAAACCGGAAAAAGCACAAAAAACACGGTAAAGAACGAGAGATTGCTAATAAATATCTTATATCTTATAAAATAAAATATAGCAAAGCTAATTACTTCGAAAATAATTGAAGCTATTAATATTTCGTCGTAGTTTTTGGTCCATTTTAAAGTAATCAGCAAATTACAACCATAAACTAATAATAAAAGTAATCCAAATAAAGAATTTGGTCTATTAAATTTTATCATATATTAATTTATATAACTGGTTATGAATTTGATTGGTTTTCAAGGTGTTATTGTTTACCGGCTAATGAGATTCATTTTATTAAAATCAATTAAATTTACTCATACATGCCAAATTAGCGTGAGCACATTCGGCAGATTGGAGTTAGCCAAAAGTAATTAAATTTTAGTCTATGATGTTTTGGTAGCACCAATATACAAATTGTTGGGCATTCTAATTGTGCTAAAGATGCCAATAATCCTATCAAATTGATCTGTTTCCCGGCATTCATTCAAACAAAAGAAATATATACGGCAGTTAAGGTTGGATCACAGTTGAATACGCTCCTATCTATGATTAAATAAAACCCGAAATTTTAATCCCATAATATTTTGGGCATTTCTTTTTTAATTGCAGATGCTGTTTCCGCTATAGCCTGCTCAATTCGTTGAGGAGTGTTTTGCTGGTCTTCAAGTTTCATTGTGTTTGCAGAGCGCATTACTATCTGCATGGCTAATTCTTTTGCTTTTCGGTCAATAAGTGCATCTAAAGAACCATCTTTTGGAACAAAACCATACACTAATTGCATATCCATTGCGCAAGCAACCTCCTTCAACGATTTGATTGTAATACGACCCTCCATTTCTCTGTGTTCAATCTCGTGCACACTTTGTTTTGTAATTGATAATTTGTTGCCCAGCTGCTCCATCGACATGCCCAAGGCACTTCGAATAGCTTTAATCCAACCGGTTGTAGGAATGGCTACATGCTTCAAAGTAGCGTAGGCGGCCATTTTGCTGTTCAATTGTTGTTTGAGTAGGTTCTTTTTGTTCATTTGTAAGGTTATTACCTGACTTATTAGTGCAAATGTAAGGTAATATCCTAACTTATGCAATTATTTGTCAGGTTATAACCTGTCTATTCAACTTCATTTGTCAAAGTATTACCTGAAATTTTGAGTAGAATGAAAATGTCAATAAATAATTGAAACAATAGTTTACCTTAGACTTTGTTTCAATTGATACCTAATGAACCTTATTAAGCAACATGCTGAAGAATTTGTAAGTTACACACAGCTTGACAATTATGAGGAATTTATATCTTCTGTAAAATCAAAGATTTATGATTACAAAAGATTAGCTTTCAAAATTGAATTCCTTCAACACCTATTAACACTGATTAAACTTAAATATGATAACCATGTAAAGGATTGTACTTATACCGGTGAAGGAAATTGTCCTGAAAATTACCAATTGGAAAGTATAATGTTTTTTTTAAATGAAGAAATATTAGATTTAAATGGTGAAATTGATGAAAGTGATTTTAATCTAAAACAAAAAGAAAATTTATCAAACTCGATAAATGAAATTTTAGTATCCCTAAATAAATTGGAGGTTGGACAAAAAATTACTTATGATGAAATTGGGAAGAGTTATTCAGGAATTGTAAATAATTTGTAACTGAAAAATATATCAATAGTGCAAACGTTTATTATTTTTCGATTTTGAATTACCTATTAGTTTTCGGTGAATGCTCCGTTGCACTTTAAATTCGGGTTTGAATTATATTAATGTTTCATTTCTGCAAAGACCTAAATCCAAATATTAACCCATGAAAATCATTATAAAATTATTTTTCCTAACTTGTTTTTATTTTATTGCCTGTAATTATTTACTAGCACAGCCTGGCCCTTATGGAGGCACTTTCAAAATCAGTGTTCTTGATGCAGATTCCAATGTCATTACTCCTAAATCAAAGGACTATAAAGTTTTTGTTAGTTGGCCAGAATCGGAGGCTGAGTGGTTTCATGTTTTTAGCAAGATGCCAGATTATTACACGGGTAAGCATTACCAGCATCCCATAACTTACGCTAGCTCATCTTCTAAATACCTCTATCCTATTTTGCAATTTGAAAAGGGATATTATTATTTCAGTTCAGTTCCCACTCCCGGAGGGGGTTTATGTCCAACTGACCTAATGGCAGTGGTTGTGCATGGAAAGGATACAATGCGAATTGTCCCTAGTGATTTTAGAGATAACGATTTCATTTTGGATTCAATAGCCTTTAAAAAAGGAACTTATGTAATTGATCCTGTGCTTTGGTATGCCAAGGAGAATTTTATTCCACTCAATGGGTCTCTTATAACTCCGGATAATATCTATGATTTTAATGTAGAAAATTATTATTCTAATGCAGTTTACCCAAAATCGGAGAACAAAGATCCCGAAAAAATATTAGATTGGTTAATTAGATCAAATCCTTACAATACTATGAGTAATTATTTCGCCGGTGATACTATTATAAGAGGCCAATACTATAAGGTGGTTTATAAAAAAACACCTGAAGGTCAAATTCCAATTGCAATGCTTAAAAATATCTATTCCAATCTCCAAATCCTTGGCGATGGCAAAAAAATAATGCTGATCAAGACTGGTGAGGAACCAGTTATTTATACATCAAATTTCGATGATTTAAAAAATTGGGTGATATGGCCCATAAGGGATTTTATTGATACTACAGAAATAAAAAACAAAGAATTTTACTTGAAGGAAATCAACTTCGATAATGGGAATTACATAGCCCTCGGTTCCAGAATTTTTGAATACAATGGGAACTATTCAATACCAAACTATTATTTACTTTACTTTAACCCACGAGTAGACGTTTATAATTTATTAAAACAGAAATCTGAAATACAAATAAACGAATACCTAAAAAGGCATAACATAAAATAAAACAGGTAATTTGCATAATAAATTGTTGTTCAAATTAGGTTTATATATAATATTATTTAAATTTACTTTGAAATGAAATACTTGTTTTATATCATAATATTTTCAACAATCCCCTGCTTCAGTCAGGTAGACGATTCCAGCCTTCAAAATAGTGATGCTGAAACAAACTATGAACAAGCAGTTGCAAATTATCCGGATACAATTTTTTTTATAAATCTTCTACTCCTGAGTGATTCAAAAGAAATGAATTTTCCGGCGGAGACAATTGTAGTTGATAGCGTTGCGAGCGAAAATCTTTTAATATTTAAAACGGAATCTTCATTGTTTATTGTCAAGCAAAATAGCGGATATTATTTTACCTATTTTTTGTGCGACTTTAATGAATCGGAGGTCCCTGAGGTGCATGTAGGTCGAGTTGAAAATATGCGAGGAAAAAAGATGTTAAACATATCTATAACTTCAGGTTTTTGGCATATGAGTTCATGTGGAGGTGGTGGTTATAGTTCTACCGATGCTTATTTGATTAATTTAAATCCCATGCAACTCATTTGTGTTTTAAAACTGGAAGACTCCGAAACTTCCTGCACAAATGCAGCCTGTTTTAGGGAAGAGGGAGATACAACAGCAATTGAAAATGATTATCAGTGCGATACTGAATTTTATGAAAGGAATGAATTTGTTATCAATAAGAAACAATTAAAAATAATTCCATTAGCAATTTCAAATGAATCTGATTTTGACGAAGAAGCAGATTTACATTCCATTAAAACCACGATAACATATTCAATTAGAAAATACTATTTGGTAAAAAGTAAGTAGGATTTATATTACAATGCAGTGAAGCCGCATTTTGAATTTGTAAACCCCCAAAACATAGCTTTTCCTAACAAATGGTTAAAATTTTCATTTCCCCCGAAAGAATCACTGTAGTTGTGCGGTATTTGGCAAAAAATAAATATCTTTAAATTATGTCACGCAGATTAACCATATGCTATTTAGCGATTATATTTCAATTAAATCAGGTTTTATCACAGGATACGATCAGGATAGTTGATGGGGATTTAAATTACTTTGAATTCGCTAATGAACAATATGCTTTAAAGGATACTGCAAATGCTGCACATTATATGATCTATTCCCGATATTTTGATAAAATTCTGGTAAGGGAATTTGACGTTTTGGATCATAAACTACATGGAAAAGATATCTCCTATAATTTTCCTTTTGATTTTCCTTATGCAATTACCCATTGGAAGAATGGATTAATGGATGGATTGTATACTTTATATAAAGGAGATACTATACCTGATCTGGAAATAGAAATGGAAAAGGCCGGCCAAATGGTGAATACTCAAAATATGAAATATCCGGTGATACCGTTTTGAGAGTGTTGCATGGACACTTTACACATGGCATTATGGATAGCGTATGGACCCAATATATTTCTGAAGGCCTTAACAGACCATATAAATATATTCAATCTTGCACCTATAAAGATGGTGAGCTTTATTTCCTTAGCTGGCAGTTTTTAAATGGTAAACACACCTTGTTTAATGGAGATGGATACATTTCAACAATAAAAGGTGATACCTCCTATTATAAAATGGGCAAACTATATAAGTCGGTAATTAATAGCAGGAGTGCCTATAACGCTGAAAAATTTTCTGAAATAACCAGAGTAACAGGTGAAGGAATAATAAATAAAAAGGTTGTTAAATTAAGTGATAAATCTGAATTATACCCTGTATATGAATCAAATTATCTCATTGATGGCTATTGTATTGATACAACGTTTGAAGGACTAGACATCAATTCAATCCAATATTTAAAACTACAAAAAAATTACAAACTGATACCACATGGAAAATTTATTAATTACCAGCAAAGCATCAATTCAAATTTCTACTATAATGGTCTCAAGGAAGGTCCAGAAATATTTAATAGCTTAATTAATAATCCATATATTGATTTTTATAATTATATTTATAATAATAATAATAATAATAATTTAGCAAATTATAATCAAATGCAATATCAATATGGCGTCATAATCGGAGTGTCACTCATGAGCGATAAAAATAAAATTGTCAAAATTGATGCGAATACCAAAACAGAAACTCGAATAAGTTATTTGGGTAACACCTTAGACGAAATGGGCATCTACTTTTTGACGGCTGGCAAACCTTTTTCTCCATGTTGATAAAAATCAAAAATCTATTACATTATCAAATCAACCAAGTGATATACAAGATATTAAAATTCGTTTTGATCACATTGGAAACATTTATTTAGATAACAATAGTTGCCCTGAGGTAATTGTTGGCAAATATAATTTTCTAGAAAATACACTTTTCTTTTATAATAATGCCATCAATTCGAAAGAAGGTAAGTGGCATTTTAATTACTTTAAGCCGAGTAAATTATCAAATGAAGGCATAATTTTAAAAGGTTATAGTAACCTGTTTGAATAACTAATTAGATAGCAACCTATATGAAACACAATAAAATAAAACCCGTTCTCATTTTATTATTTATTTTCCTGCTTAGCCTCACTTCTTTTATAACAGCCGATTCATTGCGTGAAAAACGTTCTAAAGTTATGGATGAAGTAATTGGGGTAAAGCCACCGGATATGGCGTTTATAAAAGGAAATAAATCTTTACGATCATTTTGGTTAGCACCATCAGAAGAAATAAATTATAATTATCGCGTTTATACTATTTGGACAAAAGAACAATTTCCTGATTTCCCGGAAGTATATACAAAATGTTTACCACCTGAAAACATTTGTAATGATGATTTAACTTACAATGACCCTTATATTTCAAATAATTTTTTACACCCCGCCTTTTCCTATTACCCTGTAATTGGGCTCTCATGGTTACAGATTCAGGATTATTTACAATGGAAAACGGACAGGTTAAATGAAATTATTTTATGGGACAGGGGTATGCTTGATATTAATAAAATGGGGACCGGTGAAGACCATTTTACAACAGAAACCTATTTAGCGAATATGTATACTACAGGCATAAACCGTGGTGTAAAAGATTATTCTCCCTATGCCGGCGATCCTAAAATGGGTCGATTTCCAATTGTTTCAGATGGGCTGCTATTACCCCAATACCGCTTGCCGACAGAAGAAGAATGGGAATACGCTGCACATAATGCCTACCAGCTACCATTTAAAACAATTAATAACAAAGGTGATATCAATAATTACCCTTATGGCAAAGATTATTTTATTTTAGAAATTGCACGCTCAAAAGGAATGCGTCCGGATAACTTTAAATTGGATGATTTTGCTTCTAATCATAGCTCAGAATTAAACGAACTTAATTTGCCCAAACGAATGAGCGATATTAATGATTATGCATTTGAATGGAATGGTGTGGCAAATATGCAGGGAAATGTGAGGGAATGGGTAATAGATGCGTTTGAAGAAAAATTTAACTCAGACCCTGTAAATACACTAGAAGTATTTTTAGCAGGTGGATTTAGTTATCCCTACAGAACTGATTATGACGAGGATATGTATCCAATCATGGACCGGCAAGGATATCTTAATTACATGTTTTTCGACCTGGGCACGGGTGCTGATTATTTAAAGTTACGGAAATATATGCCTGACACCTCAAACTATCGCTTTCGTGTAGTGAAAGGTGGTACATGGAAAGAGCCGACTCTTGAGTCCAGGATTAAAATGCGGGAAAATGAATATCGGTGCGATGTGGGATTTAGATGCGCAATGAATTATCTGTCAATCCCCGTAAATCCCGATGCCAAATATTTTACAAATCTCGATAATTGGTGGTATGAACGCACATTTAAATATAAGTGGAATAGGAAGTGGAAAAAACAAAAATAAAAATGACCTATTAATGACTCCATATTTAAATACTAAATGCAATTAAATATAATTTTACACTAGGCAATACCTAATATTTATTCAAGTAATTAAAATTGCCAGTTGAAAATTCACTCAGAATTCAAATCTAAATGTATTTCCAACTAGTGATTTTTTGAGAAACGCCCAATGTTTTCAGATAAAAAATAAATTATCAAGAATAACATTTAAGTTAGATCACTGAAAAATTAATCATTCATGAAGCATTTAGCAATAATTGTCTGTTTGTTCCTTACTTTTAGTTGTAAAACTTCTGAAAATCTCAGAATTCAAAAAGATGTTTTATTTACAAGCTTGTATTATTCTTGCCCGTGGTATCATGTAGACAATAATGAATATTTAACAAATAAAGCAATTACAAATTATATTAAAATTAATTTTGAAAAACAACTGGCAGCAAGTATTATTAACAAGCTAACTGAGAGCAATAAGAATACAACCGGCAATCAAAATGATATAAATGATTTTCTAACTGCATATATAGTTCCCAACGATTGCATGATAAATTTAAATATTTCAGTGCTAAATTCAGATTCAATTATTCGAGGTATAGATTCTGCATTTTATAGCACATATAAAAATAATTATAAATTTTTGCAAATAAGAATTGATAAGCCATTATCTTTTGATTGCTATGAGTTGGATGGTAGACCCTATACATATTTTCCTAAAGATTATAATTTAAATAAATCTAATACAAAATTACAAAATGTTTTAAATGAAGTAACTGAAATTAGTTATTTAATAGCCATTCGGATTAATTGCAACTATCCATACTCTAATGAAAATATATTTCAGGAAGCAGATGATTTTTCATTTTTGGGATTGTCACCCGAATTGGGGAATTATAATAATTCCGTTAAAAATTTATTTGCCATGTGGTTTCTGTTTAAGGATAGGCTCGGTGACGAGAAGGGATATGAAAAGTTGTTGGAAGATAAGCTACTCTCAACCCACCTGCAACCGTTTATTTACTTCATAAGCTATAGTAAGTATTTGCCTACAACAGTTGAATTTAATAAGCAAAAAGGTGATAGATTCTATTTTAAATTTTACTCGGAAAAGTATTCAAAATACATCAACGTGATTTTTGATGTGCGAACTGCTGAAATTAAATATTTAAACTAAAAAATGGGAATTTAAAGTTGCATAAATTCCTTATCTGATGAAAATATGCAACCCATTATAATCTACAACCTTGCAAATTCCAACAGCAGTTTATAAATTCCCTATATCAGCAGCTCTGAGTTATCATAATAGCCACGTTGGCCAAACGAGGTTTGGTAGCGCGATTTCTAAAAGTCACTTCGTTAGTGTGCTTGAAGAGCGCAATCATTTCTACATAAACGATGTCATATTAGTTGTTAATGAAAATGTTGAGTTTTGAAAATGTTCTCAAAATCCAAATGTCATTGTTGCTTAATTTTTGAGCTTGTTCAGGAGGCTGGAAAATCACCTACCTTATTTAAGCTTACAGATGATAAAATTTAAAATAATTTCATTCGTGGATTAAACTGATTTTAAAGATTAAAAAAAAGGCAGTTTGGATCCCAATAAACTCAAGATAGGTATTTTCTTTTAAAAATCATATTTGTTAAAAAATAATTGACCACACACACAAAAAAAAAGCGACCATTCACATGATCGCTTTTATATATAATTACCCGTGATATTTACATTTGAACGATGTCGGCTCTGGTGGTTTCGAGGAGTTCAACGAGGTCGTTGATGAGTTCGGTGTCGGTTACGCCGTTTTGAGATAAACCAATGGCGATGTCGCCGATAAATGCATCAAAATCGGCATCGGTTGCTGCCATACCCATGCGTGAATTTGTGCCGGGATCGTGGGCTGCTGTCATGCTTAAACCAATGTAGGCATAATCAGGATTTGTTGAGCCTGTTGCTGAACACAAAAAGTCAGTGAAATTATCGCTTAATGCAACAAATCCTGAAAAATCACCACCGGTTACTTCTCCTAACAATACAGGAAAAAATGCTGCCATTTCCGGATCTGCTGCAATAACAAATATTGAAGAGTCTACTACTGAACGCAGGGTTAATCTTCCAGCTTCAATCATTGTTCCGGGTGCAGCAGGATCATCAACTAATGTTGTTCCACCAACTCTGGTGTATAACGATGGTGTTACCGGTGTTGGGTCCGGTGTTTCATCTTCCTTGCAGGAAGTATAAAATAAAGTGGCAGCCATTGCGAGTACCACTAAATACATTTTGTTCTTAATCATAATTGTAATTTTAGGTTAGTATTTGTTGAATTAAAAAATTGAAAATAATTTTTGATACACCAGCAATAATCCGCTTTGTGCTTTGCCACTCATTGCCGGACAACCTTTCATTTTGTCTTCCTCAGCAACAATATATCTTTCTGCGGGAACCATATTTCCTGCATTAAATGAAGCAAATATTTTATCGGCACTTTGTTCTGTATTGTAAAATGAATACACCAAAATTTGATCTTCGATATTAAAATATGTTTTTTGAACACCGGGAACTTGTTTCAGTTTTGTTTGCAAATCGGCAGCTTGTATTGAATCAATTGGTTGTTTAAAATCTATTCTGCCCAATTGTAATTGCGGACCACTGCGCTGATTCTGATAAAAATTATCAGTTACATAATACAAGTGTATGCCTAATGCAAGGAATAATATCACGGCAACTGATGCTGTAATTAAACTCCATTTTATGATTTTCCGCTTCATTTTGTTTGTTTCTACTACATACGTAAATAAAGTTCGATTGGATTTAATGCACTACTATTAATGTGAAATGCAGTGGTAATGGGCTTTTAGAGATGTATGTTCATGCTACCACCGCATTGCGTTAGGGGTTGTAGCGGAAACCCCCTTTGTCCGCCTCGGAAAAGGGGTTGCAGCGGAAGACCCGGTGCCGCCAGACAGGATGGGATTTGGAGGATAGATTGTACTGCGGCAAACGCCAAAAATGAGTAATGAGCTATGAGTAATGAGTTGTTCGCTGCGCTCACATGAGGGATGAGTGGTTTTGCTATAGATTGAATTAGGGTTTTATATTTTTAATTTTTTATTAATTGAACATTTTTTAACAGCCGAAACCACGGAGACCACGGAGAAAATACACACAAAGTTCACGGAGAAATTGTTTGTTTATTCGAATTAATCGTAATAGTAGTTCCGTTAAATAAAAATTTAATTTTATTTGATTATTCGCTCTGTGTTTCCTCTGTGGGCTGTTTCTTTGTGCCCTTTGTGGTTTCGGCTGTTTTATGGGGGTTGAAAAATGAAGGAATAGAAGTTAATTATTGGCTTTGGAATTAGGGTTTTTTATTTTTCATTTTTTATAAAATAGATAATTATAATAACAGCCGAAACCACAAAGACCACGGAGAAAATACACACAAAGTTCACGGAGAAATTGTTCGTATATTCAAATTAATTGTAATAGTTGTTCATTTAGATTAAAAATTAATTTTATTTGATAAATCCCTCTTCCTTTTCTCTGTGGGCTGTTTCTTTGCGACCTTTGTGGTTTCGGCTGTTTTAAGGTGGTTCAAAAATGTTTGATGAGGAATGAGTTGTTCGCTGCAGCTTAGATTTGGTTGAGTGCGCGCATATACTATTTTCCGGGAGATTTTCGTTATTTCCAAAACCTTAGCCATGAAATCGTTGTGTACGCTGCTTGCTGTATGTATCCATTTCTGCCTGATCGGTCAATCTGCGACAATTGATTCTATTGTTAATCTTAAACCGGTTTTAGTTCCTAAAATTGTTAAGAATTACGACAATTTTAATAAGATTTATATTACCTCTGCATTTGCGGAAGATGCAATAAAAGATACTATTGGCATGGGATTAATTCGTGCCAATAAAATTATTAAAGTGGAATTGGTATACACGCAATACAGACAAAGTGAAACGTTTCAGCAAAAGGCTTTAAATAAAATTCGTCTCGAAAATTTAAATGGTATTTTACCGGATGCATTTGAGCCGGATGTAAAATGGGTTTTACTGGAACAAACCAAAGCAACAGATACCACGCAGGCGATTCAATATTTTCATGGATTTATTATTACTATTATGCCGGCTATGGAAATTCCTTTTGCTGGTTCGGAAACTGCTTATGTTGATTCTGTATTTGAAAAAATTACCGAAAAAGTACCGCCCGGTTGTTTTACTGAATTTCAACAATTAGTTTACGATAAAAAATTACCTAGTGCTCCGGTTTATGGTAGTGTACGCGGCGAATTAAAAACCAACCTAACGAATACTATTGTATTTCCGGAAATAAAACGCAGAAAAGATATTAATGGCACCATTGTAACACAATTGTATGTTTCAGAATATGGTAGTATTGATAGTTTCACTATTGACAATAGATATTTGGACACTGCTTTTACAACGGCAGTATATAATGCACTTCAGCAATTAGGTGATTTTAATAAATCGAAATTTATTAGTGGCAAAGCACAATATTTATATAAAATACGATTTCGGTTTTATGCAGATGGAAATAAAAACCATCAATGTGTTGTAACCGTTAGTCCGGCAAAATTGCTCAATACATGTCCCCGCACACCGGCAACTGAATTAACATACGATATATCTACAATGATGCTATATGATTCTACCGTATTAAATGTAATGGAACGACATAAAGAATGGGAAGAAATGCTAGTTGTGGCAGATTTAACAGGAAGTATGTCGCCATACGTTGCACAAATATTATTATGGTATCAATTAATGTTATATAATAACGAAAATAAAGTAAATTATTTTTGTTTTTTTAATGATGGTAACAACAAACCGGATTTCGCAAAAATAAAAGGCAGCACGGGCGGTATTTATTTGGGTGAGGCCGGTTCCATTCAGGATGTAAAACAAATGGTGCAAACTACCATGAAAAATGGCAGCGGTGGCGATGCACCTGAAAATAATGTAGAAGCCTTGATTGCTGCATTAAAAAAATATCCGGATGCGGAAACGATTGTTATGATTGCAGATAATTATGCCACACCAAGAGATATGGAATTATTAAGTAAAGTAAATAAGCCTGTGAAAATAATTTTATGCGGCACCAATTACGGTATTAATATAGACTATCTCAATTTCGCGAAAGCAAATAAAGGCAGTGTTTATACTATTGATCAGGATATTGAAAATTTAGCCACAATGGTTGAAGGCGACCGAATTGTTATCGACGGAATTGTTTATCAGATTGTTGGCGGGAAATTTCAACGGGTAATAATAAATTAAAAAAAACCACTGCCTTTGCAGACAGTGGTTTAAATTGAATTTTCTAACGCAATTAATGTTGTACAATCTGACTATTAACAGCAGTTTTACCTGAAGTTAATTTAACCAAATATAATCCTGAACTCATTGATTCAATATTAATTTGTTTTGTGATTGTGGTGTTGCTTAACACCAGTTGTTCAGCATAAACTAACTGACCGGTTGTATTATAAATTTCGAATGTAGCAGTATTACCACTCATTAAACTCATAATTTCGATAGTCACTTCGTTATTTGCAGGAACAGGGAATACATTTACTGCGATACCATTAGCATTTAAATCTTCGATGCTGATTAATCCTTCGTCGATCAAATTATCACAATCGTCATCTTTTCCATTTAATACTTCAGTAGCACCAGGATAAATATCAGGATTTGTATCATCACAGTCTAAACTATTTTCAACATAACCTGTAGGTGCATCACCTGCAACGGTAATTGATACATCCGGATTTCCATAAGTATCGCTGTCGGCATCTGCATAATAAGTATTTAAATCAACAGGTTCCATAGGCATTAAAACGATATCATCTAAATAATAACGATTATCTGCATCTATAGAATAAAAATCAACACCACCCATATTACCATCATATACTTCTGATAAAACTGAGGTGCCATTAATTTTAATTTCAATGGTATTTGCATCCATATCAATAATATGTTCAACAAGGAACCATGCATCTGCGGGATAAGTAAACGATACTTCAGCAGGTACAGTAATATCACCTGTTCCGGCAGTTGCTAAACCGAAATACACTTCTGCATTCCATGCAACACCGGGCACTTCAGTTTCCTGAATATTATAATAAGCATGTTTTCCACTTGGCACATACATTTGCCATGAAAGATTATATTTTCCGCTTGAAAGGTTACCTAATTTTAAAATAACATCGGTAACACCACCTTCAGGAATTAATGCTGCATTTGTTCCTGAATAAGCATAATCAGTACTTACCAAACCATCTTCAGCACCACCTTCAGTTCCACTCCAAGTGCTCCACCAGTCTGCATTAGGACCTAAAGCACCAATCGGATACGTATCTATATTATCACAAAATACAGCACCGGGAACATCACAAGGTTCAACAACAACTACATCTTCAGGTTTATATAAAATGTCATCAAGATAATAGGTGTTAGTACCTGACCAAGAGAAGAAGTCAACACCACCTAAATTACCTGCATAAACATCATCTAAAACCATAACGCCGTTGATATAAACTTTAATATTATTTGCATCTAAATCAACAACATGTTCAACTAAAAACCATTGGTCAACAGGATAAGAAAAAGTTGGTCCTGCTGCAGGCACAGTAAATTCGCCCTGACCTTCGGTTACATCACCAAAATATAATTCGAGGTTCCATGCAACACCCGGTACTTCAGTTTCCTGAATATTGTAATAAGCAGTTTTTCCTGAAGGCACATACATTTGCCATTCAAGGCGAACAACGCCACCACCTAAATCACCTAATTTTAAAATACAATCAGTAGAACCTGTTCCCGGAATTAATACTGAATTAGTTCCTGAGTTTGCAAAATCATCGCTCACGATACCATCTTCAGCGCCACCTTCAACACCACTCCAGGTACTCCACCAGTCGGCATAAGGACCAACTGCATCGCCTGCAGTATAAGTATCAATATTATCGCAGAAAATAGCACCAGGAATAGCGCAAGGTTCAACTACAACAATATCTTCAGGTTTATATAAAATATCATCAAGATAATATGTGTTCGTGCCTGACCATGAGAAAAAGTCGACACCACCTAAACTACCTGCATAAACATCATCTAAAACTAAAACACCGTTGATATACACTTTAATATTATCAGCATCTAAATCAACAACATGTTCAACCAAAAACCATTGGTCAACAGGATAAGAAAAAGTTGGGCCTAAAGCAGGAACAGTAAATTCGCCCTGACCATCGGTGATATCGCCGAAATATAATTCGAGATTCCAGGCAACACCGGGTACTTCAGATTCCTGAATATTATAATATGCAGAACTTCCTGAAGGCACATACATTTGCCATTCTAAACGTAAAACACCACTTGTGGCATCACCTAATTTTAAAATACAATCGGTAGAACCTGTATTTGGAATTAATACTGAATTAGTTCCTGAATAAGCGTGCGCATCGCTCACAACGCCATCTTCAGCACCACCTTCTACACCACTCCATGTGCTCCACCAGTCGGCATAAGGGCCAACTGCATCGCCGGCAGTGTAGGTATCAATATTATCACAAAAAATTGCACCGGGAATTGCACATGCCTCTGCAGGTAATTCTTCCATGAGCACAACATCATCAAAATACATTCTGTTATTTACACCGGCAGAATAAAAATCGATAGCACCTAAACTGCCCGCAAAAACGTCGGACATAATTGTTGTGCCATTTAATTTTACTTCAATGGTATTGGCATCGAGGTCGATAATATGTTCAACTAAAAACCATTCACCAACAGGATAAGTAAAGTCAGGACCAACAGGAACAATAAATGAACCATCACCTGAAGTTACGTTTCCGAAATACACTTCCATATTCCAAGCAACACCGGGCGTTTCAGATTCCTGAATATTGTAGTAACCCATGTTGCCATCAGGTATATACATTTGCCAGTTGAGATGGTATTTTCCGGTGGTCAGGTTACCTAATTTTAAGATAACATCGGTAGAACCACCTTCGGGAATAAGTGCTGAATTAGCACCGGAATAGGCATAATCGGAGCTGATTGTTCCATCTTCTGCCCCACCCTCGGTTCCGCTCCAGGTAGTAAACCAGGACGCGCCGGGACCAAGCGGGTCGCCGGAAGTATAGGCATCAAAGTTGTCGCATAAAGTAGCTCCGGGCACCAGACAAGGAGGATCAAGCTGGCCATAAGCCGCACTGCTGCCAAACAGGCCGGCTATCACTAACATTTTTAAGTAGCTTTTTTTCATAAACGTGGATTTTAGTTAAAAATAACAAATAAATGACAATTTGTTAATTTTCGTTAACTAAAATGTCAATTTTCTGCACTAAAACCCGTGTTTTCTGCAAATTTTATATGCCAAACCTTGTTAAATTTGGCGGTTGAACACACAATTTTTAAGTTAATTTTGCAGTTTATTATTAGCACACAATTTGATTGATTACCACAATGCGTCCATTATCCCAATTTTTCAAAAAAATGAAATATAAAATTGCAAGTTTGCTGTTGTTATTTAAAATTCAGGGCGAAGTTGCAGCACAACCGGATGCCGGAAAATTTGAGCCGGAAATAAATTATTACAAACACGCAGATGATACTTCAAAAATTCCTGAACATCCAATTGTTTTTATTGGCAGTTCATCTATAAAAAACTGGATTGATTTAGATAGTTCTTTTGCAGGATATCCTGTTTTAAATCGGGGTTTTGGTGGGTCAACATTAAATGACCAAATTAAATATGCGAATGATATTGCCTTAAAACACGATGCAAAACAATTTGTAATTTATTGTGGTGAAAACGATTTTGCGAATGAATATAATGTGACGCCGGAAATTGTATTTGAACGATTTAAAACATTATACGGCATCATCAGAGCTAAATATCCGGAAACACCAATTGTTTATATCGGATTAAAACCGAGTCCGTCGAAATTAGGTATGATGAGTAAAATATTTGCATACAATACACTTGTTCAGGCATTTATAGCCAATGAACAAAACATTGTATATGCGGATGTGTTTACGCCAATGCTTGCGGCAGACGGGCAACCTGACATCACTTTATTTTTTGAAGATAAATTGCATATGAATCGAAAGGGTTACCGGTTGTGGTCGGAAATAGTAAAACCATTACTGGTGCAATAAAATAAAAAATCCGTGTTTAAAGTTAAACACGGATTTTTTATTGGAATTAAATATTTAATTAATGTGCAAGAATAATTTTTTCTGTTGCAATAATTATTCCTTCATCACTTACCTCAACAAAATACACACCATCAGCATTACCTGATAAGTCGATAAATGCATCGTCGCTTATTGTAGTAGATAAAATTAATCTGCCTGCAATATCACGAACGGAAATTAAATCGCCACTGGTAACGCCATCAATATAAAACACACCTGAACCAGGGTTAGGATATATTTCCATTGCCGGAGCAACTTCACCTTCGCGTAAAGGGTTAGTGGTAAAGTTTGTTCCGTTTACTGTGAAATTACCCGGTGCACCAGGACATTTATTGCGTACTTTATAAGTATAAGTTGTGCTTGGCGATAAACCGGTTAAAGTTTTATTTGAAGTAGCTGCATTCACACTGGTAAATGCGCCCGGGCCCGCAGGTTTGTATAATACTTTATAACTTGTTGCACCAACATCGTCCCAATCTATTGTTGCAGTTGTTGACGTTACAGCAGTAACAACCAATCCGGTTGCACCGGTACAATTATCATCAACAAATGTTTCACCTTCTACGTTACAACCTTGTGCATCAGAAACTGTAACGGTATAAGTTCCTGAAGGTAAACCGGAAATATCCTGAGTTGTAGATCCATTTGACCAACTATAACTATAAGGTGTAACTCCACCTGTTACGGTTAAATTAATTGCACCGTTTGAAGTTGTTGGTGCTGCATTATCTGTTACTAAAAAACTTAAATCAATATTTGAACATTTATCTACTACGTGATAAATTTCGCCGCTGCTTAATGATGAACAATAAATTTCACCATCAACACCTTCACCAAAAGATGAAATACCATCAAATGCAAAATCACTCATTGCACTGATCCATCCACCTGCGCCATTGCTAACGGTAGTCCACCAGTTTCCGGTAACATAATCACAAAAAATATAATAGCCATACATTCCGGGATTTTGTGTTCCGCGATAAACATAACCGCCGGTAATTGCAAATCCGCCTGCACCAAATGAGTGGTCGTAAACATAAATTGGAAAATCATAATCACCCATTACACCGCAACCTGCTACGTTGTAAGTTGAATTTCCTTCATAACAACGCCAGCCCCAGTTTTCACCTGCAGGTGAACCGGCCTGATGAAAATCAACTTCTTCCCAAGCACCTTGTCCAACATCACCGATCCATAAATCGCCGGTTAATCTGTCGAACGTAAAACGCCATGGATTACGTAAACCATATTGATAAATTTCGTCATCTCCGGTAATTCCAACAAATGGATTATCGGCTGGTATTGAATAAGGCACTGTGCTCACATCGATGCGTAACATTTTACCCAATTTTTGGTCGGTAATATCCTGTGCACGATTGCCCGGGTCACCACCACTTCCACCATCACCTGTTCCAATATATAAATATCCGTCAGGACCAAATTCTAAATTACCACCATTATGATTTGTGAATGGTTGAACAATAGATAATAAAATAACTTCACTTGCCACATCAGCAATATTCGGATTAACTGCGTTTCTGGTATAACGTGCAATTACTGTATTTCCGGTGCCGGTATTATTGGTATAGTTCACATAAAAATATCCGTTTACGGCATAATTCGGGTCGAATGCGAGGCCTAATAAACCCTGTTCGCTGCCGGAAGATTTTACCTTGGAATCGATATCTAAAAATAAAGAAGAAGTTCCATCGGTATTTAAAATACGGATATATCCATCTTGTTCAACAATAAATAAACGGCTGTCACCAGCGTTGGCAATATCAACCGGCGAATTAAACCCGGGCGAAGGCAACACTTCCAGATCAAGTACAGGCTGAGCATACATAGCGGTGCTCAAACCCAAAGCTGCAATGGTCAGCAATTTGCGTAATTTGTTTTGCATACAATAAATTTAAATGTTAATGATTAAAAGTTTACAGTGTGTTGTATCTCCTGAAAAGAATTAGTAAACCGAAGATAAGCAATCATATTTGAAAAAAACAAATATTTTGCGGTTTTGATGAAAAAACAGGCCCTGAACTGAAGCTTTAGCAGGAAAATTTTAGCGGGCATGATGAAAAATAAAAAAGGGGTTAATATTTAAATCAACCCCTTAAAAATAAATTAATAATTAATTATTGCACTAAAATATCTTTGGTATAATCTTTTCCGTTGACAGTAACTTTTACAATTGCATTACCTTTAAATCCATCAGGCAATTTTATATTTTCAACAAAGTCCATATCCATTAATGTAACCGGTTGTTCCAGAATTAATTTACCGGTCATATCATATACTTTAATGCGCACATCATCTTCATGCACGTGCATCATGACCACCTGAAATTCACCTGAATTTGGATTTGGATATACACCCATTTGTGTTACGTGTTCTTCTTGCGCAGGTGCTTCGGAATTTGTTCCACTGTCATCAGTTTTAAGCACTAATGTTGTAAACGTTTGTGTTGCGGAAAACGGGCTGCTACCCAACGCACAAATTGTTTTTACTTTGTATTGATAGGTAGTTGCAGGTGATAACCCAACTAATGTTTTGTTTGTAGTTGTTGCATTTTTTTTCAGCCATGTTGGCGTGCCTACAGGGCGATATTGAATTTGATATTTTGTAGCTCCTGCAACTGCACTCCATGATATTTTAGCAGATGTAGAAGTTATCATTGTGCTTGTTACACCGGTTGGTGTTGCACAGGTTGGCGGTGCACAGGTAACTGTTATAGTACCGGCCATTCCTGTTCCTCCTGCACCACCATGAAAATCGCAATAATAAGCGTAGGTTCCTGCTGTGGTTAAAACAATATTCTGGTTTATTAACGCACCACTCATGGTAAAGGTGGTCCAGGCAGCGGTTTCAGAAACAACAGGATGTGTACCGTTAACGCGATGAAATTGAATGGTATCATTACAATTTACTGTTAACGCATTTGGACTGAATACAAAATTGGAAACATTTATTATGTGAATAGTGGCCTTTGCTGCCATAAACACAAAACAAAAAGAAATGAGTAAAAATAATTTTTTCATTTGAGTAGGTTTTAGATGTTAAATCTAAACTTAAGCCTGTTGAAATCCTAATTTATTTGATGAATTTTCATTTTTTATCAATGGTTAATAAATTGTAAACTGCTTATAATTTTTTGCATATGTTAAAATTATAAATTGTTATTTGATGATGATTAATGATATAAATTGCTGATAATCAGGCAAATACAAACAATAAATACCATTCGGTATATTATTTAGGTCAAGATAACCATCAGAGGTTGTTTGGTAAGTTCCAAGCAATTTTCCCTGTAAATCGATTACCGTTACATCCGTTATATTATTGATTCCACTTAGTGTAAATAAACCTGAATTTGGGTTTGGATAGATATTAATTGTTTCAGCAAATTCCCCTTCCTTTAGTGGTGCTGTTATAAAATTTCCATTTGCGGTAAAACTTCCGGGTGCGCCGGGACATTTATTTCTTATTTTAAATGTATATGCAGTTGATGGTGATAATCCGGAAATAGTAATTGAAGAAACAGGTGTATTTATTTGTGTAAATGCTCCCGGACCAACCGGTTTGTATAATACACGATATCCTGTTGCACCAACATCATCCCAATTAATAAATACTGTAGTTGCGGTTGGGGTAGATGTTATTCCTGTTGCGGCTTGACAATTATTTTCTACGATTACACTATCGGTAAAAGTACATCCTTCGTTATCGGTAATTGTCACTGCATAAGTGCCAGCATTTAATCCGGAAATATCTTCAGTTGTTGCGCCATTGCTCCAGATAAAATTATACGGAGCAGTTCCGCCAATAACATTTAAATTAATTGCTCCATTATTTATTGTTGGTGCATTTGCGTTGGTAACAGTAAAATTTGCACTGAACGCATTACATAAATCTACAACCTGATAAATATTTCCTGTTTCATTTACGCAGGCAAAAATTTCGCCATTTACATCTTCACCAAAGGAAGTAATATGATCAATGATATAATCATAAAATGTATTAATAAATCCGCCGGCACCATCCGGTTCTAATGTCCAGAAATTGCCACTGATATAATCGCAAAAAATATATTTACCGTATAATTCGGGGAATGTTGTGCCACGATAAACATATCCTCCAGTAATAGCAAATCCGCCATCATTAATATCATGCGGATAAACAAAAACCGGGAAGTCGAAATCAGGCACAATGGTATCGCATAAAGTACCTTCACGCAACATATTTCCTTCGTAACATTTCCATCCGAAGTTCATAAATTCGGCAGTATCATGAGCAATAAAATTTATTTCTTCCCAACTATCTGCGCCTACATCTGCAATCCAGAGGTCACCGGTTAATCGGTCGAAATTACTCCTCCACGGGTTGCGCAAACCCATAGCCCAAATTTCATCGTCGCCAATGGCATCAACAAAATGATTATCCTCCGGAATGGCATAGGGAATACCCTCATCTACATTAATGCGCAAAATTTTTCCCAATTTATTATCCGTGATGTCCTGTGAACGGTTATGTCCGGCTCCACCCCCATCGCCCATTGAAATGTATAAATATCCATCCGGTCCAAAATTTAAATCGCCGCCGTTATGATTAGATGCCGGTTGGTCCATAAACAATAAATTGAGCTCTGAAGCAGGATCAGCACTTTCGGAATCACCAATGGAGCGACTAAAACGAGAAATATGGGTATCGCCGGCTAAGTCGGTATAATTCACATAGAAATACCCATTTGAAGCATAATCCGGGTGAAAGGCAAGCCCCAAAAGGCCCTGTTCACCGCCGGTTGAGCCGACTATCGTAGTAATATCGAGGAAGGTTGCAACGGAATTGTCGCTGTATAAAATTTTTATTGTTCCACCACGCTCAACGATGAATAATCTTGAGTCGCCGGCATGTACAATGTCGAGCGGTTCATTAAAACCTGAAGTTCGGAGTTGAACGCCTAAATTGGGCTGTGCAGCGAGGGTTAGGCCGCAAAAGATAAAAAAGGTGGTAAAGGTGTTGCGCATAGAATGATTTTTGCTGTAATACTGATGAAATTAAGCCGAAATGGAGATTTTACAAAACTTATACAGATATACCATTTGCGATAGCTTTTCGTTTTATAACTTTACTTGATGTTTATGAAGTTAAAAATACTGATTGTTGGTGCTATTTGCCTTGTTTTTGCAGCATGTGAGGTGCAGGAAAATATTCAGGATGGTGCAACTGCTTATAAATTAAAAAAATATAAACTTGCGGCTGAGTTGCTGCAAAAGGATTATAACCGCGCAGAATTGCCCGATGAAAAAGCAAAACTCGCTTATCAGATAGCTGAGAGTTATAATTTTAATAATAATTATGAAAGTGCTGCTGAGTGGTATTACAAAGCTTCCGATTTGGGTTATGAAAGTATTGCGATTTTAAATTATGCGCTCATGCTTAAAGCGCAGGAAAAATATGAAGAAGCCCTTAAAGAATTTGAAAAGTATTTAATGGAAGAGCCTTATCGCAGACCGGAAATTACATTAGAAATAGAAGCCAGTGAAAAAGCAATTGCATGGAAACAACGTCAGGAAAATGAATATGAACGCGATACTTATGTAACGGAATTAACGGTACTAAATAGTGGTACTGCAGATTTTAACCCTGTTATATTTCAAAACGATAAACTCATTATTACTTCCTCAAGAGAAACAAGCACCGGTGAAAATAAAGATTCGTGGACGGGCGATAAATTTTATGATTTATATGTGAGTGATATAAAAGATGCAAACAGTTTTACGGCACCTGAATTATTTAAAGGTCCGTTTAATTCTGAATATAATGATGGCACTTTAGCATTCAATAAAGATTATACTGAGGTTTATTTTACACGTTGCGGCAGCACCGACAGGAAAGTTGATGATTATTGTGGTATTTACGTGAGTAATCTGCAACCTGATGGCGGATGGGCTGAACCGATTGCATTGCCGTTTTTTGATGATACGATGAATATTGGCACACCTTGTTTATCGCCTGATGGTAATACCTTGTTTTTTGCAGCAACAAATCCGGATGGTTATGGTGGTGCAGATTTATATATGAGTAAACGTACGGAATCGGGCTGGGATGCGGCGAGTAATATTGGACAGGTTATTAATACTTCCGGTAATGAAGTGTTTCCGTATTTTGATATTGAAGGCAATTTTTATTTTTCGAGCGATAAACATCCGGGTATGGGTGGATTGGATATTTTTTCCGCTACTTGGAAAAATGGCAAATTCAGCAATATTAGAAATTTAGAATATCCGATAAATTCGGGTGCTGATGATTTTGGATATATTTTGCTGGATAAAAAACGATTTGTAAACAGTGATACTTTAAGCGCAGGATATTTTTCATCGAACCGCAAAGGTGGAATGGGTGATGATGATATTTATTTGTTTGTGAAAACAAAAAAGAAATTACCGCCACCGGTTTATGTGTTAGAAGGAAAAGTTTTTCAAAAAGTATATAGTGATTCACTGGATGTAAATAGTGCGGTATTAGATACTATTCCTTTGGATAATGCGATTGCAACTTTAAGTTATCCGGATGTATTAACCTTGTTAGGTAAATGGAATTTAAAAGATGAAAACGGATTTTCGGTTCAGGTTGATTCGTTAAAAGATTACAAATTGACCGGTATGAAAGAAGGTTATTTTAATAATACTTCTTTTACTTCAACCAAAACAGTTAAAGGTAAACCCGGCGATACTGTTTTTGTTTATGCTGAAGTGGTATTAGATAAAATTCCAATTGCCATCGGCGAAAAAGCGGGAGAAATTAAACTGAAAAATATTTATTACGATTATAATGATTCGTCACTGCGGGCTGAATCGTTTCCGGAACTGGATAAATTAGTGAAATTGTTAAATGAAAATCCCGGATTAAATATTCAGTTAAATTCACATACCGATTCGCGCGGTATTGATAAATATAATGAAAAACTCAGTCGCGGTCGCGCAAATAGCGTTGTAAAATATCTTATTGACCATGGCATTGCTGCTGAGCGTTTAACCTTTAAAGGGTATGGCGAAAGTTCACCAAGCACCCTAACCTCCGATGAAACATTACCTGACGGCACCATTGTTCCGAAAGGCAGTGTATTAACGGAGGCATTTATCAATAAATACAAAGCCAAAAAAGACAATTTCGAATATCTGCATCAATTAAATAGAAGGACTACTTTTCAGGTTACTAGTGCGACGATGAATTTAGAGTCTGAGTAATGTGCTAATGAGTTAATGTGCTGATATGCTAATTAAACAGCCGGTTTATGTACCAATAAAACAGCCGGTAACACGGAGTTCACAAAGGAACAGCACGCAGAGAAACGCAGAGGGATTTATCGAATGGTATTTCATTTTAATTTTAATGAGTTACAATAGAGATTAATTCGATTATACGAATAATTCTCCGTGCACTTTGCGTGTATTTTCTTTGTGCCCCGATAGCTATCGGGGTTGTGGTTAAAAAAAATAATTTCCTAATTTGTCGGATTGAAATTATCAATTTGATTAATTAAATTTTCACTCATTAAATTTACTTCCCTTAGGCGCTCGGTAAGGTTGGAAGGGGATGGCGAAGAGATTACCGAGGGTGTTGTTTTCTTGTGGTGACATGTGGGTGTCGATGCCGTAGTGGATTTTGTCGGGGGGAAGGGTTTTAAAGGTGCCGAAGAGGCGATCCCAGATGGAAAATATGTTGCCGTAATTGGAATCGGTGTAAGGCTGCACAAAATGATGATGCACTTTATGCATGTTTGGTGAAACAATGAGCAGACTGATGCCTTTATCGAGCCAAGATGGTAATTTAATATTGGCATGATTAAATTGCGATAGAATTACAGAAACCGATTGATATAACATCACTAACCACATTGGTGCGCCGACAATGCCGACTGCCAATACCGTAAAAAATAATCGAAAAATACTTTCACCGGGATGATGTCGGTTGGCAGATGTGGTATCGATAAACGTATCGGAATGATGAATGAGATGAAAACGCCACATCCATTTTATTTTATGTTCTACATAATGCACCGTGTAGGCGCCAATTAAATCGAGTAATAATAAACCGACAATGGTATATAGGAATAAGGAAACATGTACATGTGTGAGTATGCCGAAATTATGTTGAATAGACCAGTCGCCAATTTTTACTATCGTAAATGCGAATAAAAAATTTACAATTATTGTAGTGAATGTAAATACAAGATTTATTCCTGCATGACTGAGCTTTTTATAATTGAATTTAAATAAAGGACCTGCATATTCAATCAAATAAAAAAACAACATGCCGCCAAATAAAATGAGCGAGCGGTGTAAGCTGGAAATGGTTTCAAAATAATTTACAAGCTGTTGCATACTAGTAGACTTAGCACCCTAAGGTAAAAAGATTTTACCATTTGCACTGTTAAATGCGCATGCATAACATTAATCTTCCAACACCACAGCCCCCGGGTTCATTACCTGACCGACATATTTATGTGATGGTGATGGTAAAAATTCTCCAAGCCCGAGGGTTGGCCATGCAGCATCAATTTTTTCGATTATTGCTTTGTCCATGGCAATAACATTGGGCCAGTCGCGCTGAAAATCATCGTATTTTTTTGTTTTGCGTGTGCCATCGATACTACAATGAGAAATACCGTATTTCCCTTTCGGCGATAAAAACATATCGCGACGCGGGTCGATATTATTTGCGGTGTTCCAGGTAACTACACCAAAATCGCTTACTTCTACAACATCATCTACATAAATAATAAATTTCACCTGATTGATGCCTTCTTCCAATACCAGTTGCTGATGCAGTGAACTGATATGCGCCGGTTTACTTTTTTTAACACCAATGGCAATAAATGAAAATCCTGCTTTTAATAAATCGGTATTGATACCGGTTATTTCAGGATATTTATTTTGTAGCTCAGCGTTATTAATGGTAACCGATTTGGTATCGACAGGCATTTTTGTCTCGTTATTTTTATCGGTAGCGTCGATACACACTTTCGAGCCGAAAGCAAATTTGCTGCAGCTATGATCGAGCACATCCATTGGTCCGGCGCTGAAATAAATGTCGTTGGCAGGGTCAACATTATTGCTTAAATAAGCTGCAACGGTTGCGTAATTGTGAATATCAATTTTATCGGTAATGACCAATATTTTATTAAACATCATTTGTCCGGCGCCCCACATGGCATTCATTACTTTTTGTGCGTGGCCTTCGTATTCAGTTTTTATTTTTACGATGGTGAGGTTATGAAAAACACCTTCAATTGGTAATTCCATATCTTCCACTTCCGGCAACATGGTTAATTTAATTGGGGTGATAAAAATGCGTTCTGTTGCTTTACCAATCCACGCATCTTCTTGTGGCGGAATACCAACAATGGTAGAAGGATAAACAGCATTTTTTTTATGTGTAATACAAGTGATGTGAAATTTAGGATAATAATCGGCTAAAGAATAATAACCGGTATGATCGCCAAATGGCCCTTCTAAAATAAAATCTTCTTCAGGGTCAACATAACCTTCAATAATAAAATCGGCATCGGCAGGAACGTATAAATCGTTGGTGATACATTTTACCAATTCCACTTTCCGTTTGCGAATAAAACCTGCTAATAAATATTCATCAACATTTGGTGGCAGTGGAGCAGTTGCACAATATGTATACACCGGATCACCACCTAAAGCAACGGATACCGGCATACGCTTACCTAATTTTTTATATTTATTAAAATGACCTGCACTTACTTTATGTTTATGCCAATGCATGCCGGTTAATTTTGGTCCGAACACCTGCATGCGGTACATACCTACATTTCGGATATTATTTTCGGGGTCGATGGTATGAATTACGGGAAGTGTAATAAACGGTCCGCCATCGGCAGGCCAGCAGGTCATAACCGGTAATTTTGTAATGTCCGGATCCTGCATAATTACCTGTTGACACTCACCTTTACCTTTAATTGTTTTCGGCATAAAGGATGCTACTTTTCCGAGTTCGGGTAATAACATCACTTTTTCCATTAAACTATTTTTTGGGGATGTCATTTTTTTGAACAGCGATTCAATATCGTTTCCAATATCGTCGAGGTCGTTTACGCCGAGTGCGAGGCACATGCGCTTGTAAGAACCCATACTATTTATGAGTAAAGGAAATTCGGTTCCGGTATTTTCGAATAATAATGCCGGTTTATCTGATTTAATATAGCGGTCGGCGATTTCGGTTATTTCGAGGTTGGGATTTACATATTCTTTAACACGTACCAGTTCACCTTCTTTTTCGAGGAGGTCGATAAATTGCTGTAGATTTCGGTATGACATAATTATACAACAAAGGTAGGGAAAGAAGGTTCTAATGTGCTAATGTGCTAATGTGTTGATGTGCTGATGTGCTAATTAAACAGCCGAATTTGAGTGGGCATTTCATTCGGAGGCTTAATTAATGTGCGAATGTACCTATGTACCAATGTACCAATGGAACAGCCGATTAATGTGCTAATGTGCTGATGTGCTGATATGCTGATTGAACAGCCGATTTTGAGTGAGGATTTTATTCGGAGCTCTTGATAATGTGCGAAGGTACCGATGTACCAATGCACCAATGGAACAGCCGATTTTGAGTAGGAATGTCATTCGGAGCTCCTGTTGGGGCTAATCAATATTAGCCCGGCTCATAATTAAATGATATATCATTAATTAAACAACCGAATTTCGAAGCCCGATTACCATCCAACCATCGAACCCACATTTGCTAATTTGCTAATCAGCTAATTTGCTAATTCACCATTCGGAGCTCCCGTAGGGGCTGACCCATGTGTCAGCCAATGATGCTGTCAATTGATTATTCCTAGAAATAAACAACCGAATTTCGAAGCCCGATTGCCATCCAACCACCACACCCCATCAGCTAATTTGCTAATCGACAAATTTGCTAATTCATACCAGGTGTCCCGGTTTGCAGTTTGGAGGTTGATAAAATGGATGCAGTGAATTCTAGCCCGGATCGGAACGAAAACAAACTTACTAATGTGCTGATGTGCAAATGTGCTAATGTGCTGATTGAACAGCCGGTTTTGAGTATAATGAAGCAAGTAAAGTTTGTTGCAGTGGAGAGCCGGTTGGGAATGTGATAGTGTGGGGGATGTTGATGCTCCAAAAAAATAAGCCCCCCCGAACCACCAGGAGGGCTTTTGCTTCACTGACAATCATTAAAACCTAAAACCAAAACTTAAAAGGAAATTATTTAAAGATTTATTTATTGTTGCCCCTTCGTTTACGCCTGCACCGTTGTCGTATACATATTGTGTATCGTATTCGGTCACATTACTGTGCGCAAAACCGAGGTCAATAAAATAAGATTCTTCTTTAATTCCGACACCGGCAGTCCAGGTATTTTTTGAAAAATCTGCACCTTCTGCTGCAATACCATCGTTAAATGGTGTGCTGCTCATAATATAACCGCCGCGAAAACGGAACACATCGTAAGTTAATTCACCGCCTAAACGGATGGTTGACGATGCGCCGTATTTTGTGTCTATATTGGTATTAATTGTATTTTCATAAGATAAATCGCCGCCATCTAATGTTCTGTTGAAATTATAAGCTGCTTCACTATAATCTACAAATTCATATTCTGCGGAAATAAATCCGATATTTTTAATTGTAACGGCACCACTTGCAATTACTCTCCATGGTGTTACGAGTTCGTAACTGTATTCACCGATTGGCGAATCGTAAGAATAAGAACCGCTGCCTTCTAAATCGCTGCTCATGGTAGAAATATAATTATCGGTTAAACCGTATAATGTTGGTGAATGCACTGCAGCACCTAAGCGGAAATTATCGTTGATGCGATAAATTAATCCGAATTTTGCGTTAATACCTGTTCCATAAGTTTCGCTGATATCGGTTAATGTAAATGATTGAAAATCGTTGTATTCACTATTTACATCTTCTTCGTTATAAATTGAAGTATTTACGTAACTGATATGCGGAATTCCGATTGTTGCACCAACATATAAACGGTTGCCATAATTTCCACCGAAAGTAATTGCGGTTTCATTTATTCCACCTTGTGTTAAAATTGATTTTGATTGTTGCAATCTGCCATCAACAACAGGATAATATTGTGTTGAATCGAGTGCAGTGGGATTTAATAAATATGTTTCCCATGCAAGACCTGCTCCAAACGGGTCTTTATCATATACATCGCCGGGATTTGTTCCGCCGTTGCCATTAATATAATCGGCATATGAATTTAATAAAGAAGAACCTTCATTAAATCCGGAATAATACACTGAGCTGTTAAAATTTGCAATTCGGTTAAAAGAAATTCCGAATCCGCCGCCAACCCATCCTGTTGTTGCATGTTCTTTACCTTTATTTACGCCGGCAAAAACAATTCCTGCATTATTGATGGTGAATTTATATTTATCGTCGCTTGCAGTTGAGCCGTAATATTTACTATCGGAATTAATGCTGAGCAAACCGGGTGTAATAACAAATTCAGAACTGCGGTAAATTCCGATACCGGCGGGGTTCATACTAAATGTGCTCATATCGCCACCGAGGGCACCGTAAGCATTTCCTGAACCGAGTGACCTGGCTGTTCCACCAAAGTCGATCATGGAATAGCGGAGTGCATCAACATCACTTTGTGCAAATAAAGATGCGGACAAAGCAGTAGCTATAACCATTGTAAAAATCTTGCGCATGGTTTAAAATTTTAGTGTTTTTTAATGTTGATTAATTACCGCCGCCTCTCTTGTTAGAGGTAGAGCCACCACCACCTGATGATGACCTGCTACCACTTGAAGAAGATCCGCTGCTGCGTGTTGAACTTCCGCCGCCATTGTTATATGTTCCTTTACTTCCTGATGAAGAACCTGATGATTTAGGTGCTTCGTAAGTTGGACGTGAAGGTTTAGCAGGTTGCTCATATGTTTTGGTGCCATTTGATTTTGGCTGTTCATATGTATTTGTTTTACCGCCATTTTGTTTTGGCTGCTCGTAAGTTCTTACCGGTGCTTGTTCAGTATTTTGTTTTACTGCACCACCTTGTGGACGAGTTTGGTCGCCTGCAGGACGGTAAGCATCGTTGCTACCATTGTTAGCCGGTTTAGTTGTATTGGCAGCGGGACGGTTGTCGTTAGAAGGAACCGGTTTTGAAACGGTATTATAACTACCATCGCGCACACCGCGGTCAGTTTTAACATCTGCTGCTACAGGAGTATTGTCGGCAACTGCAGGTTTAGCATCGGCGCTGTAATATTTAATTACTTTAACACCGCTGTTTTCTTTAACAACACCTGCACCGGCAACTGTAGGTTGGTCGATTGCAACTGCACCCGGTTTTACGAAGTTTCCAGAGCTAACTGCATCGGCTTTAGTTACATCATTTTTAACTGTAGTAACTGAAGGTGCATCACCTGCTGAAGCAAAGTCTTCGGAACCTGCTGCTGTATTTACATCTTTTTTATCGGTAACCAGTGCACCTTTATCGGTAAGCACGTGATTGATATCAGCGTTATGCGCTTTGTCGTAACCTGCGTCTAAAATATCGGCAGAAGCTACGCCAGTATTGGTATTTGAACCGGTTGAGGTGTTTGGACCATAATAGTAATCGTCGCTATAACCATAATAACCGTCGTTACCGTAGTTGCCACCATAGTAGCCATCGTTGTAACCATCGTAATAACCGTTGTTGTAGCCATTCCAGTAGCTGCCATAGTATCCACCGTATCCGTAACCGTAACCGTAGTAAGGGTTATACCAAGGATCGTAATAACCATAGTAACCAGGGTAGCAATAACCGTAGTTATAAGGATAGTAAGAGCCGTAACCCCAGCCTATACCTACGTTCCAGCCGTAAGATGGTCCCCAGAAAGGGTCGTAATAGTAAGGTGAATAACAATGCGAATAATATCCGAAACCATAGTTTGGATAGTAAAAACGATACAAACTAGATGTGTAGTAATAATCATCATAGTCGTTGTCGTCGTAATAATTGTTCACGATGTAAGTATTTCCTTCTTCATCATAATATTCATCAGATGTTGTAGGAAATTCTTCGCCGCTGCGATAACCGTTATCATCTGCTGCTGGTTCGTTATATTCATAACTACCGGTGTTGCCGGGATAGGTAGAATACTGGTCGGATGAAGAACTGGTTGAAGTGGTTGTGGTTGTAATGACCTCTGCAGGGATTTCATCACCTGAAGAGAAGTAAATATCGTCAGTTGAAGATCCCTGTGATGCTGTCTGGGTAGCACAGGAAGTAGCGAAAAAGCCCAGCGCTGCGAGGATTGGAAGGTATCTTAATTTCATAACTGATATTTTAATTGTTTAATTAAATCTGTTTACTGTGGCTGCAATTATTAATTTTGCAAAACACTTAAAACCAAAATCATACCAAAAATAACATATGGCGGAAAAGATTACAAAAAGAGATATAAACTATTCGGAGTGGTATAACGATCTTGTTATACAGAGCGGGTTGGCGGAGTATAGTGCTGTGCGGGGTTGTATGGTGATAAAGCCGCATGGATGGGCCATTTGGGAGAATATGAAAAGTATTCTGGACAAAAGATTCAAGGACACTGGACACGTTAACGCCAGTTTTCCGTTGTTGATACCAAAAAGTTTTCTTGAGCAGGAAGAAGGTCATGCTGAAGGATTTGCCAAAGAGTGTGCCGTTGTGACGCATTATCGGTTAAAAGCGAATCCTGACAAAAAAGGTAAATTGATGATTGACCCTGAAAGTAAGCTGGAAGAAGAGCTGATTATCAGGCCTACGAGTGAAACTATCATCTGGAATTGTTATCGCGGCTGGATTCAGAGTTATCGTGATTTGCCAATTTTGATTAATCAGTGGGCAAATGTTATGCGTTGGGAGATGCGCACACGTTTGTTTTTGCGCACTGCCGAGTTCCATTGGCAGGAAGGCCACACAGCACATGCCACTAAGGATGAAGCGGTTGAAGAAACCCTGAAAATGCTGGATGTTTACGCCGAATTTATGGAAAATTATATGGCCGTTCCGGTAATTAAAGGGGTAAAAACAGCGAACGAACGTTTTGCAGGTGCAGAAGATACTTATTGTGTTGAAGCGATGATGCAGGATGGAAAAGCGCTCCAAAACGGAACTTCCCACTTTTTAGGACAGAATTTTGCAAAAGCATTTGATGTTAAATTTTTAAATAAAGAAGGTAAACAGGAATTTGCCTGGGCTACAAGCTGGGGTGTATCAACAAGAATGATGGGTGCATTAATTATGGCGCACAGTGATGACGACGGATTGGTGATTCCTCCTCGCCTAGCGCCTTTGCATGTTGTAATTGTTCCTATTTATAAAAATGCTGAACAACTTGCAGCAATTACTGAAAGAGCAGATGCTATTATTAAAGAACTGAAGGCACAAAATATTATTGTGAAATACGATGATAGTGATACTGCCAAACCGGGCTGGAAATTTGCGGAATATGAATTAAAAGGTGTTCCTGTTCGTATTGCTATGGGAATGCGCGATGTTGAAAACGGAACAGTTGAAATTGCACGTCGCGATACCAAAGAAAAAACGACGGTAAAAAATGAAAACCTTGGTTTATATATCAGCGAATTGCTGGAAACCATACAGCAAAGCATGTTTAATAAGGCTTTAGCATTTCGTTCAGCAAATACTTTTGTATTGGATTCCTGGGATGAATTTACTGCTCAAATTGAAAAAGGTGGTTTTATTCATGCGCATTGGGATGGTACTGCGGAGACTGAAGATAAAATTAAAGAATTAACCAAAGCTACCATTCGTTGTATTCCGATGGATGCAAAAGAGGAAGCAGGTAAATGTATATACAGCGGCAAACCGAGTAACAAACGTGTGGTATTTGCCAAAGCGTATTAACATTTTTTTTTCAAATAAATTAGATACGACATCATTTGGTGTCGTATTTTTTTTGGGGGAGATGATCAATCCGGCTTAATTTTAAATTTCTGACAAGTGTGCAGGTTTTATCAATAGCTGATTATTAAATCGATGTAAGTGCCGGGAATTTTAAGATAAGTGATAGTGATAAATTCCACTTTCCAATTATTATATCGGTAATTTTATAACCCAATTATACTGGATGCTGCTCATGTCGCCTTTTGGTAAAAAAATACAACAATTGTTTTTGCTTTTGCTGCTTTGTGTGTGCTTAAGCAACCATGTATTTGCACAGGAGCCGGTTTCTATTAAGGTAGTTCCAACCATTAATTATTTACCCTCAACCATTTATTATGTAACACAAGATGCTGACCATTTTATATGGATTGGCACGAACACCGGTGTTTACAAATATGACGGTTATAGCTTCACCCATTTTACGAGTGCTGATGGTTTGGGAGATAATGAAATATTAAGAATTTATCAGGACAAAAAAAAGCGTATTTGGTTTCAGTCGGTAAACGGAAATGCTTCTTTTTATTTAGATGGTAAAATTTATAATGCCTATAATTCACCTTTGGTTGCTAAGTTGCAGTTTAACAAAATGATTTTGTCGGAATGTGAAGATGATGCGGGTAATTTATATATCGGCTCACGGGAATCGTTATATTATAAAATTGATGCTAATGATCAGGCAACCGCATTTACATATACCGGGCGGGAAAATTTTTCGTGGATTGGAAAGGATAATACAGTTCGGTTTGTAGAGCGGAAATTTCCGCAAATGTTTAAATCGATTCGCGGTGATAAACAGGATGATTTAATTTATATCAGTGCGGGAACACATATTTTTCAAATTGTAGACGATACTTCGTATGTTTCAAAACTGGAGTTACCGGCATCCAGCCAGGAAGTTATTTTCGTTAAAATAAAAAATGCCAATGAAATTTATTTCGGCACACGTGAAGGTTTATTCATATATGATCCTGAGGGGATAAAACCGCTGCGGAAAATCATGGGCGGTTACAGTGTGTCTTCTGTTGAGTTTGATTTTGAGGATAATTTGTGGGTTTCTACTTTGCAGGCGGGTTTGTATTTTATTCCATCGCTTGAAGTAAATATTTACAACAAACAAAATGATTTACCGGTTGATAAAATTACTTGTCTGGAACACGACAACGACGGCAATTTATGGGTTGGCATGGCAGAGGATAATTATGGTGTTTTATATCCTGATGGCAGTTTTAAACACAGCCGCTTAGATGCTTCCTCACCCCATGATATTGCCAATATTCGCCATTTTGAAAACAGCACTTTTGTAATTGGTAAAAGCAGTATTCGCCAAATAACAGGAACAACAAATAAAACCTTTAATATATATGGTAATGATTTGTTTCAGGATAAAACACGTGTTTATTTAGGGCAGGATAATACGATAATGCTTGAACGAAGTTTGTTTGAAAACCATATTTCTGAAGTGATAAACAATATGGTTTATAAGCGCGGTAATTATGAATTTGTGAACGCGCGAACCAATGTAATTAAAGCGGATAAGTATAATCATTTATGGGTTGGCACATCGAAGGGGATTTATTATTACGGTGATACGCTTATAAATCTGGGTGAATTGAATCCGCTGTTAAAATCGCCTGTTCGCGATATAGCGTTCGACAATAATGGTTTCTATACTTACATTGCTACATTGAATGGTTTATTGATTATAAAAGATAATAAACTCACTAAAATTCTGGACAAAGAAGCGGGTTTACCGAATAGTGAATGTAATGCCTTGTATGTAGATGAAAACAATTTTATTTGGGCAGCTTTTGGTAATGAATTGGTGCGTGTAGATTACAAAGAAGGCAAAATTGAAGTAGTAAATTTTACCAATAAATTAAAAATTGAAGTTAACAGAATTACCGATATTGATAATATTGGAGCAACAATATATATCGCCACCGAATCGGGGTTGATTTATTTTAATAAAAATGAAACACTGCAATTTGCCACGCCACCGCGTATTCGGTTTATGGATTTTATGGTGAATGATGTTTCGTATTTAAAATCAAACACTGCTGACTTTAAATACAACCAAAATGATGTAACCATTTCTTTTTCAGGAACTTCTTTTATGAGTAAGGCAGAAGTAACTTATAAATATATTTTGGAAGGTTATGATACGGAATGGCATTTTACGGATGAACGCAGTATACATTTTAAATCGTTGCCACCCGGAAATTATAATTTTAAAATAGCAGCCATTAATAAGTCGGGATTGGAAAGTGAGTTTAAATCGTTTGCGTTTGATATACAGCCACCCATTTGGAGTTTATGGTGGTTTTGGCTGATTATACTTACGTTGTTAAGCATCACCTTATACATGTTGTGGCGGCGGAGGCTGCAGGCTTTACGGGTGCAATACGAGCAAAAAAATAAAACGTTTTTGCTGGAAAAAGAAAATGCTGAAATTGAAAAGAAATTAACCGAATTAAATCAGCAGGCATTCAGGCAGCAGATGAATCCGCATTTTATTTTTAATGCCTTAAATACGATAAAAGGTTATTATGCAGAAAACGATGTAAAAAAGGCTAGTGATTATATTTCGAAATTTTCAAAATTGTTACGGAATATTCTCGAAAATAAGGAACAGTTTATTCCGTTGGAGCGTGAAATTCAAGCCATTAAACTATATCTGGATTTAGCAGGCATGCGGTATGAAAATAAATTTGTGTTTTCGGTAATGACAGATAGTGCATTAAACCCTGCTGAAGTTGGTATTCCGCCGATGTTGTTGCAGCCGTTTATTGAAAATTCACTGATACACGGCATTGCACCTAAACAGGGAAAAGGGACCATTTTAATAGAATTCAAAATCAGTGGTAACAAGTTAATATGTGATATTACTGATGATGGTATTGGCAGGATGGCATCTTCATCAAAATCGAGAATGGGCAATCACAATTCAAAAGCCACACTGTTAATTACGGAATATCTTGAAGCATTAAACAATAAAGAAAATACCAATAAATTCACATTAGAAATACGGGATTTAACTGATAAACAAGGGGAAGCTATTGGCACCCGCGTTGCGTTGGCTATGCCGTTAATCTATTTAGAACAAAATATATTATGATAAGAGCAATTATTATAGATGATGAATCACGAGCACGTTCAGCGCTCAAACAGGAAATTGCGTTAAACTGTCCCGAGGTTTTAATTGTAGGAGAAGCCGATAGCGTTCAAAGTTCTGTTGAATTAATTCAGTCGGTTTCACCTGAGTTGATATTTTTAGACATCCAATTATCGGATGGATTAGGATTTCATATTTTAGATGTGGTTGGGAATGAGGATTATGAAATCATATTTACTACGGCCTACTCCGAATATGCCATTAAGGCGTTTAAAACCAATGCATTAGATTATTTATTAAAACCCATCGACAGTGAAGAATTAATTGCTGCGGTAGCGAAGGTGTCGCAAAAGAAGGAAGATGTTCCTCCTGTAGTAGAACCAAACGCCGCAGTTCCTGATTTAACCACTTTACAGCAGAAGAAAATAATTTTACATACTTCCGATGGTTTATTTGTTATTCAGGTGGCCGATATTATTCGTTGTAACTCTTATGGTAATTATAGTTTTGTTTATTTGAAAGATGGCAATAAAATTTTGTTGGCTAAAATTCTTAAAGAAATTGAAGAATCGCTGCGGCCATTTGGATTTGAGCGTGTGCATCATTCCCACTTAATAAATTTGAACCATGTAAAATCGTTCCGGCATAAAGATGGTGGTTTGGTAATAATGAGTGATTTAAGCGAAGTGCCGGTTTCGCTGCGTAAAAAAAGTGCGTTTCTTGAACAACTGGAAAAACTCAACAACGTTTAAGGGCATAAAAAAAAGCCGCATGAGGCTACGGCTTAAATTTGAGTTGCATTGCAATTACTATTTAAAGGATCAGGGTGTTAGTGTGTTTCCGGTTCCGAACAACGAAATGGATAACAGAAGAACAAAGCAACTACATTCACATGACAACAGGGTAAAAGTAATGCTTAATAAAGTATACCCCTTCAATTTTTGGATAAGTGTAGCTTAAAATAGTACAAGTGCGAAATACTACTTCAAATCCGCATTTCAGGTGGTTTTTGGGGTGAAATTTAACCTTCACCTTAATCTCATATAAACTTATTTCCTGCAAATTTTAACATTTGAGCAAGATGAGCAACAACTGATTCATCTGGATACACAACTGATACATAATTAGAAATAAGTGCAACGAATTGCAGTTATTGATGCGGCATTTATATAAAAAATAATTAATTGTTTGCGCTACTTTTAATCCGTATAAATAAAATTATTACGATGTTATCCAAAATAGTTTCACTCTTAGCTTTTGTTTTTGTTGTGTCGTTAGCCAAATCACAAAATGACTGTGCATGTGATGATTTTAGTAAGGCAGATAAAGCAAATTATGATGCCAATTTTAAAGCCGGAAAATATGCAGTTCCAATTTCCATATCGAAAAAATTGCTCCAGTCAGATAATAATTGTTGTAAAGCCCAGGCTGAAATTTTATTTGCCAATATTCATTTGAGAGAGAAAAAATTAGACAGTGTATTATTTCGAATTAATAAAGCCAATAAATATCTCAATAAAAAATACGACTCCGTTGTTACGCCGGAAACTTTCCGTTTACGTGGAATGGTAAGTGCTGCTGAAAATAAACCCGACAGTGCGATATATTATTATCTTGAAGGTTTAAAAAATGCAGAACTACATCACAATTTAAAATATGAAATCATTTTCTGTAATGAAGTATCTTACACATTCAGCAGTATCACACAACCTGAAGAAGGCACCAAATACATGAAAATGTCGCTGGAGCGTGCTTTAGAATATGGTGATAATGAATTAATCACCATGGGCTATTCTAATCTTGCTACTTCGTATGGTATGATGTATGAGTCGACAAAAAATAAAAAATACCTCGACAGCATGCAGGTGTTGGCTCCACTTGCATTAAAATATGCGCAACAAGCCAACAGTCCGTTTTATATTATTAAATGTTATAACATTTTAGGTGGTTTGGCATTAGAGCATCAGGATTTTGAAACTGCGATTTTATATTGTGATACGGTAATTGGATTATCATCGGATAAAGCACTGGAGCAATTACGGGTTTCAGCGATGTTCAGAAAGGGACAGAGTTTATATGCATTGGGAAAATTCGAAACATCGCTTACCACATTGTTACAGGGATTAGTCTGGGCTAAAGAATGGGGTAATGATAATGTGGTGTTGTTATTTTATCAGCAGCTGTATTATACCTACAAAGACAATAAAAATCCCGAGGCTGCTTTACAATATTTTGAGAAATACAAAGCAGTTAGCGATAGTTTGATGAATATTGAAAAAACAACAACTGTAAATCAATTAGAGCAACAATATAATAAAGCAAAAAATGAACAAACCATAACCGAATTAAATCAGGAAAAACAAATCAGTGCTTTAAAAATTCGTTTTTTAGTTGCCGGTGTGGTGGTTGCCTTTTTAATTGCTATTACCATATTTTTATATTATCGTCAAAAAAACCTGAAACATCAGCAAACCATACTGGAAACGGAACAGCGGCTCAACAGGGCCAGAATGAATCCGCATTTTTTCTTTAATGCCTTAACTGCTTTACAGTCGTACGCGTTGTTGGAAAACGACGGAAAACAATTAGCAAGCAATTTGAGTAAGTTTTCACATATCATGCGCGAAACACTCGAAAGTTCTTATAAGGATTACGTTACTATTGAACAGGAAGTGGATTTTTTACGGGAATATCTGGAGTTGCAAAAAATGCGTTTCCCCGCCAAGTTTTCTTATCATTTAGATTTGGTAAAGGATATTGAAACAGATGAAATTATGATTCCATCGATGATTATTCAGCCTTTCGTTGAAAATTCGATTGAACACGGATTTAGTGGCATAACTTATACCGGTGAATTAAAAGTGTTGTTTGATGAAATAAATGATGAGGTTATTATAACCATAATTGACAATGGGAAAGGATTACATTCAACTCCTGCAGAAAACAATGAACATATTTCACGTGCCAGTCAGATTATAAAAGACAGAATTTACTTACTGAACATCAAATTAAAAACAAAGGCCAGTTTCAGTATAAATAATAATACCGAAGAAAAAGGTGTAATTGTAAAAATTTATTTACCTAAAATTTATAAAAATGCGCGTATTACTCATTGACAATGAAGTGAACATTCGGTTAGGGTTGCGGGAGATGTTACATGCATATTGCCCTGAAATAATTGCCATACATGAAGCTGATAGTGTGATGAGTGGAATTAATGCCATTGCCCTTTATAACCCGGATGTGGTTTTTTTAGATGTAGAACTTGATGACGGCACCGGATTCGATTTGTTGAGTCAGTTGCAGACATATAGCTTTCAGTTAATATTTATTACTGCGCACGATAAATATGCCATTAATGCATTTAAATTCAGTGCTATGGATTTTTTGTTAAAGCCGGTTGATCCTGCAGAACTGCAAAGAACTGTAACCAGAGCTTACCATAATATTAAACAGGACCCTGCCAAACAACTTGCTTTGTTGCTTGAACAAATGCAAAACAAAAATGAACATCCCAAAAAAATTGTTTTAAAAGATATTCATAAAACCTATTATGTAAAAATTGATGATATTTTATATTGTGAAGCAGATGGTATTTATACCAAATTTGTTTTATCTGATCATCAAACCATTTTAGTTTCTAAAAATTTGAAGGAATATGAAAGTTTATTAGAACCACTCGGGTTCGTTCGCACACACCATTCTTTTCTTGTAAACCCGGATAAAATAAGGCTTTTCGATAAATCGGAAGGTGGTATGCTGATTTTAGATGAAGGCAGTACCATTCCGGTTTCACAAAGAAAAAAGGATGCCGTGTTAAAAATTCTGGAACATTAAATATTTATTTTAAATCCATTTTTACGCGCTCAGGGTCATCACTGATGTAAATAATTTGTAACGAATCACCAACGTTTAAATCATTATAAACGGTGCTGTTAATAAGGCAATCAGCAGTAGTATAATCACCGATACTTAAGTCAATATTCTCAAATATTTTATCAATTAATGCATCTGCGCCACTTTTAGTAGTATCGGGCAGTGTGTTAACCGGTGATTTGGTTGCAGTTGTATCTTTCGTAAAAAAAGCTACCTTACAGTAATAATCAATGTCTACCGACCTTTTTGATTTGTGTTCAATTTGCCACATTTCAATTACAGTTGCTTTTACTGAAATTCCTTTTTCTTTAAACAATTTATTTTCAGCCGTAATCATAATATAAAATATTACAGTAAGTGCAACGAGTATAAATACTGCTGCGCCAACGAAAATGCGATTGATATTTTTTCTGTTTTTCATATTGATTAAAAGTTGAAATGAAAAAAAGCCTTCCGAAGATAGAAGGCTTTTTTAAGATGAACTGAACGATCAGCATTAACGAACAACAGCCAATTTTTCTGTTAAAACCTGACCATAACTTGTTGTTACGAATACCTGATATATACCTGCAGGTAAATCGCTAACATTTAATTCCTGTGTAATTTCCTGTCCGCCGTAACCCTGAACAGTATTATTTTGTATCGGATATTTTTCTCCCGCCATATTATAAATATCAATTGTTGCAGTAGCATCTTCTGCCATTACAAAAACAATTTCTACTTGTTGTGATGCAGGATTAGGGAAAATAGCAATTGGATTTTCACCTTCGGCAGTAGCATCATCTAATTTCATCCAGCATGCACCTAATACCCAACCGCTGGTTAAATGGCTGCCTACTTGTCCGTAGTTAATACATTTTGTTGTACCATTTTTACAAACATAAATTTTAGTATTTCCCGGTCCACAACGTACATCTTTTACGGTAACTACAACATTATCACTATTTGAACAACCGTAGTAATCAGTTGCAGTGAATGTATATGTAGTAGTTGTTGTTGGGCAAACAGAAGGTGTTTTAATAGTTGAACCATTACTCCATGAATAAGTGTAAGGATCAGAAGCACCGGTTGCGGTACCATTTAATGTTACACAAGTTGCACCATAACCAATGGTAATTGTTTTATCCAAGCCGGCATTAACAGTAGGTTTAGGGTTAACAAAAATCGGAATATTATCTGTATCCGTATTTCCCAAAGCATCGGTAACAGTAACTGTATAAGTTGTATTTACAAGTGGAGTTACAGTTGTTGATGCAGTAGTTGCACCGGTATTCCATAAATAAGTGTAAGGTGCCGTACCGCCTGTTGCAGATGCGGTAATTGTTCCCGGATTTCCTTTACATAAATTAAAAGAAGGACCTGCATCGGCAGCTAAACCGAAATTAATTTCCATTTCAGGTAAGCCATTACAACCGTATGGTGCAACACCAACTCCGGCTCCTTCTGCTCCACCTAAAATTAATTGATTCGGCATACCGTTCGTTACAAAAGTAAACGTAACGCAATATGAACCTGCAGGGCCGAATAATCCGCCTGTTGTGGTCCACCAATCTGCCCCCCAGCCTGTTCCGGGATAACTCAATAAATCATACACCAGATATTCATTACCTAAATAAGGGAATGTTGATGCGCTGTAAATTGCAGCAGTTTGCGGGCTTGTTAATGTAGCAGGATAGGTTGCGAATGTTGTTCCACCACCAACAGCTTGCACAAACCACGTACCGGTTCCTCCGGATGCGCCGCCAACGCCACCTCCGGCGCAAAATTCTACAGTAAACTCATATTGTCCTCCACCTAAATCAGTCATGTTAATTAAGGAAAAGGAAGAATTGTCGCAAGCTGAAACGCTGCCGGTAAAGCCAAGTAAAAAAAGGCAGGTTAAAATAAGTGTGTTCAATTTTTTCATAAGTGTCTTGTTTAGATTTAGCATTATTTTTTTAGTTTTCCCCAACAGGGGTTTAAATCAATAAGCCAAAAGTAGTATGGTGGATTATGCCATTTTTACCAGATGAACAAGTGGTATAAATCGATAAACAAGTGTAAAAAAGGCCTTACGTTAAATTTAAATGGTTATGTTGTTGAGCATAACATTGCATACGGGAATACAAAAACGAAAACGATTGTAAAAATCATAAAAACACCTGTACTTAGGGCATTTCAGCCCAATGGCTAACTCATTTCAACATAGTTCAAATCTTTGCCGAATGTTTCTTTAATTGCCAGAATTGAAACAATTGCCAGTATAAGTGCAATGGCTCCGACAATAAGTGCAGCGGTAATATTATTTGTATTTGAACTCAGTGCAGAAAAACCAAGTGTGAGCGGCACTACAAATCCTCTTACAAAATTTGGTACTGTGGTAGTAGCTGTGGCTCTTATATTGGTTCCGAATTGTTCGGATGCGATGGTTACAAATAATGCCCAATATCCGGTAGCACAACCTAATAAAAAGCACATAATATTAAATAAGGTTTGTGATGTACTTTTAATATTCAGATATAATAATGCTAAAATAATTGTTGCAATTAAATAACCTAACACCACTTTTTTCCGTGAACGAAAAACCTGACTTAAATAACCACTCAAAATATCTCCGACACATAAACCAACATAACTCAACATAATGGCAGTGCGTCGAATTTGAAGCGCATTATCGCCGCTGGTATCTATTCCCCATTCGCCTGCAAATCGTTCACTGAATTTCATTAATACGCCAATACAATACCAAACCGGTACACCAATTAATATGCAATACACATATTTTACAAAACGCTCCCGATTGGTAAATAGTGAAATAAAATTACCTCTGGTAACAGATTCATGTTTAATGGAATCGAACATGGTACTTTCAAAAGTTCCGAATCGCAGTACCAATAATGCTAATCCAAGTCCGCCACCTATATAATAAGAAGTCCGCCAGTCAACATGTGATGTGATAAAAAATGCTGCCACTGCTCCCAATGCGCCGACACTTACAATGAGCATGGTTCCGTAACCGCGATTTTCTTTACTCATTATTTCTGCAACCAAAGTAATTGCAGCTCCTAATTCACCGGCAAGTCCGAGGCCTGCAAAAAATCGCACAATTTGGTACTGGGTGGTATTATCTACAAAACCATTTAAAATATTTGCAATCGAATACAATAATATGCTGCCAAATAAAATAGATTTTCGTCCTTTTAAATCGCCCATAATGCCCCATAAAATTCCGCCAAACAACATGCCTATCATTTGCACATTAAACAACCTGACATCCCAAAAGTCGACCATAGCGGGGTCAGTAATGCCGATACCTTTTAAGCTAGGTTTACTAACCAGGTTAAATAATTGCAAGTCATAGATATCGACAAAATAGCCTAATGCTGCAACTAAAACGGTAAGATTTAAAATACTTCGGGATGGGCTTTTGTGTGGTGTGCTCATAATTGAAGCATGAAATTATCTAATTTTTTTCATAAATCAGAAAATCATGATCATAGGGATTCACATCATCTTTTTTTCGCTTGTCTTCTGAATCCATTGCCCATTCTTCATCTAATTCCGGAAAATAGGTATCACCTTCAAATTCAGCATGGATGCGGGTGAGATAAATTCGGGTTACAAATTGCATAGATTGTTTATAAATATCGCCACCGCCTAATACAAATACTTCATCCTCATCATTCAATTCAGGTAAACTCATTGCTTCCTTTAAAGAATGCACAATTAAACTATCGGGTGCCATAAATTCTTTATCTCTGGTAACAATAATAAATTTTCGGCCGGGTAACACTTTATTACCAAGTGCATTATATGTTTTTCTGCCAAGAATACACCAGTGACCGGATGTTTTTTCTTTAAAATATTTTAAATCGGAGCGCAATTTTAACCAGGGCATATCACCGTTTAATCCGATAACATTATTTAAATCTACAGCAACAATTATTGAAAAAACGGGCATGTTAATTAATTTTAATACATGAAATTAAACACTCACTTTTGCTTTGATATGCGGATGCGGGTCGTAATTAACCAATTCGAAATCGTTGATGGTAAATCCGAAAATGTCTTTAACAGCAGGATTTATTTTCATTTGCGGAAGTGGCCGTGGTTCGCGTGTTATTTGCAGTTTAGCCTGTTCAATATGGTCGTTGTATAAATGCACATCACCAAACGAATGAATAAATTCACCGGGTTCCAAATCACAAACCTGAGCTACCATTAATGTGAGTAAGGCATAACTGGCAATATTAAATGGCACACCTAAAAATGTATCGGCACTGCGCTGATATAACTGACAACTCAATTTTCCATCTGCAACATAAAACTGAAATAAACAATGACATGGTGGCAATGCCATTTTTTCGATATCACCAACATTCCATGCACTTACAATTAATCTTCTTGAATCGGGATTGCGTTTAATTTGATTAATTAAATTCGTAATCTGGTCAATTGTTCTTCCGTCTGCTGCTGGCCAGCTTCTCCATTGATGTCCGTAAACCGGACCTAAATTTCCATTTTCATCAGCCCATTCATCCCAAATGCGCACTTCATTTTCTTTTAGATAGGCAATATTGGTATCTCCCTTTAAAAACCATAATAATTCATGAATGATACTTCTGGTATGCAATTTTTTAGTAGTTAATAAAGGAAATCCTTTTTGCAGGTCGAAGCGCATTTGATAACCGAACAAACTAATGGTTCCGGTTCCGGTGCGGTCTGACTTTTGGTTACCTTCTTCTAATATTTTGCTGAGTAAATCGAGATACTGTTGCATGGCGTAAAATTAATCAAAATAGCGGGTGAAAAGTTCATCTAAACCACCCTCCTGCTTCAGGAAATAAAATCATTAACAGGCTTTCCACAACGTTAAAAAGTGCCAAATGCTTGAAATTCAGGCTGCAAAACCCTAATTTTATATAAAACCAATTACTTATGATAAGTTCTTTATTCGACAATGTCAACTGGCTAGCTGCCCTCGCAGGGGGTGCCGCCTATTATGTAATCGGAGCCGCCTGGTATGGCATACTCGGCAAAGGCTGGATGGCTGCCGCCGGTTTAACCTCCGAAGAAATTAAAACCAAATTCAACAAAGCCGTTTATGGCCTAACCCTTTTGGTGGAAATTATTATTGTGCTTTTTATGGGCGCTTTAATGGGCCCGAATTTGAGCGTAAGTGATGCCGCACAATTCGGATTAATTGTAGGCTTCATATTTTCCGGATTAACTACCTACATTCATTATTTGTATACCATGCGCAACGGTATGCTTATTTTTTATGATGCCGGATATACAACCATCGCCAGTATTGTAGCTGCTGTTATTTATGCGGTAATCAGTTAAAAAAATAATTATTCGAAATTGAAAACAGGGTGCTCAACATCCTGTTTTTTTTATGCATCAAGGGGTTCAGTGATACGCGGATTAAATAAACTGATAAAAAATGCGATAATCATTACCAATAAACATCCAATCACATTATACCATAAATAACCAATTTCCAATTTTGGTGTATTCCAATCGTAACGAATACTGAAATCCAGATATAAAATCACCATCTCAGAAATAATTGCTGCAATAAATACAGCGTTGCCCTTAACCCGCTTCAATAAAAATGCTGTTAAAAATATGCCCAGAATTGTTCCGTAAAACAAACTGCCTAAAATATTTACAGCTTCTATCAGGTTATCAAACATAGAACAAATAAGTGCAAACCCAATTGCCAATGCACCAAACATTACAGTTAATAATTTACTAGCCTGCAAATGTTGTTTTTCACTTGCATTTTTATTAATCATTCGTTTGTAAATATCTACCGAAAATGTTGTTGCCAGTCCATTTAACGCAGAAGATGTTGAACTCATACTGGCTGAAAAAATTACGGCGAATAACAACCCGATTAATCCAACAGGTAAATATTGCATCACAAAATGCATAAAAATATAATCATGGTCATCATCTATACCGGGATTTGCCTTTACCACAACAGCATTAATTTCCTTACGCAATTTGTCTGTTTCCGTATGCGATTTTTTTAATAAATCTATTTGCGCTTCATCACCCGTAATTTTCTGCTCCGCAAGTTGTCTGTTTAAGGATATTTGTTGCGTTGTTGCAATATTATACTGTATTTCAAGCGATTTTAATTCGGCTGCATACTTCGATTGTTGCGTTTTTTCATAAGCTACCTGATTAAAATAAACAGGAGGCTGATTAAACTGATAAAAAACAAATACCAGTAAACCTGTCAATAAAATAAAAAACTGAACGGGCACTTTCACTAAACCGTTAAACATTAATCCTAAACGGCTTTCTTTCACCGATTCTCCGCCCAAGTAACGTCCTACCTGACTTTGGTCGGTTCCAAAATAACTGAGTTGTAAAAATAATCCGCCAATTAATCCTGAAATTAAATTGTAACGGTCGCTCCAATTAAAACTGCCATTTTCGCTACCTGATGTTATGATATTCATTTTCCCTAATGCACCTGCAACGTGTAACGATTCATTAAATGAAATATATTCACTTAAATAATAAACCAGGCAACCGAATGCAGTAAACATTCCGGCATAAATAACAAACATTTGTTGCTTATGTGTAACGGCAACAGCTTTTGTGCCACCTGATAAAATATACAACGTAACAATACCACCTATAAATATTACCGTTGCATTTAAATCCCAGCCTAATAACTGCGATAAAATTATAGAAGGCGCATAAATGGTAATACCGGTAGAAAATGCACGTTGCACTAAAAATAAAACTGCGGTAAAGGTGCGTGTTTTTAAATCAAAACGTTGTTCCAGAAATTCATAGGCGGTATATACTTTCAGCTTGTAATACATCGGAATAAAAAACACCGATATTACAATCATGGCCAGCGGCAATCCAAAATAAAATTGAATAAATCCTAATCCGCTGTCGTAAGCTTGTCCGGGTACCGATAAAAAAGTTATCGCACTGGCCTGTGTAGCCATTACGCTTAACCCTATCTCCCACCACTTTTTTTCATCATCACCTTTTAAATAACTTGAAGCAGTGTGAACGGTACGCGTTTTATAAATGCCATAAGCGGCAATTAAAATTAACGAACCAAACATTACCAACCAGTCGATCCAACTCATTAGTAATGTTCAGTTAATAAAGTGAAAATAATTATTTCTGCAATCAAAACAATTACAACAAGCACATACCAATTACGCCAGTAGCTTTTTCCATTTGTTTGTTGCATGGTTATATATTATTGCTGTTTATATTCAATCATATTTAACATCAAACGATATGCACCCGGAACACCTGCAGGTAATTCTCTGAAAAATGCAAGGCCGGTATAAATAAATGCCCCTTTACCATAATCTGCAACAATTAATCCGCCGGTTTGTGCTTTTTCATTCGGGTCTGTAAATGATAATGGTGCCTGATAAGCAGCATCCGGTTCACCTACAAAATAAATACCACGCTCTTGCACCCAACCTGTAAAATCGGCAGGGGTAATTTTATTCGGAAAATTTAATAAACGATGTTCAGGTAAAACAAATTCAACCGGAGAATTTTCATCAGTTACGCGGTTGCGGGTAATTTTAAAAGGATATGGGCCAATCTGGTCGGTATACATATCCCAATTGGTAGAATATTGAGCAATAACCAATCCTCCCGCATTTACATAATTCATTAACATCTGCTGATTATCTGCAATTGCTTTTGAAGTATTATATGCGCGCACACCAATAATTACAACATCAAACTGACTCAATAATTCCGCCGTCATGGCTTCAGGTTTAATAGTTGTGATATGTAATCCGATTTGAGATAAACTTTCATCTACCAAATCGCCAGCACCATCAATGTAAACAATTTTTTTTGTGCATGGAGCAGCATCAAATTTTGCCACTTTTACTTTTACATCTTCAACAATTACCTGACGCGGAATATGATCGTATTCAATAATGGTAATTTTTTTCGCCGGTTCGCCTAATACTGCATTGGCATTATCTGACAACATTTGAACCGTTGTGGTTTTTACACCCGGTTCAGCAGGAGCAGTTATATCAAAATTTACAGCTGCTGTTGAGCCATTTTTTAATATGGTAAATGATTGTGCTGTAGTATTTATTTTATTTCCGAACAAACGCACACGACCATTTAATGTATCGGCAGCAAACGATTTAATGCTGAGTTGTAATTGTTCCGGATTGTTATCGGTAAATAACACATTATACGAAGATGCACTAACTACTGCGCGTGGAACTACAGCAAGTGGTTTATATATTTCACCCTTTACAGCATCCGTTTCTTTGTAAACCACACCTCTGTTAAAGGCAAAAGTTTCATCTCCAATTTTAATATGGTAAGTAAATAATATTACCGGATCATTTTCAGCTTTACCAATTAATTTCCTGTCTGTCACATTAAATATACCTTCATAATCACCATTCAGCCAATAAGGTGAGGATGAAATTCCTTCCGGCACAATAATATTAAAAGTATCCATTTGATTTATACCTGCAGGTAAAATTTCGCCACTTTTATAATCATTTCCCAAAACAGAAATTGACTCCAGTGAAATTGGATAATTATTGCGTTTTAAAGCTGTGCTAACAATTTTTAATGCATCACCATTAGCAACAATATCTTTATCGGCAACAGGTTCTATCCATAATCCCAAACAGGCAACAATAATTTTTTTCACCTGTTCTTTTTTATAAACAATTAACTGATCTTCAGGAATAGTTTTTAAATAAGCATAAACTTTTAATAATGCATCAATTGATTTTTCAGGATAACTTACATCATAATGATTGATTATATCTGAAATCATAAATTGCAAATCAGCGCCCTGGCGGTAACGTTCCCATCCGGTTTGAATGCCGGAAAAAATATCGTTATTGGTAAAAGCATTCCCTTTTTTTAATTCAAGATATTCTTTTTGTTCACCTCTTGTTGGTGCGCTACCAAAACCCTGGCTTTTATGGTTGGTGCGACTTTCAGCAGCAATTTCGCCGTAACTTTTTCCGAGTAAAACATTATATCCGCCAACATCGAACACAGCAAGTTCGGGACTACCGTTTGCAATTTTTGTTGGTAAATCTTTATCCCACCAAGTTGAATTATTCCAATATAAACGTTGTGTTTTCCAAACAGAAACATAAGCTAACTGCTCAGGAAAACGAGTCGGGTCGGCAGCTGCTTCAAAAGCTTCTTCTGCAAGCATTGCACTTGCAGTATGGTGACCATGACCTGCACGTTCATCGGCAGGAAATCTGGTAATAATAATATCCGGTTTAAAATTTCTGATTACCCAAACCATATCTGATAAAATACTGTCTTTGGGCCATTTTGTAAATGTTTCACTTGCGGTTTTGCTGTAACCAAAATCAACTGCACGGGTAAAAAATTGTTCTCCCCCATCTAATCTGCGGGCAGCTAATAATTCCTGGGTTCTGATAACACCAAGATATGCACCTTGTTCTTCTCCCACTAAATTTTGCCCACCGTCGCCACGAGTTAATGACAAATATCCGGTGCGCACACGTTTTTCGTTTGCGAGGTAGGTAATCAGTCTGGTATTTTCATCATCGGGATGAGCAGCAATATACAATACACTGGCTGTGGTATTTAATTTTTCTATTTCCAATAAAATACGTGATGCATTCCATTGAACCTGCTGAGCATTTGATGTGCAAATTAATAAGCATAAAACACTAAAAAATAAATTACGCATGTAGATGTGATATATGGTATTGATTAAATTTGTTAAATAAGTGAAACAAGCTGTTGCTATGGTTTGTTCCCCGGCATCGTTAAAATCGATTTCTTTTTTTTGCAGTAACAAATGTAGGTAAAACTTTCGAGTGCCCTGAAAGTACGGGGCATAAAAAAACCCTCGCCGAAACGAAGGTTTTAAATTATTTTGAAGGTTGTTTATACTGAAGTAGGCAATTTTACAGACATCATGTAGTTAATGCCGGGAATCGCATTTTCAGTTTTTATTTCTTTACCCTCAAGCGATGTTTTGATATAATGGTTTATAAATGCATAACCACCCTGCACTTCAACAACGTGAATTTTATTTTGCTCATCGATGGTAAAGGTTATTACCACATTTTTTTCATCCGGCTTAGGTAATACAGATGCGGTTGAAATTTTCTTTTCACCTTCCGATTTGGCGTATTGCTGATGCGCCGTTTCATCAATTATGGCTGCCGCTTTTTTTACTAAATCTTCGTTATCCGGTTCATCGCATGCTTTAGCTACCGATAGTCCGGTGAAAATAACAAGTAATAAGGTTATCAGCTTTTTCATAATTCGGGTTTTACAAAAGTGCTTTAACGCACTGTGAAATTAAAATACTTTATGTTAATATGGTATATCATTAACCATTATTAACGCTTTGACGCATGAACTATGCCTAAAGTTACAGTGAGGTGACAAATTTTAACATCTTTTTTCGACCAATGCCAAAAATGAACGGATGAAGTGGTAAAATTGAGGGCGAATTTGTTGTGAAAATGGAGATTTTAATCAGAAAAGCGATATTACAGGATGCTCAGACGCTGGCTACACTGGGGGCTTCAACTTTTTTTGATACCTATCATGCCTTTAATACAAAAGAAGATATGTCGAATTATTTAGATAAATACTTCACTATCAGCAACTTAGAAGCGGAATTACAAGAAAAAAACACTACTTTTTATGTAGCTGAAACAAATGCACAAATGATTGGTTATATAAAACTGATGGCCGGTGGAAATACGTATATTCCCGAAATAAAAGCGATGGAAATTGCCCGGTTTTATGTATCCAATGCCTTTAAAGGGTTAAAAGTGGGTAAAAAATTAATGCAAACCGCCGAAAATTTGGCAGCGACTACAGGCTGTAAAGCAATGTGGTTAAGTGTTTGGCAAAAAAATCCGCTTTCGGTTGAAATCTATAAAAAATTAGGTTACAACATCGTCGGCAACACAACTTTTATTTTAGGGGCAGATATTCAGGACGACTATATCATGGTAAAACACTTAGATATATGACCTTTAGTGTTATAATTCCAACTTATAACGAAGAGCGGTTTATTCACCGGCTTATCAGGCATCTGCAATACATTAGTGCGGGGCTTGAGGTAGAGATTATTGTATCTGATGGTGGCAGTACCGATAAAACCCTTGAAATGGCCTCCAGGCTTGGGGTGCACACTATTTTATGCCCGGTAAAAGGACGAGCCGGACAAATGAACTATGCTGCACAAAAAGCAAGTGGCGAAATTTTATTTTTTGTGCATGCCGATTGCCTCCCGCCATCATCTTGTTTCAAATCTATAATGGCCCAAATCAAAGCCGGAGCTGAAGCCGGTTGTTTCAGGTACCGTTTCGACTCCGACCGTTTTTTGTTGCGTGTAAATGCCTACTTTAACAAATTTGGCGGCCTCATTTGCCGTGGTGGCGACCAAACCCTGTTTATTAAAAAAACTGTTTTTCAGTCCCTCAACGGTTTTAACGAAAAGTTCACCATTATGGAAGACTACGACCTGGTGCGACGCATTCAAAAAAAACATCAATTTGTTGTAATACCGGAATATTCATTGGTTTCTGCAAGAAAATATGATGAAAATACATGGGTGAAAGTAAATTTTGCCAATACTGTTGCGATGTTGTTATTTGTAACTGGAACAGCCTCTCCGCAGCGCATAAAATCAACTTACCACAGCCTCATTAAACATCCTAAAGACAGTTAGGTATCTTTGCGGCATGTTTTCAGGAAAAGTTATTTGGATAACCGGCGCCTCTTCAGGCATTGGGGAGGAGTTATCAAAACAACTCGCTAAACAAAAAGCCAAGCTCATTTTATCGGCACGACGTATTCCTGAACTGGAACGGGTGCAACAGGAATGTTTGCAATACACAACCGATGTTGCCATTTTACAGGTCGATTTATTGGATAATACTGCATTACCAGCCATCGCCGAAAAAGCAATTGCACTTTTTGGTCGTATTGATATGCTCATCAATAACGGTGGCATCAGTCAGCGCTCATCAGTTTTGGAAACTACAGCCGACGTGGAGCAGCGCATTATGCAAACCAATTATTTCAGTGCCATCACTTTAACAAAAGCTGTTTTGCCGCAAATGGAAAAAAACGGATTTGGAAATATCATTCTCATGAGCAGTATAACCGGAAAAATAGGTGTGCCAAACCGTTCCACTTATTGTGCAAGTAAACATGCCATTATCGGTTATTTTGATTCACTGCGCGCTGAATTAAAAATGCGTAGTTCACCGGTGAATATTAATATTATTATGCCGGGTTATATTCATACCAATATATCTATTCATGCAGTAACAGGCGATGGACGGGAACAAGGGCTTATGGATAAGGGTCAAGCAAATGGTATGTCGGTTGAAGTTTGTGCAAAAAAAATAATTACTGCCATCCGAAAAAATAAAAAAGAAGTATTAATCGGAAGAAAAGAAATATTAATGGCATACTTTAGAAGATTTATACCCTCCCTTTATTACAAATTAATAACTAAAGTAGCAACAAAATAATTATTAAAAATTAAATTACAATAGTCAGCAATGAAACCAATTATCAGTGGCATTCAACAGGTAGGAATTGGAAATCCGGATGTTCATAAAACATGGAAATGGTACCGGGAAAAATTTGGCATGGATGTTAAAATTTTTGAAGAAGCAGCAGAAGCAAATTTAATGTTGCCTTATACCGGTGGCAAACCGCACAAACGCCATGCTGTATTAGCTGTAAATATGAATGGCGGGGGTGGATTTGAAATATGGCAATACACGTCACGTACACCTGTTGCTGCAGCATTTGATATACAATATGGCGATTTAGGTATTTATGGTTGCAAGATGAAAAGTCGCGACATACAAGCAACTTATGCATTTTTAAAAAACCAACAGGTAAATATTTTAGGTGGTATAAGTAAAAATCCAAATGGTGATGACCATTTTTATTTGCGCGATTTACATGGAAATATTTTTGAAATCGTAAAAGCTAACGATTGGTTTGGCAAAACAAATTTTACAACCGGTGGAAGTTATGGTGCCATAATTGGTGTTAGCGATATTGAAAAGTCAAAAGCATTTTATGCCGATATATTAGGTTTTGATAAAGTAATTTATGATAAAGAAGATGTATTTAGTGATACTGCTGTTTTAACCGGTGGTAATATTAAATCGCGCCGTGTGTTATTAGCACAATCTGAATCGCGTCGCGGACCTTTTAGTAAATTATTAGGCAATGGTGAAATAGAATTAGTAAAAGTTTATGACCGTTTACCAAATAAAATATTTGCCAATCGTTATTGGGGCGATTTAGGATTTATTCATCTTTGTTTTGATATTCAGGGAATGGATAAAATGAAGGCATTATGCGCATCAAAGGGTTATCCGTTTACTGTAGACAGTGGCAACCACTTTGATATGGGCGAAGCTGCGGGTCATTTTAGTTATATAGAAGATCCAGATGGCGCACTTATTGAATTTGTTGAAACACATAAAGTGCCCATCTTAAAAAAATTCGGCTGGTATTTAAATCTCAAAAAACGCGACCCGAATGAGGCTTTACCTAATTGGATGGTGAAGGCCATGGGATTGAATAGGGTGAAGTAAGGGGATTGAAAAAGATTGAAGCAAAATTGAAACAAGATTGAACAAGATTGAGCGAGATTGAACAAGATTGAAGCAAAATTGAAACAAGATTGCAGCAAGATTGAAGTAAGCCCGATACTTAATGGAAGAGCGGGATTGATTGATTGATTTTGCTCCAGTCTATATGTAATATGCATTTTATTTGGGGGGATGTAAGTTCTGAACATCCGCGAATCTTGTGATGCAATTAACTTTACTCCATTTGAGTTTAAATAGTCAAAATTAATTAGTAATTTTATTAACGGTAACTGAAAAATTGGCTCCCAAGTTAAACTTATGAAATATGCACTACTTATTTATGTAACATGCTTCACCATAAATTTGTATGCTCAAAAAGAAACTAACAATTGGGTATTTGGTGATTCACTTTTAATGACATTTACCGACACTGGGATTAACTGTGTGCAAATACCGACTAATATAATATATGAATCAAGCGCATCTATTTCTGATGGCGTTGGAAATTTGTTATTTCATACAGATGGCAAGATACGTATGGAACAAATTGCATAATTTAATGCCAAATGGATGTTGCTTAAATGTTGATCAATATGGAGTTTATGCATCTAGTATAACACAAGGTGTGATTAATTATTCCAATACCGGTAACAATTCAAATTTATTTTATATTTTACAAAAGCGAAAATAACATATAAGCTATAGTCTTGTAAATATGAATGCAGATGGTGGGTTAGGGGATGTCGAAATGCAAAATCCGCCCATATTAAATGATACTCTTATGGAAAAAATGCATGCAGTAAAACATGCAAATGGAAGAGATTGGTGGCTGGTGGTGCACGAAAGCATTCCTAGTTTTAATCCAGGGTTAACAAATAAATTTTATAAATTTTTAATCACACCAGATGGAATTTCAGGTCCCTTTATTCAAAATGTTGGAAATTTAATTGATTTTTATACGAGTATTGGTGAAATGATTTTTTCACCTGATGGCAGCAAAATAGCATTAACAGGATATAATTTCGTAGAACTATTTGATTTTGACAGATGCACAGGTGATTTAACTGAATTTGCTTATATTGATAATTTTGATACCCCATCTTTCACCACTTATGGTTTTTCATTCAGCCCTGATGGTAACAAAATATATTTATCAGATAAAAATGTTCTTTATCAATATTGTCTAAATTGTAATGACAGTATTGAAGAAACAAAAGTGTTATTATTTGAAAACCCCTATGGTGGGTATTTTATAGGGCAACATGAATTAGGCCCTGATGGAAGAATATATTTTATTATCGGATATAATCTAATACCAAATAACATATATACCTACAAGAACATGAATCTTTGTGTAATTAATGAACCAAATTTGCTAGGAGACGCATGCAATATTGATACATCAACAATATGGTTGGGTGGCAGAAGAGCTATAACTGGTTTACCCAATATGGTTAACTATAGCCTCGGCGCTATTCCGGGCAGTGAATGTGATACATTGGGCGTAAATGTAATCACCCTTGAGCATAAAGAAATATTTTCTGTTTTTCCAAACCCAACAACAGACATACTGCATATAAATTATTCCGGTACTGAAAATGTGTTTTACACACTTACCATAACCAATGCCACAGGTGCTGAGGTTTTTAAATTGCAAAATTTCAATTCCAATAAGGAAATAAATGTAAAATCATTTCCTGCAGGTGTTTATTTTTATACAATATATGCTGATGATAAAAGTATTCAGTCGGGAACAATCGTAAAAAATTAATTGGACATCAGTTCTGCTTCACTTATCTGTATATCATTTGCTACTTTGCTTTTTGTCGGGTAATTCAATGCCTGAGCCAAAATAAGCACGATAGCAACATATAAAAATATTTGTTGTTCTTCTACCAGTAAACCAACGATACATAATAATGTTGGTCCTTCAATTAATGCCAGACGAATAATAAATGCTGTTCTAAAATTTTCTAATTTTTGTTTTACATTATCCATCTCTTGTATTTTGGCTATTCTCGAACTATACAGGGCACGAGAACCCATAATTCCGATAACTGCAAAGCCAATTGCGATAAAAAACAGCGGACTTTGTCCCGTTTGTTCAACCGGTTGATTTCCTGATTGAATAAATAAACATACACCTAAAAATAAAATAGGTCCGGTAAATAACCCGATAAAAAGAATTTGTAATGTTTTTAAGTATCCGTTAACCTGCGTTGTCATATTATTGAATTTTTTGGTGAATAAAATGTAAAATGGCATTAAATAAATCTTCTTTTTCTGCTTCATTATGCATTTCGTGATACAATCCCGTAAATGCTTTATAAGTAATTAAATCAGGCCGCATTGCTGCAAACTCACCGCTTGCATGATGATCGGTTAAGCGGTCTTCTGTGCCATGCGCAATAAATAAGGGATAATGTAATTCACCGGCGTGGGTTAAAATGGATTTACCATGCGTTAATATTTCAAAAAAACCGGCAGCAGAAATTTTTCCATGCACCAGTTTATCGTTTTTGTATTTTTCTACCACAACTTTATCGTGCGAAATTAAATCCGGATTTAAACCTGTTGGTTGCAATAACGCGGGAAAAATTGATTTTACCGTTTTACCCAACGCCACCTTCCATGCAGGCGGTTCAAATGCCAACCGAATCCACGGTGAAGTTGCAATATAACCTGCTACCGCTTGTTTATTTTGTAATGCGTGATTAATCACCACATTTCCACCCATACTATGTCCATATATAAATATAGGTTTTCCGGGATAACGGGCTGTTACGTCAGCATACAACATATCAACCGTTTCAAGATATTCTTCAAACTTATTCACGTGCCCCCTTGCACCACCCGATTTGCCATGACCTATTAAATCTGCCGCATAAAAGTCAACCTGATGGGCTACAAAAAACTGTGCAACATGTTCAAACCTCGAACTATGGTCGCTCTGGCCGTGAATATGACAAATTACGGCTATCGGTTCCTTCTCCCCTGTCCAGCTTTGTTCAAAAATTTCCTGTCCCTTTTTGTTATGTTTTAGGTAAGTGGTATGTTGCATGCATATTAAATTATGTGATAAATATATAAATTTATTTACAGGTATTATCTTCACAGCAAATAACAGTATGAAAAAACTGAAACCCATTCTCAAAATCGTCGGCTGGCTGGTGCTGGTTGTAGTGCTTTACCTTGCAGGTGTAATTATTTACGGAACAGTAACCGATTATAAACGCGATCCCGGCGCACAAGAGGTGGCCGATATTAAAGGAAAGGCTGCTGATTCAAAACAAATTGATTCGGTAATTACACTCATGTGCTGGAACATCGGCTACAGCGGTTTAGGTAAGGAAATGGACTTTTTTTATGATGGCGGGAAATCAGTTCGTGCACCACGCGAAATTTGGGATAAAGATTTTCAGGGTGTACAAAAAATAATTAGCGAAAATGCTGATGTCGATTTTTATCTGATTCAGGAAATCGACCGCGAATCAAAAAGAAGTTATGAAATTGATCAGGTGCGCGAAATCAATCATATTTTACAGGGATATGCTTCCAGTTTTGCATTAAATTATAATGTAAAATTTGTACCTGTTCCATATACCAATCCAATGGGAAAAGTATTTGGTGGCGTTGCCACATTTTCAAGATATAAACCAACTGAATCTACACGCATACAATACCCCGGAAAATTTCCATGGCCAACCAGAATATTTTTTCTCGACAGATGTTTTCTTACACAACGTTATCCTTTAGCAAATGGCAAAGAATTAATTGTAATAAACACACATAATTCCGCATACGACGAAACGGGTGAAATTAAAGATGGTGAAATGAAGGCATTAAAAGAATATGTGGAAGCAGAATACAAAAAAGGAAATTACGTAATTGCCGGTGGCGATTGGAATCAATGTCCACCCAATTTCCAAAAAGATAAATTTATTCCCAAATCGGGATACGACGGCTTTATGCCGCCATCCATGAGCTTTGATTACACACCCGAAAACTGGATATGGGCCTACGATCCCGATGTTCCAACCAACCGACATCTTGAAACACCTTTAGATGAAAATACCTTCAGAACAATTATTGATTTCTTTTTGATTTCACCTAATATTAAATTACTGAAAATAAATACCATTGATACTAAGTTTGAATACTCGGATCATCAACCTGTGAAGATGTCGATTCAGTTAATGTGATGGTAATTAGCTGATTAGCAAATTAGCTGATTAGCTAATGGGGGTTCTGTGAATGATTCGAATTCTGTGCTTCGATTTCTTATTTGCCACAGGCAAATAAGTGATGATTTTGAGTAAAAGGAAAAATTAAATTATTACGATAAATCAATAAGCAAATTGTGAATAGAACTCTAAATTACATTTTTACGATAAATCCATTAGCTAATTTGCTAATCAGCTAATTTGCTAATTAAAATAGAACTCTAAATTACATTTTTACTAAAAATCCATTAGCTAATTTGCTAATCGGCTAATTAGCTAATCAACCAAAGCTTATGAAATATCTCATTGCAATTGATCAGGGCACTACCAGTTCGCGGACTATTTTGTTTGATGAAAATTTAGTTGAGGTTGGGCGTGCACAGAAAGAATTTGAACAAATTTTTCCTAAGCCGGGCTGGGTGGAACATGATGCTGAGGTAATTTGGGAAACACAGTTGGAAACACTTCGTGAAGTATTAGCAATTGCACATGTTTCGTTAGATGATATCGCCGGTATTGGCATTACCAATCAGCGCGAAACAGTGGTGGTGTGGGATAAAACTACGGGTAAACCTGTTTATAACGCCATTGTCTGGCAAGATAGAAGAACGGCGGATATTTGTGAGGATTTAAAGGCTAATCAATTAGAAAATTATATTCGCGATAATACCGGACTGGTGATTGATGCCTATTTTTCGGGAACAAAAATAAAATGGATTTTAGATACTGTTCCGCAAGCAAGACAATTAGCTGCAGAAAATAAATTATTATGCGGCACTATTGATTGCTGGCTGATATGGAAATTAACAAATGGTAATGTACATGCAACTGATGTTAGTAATGCATCCAGAACCATGTTATTTAATATTAAAAGTATTCAGTGGGATACACATTTATTACAAACATTAAATATACCTGCCAACATTTTACCTGAAGTAAAAAATTCCATCGACCAATATGGTTTTGCAAATATTGGTGGGAAAGAAATTCCGATTTTAGGTGTTGCCGGCGATCAGCAGGCTGCCTTATTCGGACAGCGATGTTTTGAACCGGGAAGTGCAAAAAATACATATGGAACAGGCTGTTTTATGTTAATGCAAACAGGTGCACAATTGGTGATATCTCAACAAAAATTATTAAGCACTATTGCCTGGGGCATAAATGGTAAAATCAGTTATGCATTAGAAGGAAGTGTATTTATTGGTGGTGCTGTTGTGCAATGGCTGAGAGATAGTCTGCAAATAATTTCCAGCAGCGACGAATCGGAATATATTGCTGCTTCATTACATGATAATGGTGATGTGTATTTTGTCCCTGCATTTACCGGACTTGGTGCGCCACATTGGGATATGTATGCAAAAGGAACTATTTCCGGATTAACACGCGGCACCGGCAGAGCGCATATTATTCGCGCAGCATTGGAATCGATTGCATATCAAACACGCGATGTGTTGCAGGCAATGAATAAAGATGCCGGCATTATTTTAAAAACATTACAAGTTGATGGCGGAGCAACTGCTAATAACTGGCTGATGCAATTTCAAAGTGATGTTTTACAGACACAGGTTGTAAGGCCAGAATATTTAGAATCTACTGCATTAGGTGCTGCGAGTTTAGCGGGTATTGGTGCGGGGTTGTTTACGATGGAAGATTTGTCTACACAGCCACTTACATCGACCAAATTTAAACCCAAAATGAAATTGATGGAAGCGGATGAGTTGTATTTTAAATGGCATACGGCGGTGGATAGAGCAAAGGGATAATGGACGGATTTTAAAGGGAACACGGATTGAACGGGTTGAACGGATAGGGGACGGATTTTTTTTGGAACGCTGAACCCGGCAAGCGGGTCGCTGATTTGGGCGGATTTAAACTGATTTTTTTGGGATGATGTGTTTGAGGATGCCGCAAGCGGAAGCTGATTTTTTGTGGGATGTTTTTGAAATGGAACACGGATTGAACGGGTTGAACGGATATGGGACGGATTTTTTTGGAACGCTGAACCCGGCAAGCGGGTCGCTGATTTGGGCGGATTTAAACTGATTTTTTATTGGATGTGTTTGGAAGATTCCCGCTAGCGGGGAGCTGATTACTTATTTGGGTGGATGGGATTTGGTGCGCTGTGGGATCTTATAACACATAATCTAAACATTTTTCCTTAGCGTTACTTTGCGGCCTTTGGTTCTTTGTGGTAAAATTTCGATTAATGGGATTTTTTGGACGAGGGTGAAAAGGAACGCGGAACCCGGCAGGCGGGTCGCTGATTTTTGCTGATTGAAGCTGATTTTTTATAGGATGTGTTTGGAAGATTCCCGCTAGCGGGACGCTGATTTTTTGTGGGTTGTATTTGAAAGGGAACGCGGATCCCGATTGCTATCGAGACGGGTTGAACGGATATAGACGGATTTTTTAAATAGATATGTGTGGGGATTCCGCAAATGAGTGCTAATTTTTGTGCGATGAAATTGAACCTATTTTATCCATTTTTTAATCCCATAAATCAATTTTCTCCCTTTATTAGCAAAAATCAGCCAAATCTGCGGCCCGTAGGGCTCTGCGTTCCCTTTTCTATACATTCCACGGTTTGCCGTATCTTTGCGCCTGCAAAACTTAAACTGAGGAATTATGAACTACGATGTAATTATATTAGGAAGCGGACCCGGAGGATATGTTGCGGCTATTAGAGCTTCGCAATTGGGCTTAAAAACTGCCATTGTTGAACGCGCTGAATTAGGTGGAATTTGTTTGAACTGGGGTTGTATTCCTACCAAAGCATTATTAAAAAGTGCTCAGGTTTTTGAATATATGAAACATGCGGCTGATTACGGTATCCAAATTAATGGCGCCACAGCAGATTTTGCCGGAATGGTAAAACGCAGTCGCGACGTTGCCGGCGGAATGAGCAAAGGTGTTCAGTTCCTCATGAAAAAAAATAAAATCGATATTATTGAAGGTAGCGGAATTGTAAAACCGGGAAAAACAATTGAGGTTACCGATAATGCCGGTGGTAAAAAAATTGTTGCTGCCAACCATATTATTATTGCAACAGGTGCACGCAGTAAAGATTTACCAACCATGAAACAGGATGGTAAAAAAATTATCGGCTATCGCGAAGCAATGAACCTTGCGGTGCAACCAAAAAAATTAGTTGTAGTAGGTGCAGGTGCAATTGGTGTTGAGTTTGCCTATTTCTATAATTCAATCGGCACTCAGGTTACCATTGTTGAATTTATGGATCGTATTGTGCCTGTTGAAGATGAAGAAATTTCTAAAGAATTAGCGCGCAATTTCAAAAAACAAGGTATTACCATTATGACTTCATCATCAGTTGAAGGTGTTGATACTGCAGGCGAAGGTTGTAAAGTAAAAGTGAAATCGGCAAAAGGCGAAGAAATAATTGAATGTGATATTGTATTAAGTGCTGCCGGCGTTGTTGCCAATATCGAAAATATCGGACTGGAAACTGTTGGTATAAAAACTGAAAAAGGTAAAATAACTGTCGACAAATATTACAAAACAAATGTTGACGGATATTATGCTATTGGAGATGTTACTCCCGGCCCTGCATTAGCACACGTTGCCAGCGCAGAAGGTATTACCTGCGTTGAAGCAATTGCAGGTCATAAACCCGAAGGCATTGATTATAATAATATTCCGGGATGTACTTATTGCTCTCCTGAAATTGCCAGTGTGGGCATGACAGAAGCTGCTGCAAAAGCTGCTGGATATGAATTAAAAATCGGAAAATTTCCATTTACGGCAAGCGGAAAAGCAAAAGCCGGTGGCAATCCTGAAGGTTTTATAAAATTAATTTTTGATGCTAAATACGGTGAGTTTTTAGGTGCCCACATGATTGGTGCAAATGTTACTGAAATGATTGCTGAAGTAGTTGTAGCTCGTAAATTAGAAACAACGGGACATGAAATTATTAAAGCAATTCATCCACACCCTACAATGAGTGAAGCAATTATGGAAGCTGCGGCTGCTGCGTATGGTGAAGTAATTCATTTATAATTTTTAATTAAATAGATAAAAATTTAAAAGCCTTGTTTTTAGACAGGGCTTTTTTTATGTTGTTGATTTATTAATTGATCTGCTGTTAAGTTTTAAATTTGTCAAATGGTCCACATACATTTTTATTCAAAGGAAGAAATTATTTCCAGAACAAAACATCGTCACGGTGAAACCAAAATTGGTGAAACGGTTCATACCATTCAGGACACCGAAAACTGGGAGCAACAATTAAAATATGATCAGGCAAAATTTGTCGTGCTGGGCATTCCTGAAGACATTGGTGTTCGCGCAAATCACGGTCGCGGTGGTGCTTATGCCGCCTGGAAACCGAGTCTCGATTTTTTATTAAACATGCAAAGCAATCAGTTTTGCAACGGCAAGGAATTACTGATTTTAGGTCATGTAGATATGGATGATTTAATGGAAATGGCCAACGGATTAAACTATAAATCAGATACGGATATTGAAAAAGCAAGATGGTTAGTTGGCAAGGTTGATGCACGTGTTTGTGCCGTAATTGAAAAAATAAGTGCAGCGGGTAAAATTCCAATTGTAGTTGGGGGCGGACATAACAATGCTTATCCGATAATTAAAGGTATTAATCTTGGAAAAAAACTGCATGGCATTCACGTAATAAATTGCGACCCGCATAGCGATATGCGTCCGATGTTGGGGCGTCACAGCGGCAATGGATTTTTATATGCTTATCATGAAAAATATTTAACAAAATATGCGGTGTTCGGATTACATGAATCCTATAATATTCACACCGCACTCGCGTTGTTTGAACAACATTCAGCGGATTTACATTATGAAACTTACGATGATATTTTTGTCCGCGAACAAATCAGCTTTGAGTTGGCTTTAAATAATTGTATTCATTTCTGCAAAAATGCACCTTGTGGTGTTGAAATAGATTTAGACTCCATCCAAAACGTTCCGGTAAGTGCACGCACACCAAGTGGTATGTTACCTGTTGATGTCCGCAAATACGTTTACCACTGCGGCACTTCATTAGACGCCTGCTACCTCCACATTGCCGAAGGTGCGCCGGTTTTGGCCCATAAACAAATGGACAATAAAACCGGAAAACTCGTTGCTTATATTATTACCGATTTTGTAAAAGCAGTTGCGAAACGTCCTTTATAAATAACACATTACAATCTCCCTAAAAAAATAAATTTGGTGAATTAAAAAAGTGCATCTACCTTTGTGAATGAACGTTCATTCATAATGAAAACAAATCAGAAAGACCACATCATGGAAACGGCCCTCCGCTTGTTTGCGGAAAAGGGTTACGGCAGCACATCAATTGCAACCATAGCGCGGGAAGCCGACGTTGCACAAGGGTTGATGTATAACTATTTTACTTCAAAAGAAGATTTACTGTTAGCCATTTTGGAAACCGGCTTTGCGGATGTGCAGGCGAGTATGTCGGCCTACCGCGAAAAACTGCCACCCAAAAAAGCGTTGGCATTGCATGTAGAATCAACTTTTGCTTTGGTAGCAGCAAACAAAGATTTCTGGCGCTTGTTTCACGCTATTAAAATGCAGGATGGTGTACAGCAATTTTTAGATAAGGATTATGCAAAGGCCAGAGATTATATTAACAGCACGCTGACGCAAAATTTTAAAGCATTAGGATATGCCCATCCGGCAGATGAAGCAAAATTATTTTTTACGCTGATTGACGGATTGGTAGTAAATCATTTAATGGCACCAAAATATTTCCCGTTAGCTTCAATTAAAAAAGTACTTTTTCAAAAATATAAAATATGAATACCAACTGGTTAAATACGAAGGAATATCCATTTGCACACAATTATATCACCGTAGATGGAGCGCAATTACATTATATTGATGAAGGTCAAGGCGAAGTGCTACTGTTTGTGCACGGCACACCTTCGTGGAGTTTTGAATTCAGGAATGTAATTAAATATTTATCCAAAAAATATCGCTGTATTGCTTTAGACCATATCGGTTTTGGCTTATCCGATAAACCTTCGGGGTATGATTATAGTATTCAAAATCACACGGCAACTTTATTAAAACTGATTAACCATTTGCAATTAAATCAGTTTACAATGCTGGTGCACGATTTTGGTGGAATTATTGGGTTAGCTGCTGCAGAACAAATTCCGGATAAAATCAGTAAATTAATTATATTAAATACTTGGTGCCGTTCGATTCAGGATGAACCGGAGTATAAAAAAATGAAAGGCATTTTGGGTAGTCCGCTGATGCCATTTTTATATCGCTATTTTAATTTTTCTGCGAAATATATTTTACCTGCAGCGTTTGGTGAACGTTCGCGATTAACGCCTGAAGTACATCAGCAATATTTAAAACCATTTGGCAATGCAGGTGAACGTAATGGAACAGTTTCCTTCGCAAAATCATTATTACGCGATCAGGATTATTATGAATCAATCGGTAAAATGTTACCCGTGTTAAAAAATAAACCGGTATTAATTATTTGGGGGATGAAAGATGCATTTATAACTGAAAAACATTTGTTATGGATGCAAGAACAATTTCCGACTGCTGAAGTTGTGAAATACGAGGACGCCGGTCACTTTGTGTTGGAGGAAAAAAGTGTAGTTGCAGGTCCGGTGATAGAGGCGTTTTTGGGGTGAGGAACGACGTGGTGAAATATTGAAAGGAATTAAAGTTGAGGGTAAAAATTACAGTTTCAAGTTGGACACCTTCCAGGTTTAGACCTGGAAGGTTTAAACCTGGAAGGTCTTAGAGACTATGACAATAATGCAGTCGAAAAACCCCTAAAAAGACCCAAAATCTGCCATTATAGCAGAAAAAAAGGCGCCTCTTTCGAAGCGCCTTGTATTTTATTAATTGGCGAATTAATCTACGTTGTCGTGCAAAAATGAATTATTCTTTTTTAACTCCGGTCCGTTTTCACCATTTACCACATTGTATTTCGACACATTAATTTCTCTCGCATCAGGTGTTTCTTCCAGGTCAATATTGCGACGCATATAAGCAGGCACTTTTTCAATCTCTTCCAGATTGTTGTTATTCAATTTCATGCTCATACTTTTTAAGCGATTAATTCTGTCGCTTGAAGCATTATTTACCACATCCATTTTATCGTTGTTTGTGATAAATGTTTTTGGCTCATTGCGTTGAGTATTTAAAGTAATTTCCTCTTTTTCTGCAATAGGTATAATTTCTTCTTTTTTAACGTAAGAAATTATTTCTTCCTCTGCCTGCACATCGTCTTCAACAATTTCTTTGGTTATTTTTTTAATTTCGAAGAAAGGTGCGGCTTCAATTTCAGTTTCATTTTTAATTTCCGCAATTGGTTCTTCCGTAATTTCATTTACCGGATTAACAACAGCTACAGGTGTTACTTCTATTTTATCTTCAGCAACAATTTCCGTAATTGGTGTTTCATTTATTATTTCTGCAACCGGTTCAGGATTTTTTTTAATTTCAATTTTTTCCTCTACCGGAGCAAACATGTCGAAATTAAATGCAAACTGGCGCGGATTAGTATCCTCTTCTTTTTTAATCTCTTTTTTTTCGAGTTTAACTTCGTTTTTATTTACCAGTTTAATTTCAGGTTCTTCTTCTTTTTCAACCGGTTCTTCCAAAACTTCTGTTTCTTTCGCTACTGGTGCTTGTTTAGTTGAAACCATTTCGTTGGTATCAACATGTGTGATTTTATAGGTGTTTTTTTTGATGCGGGTATTGCGTTGTTCGATGGTTTCGAAACCGGTTGCAATTACCGTTACCATAATTTTTTCACCTAAAGTTTCATCTGTACAATTCCCCCAGATAATATCACAATCGTTACCTGCTGCTTCCTGCACATAATCGGTAATAGATGCAATTTCATCCATTAACACAGCTTTAGAGCCGGATGAAATGTTTAATAAAATATTTCTTGCACCACGAATATCATTATCATTTAATAATGGCGATTCCAATGCAACACTTACAGCTTCCAATGCACGATTTTCACCTTCCGCACTTCCTGAACCCATAATTGCCAGACCGCTATCGCGTAATACTGTTTTCACATCTTCAAAATCCACGTTCACATAACCGGGAACGGTAATAATTTCGGCAATACCTTTTGCAGCAGTAGTTAAAATATCATCTGCTTTTGCAAAGGCTTCGTTCCATGCGAGGTTGCCAAACATTTCACGCAATTTATCGTTGGAAACAATCAGAATTGCATCTACAAAATGTTTTAATGTTTCTAAACCTTCATGTGCCTGCGTTCTTCTTCTTTTTCCTTCAAAGCCAAAAGGAACGGTAACAATACCGATGGTAAGAATGCCCATTTCCTTTGCCAGTTTTGCTACAACAGGAGCGCCACCGGTTCCGGTTCCACCGCCCATACCGGCTGTGATGAAAACCATTTCCGTATTTTTTTCGAGCAGGGCTTTAATTTCCTGCATACTTTCCATTGCAGCCTGTTGTCCGACACTAGGGTGTGAACCGGCTCCACGGCCTTTTGTGAGACTTGGTCCCAATTGAATTTTATTTGGAACCGGGCTCATTTCCAATGCCTGTTGATCGGTATTGCAAATTACAAAGTTCACATCTTTAATGCCCTGCATGAACATGTGGTTTACGGCATTTGATCCGCCACCACCAACACCAATTACCTTAATAATTGATGATTGTTCTTTTGGTATATCGAAATACATAATTTGTTGTAGCGCTTTTTATAAAAGGTTTACTTAGTTGGTTTATTTAAACTGCACGGTCAGATGCAGGTATTTTTTTTATTTAAAATCTGAAACGTCATCTTCCTCAAACCATTTTTTTGTTGAGCTCAGCATATTTTTAAGCCAACCCGGTTTTTCGGTTTTATTTTTTTCAGATTTATTTTCTTCATACGAATCATTTGCAGTTTCAAACGCTTCATCGTTCTCATTATTGTTCTGCATTTGATTTACGGTAACCGGTTCCTGCTGTAATACAGGTGTTGCAGTGGTTTTAGTGTCGTTTTCAATTACAACCTGTTCACGATAGTTGCGATCTTCAACACCTTTTAAAATAAGTCCAACTGCAGTTGCATACATCGGGTGACGAATATCTTCAGATTTTGATTTTGAAAGATACTCAGTCGGAAACCCTACGCGAGCATCCATTCCGGTGATATAAGAAACTAATTGAACAATATGTTTTAACTGAGCACCACCGCCGGTAACAACAATACCACCGATTAATTTTTTATGAAATCCTGATAATTTAATTTCATAATATACGTGTTCCAGAATTTCTTCCATTCTTGCCTGAATAATGCGGGCAAGATTTTCCACTTTAATTTCTTTTGGTTCACGACCTTTTAATCCGGTGATGGAAATAATTTCATTATCCTCAGTTTCTGTTGCCAAAGCACAACCGAATTTCACTTTCAGAATTTCTGCCTGATTTTTCATAATCATACAGCCTTCTTTAATATCTTCGGTAATAATATTTCCACCTAATGGAATTACGGCGGTGTGACGAATAATACCATCCTGGAAAATAGCAATATCAGTTGTTCCGCCACCAATATCAACCAGTGCAACGCCGGCTTCTTTTTCTTCTTCACTTAAAACAGATGCTGAAGATGCAAGTGGTTCAAGAATTAAATCTGTAACTTTTAATCCCGCTTTTTCTACGCATTTAAAAATATTTTTTGCTGCAGAAATCTGACCGGTGATGATATGGAAATTTGCTTCAAGGCGAACACCACTCATACCAATCGGATCTTTAATTCCCAGTTCACCATCAACAATAAACTCCTGTGGTAACACGTGAATAATTCTGTCGCCCGGAGGTAAAACCAATTTCTGCATGTTTTCAACCATGCGGTCAATATCCTCCATTGAAATCTCATTTTCCGCATCGTTGCGGGTTAAGATATCGCGGTGTTGTAAACTTTTAATGTGTTGTCCGGCAATACCAACGTAAACTTCACGAATGGTAACACCACTTTTTTGTTCTGCATCGGCAACAGCGAGTTTAATTGCTTCCACCGTTTTATCGATATTGGCAACCACACCACGCATAACGCCAAACGAATCGGCCTTACCCATGCCCAGCACTTCAATTTTTCCATTTTCGGTAATTTGTCCTACAATAGCACAAATTTTTGTTGTTCCGATGTCGAGGCCTGTAATTATCCGGTTATTCCTGCTCATAGTTGATTTTTTTTACACAAACAATCTGCCCTTTATAATCGAGTTTAATTGTTTCATATTTTTCCCAGCCCGCATAACTCAATCCATCCGCATAAAAAATTTCCAGCTTGTGAAATTTTTCTTCCATGTTATCAATTCCACCGAACTCAATTTTGTGATCACCCAATTTTGGTATCAACACATAACTTCCGTTATCAGCGACGGAGATTTGTTCAATCTGGGCATTCCAGAATGTGTTGTTGTGGATGAACCGTGTTAATTTCAACACGTTTTTGAGCACCGGGGTTTCAATCATGTTCGAGTTATAAGTGCCTTCTTGTATGTTTCCTGTAACTACAGGTACACGAGTTGTAAATTTACCGCTGATAGGTATCTTATTAGCATTTTCATTAATATAATAATTCACACCATACTTGTTAATAACCCTTGCAATTGGCTGTTTCTGTACAATTTTGATATGTAATTCACCATTTGCATCAAGCCAGGTTTCTGCATCTTGCACATAAGGATCATTTTCTAAAACTTTTTCTATTCTGCCCACATCAATTTTTTGTAATTGATCTCCTTTTACCGAGTCGCCAAATTGATGTAATAAAATTCCTTTTACGTCTTCATTATCTAAAAAAAACATGCCGCTTTCATGGTCGATAGCGATGTCAACATTTTCGCATACAATTTCATCCTGCCTCTGGGCATTAAACGATGTAAGCACCACCAAACCGATGATACAGGCCGTTAGCATCAATATTCCAAACACGCGAACTACCTTTTTTTTCCAGCTCATTTGCGCGATTTTAGGATTTCTGTTATTGGTTGAACGAGTTTATCGATATCACCGGCACCTATTGTGCAGATAATTTCAAAATCTGTGGTGCGAATTTTTTCAAGCAAGTCCTCTTTCGATAAAATACTTTTATTCGGATTGGTAATTCTAGAAAGTATGGTATCTGCTGTTACACCTTCAATTGGTTCTTCACGTGCGGGATAAATCGGCAATAAAAAAATGTTATCCGCTAAATCGAGACTGGCAGCAAAACCATCTGCGAGGTCGCGGGTTCTTGTAAATAAATGTGGTTGAAAAATAGCCGTGATTTTTTTGCCTTTATAAATTTCACGCACACTTTTTAAAAACATTCTGATTTCTTCCGGATGATGCGCATAATCGTCGATATACACTGTTTTATCATCTGCATACATGTTTTCGAAACGACGATAAATGCCTTTAAATGAATTCAATGCAGCACTGATTTTTTCAGGCGCAATTCCGAGTTGAACAGCTACGGAAACCGCTGCTACAGCGTTTTCAATATTGTGAATGCCCGGATATTTCAGCGAAAATGAAATGCCATTGCTCAGTGTTACATTACTTCCGGTCAACGTTATTTCGTAAGATTTTGCGTATAAATCTGCAGTGGTATCCTGCAACGAGTACCGCCAAACTTTTTCTCTGAGATGTGGGATAATTGGCAAATTGGATTTAATTACCATTAATCCGCCAACTTCCGTTTTATTTCCAAATTCAATAAAGGCTTTTTCTACTTCCTCCTGCGTACCATAAATTTCAAGATGATCGCTGTCCACTGCCGTTACTACAGTGATATTTGGAAATAATCGCATAAACGACCTGTCGTATTCATCTGCTTCAGCAACTAAAACATCATTTGCACCAATCACAAAATTGGAATGGAAATTTGTGCAGATGCCCCCTAAAAATGCAGTGCAATCATAACCTGAATCTTTCAAAATCCAGGTAATCATACTGGAAACGGTAGTTTTTCCATGTGAGCCGGAAACCGCTATGGTAAAGCGTTCGCGACTAATCATACCCAACACTTCAGAGCGTTTATATAAAGGATAATTATGTTGAATAAAATAATTTAATTCAGCATGCTGTTTAGGAATTGCAGGCGTATAAATTACAATATCAGCCTGACGGTCGATTAATGCCACATTATCTTCATAATGGATAAACATACCTTCCTGCTCCAATTGTTTTGTTAATGCAGTTGCAGTGCGATCGTAACCGGAAACGGAAGCGCCGAGATATTTAAAATATCTTGCAAGGGCACTCATTCCGATACCGCCGATTCCAACAAAATACACCCGTTTTATATCCTGTAATTGCATAATTTAATTAGTGGATGGAATTAATTTAAATACTTCATCAACAATGCGTTCTGCCGCATCTTCAATTGCGAATTCGGTAATATTTTTACTTATTTCGTTGCGTTTATTTTCATCGTTCAACAATGCTAAAGCTGCAGGCACCAATTCTGTTTGCGCATTTTTATCGGTGATATGAATTGCTGCATTTCCCTGCACCAGTGCCATCGCATTTTTAGTTTGATGATCTTCTGCAGCAGCTGGGAAAGGCACCAGAATTACAGGTTTGCCAACCAAACACAATTCAGAAATGGCAATAGCCCCGGCGCGCGAAACAATTACATCTGCGGCAGCATAAGCATGGTCGATATTGGCGATAAAGTCGAATACTTTAACATTATCATATCCTTTAGCTGCCTGCTTACAAACATCAAACATCAGTGTTCCCGTTTGCCAAATGACCTGAATTTTTTGATCGCGAAAATGATCGAGTCCTGCTATTAAACAATTATTTAAAGTACGTGAACCCAAACTTCCTCCTACAATTAATAATATATTACTGTCTAAATCGAGGTCGAAATCTTTTCTTGCTTTTTCCGGTTTCACATTACACAAAACGATATTTTGTCGAACCGGATTTCCTGTTTTAACAATTTTTTGTGCAGGAAAAAATTTATCCATTCCATCATAAGCCACACAAACAGTTTTTGCTTTTCTGGATAATATTTTATTGGTAACTCCGGGGAAAGAATTTTGCTCCTGAATCAATGCCGGTACACCATGACGAATTGCGGCATTCAGTGAAGGTCCGCTCGCAAACCCGCCTGTACCAATGGCTACATCAGGTGAAAATCGTTTCACAATACTGCCGGCTTTAAAATAACTGGCAATTAATTTAAATGGAAAACTCAAATTACGCATGTCTAACCCACGGTGAAATCCGCTAATCCATAACCCTTCAATGCGATAACCTGCTTTAGGAACTTTTTCCATTTCCATTTTATTTTCAGCACCCACAAATAATATATTCGCATCAGGTCTTCTGCGTTTTATTTCGTTGGCAATAGCTATCGCAGGGAAAATATGTCCCCCTGTTCCACCACCACTTATTAATATATTAATTGCTTTTTCCATTAAGATTTACTTTTTATTTTTTTGGGAGCAATTGCTTCCAATGCCTCTTCTTCAGCATGAATAGCATCATCATTTTCTTCTGTTATCACATCTTCCGCTAAAGCTTCCATTGCTTCTGCCTGTTTAATTTCTTTTTCTTCCTTCATTTCAATTTCACGGCTCACACTTAAAATAATTCCGATGCTTAAACTGGTAAACCAAAGTGAAGTTCCCCCCATACTTACCAGTGGCAATGTTAAACCGGTTGTAGGTAATAAATGCACCGCAACACCCATATTTACAAAGGCCTGAATGGTAAGCACCAGGCCTAAACCAACTGCAAGCAGTGCACCAAAACTACTTGGTGCTTTTGCTACAATTTTGATACAGCGGTATAAAAAAACGAGATATAAAAAAATGATGAATATGCCGCCAATCATTCCATATTCTTCAATAATTGTTGCATAAATAAAATCGGCATAGGGATATGGTAAAAAATCTTTTTGTGTAGAGTTACCCGGACCAACACCAAATACCATTCCTTTGGCAATAGCAATTTTTGCCTGATCAGTCTGGAATGAATCATCTTCCGTACCACCGTTTATAAAACTTTCCACGCGCGAATTCCAGGTTCCCAAACGACCAACATCAGGTAATAAATAGGAAAGGGCAATAATAATTCCGAGTAAAACAATACCTGCTCCAACCGTGAGCATGATATATTTAAAACGAACACGACCAACAAACATTAATACAATACAAGAAAAAAATAAAACACTTGCCGTAGATAAATTTTCAGGTAAAATCAATGCGCAAATAATTGCTATCGGTAAAATAACCGGAATAAATGCTTCTTTAAAAGAATCCATTTTTTCCTGTTTTTTCGATAACACACGGGCTGTATACATAATGAGTGCAAACCGCGCCAAATCTGATGTTTGGAAGGTAAGGTTAATTACCGGCAACGTGATCCAACGCGAAGCATCATTTACTTCAGGAGCAAGCGTCATGGTGTAAACCAAAGCCGGAACACTCAACCATAATAATATTTGTGCAATACGGCTATAATATTTATAAGGAATAAGGTGACTGAGATACATGAGAAAAACCCCGAACAATAAAATGATTGTATGTTTAATTAAATAATATTCGGTATTCCCGCCTGCAGATTTATAGGCAAGCGTTTCAGTTGAACTGTAAACAGCCAATATCGAAACAACGGAAAGCAAAAACACAACCAGCCATATATAGCGATCGCCTTTTACTTTACTTAATAAAAATGTTACCGGTTTCGACATAATTAATTTCTTATACGCTTATAATTCACGAACACGTGCTTTAAACTGATTACCTCTGTCTTCATAATTTTCAAATAAATCGAATGAAGCACAAGCAGGTGATAATAAAACCACATCACCATTATTGCCAAGACGATAAGCCATCTCAACACAATCGCGCATACTTTCAGTATTTACAACGATGTCAACCAACTTGCTGAATGCCTGCTGAATGCGGGTATTATCTTTTCCTAGGCAAACAATTGCTTTTACTTTCTTTTTTACTAAATCGGTCATGAGTGCATAATCATTTCCTTTATCGATTCCGCCAACAATCCAGATTACCGGTTTTGTCTGGCTTTCTAAAGCATACCATGAACTATTTACATTGGTCGCTTTTGAATCATTAATAAATTCGATGCCATGCACCTGAGCAACAAACTCCAAACGGTGTTCTAATGAAGTGAAGTCGCTGAAACTCTCACGCATGTTCTCATTGTTCAACCCGAGTAACTTCCCACTGATGCCTGCGGCCATAGTGTTGTACTGGTTGTGTTTTCCTTGTAGCGCTAATTCGTTGATGGTCATTGTAAATTTGTTTTGGTTGATATTGATTTGTATTTGGTTATCTGCAACCCACGCCCCTTCACCTGGTCGGTCATCCAAGGTGAATGGGATTAATTTTGGGCTGTTGTTATTTGTTAATTGATTTTTTAATTCATTTGTAACTACAGCATCATCAGCATTATAAATAAAATAATCTCCTGCTGTCTGATTCATTTTAATTCTGAATTTCGATGCGATATATCGTTCAAATTCATAATTATAACTGTCTAAATGGTCTGGTGTTATATTTAATAAAACAGATATATATGGTTTAAATGTAATGGCATCATCTAATTGAAAATTGCTGATTTCCAATACATAATATTCGTTTTTTCCGTTTGCAATTAATTCTGCGAAACTTTTGCCGATGTTTCCTCCTATCACTACATCTAACCCTGCTTTACGCAACATGTGATAAGTAAGTGATGTGCAAGTTGATTTACCATTACTGCCGGTTATGGCAATTACTTTTCCTTCACAATACCGCCACGCAAATTCAATTTCGCCTACAACAGGAATATTACGTTCGCGGATTTTTTTCATCACTTCGTATTTTTCCTGAATGCCCGGACTTTTTATAATTTCATCTGCTGCAAATAAAATTTCGTAATTATGTTGCCCTTCTTCAAAAGCAATTTCTTCTTTAATTAATTTCTCTTTATAAATATCTTTTATTTTTCCCTTGTCGCTCACAAACACGTCGAAACCCTTGCGCTTAGCCAATATGGCAGCACCTGTTCCGCTTTCGCCTGAGCCTATTATGACAAGTTTTTTCTGTTTCATCGCACTTTAAGTGTTACTATGGAAACAATTGCTAATAATATGGTGATGATCCAAAAACGTGTTACGATTTTTGTTTCGAACATGCCTTTTTTCTGATAATGATGATGCAGCGGACTCATTAAAAATATTCTTCTGCCCTCACCGTATTTCTTTTTAGTGTATTTGAAATAACTCACCTGAATCATTACACTTAAATTCTCCACGAGAAAAATTCCGCATAAAACAGGTATTAATAATTCTTTACGAATAACAATTGCGAGTGAAGCAATAATTCCACCAATGGTTAAACTTCCGGTATCACCCATAAATACCTGGGCAGGAAATGCATTGTACCATAAAAACCCGATACAAGCTCCGATTAATGCTGCACTAAATACAACCAATTCACCGGAATCGGGTATATACATAATATTTAGATAATCACTCAAAATGGCATTACCTGCAACGTATGCAAAAATTAACAGCGTTAAAACAATTATTGTAGATGTTCCCGCTGCCAGTCCATCTAATCCATCAGTTAAATTGGCACCATTAGATACTGCTGTGATAATGATGATGATGATTAAAACAAATACTAAAGGAAATAACCATTTTTTTGTATCATCACTTGCCCAACCAACTAACCATTCGTAATCAAACTCATTATTTTTTACTAATGGAATTGTTGATTTTGTAGAACGTGTATCATGGCTCAGATATTTATCTCCGGCTTCATTCAGCATACCTGCACCATCAAGTCTTACATTTTGAGCTGCATAACTTTCAACCGGTCTACCAACTGGTTGACCGTTTTCAACTTCATACACATAAATATTATCGTAATCGCGCAATTTTATGTCGTCAGAAAAATATAATACTAATCCCACAATTGCGCCGAGACCAACTTGTCCCATTACTTTAAATTTCCCGCGTAATCCTTCTTTATTTTTTCTGAAAACTTTAATATAATCATCAAGAAATCCGATTAATCCCATCCACACGGTAACAATTAACATCAGCAACACATAAATATTTTTCAAATCAGCCAGCAATAAGACAGGAATTAATAATGCCAGAATGATGATGATACCACCCATGGTAGGTGTTCCTTTTTTGCTGAGTTGTCCTTCCAATCCTAAATCACGAACGGATTCACCAATTTGTTGTTTTTGTAAAAAACGAATAATTCTTTTTCCGATAATAATGGAAATAATCAACGATAATAATACCGCCAAGCCTGCTCTGAATGAGAGGTATTGAAACATCCCGGCACCGGGGAAGTCGTATTTTTGATCGAGCCAGTTAAAGAAATAGTATAACATTATCGCGATAGGGTTTTGAATGTTTCTGAAAGTATTTGTTTATCGTCGAAAGGATATTTTACGCCTTGTATTTCCTGATATTTTTCATGGCCTTTTCCCGCAACACATATTACATCACCTGGTTTTGCCAGCATTACTGCTGTTTTAATTGCTTCTTTACGGTCGGTAATGGATAAACATTTTCTAATTAATTCGCCTGCAACACCTGCTTCCATTTCTTTTATTATTTCTTCAGGTTGTTCGCTGCGCGGATTGTCAGAAGTGAGTATCGTTTTATCGCTTAAACCTGCAGCAACTTTTGCCATTACAGGTCTTTTGGTTTTATCTCTATCGCCACCACAACCTACAACTGTAATTAATTGTTGCTCTTTTTTTAACATGCTGCGAACAGTAGATAATAATTTTTCTACCGCATCAGGTGTATGCGCATAATCAATCACACCTGTTATCATATCATTTGCAGAATACACAATATCAAATCTTCCTTCAACCGGTTTTTGATTACTTAATGCTGTTAATACTTCATTTTTTTCAAAACCTAATAAAATTCCGATAGCATAAACAGTTAATAAATTCCATGCATTAAATTCTCCCAATAAATTGGAATGAAATTCGGTGCCATCAATATTTAATACTAATCCCGTAATGAGATTTTCTTTAATTTGTGCTTTGAAATTTGCAGGACCTCTTACAGAAAAAGTATAATGTGTGGCAGCACAATTCTGCAACATCACCTCTCCCCTTTTATCATCAACATTTACCAATGCAAATGCCGATTTTGGAAGTCCGTCGAAAAACATTTTTTTACTGCGGATATAATGATCAAATGTTTTATGATAATCCAGATGATCATGCGTAATATTGGTGAATACGCCACCCGCAAATACCAATCCTGCAATACGATGCTGATGTGCTGCATGTGAACTCACTTCCATAAATACATAATCACAACAGGCTTCTACCATTTTTGACAGTAATCCGTTTAATTGAACAGGATCAGGTGTTGTATGTGTAGATGGAATTATTTCATCGTTAATTTTATTTTCAACGGTAGAAATTAACCCAACTTTGAATCCTAAATCCCTTAATAAATGATAAGCTAAAGTTGCCGTTGTGGTTTTACCATTTGTTCCGGTAATACCAACCAGTTTTAATTGTGTAGATGGATAATCATAATAGGCATGTGCCAATTTACCCAATGCTTCAGCAGCATTTTTTACAATTATTATATGGCCGGCAACAGTTACGTTATCCTTATTTTCTGCAATTATTGCAACTGCACCTGATTCAAATGCTTTATTAATAAACTCATGACCATCAACAGTACTTCCTTTAACTGCGACAAATACAAATCCCGGTTTTACCTGACGACTATCAGAAGTAATTCCGGCAATATTGATATCGTTTGCTACAGCAACATCACCTAAAGCAGCTAATATGGTATTTAAAGTTTTCAATTTAATTGTATCGTTACATAAGTTCCTTCAATAATTGCCTGACCGGGTGTAATACTTTGTGTTACTACTTTTCCGGCTCCGTTTACTTTTACTTTTAATCCGTTTGTTTCCAATAAATACATCGCATCGCGTAAACCCATTCCTCTCACATCAGGCATGGTATACTGATATGTTTTAATTGCTTCATGAGAGGCAGATTTACCATGTGCATTTAATGCAACCCATTCTTCATTATCATCAAATCCTTCATTAACATGCAACCACGATAATATTTGTCGGAAGTCGTACGCATAACCACGTGCTTTTGCATCTACACCAACAAAAAGAGAATCGTTTGTATTAATTGGTTCGCGGATATTGATAAAATGCGAATACACTTTATCAGCAATTTCTCTAAACACCGGCGCTGCAACTGCACCACCGTAAAACGCTCCTTTACTCGGAGAATTAACCATTACGATAATGGAATATTTTGGATTATCATAAGGAAAATATCCTGCAAAACTTGCCAGATAATTATGTGTATAAATACCATTTTCAACCAGTTTCGCAGTACCCGTTTTTCCTGCAAACTGATAATAATCGTTTTTTAAATGTTTTGCAGTTCCGCTATCAACAACCGCTAATAAACATTCCTGCAATTTTTTAATTGTTGCGTCACTGCATAATTTTTCATTTAATACAACCGGCTCCGTTTCCTGAAGTGTAACACCATATTGTTGTGTTTCCTGCACTAAATATGGTTTCATCATTTTACCATTATTAGCAATACCATTGTAGTAGGTTAATAATTGTAATGGCGTAAGTTCTAATTCATAACCAACACTCATCCATGGAATGGTTGTGGCATACCAATCATTTTTATCTTTTGGGTATTGTTTAAATGTTGGTTTACGTTCGCCGGATAATTCAATTCCTGTTTTTTCAGTGATGCCGGAAGCAATTAAATGTTGAGTATATTTTTGCGGATCTTTCTGATACATTTGGTAAGCCAGACGTGAAATACCAACATTGGATGATAACGCAAAGGCCGTTTTTACAGTAACATTTGTTCTGTTATGCTCTTCGCTGTCGTTCATGGTTCGATCAGCGAACTGATATTTTCCATAATTTAAATCCACATGGTCATTTAATTCAATACCATCTTCAAACAAACACATTAAGGAAAATAATTTCCATGTAGAACCCGGTTCAACTTTTGTGGAAATGGCATGATTATAATTTTCCAGATAACGTCCATCGCTTGTTTGCGATAAATTAGCAATGGCTTTAATTTTTCCGGTTTTCACTTCCATTACAACTGCCGTTCCCCATTTAGCTTCATTTTTCACCAATGCGCGACGTAACGCTGTTTCAGTAATATCCTGAATATTGATATCTAAAGTTGTAATTACATCAACGCCATCAACAGGATCCAATTCATTTTTTTCACCTACGCGTACCCAACTTCCACCGGCAACTTTTTTAACTTTAGCAAAACCTGATTTCCCGCGCAGCAGTGTATCATAAGTGCCTTCTAATCCTACACGATTATTATCACGCACATATCCAATTGTTCTTACTGCCAAACTTCCGTATGGATATTCACGTGTTTCAATTGGTTCAGCAATTAATCCGCCTTTATTCTGACCTAAACGATACAATGGAAAATTTTCCATTTGTTGCTTTTGCGGCAGCGTAACTTTTTTATGTATTTCAACATATCGCTTTTTTTGTTTTCGTGCCTGCATAATTTTTTGTTTGTATTGTGCAGCCGATTTGTCTTTAAACATTTTTGAAAGCGAAATACTTAATGAATCTATATTTTTTTTGAAATCAGCATCACTTGGCGCAACGGCATCCATGTAAGTATTAAAATATGGGAAAGAAGTTGCGAGCACGTCATGATGTTCACTATAAATAGAACCACGTGTTGGTTTAATTTCCTGACGTTTTGTGCGCATGCTGTCTGCCATTGCGCGATATTCATCACCATGCACAAATTGTACATTACCAATTTGCACAACTATAGCAATTGCCACCACCACCATCCCTGCAAGGATGAGATACAATCTCCATAATATGTCCTTTTTAGTGTTTTCCACTTTTTGGTTTAATGGTATAAGGTGGGTGAGATAATTCCTGCATATTTAATGTGTCGACACGTTTCGCAACAGAGCTTTGGCGGCTGTGTTGTGTAAGTGAATCGCGTGTTGCATTATAGTAATATTGTTTTTCGAGTAATTCTTGATTAATTGATCTGATATCGCGGTCCATTGATACACTACGATGATTATTCCAGATGTAAAAAATGCCAATAATTACAATAAATACGAAGTAGGGAATATTATTTACAATATTCTCCCACTTAAAAAACTTCACCTCATCAAACGATTTTAATATTGATGCGAGGCTGCGTTTATTTTCCGGTGCTTTAGTATCTTGTTGTTTTTCTGACATTACCTGTTATAAAAAACGATTATATTTTTTCTGCAACACGTAATTTTGCACTACGTGAACGCGGATTTATTTGTAATTCTTCTGCTTCCGGTGTTACCGGTTTTTTAGTAATAATTTTAAAAGGAATATTTTTTCTGCCCATTAAATCTTCTTCCGGATTGCCATATACATCGCCGGTTTTCATCATATTTTTTACCATACGATCTTCCAGTGAGTGATAACTGATTACCACTAATCGTCCGCCGGGAACAATTAATTGAGCAGCACTGCTGAGCATTTCTTTTAAGGCAGCCATTTCTTCATTTACTTCAATACGTACCGACTGAAACAATTGGGCGAGGTAAGGATTTTTTTCGCCTTTAACTACAGAAAGTGCAATATCGCGTAGTTGTGCAGTTGTTTTTATTCCACCTTCACTGCGTAATTGAATTCTTGCAGCAGTAATGGCATATGCCAATTGTTTTGCATTTCTTATTTCACCGTATAAGCTGAAAATATTTTGTAATTGTTCTTCAGTGTAGCGATTAATAATATCGAAAGCAGAAACCGGTTGCGCTGCATTCATGCGCATATCGAGCGGACCGTCGAAACGAATTGAAAATCCGCGTTCACCTTCATCAAACTGGTGAGAGCTAACACCAAGGTCGGCGAGAATGCCATTTACTTTGGTAACACCCTGCACCCGCAAAAATTTAGAAATAAATCTAAAATTCTGCGGGATAAAGGTGGCGTTTGTAGCGTCAAACTCATTGATGAAATTATTTTGCGCATCAGCATCCTGATCGAAGCAGTAAAGTTTACCTTTTGGTGAAAGATGTTGCAAAATTGTTTTGCTATGTCCGCCACCACCGAAAGTAACATCTACGTAAATTCCGTCAGGATCTGTAATGAGTGCCTGAATGCTCGTATGTAAAAGAACAGGTGTGTGATATGTACTCATATACCGTACTTGCCACGCACTTTTTCAGATAATTGTTGATAGTCTGCAGGATTCCTGTTGAGGTATTTTTCACGGAATTTCTCCATCGCCCAAACCACAACTTTGTTTTTCTGGCAAACCATAATCATATCTTTTGTAATTCCGGCGTGTTGCACATGCAAACGGGGAATCAGAATGCGTTCGGCTGAGTCGATAGTTAAAATCGAAGTGCCACTGTAAAACATGTTTTTAAAATCACGGTCTTCTTCAGAGTTCTCGGGAATCTGATTGATTTTGTCCATTTCTGTGTAGAATTCACTCATGGGGTATAGATAAAGGCATGGGTCAACTCCACGGGTTATTACGAACTTTCCGACGTCATCACCGGAGAGTTGTGACACGAGCCCGGCAGGAACGCGGATGCGCTGCTTTACGTCGAGGGTGCACTCATATTCTCCGATTAAAAATGCCATAGTTGGTCGTTAATGAACTAATTCGAACGTAAACTTAGAAGTTTTATTACACTTTCGTACACTTTTGTACACTTTCGAGGTTGAAAAATTTTTGCACAAATAATGCACATCGGTTATGCACATTTGTTAGCATGCCACCGGAGTGCAAGCTGGGCGGGCATTGGGGCGGAAAGGAAAATGAGAAGTCGTGAAAAAATGCAAAATTTGAGTCGGTTTTGTGACAAATTCAGTGCTTCACAATCAGTGCCGAATCATCCCTCAGGGAGTGAAAATGTACACCCAGACCCTCAAATTGGGTTTTCCAATAGCCATTACTCTTTCTGCTATTGGTATTATCGGCCACAAAAACCGCATTGGGAAAGGTTTCCAGCAGTTTTTCCGCCTTGATGAACGGGTTGTCATGTAACAAAACGTAATTGACATTATCTGCCTGAAGTGGCAATCGAAGCCGGTTTTCCGGAGTTACCACAAAAATGACCATCTCCCCAAAAACAAGGTACGGGAAGTGAAAAGCAAGATCTGCCTCCAAAAAACTGGTATCCGGACCATCAAAACGCCCTACCGGGGGGTCAGCTATGCCCTGAGCGACAAAATCGGCCGAAATTTGGAATTTGAACTCCGGAGTTTCCAAAATCCGGGAAGTATCGGAGTATAATACGGCCTTTTCACCATTTTTGAAGAGAATAGCGGTTTGGTTCTTCAGACTGTAAAACGTGGTAGAAATCTGTCTGTCATTGGTGATTTTTCGGTTTGCTATAAAACCGGTAATCAAAACACTAAGCAGCAACATGTTTAGCAAATACCGTTTTTCTTTTAAAACCAGAAATGCGCCGAGATAAATTAGTACGATATAACACAATATTGTTTCGGGGGTTTCAAGATATAATCCTTCGGTTAGCGCAAATGGTAAACTTTCAATTTTAATAATTGCAAAATTCATAATACGCAAACTCCACTCGAGCAGAAATGCAACCCAAATACCAATAAATGGAATTGTGCCGACAACAAAAAATGCTAAACCCAAAACCAATACAACAAATGAAACCGGAATTGCAACGATATTAGATAATAAAAAATAATTCGGGAACTGGTGGAAATAAAAAAAACTAATTGGTGATGTTGCCAATTGTGCAGCAAGTGAAACGGAAGTCATGCCCCATATTTGTTTCAAGAGATAATTTTTCGGATACCACAACTTGGTTATAATTGGTTGAAAAAAAACTATTCCCCCAACAGCCATATACGATAATTGAAATCCAACCTGAGTAATTTGGTACGGATCATCAACCAGCAATATCAACATCGATAAAAATAAAATATTAAATGTATTGGTCTGACGTTCATATGTTTTTCCAATTGCCAAAAAGGTAAACATAACAGCACTTCTGTTTACGCTTGCTGATAAACCGGACAAACAGGTATATATCCAGATAATAATTAATATCAAAATTGTTTTAATTAATGCAGCATTACTTTTTTTCTTTTGGAAAAAGCCAAATGGTTTAAATAATACTTCCAGGATAATAAATAAAATACCCACGTGTAATCCTGAAACCGCCAGAATATGCATGGTTCCTGTATTGGCATAGGCCTGACGAACTTCCTCATCCAACACACTTTTTTGTCCGATGATTAATGTTTCAGCAACAGCTAAAGCATTTTTGTCGTGCAGATTTGCTTCCAGCGAACGAATAAAATTTGCTTTTGTGTTGAAGATGAAATTCCAAACCGGCTTGGACTTATTAGCTCCGGTTGTTAAATATTCGTGCGATTTTACAAATGCGGTATGATATATTTTTTGATTTTGAAGATAGGTTACATAATTAAAAGCATGCGGATTTTTTGGTGGTGTTGGTGTGGTAAATACATTTTTAAGTAATAACAAATCACCATATACAAAACTATATTTTTGGGTAGAATCAATGACAATGTATAAAATAGATTTACCAACCGTTTTTATTTGTTTGTTAGATGTAATTTGCTGCTCCACATTTACATACAAGCGGATATTTTTATCAGTCAGTTCAGGTGGTTTAGTTATACGACAAAGAAACACAGATGAACTATCTGCGCTTTGCATAAAATAATTTGATTTATAAATAGGCGTTTCATGAATTACTAAAACAATTCCTGCAATAAATAAAATTGTATGTAACAATACACCATAAAAAGGTTGCAGATTAAATTTGGATGCCGTTTTGTTATACAGTTGTAAAAATGCATACGCCAGCACCAGCGCATAAAACAAGTAGTTCAGCCATTGCTGACTAAAATGAAAATTCAGGCATATGATGATTCCGGCAATAAATGGAATCAAATACCGGAATAAAGGGATGTAATTCCAATATCCGTTCATAAGGGTAAACGGCGTTAAAACTATATTTTGTGGGTGAAGATTACAACAACAGCAAAGCGAAGAAAAATAATGTTGTTTGTTTATTAGGTAGTAAGCGGTTAGAAAGTTTTGCGCAGGTTTAATCTATTCACTATTCCAATCAATTGGAACGCGAAATGCAATCACAATAAACGCGAAAAAATAATGATTAAATCAATCAGCGAAAGCTAATTAATGAATCGCCGCAACGCCGGGTAACTCCTTACCTTCAAAAATTCGAGCATTGCACCGCCACCGGTTGATACATAACTAACTTCATCTGCAAGATGAAATTTATTTACCGCAGCAACACTGTCGCCACCACCAACTAATGAATATGCACCATTTTTTGTAGATGCTGCAATGGCTTTTGCAATGGCAATTGTTCCTTTCGCAAAATTTTCCATCTCAAAAACACCCATAGGTCCGTTCCACAAAATTGTTTTAGATGCAGCAATTACTTCGCTGAATTTTTGAATCGCTTTTTCGCCAATATCCAAACCCATCCATCCATCAGGAATATTATTACTGTCGCCGGATTGAATTTGTGCAGCATTATCAAATTTATCGGCAAGAATTGAATCTTCAGGCAATAAAATATTTACACCTTTTGCCTTCGCTTTTTCTAATAATTCTTTTGCCGTATCTAATTTTTCTGTTTCACATAATGAGCTTCCAATATTACCGCCCATTGCTTTAAAAAAGGTATACGCCATTCCGCCACCGATAATAATATTATCTGCTTTTTCGAGCAGGCGTTCCAAAATCATAATTTTATCAGAAACTTTTGCGCCACCGATTATAGCAGTAAATGGTTTTTCGTGTTGATGTAAAACTTTGGTAGCTGCTGCCACTTCTGCCGCTAATAAAAAACCGGCCATTTTATGTGCAGCGTCAAAATAATTTGCAATAATAGTTGTTGATGCATGTGCACGGTGAGCAGTTCCAAAAGCATCATTTACATATACATCACCCAGTTTTGCTAATTCCTGTGCAAATGCAGCATCACCTTTTTCTTCTTCAGCATGAAAACGCAAATTTTCAACTAATAAAATTTCTCCTGATTTTAAATTTTTTGCTGCCTGCACTGCAGTCTCGCCAATACAATCATTAACAAACTGAACCGGTTTAGCCAGCAACAGCGATAAAGGTTGCACAACGTGACGTAACGAATATTTATCCTCAGGTCCGCCTTTTGGTCTGCCCAGGTGCGACATTAACACAACCGAACCACCTTCATTAATTATTTTATTTATAGTTGGCAAAGCAGCGCGCAGGCGATTATCATCGGTAACTGCAAATGTTTGTTTATCTAAAGGCACATTAAAATCCACACGAATTACTGCACGGTGTCCTGAGAAATTAAATTGGGCAACAGTTTTCATTTTTTAAGAGTTGGTAATTCTAAAGATTAATTTATGATTACATTTTTGCAATACGTTCAATTAAATCGGCGAGGCGACTGGAGTAACCAAATTCATTATCGTACCAGCCAACAATTTTCACCATTCTGCCGATAACGTGTGTAAGTTGCGCATCAAAAATGCATGAATTCGGGTCACCAATAATATCGGTTGAAACAATTGGATCTTCGGTATAACTTAAAATACCTTTCAAATCGCTGTTTGCTGCAACTTTAAATAATACGTTGATCTGTTCAACTGTAGTTTCTTTATTAATGATACAAGTAATATCCGTTAATGAACCATCCTTTACCGGAACACGAATACCTGCACCACCAATTTTACCAATCAGGTCGGGGTAAGTGAGTGTGATTGCTTTTGCAGCGCCTGTTGATGTAGGCACAATATTTTCGGCAGCGGCTCTTGCCCTGCGGAGGTCCTTATGCGGCGAATCATGTAAACGTTGGTCGCCGGTATAGCTGTGCACGGTAGTAATATAAGCCGATTCGATATCAAAATTTTCATGAATCACCTTAATCATAGGAGCAGCACAGTTGGTTGTGCATGAGGCATTGGAGATGATAACATCATCCTGAGTAAGCAGGTTATCGTTAACACCGAGCACAATTGTTTTAATATCGGAACCCTTTGGTGGTGCAGAAAGCACAACTTTTTTAGCGCCGGCAGTAATGTGTAGCATTGCATGTTCCTTATCGAGAAAATGCCCTGTTGATTCCATTACCAGGTCGATATTGAGGGTTTTCCATGGCAATTTAGCGGGGTCTTTTTCGGCATACACACGAATCAGCTTATCATTTATGAGCAAATCGTTACCCTTCACCTCAACTGTACCACTAAATCTCCCGTGCACAGAGTCATATTTAAACAAATGTGCCAGTGTTTGAACGTCGGTAAGGTCGTTAATGGCAATAATTTCAAAATTGCTTTTTTCGAGGGCCCTGCGGAGGAAAATTCTTCCGATACGCCCGAATCCATTGATTGCTACGCGATAGTTACTCATAATATGCCTGTAAAATTAGCTTCAAAAACAGAATTTTTGTGCAGAAATTTTAATAAAAATAAATTTTCTATTACTTTTGCACTCTCGTTTACAAAAACGGCCCGTTCATCTAGGGGTTAGGATACAAGATTTTGTTACTAATAATGATGAAAAATACACGCAGGCAGGCTTGCCTCACCATCAAGGAACGCGATGGGGAGGGATTCCCGGGGTTTCGGCTCCGAAGCAAATGTTCTTATACTGCGGCAAAAAAAATGGCCCGTTCATCTAGGGGTTAGGATACAAGATTTTCATTCTTGGTACAGGGGTTCGATTCCCCTACGGGCTACTAGATTCCTTCAAAACCCTTGCTGTGCAAGGGTTTTTGTTTTTTTGGTCGAGCTATTGTCGAGCGGACAGGAATAAACCTTCGATGGTTAACTTTACCTTCCTTATCCTTATTTATTTTAAATTAGAGTTTTTTTTACCAATATTTGATCACATTTAAAAGTCTTTTATGAAAGCAATAAGCCTATTCGTTTTGTTGGCATCCGCTCTAAGTCTTTACTCACAAACAGCCGATAATACCGACAGAATTATTTTGTTAACTGGAGTTATTATCAAGGGTAATGTCGAGGCAGCTTCCGACTCCAAAGTTCAATATGAAGATCCCAAGGATAATAACTTATTAAAGACTATTGAAGCATCCAAAGTCTTCATGATTATTTATGCGGGTAATGAAACAAAATTTTATGGTTGCAGTGAGGTAAATAGCGGAACTGAAATTCAATCCACGATCTATAATGGTGATCTAATAAAAGGAAGATTGATTGCGGTGAATGGACAAACAGGAATACTGATTAAAATCAAAGACGGAAATAAGGAATTAGAAATTAATCCTCAGCATGTTGAGTTTAATGAATATAGTGATCTTAACGCATTGTATAAATCCAAAGGAGCTGAAAATATCTCTGTATGGGTAAAATGGAAGGTTACACCTACAGAAAGCTATTGGGACTTAGTCAGTTTTGTACTAAACGAATAAAAGATTTGCGATCACCGGACACGGCTTAAATTAAGAATATGGCTAAATTATTCCCTGACGTTTCAATAATCAAATCCAATCGCGTTAAACCCGAACCAGGTGAATTATATATATTAGAATTTTTAGAAAAATCATTTGATGATTCTTTTGAGGTTTATTTCCAGCCTTTTCTAAATGGTGATAGGCCCGATATAATATTAATGCGTAAAGGCTATGGCGTTATAGTTATCGAGGTTAAATGACTGGTGAGTGGTGTCGGCAAGTTGTTAAAGAAGCCATTGAAAAATATAATCCACCGGAAATAATTAACTCCAACCAGGGGTCTCAATTCACCGGTTAAGAATATTTAGGTCTGTGGAACGAAAGAGAAAATCCTATAAAAAGCAGTATAGACGGAAAAGGAAGAGCAATTGATAATATATTTATAGAGGCTTTGGAAGTCAGTTAAATACGAATGTGTTTAACTGCATTGCTTCGAAGATGGCGTTCAACTTTACAACGGATTAAATTCATATTTTAATTTTTACTATTACGAAAGAGATCATCAGCCATTAGGGTTTAAAAAGCCTTCAACTTTTTACTTGAAAGTAGCCTAAAACCGTTAGATAAAAAAAAGTTATTAATGAATCAAAAAACAACTATATTTGCCTAATATCCCTTACTAAAACCGGGGTACATTATTCTTAATACACAAAGATTTATTACCAAATAAAGCTATCTATGAGAATCTTAAACTTTTTCCAAAAGCAAATTTTTATTACATTATTATTCTTACCACTTACATTACGCTCACAGGGAACTGCAACTAACGAAATGTCATTCATTTATTTAATGAAATACTATTATAGCAATAAAATTGACTTGCAACAATTTAGTGATGCATATTTAAAAAGGTTTGACAAAGATTACAATAATTATAGAAATAATGAAATAGAATATTCAAGAGAAAAAAACGGAACTATTAATAAAATTAAACTGCTTTGCAACAAATTTACTTATGACACGGTATATGTCTCGGCTAAAATAACAACAAATTTCGGCAAATATAATAAGGAATCACAAGCCTTTAACTTTGAACCGCTTCCCTCAGGCGTATATCTCCAATTTGCAGAATCTGTCAACTTTGACGAAGTAAACCAAGGAATAAATTCATACATAGCCAATGGAGATGAATTTAATGAAATCAAAATGTCACTAGATTCAGCTGACAAACTATTGAAAGAACGTACCGTGCAAAGTCAATCTGGGCCTGATAAAATTGACCGTAGGGTGTACCTAAAACTTCATTATTCTTTTATTAATAAGATATATTCTAAAAGTGAAAAATCAGTTTCTCCATCAAAATTTGACCTCAAAAACTTCACTGTGTGTTACATACATAAAATTGAAGTATGGTCAGACGAATGTCAAGAAGCAAAACTATTAACTGTATTACATTCAAAGTCACAACCACCAACAGAAATTAGTAATGCAAATCTGTTATCAAAACAACCACTTAAAAAAAGCACCATTCAAGACGAAACGCTTATACTTAAACCGTCATCCATTTATTTATTGAATAGTTTTTTTATCTCCTCAACACAAACATGCGATAAAAAGAGCTACTTTGATATCACATTAAAAATAAATAAAAAAACCGATGGCAGAGAATTTGAATTTACCATTTGGACAAGCAGTTGCATGAGTATTTCCCGGCTATATATATACATTTACCGACTTCATGATTACCAATATCCATTAATGGTAAATTCCGTTAACTTTTTTGATAAAGAGATTCCATATTCAATAGTCAGAGTAAACATTACTGATGTTACATATGAGATTTTGCAAAAGAGAGGAATCAAAAAAATAACACTTCAAGTTGGTCCAACCGTTACTGACCCAGGAAATAAAAATTACACCAATACGTATTTCCCCAACTGCTCTCCCCTCGGCAATACATCAACTATTTCATGGACATTAACAAATGATATACAAACAGCGCTATTCAACTTTTTGTCAATTTACTAAAAGATATACTTATGAAATCACCAATTATCGGATTCCTACTTATTGCAGTATCTCTATTTGCATGCAACAAGAAGTCTGACTTTATCTCTGATTATGATTTATCAATTATCCCCTTCGAACAGAATAAACTGTGGGGATACATTGACAAAAAAGGGGAGATACTGATAAATCCACAATTCAAAACAGCATCACTTTTCTATGAAAATATTGCATTAGTGCAAACAGACGATGACAAATGGGGGTACATAAACACAGAAGGAAAATTTATTATTACCCCTCAATACAAACAAGGATCAATATTTGCTGAAGGAATAGCAATAGTTGTTCAAGAAAATAACCATCCCCAACTAATAGATACTAAAGGAGAAGTAATAAAAACCCTCACAGATTTAGAGGAAGTTAAACCCTTTATCAATGGCTATGCATTAGTAAAAAAAGGTTCCTATTGGGGAATGATAAATAAAACCGGAGACATTGCAATACCGACAATTTATAAATCTCTAGGCAATTACTATGAAGGTCTAGCAGCATTCTCTCTAAAAGGCAATGATGACGAAGAACCTAAATATGGCTATATAAATGAAAAAGGGATCATTATTATTACCCCACAATTTAAATATGCCGGGGAATTTCATGATGGACTAGCACGTGTATCCAACAGTGAACTATATGGCTACATTGACAAAGAAGGAAAATACAAAATCAACCCGCAATTTAAATCAGGCAAAGATTTTTCAAATGGGGTAGCTTTCGTTAACAACGGTGATAGCTGGGGGATGATTGATAATAAGGGCCAATATTTACTAAACCCCCAATTTAAACAAGTTCCTAAACATAAAATATCAGATTTAATTCCAGCCAAAAGCATTGATGATAAGTTTGGATATGTAAACGAAGAGGGGAGTTTTAAGATTAACCCCCAATTTGAATCTGCAAGCAGCTTTTATAAGGACATAGCTATTGTTCGAACTGCAGGCAAATGGGGTATTATTGACATGGAAGGCTCATATATAGTAAACCCACAATTTGATAATATACTATATCCGGAAATAACAGAATATTTGTTTGCTTTTCAAAGCATTAAATCTGATTACTTTAACACACATCAAATAGCTGATTTCCTATTAAATGGAACCGATAAAAACATGTTTTTCAATATAAATCCACAATCTACCTACAAAGAAATCTCTTCAAATTTTAAAGGGGATTTAAACTACAAAAATTTGATCAGCTACAAGAACATTGAAATAAACGAATATGTATTTATAGATGAAATAACATTTGGATTTTCGGAAAATATTAAGCAACAAATACCAATATATAAAACCATTCAACGATATGATAGTCGTAAAGGAGGCTACTACAACGAGCAAGTTTTTGATCATTATGATAATATTAATAATGAAAGTGCTGAATTTAGAGGTGCCATTTTCAAAATTGAGCTAAAAGACAAGGCACAAGATCATGCTAATGAAATTTATACAAGACTTAAAGATGAATTGATAACCAATACTGATCTCACTATTAATGAAGAAAGATTAGGGGGCGAGATTGCATTCCTTTCAATGGAAAATAATAACTACAGTATAGTAATAAATTATGTTACAAAATCTCCACAATATATTGAAATAAGGTACTACAATAAAGTTGCAAATCCCGGTGATACTGATTTATAAACGAAACAAGAAAATTCCTGATAACGGTAATTCATATTTTTTGCTCAAAAAACATGGCAAAAAAATTAGAATTTACGCCTTAATAAAATACAACAACGAAAAATACGATATTAATACAGCAAATTTACATCGATTATTTGTAGAGCCCGACTTTGATTGACAACAGCAAGCAAAAATAAATTATGTTATATTTATCCTTATAATTCAAAATTTAGATTTTTCTCAATCTATATTTATTTGGCCTTAAATAGGTGACAAATTTTCAATAGAAAAATGATGAAACCCAAAATAAACCCCGATATTGAAGCCATGCTTTTGCCCATTTGCTATTTAGAGCATTTAGGTAATTCAGGCCCCGAATTTCGCCGTGCGGTAGAATTATTGCCAATGTTTAATAAATATGAATACTTTTGGGCGAAAATCACCGAGATGAAACAAATGATGGGCTATGCTGTGATTTTACCTGAATATAAATTTTCAAAATTGTTAAGTAAACTTGAATACCAAATGTTATCCTCCAAAGCAATTGAAGATATTAATGAAAGGTATTTAAAAATTCCAAACAATAAATTAACATCTGAAGATAAAACTTCTATACTTTATGGATTGGATACGTTTTATTCTAAAGTGGAATTTAGTCTGATCCCATTTTACAATCATTATCGTGCAACCAAACACGATAGAATAGCCTATTCTGGTTTATCTGTTTTGTATTTTATGACTTTAATGGTTAACCTAATGGACACAATAAAAGGGGAAATGAAAAATACTGAAGAAAAAATTAATGCAATAACTGAAGAGCTAAAAAAAGTTGGTATCGACACTGAAGGTGACGACACACAACACAAACAAGACGCAATAAATAAAATCGACAATGAAATTTCAGAGAAGCAACTTGATTTGTTAATGCACCATTTCAGAGTTGAACCAGAAAATAAACAAGAATTATTTAGTAGTCAGATGTTTTCCGGATTTTCACTTTCTAACGTTTTTGAAGATAATCTGGATTTGGATAATAAATCTTTGGAATCCAATTATATACGTCTTATTCATGAACAAGTAGAAAAAACTTTTACCGAACTGTCCGAGCATCGTCAGGCAACGTTAACCGGGTTTATCGCTCTTCATTTTGATGTTATAAAAGAGGCTGATTATTTGAGAACAAGTAACAACTACACATCTCTTCCTACCTTTTTGAGAGACCGTGTCAAGGGAGTTCTTAAATCAACTAAGGGAAAATCAAAATAGAAAAAACAGATTCTCCCCTAGGGGAAATTACGAAATAAGTTAATCGAATTACCTTAGATTATTTCCTTTACTTATCCTTTTTTTATATCGTCCTTTATGACTCAAATTAATTACAATGAGTCAAATATTTACATCACTTACCAAAGATGAGTTTCAGGAGATGCTCCAGAAATCAGTCAACCTTGCCCTTAATAAAGAGGCAAAAGAAAAAAGCACCGTAAACGCTCACGAAGAGTTTCTAACAGTTGATGAAGCATGTAAACTCCTTCGTATTTCCAAACCAACATTATATAAGCGAATGGAGGAAGGCAAGATACAATCTTCTCAAATGGGAACATCGAGTCGTTCAAGAAGATTGTTTAATAAACTTGAATTGCTTCAATCCATTAAAGCAGGAGCGCATTCTTACTTCACAAACGAGATGTAATGAAATCAGGGAGTGTTTTTCCCACGAACTGCCCAGATCCTGAGAAACCCTTGCGTTTCAAAGATTTTTGTTTTTCCGACGAGGGGAGCAGAATGGTTTGTTATTTGAAAATAAATTTATTTTGTTAATATTATTTTCTATAACTTTATCTATCAATACTCAGTTTATATTGATCATTCTATTTTTATACTTTTTTTCCATGGAGAAGATTTAAATTTGGATTGATCTAATTAAACTATTTGGTGTAGAGGGATTAACAGGATGTCAGCTGAAGGAAGTTTCGATAAATTTAAAATATTTACTAATGTATCAAAAATATGGAACCTATGTTTTTAGTTTCGGTAAGTATAAAAATCTTTCCGTTAACGATGTGTATTTTGGAATTGGTGGCCAAACACAAGACCTCATACCATATATAATAAGTTACAGGTTAAAATTATTAGAAAAGAGCAAATATAGAATCACGAACAACTGGACTACGTTTAGCAATATAGAATGTAAGTTTTTTGCAAATAATCAAGTTACAATAGAATATTCATCAACACCACCTAAATTACCGTTACCAGTATTTATTGAATTTGCAAACATCTTTACATTTAACAATATAGAAAATTTTTTCAAAGATACCTATAAAGCAAATAATTTGATTTTAGAGGAGTCGAATATTGCTAAGCCAAACTACTTATTCGCTCATCCAGAATACATAAATTGGTGCATTAAAACTATTAGTCATTTTGCTTTAGATGAAGGTCAAATTAAAGAATTTGAATCACGTCCTATAAATAGAATTACTCACTTACAATTCTACATTATGAAAAACGGATTGATTCAATATACTTTTAAATTCAAAAATATATTAAATACAATCCCTTCAGAACTAAAAGATTTAAATAATGAAACAATTCTTAGAATTAGAAATGAGGACAACGTTGAAAGTCAAAATGCAATTATTGAGGAGGAGGAAATGGAAAATAAGTCAAATTTTTACTTTTCAAATGATTGCTCACTATGTGGAAGCAGTAACGGGTGTATGTTATCGGATCCACAGGGATGCCCGAGAAGTAGGTTTTAATTATTAATACACAAAAGTAATAATTTTGATCATATTTTTTTGGGGTAAATTAAAGCATGTTTGCCTCCACTTCCACATTTCGTATCATAACCATTTTTATCTTCCAAAGTATAAAACCACCGCACTGTCTAAAAGTTCAAAACTTTGAATTCTGAAACCACTTATTAATTATACTATTCTTCCTATTAAATCCGTGTAAACTCGAATGCAATTCTTTTTTCCAAGCAATTAAATATAAATACGTGTTAACATGTTTTCGCCAAACGATTGTACACGGCAAATTTGAATTAATACGAATTTACTTGTTTTAATTACTACTTCACTCGTTAACCAAAGTAAGATTTAGTAAATAAATATAAATAAACTCATATATACACTGTATACAGAAAAAATTATTATATTTTTATCCAATGGAAGAAAAAACAAGGATTAAAAAATGCAGGGAATGCAGTCTTGAATTTTACGGTCGTTTGAATCAATATTTCTGCTCTGTAAAATGCAGGTTTGATTTCAACAACTCCAATGCACGAAATAACAGGGAAGATATCAAAAGCATTTTGAAAATATTAATGCGAAACCGCGAAATCCTTAAAGCCATTTTTGAGACCGGAACCACCGAAATTTCAAAAACTGACTTGCAAGCCAAAAGATACAATTTTACCTACCTAACCCATCAACTTAAGTCTGAGGATAGTAAAAACTACATTTTCTGCTTTGAGTATGGGTTTTCAATTTTAAATGACACTTTAAAAATTACGAAATATGATGGAATCTTTTAGTCCGATAGACCTTACTAATTTAACCTCTAACGATTTATCATCCGCAAGAACTTCCAATAGAAATCAAACCTTAATTGGTCTTTTACTTGCAGTCCTTGTGCTATTTGGGATAGCCCTACTCCTATCTTACTTGAATAATCAAAATAGCAAAACCAAGCCAACAATCACTCAAACTCCAAAAAATATCGAAACAGTTCCTTATTAATTTTTAAAACTTAGTCATTTAAAAATAAAAGGTAGTTTTGTTAAGAATAACGCACCTGAGTAATTAACCAATTTACTTTGATTCTACTTTCACCCAGAACGAAGTGTTTAAATTAAATAAAATCAATGAAAACAATAGATTTTTATGGCCCATATCATTTTAATGATATAGACCCAAAAACAGGAGAAATTATAAATAACTCTAGTAATATTCCAAACCCAAACTTACCAGGTATTTATATATGGGGATTTATGTATTCATATAACAATTTTGGATTAGCAGCTCCAATAAATAACAAAAATGTTATGCCACAATATAATAAAGGCTCAATGCAATTTATTCCATATTATGTAGGCATACGGAAATCAAGAATATTTAGTAGAATTAAAGAACATAATGAAATAGGAAATATAAATAAACCAAATTCAAGCGCCCATAAATTTACGCGATTATCACCTAATTATATGACTAAATTTTTAATGATGTCGATTTTCCCTATGTCGGAAATTCCAAAATTCGGGTAGGAGAGTTAATTAAATTAATTAAGAAAAAGCCCAATTCAATAACGTATTACAATAATAGAGAGGTGTTACATCAAATATATCCAAACCTTCAAGTAATTGCTTTGGGGAGGAATCAACCCATAACCTTACAAAAAATAAATAACACTTGTATTCCAGATACTTTATCAGACCTGGTAATCGCCATGAATAACTTTTGGTTTTGCTATTCTCCCATTACAGATAAAACTATTAAGCTTGAGGAATTTGAGGCTCAGACCTTTTATTCTCTAAAAGGTAAGACAATAAGTATACCAAAAATTAGCTCCTATGATAATTTTAAAAGAGGAATAAATGATTTCACAGGGACAAGAATTTTTAAGGAGGATAAAGTAAATAATAATAGAATTATAGCGAGTTGCAATTTCCCAGGATATTCTTAATAATATGCAATTTAGAAAATATTTTTTTAATAAAATAAATAATGATGGCAAAAGCAAACTATGTAGACAAACCAAAAAGTTAACTTTTGATCTTGTACTACCAAAAGTACTCTTTAATAAAACTACAAAACATAAGTCTATCTATATGGAAGAATTTTCGTAAAATTGAAAGCCTGTCTAAAGTTGAAGGAAACTATAGATATTGTAAATTAAGCACTATAATGTGGATAATTAATAAATTAAAGAGCTGCCTATGTCAAAAAAACCTATGACAACTAAAATTTTAGGCTTCGATTCACTATTTTTGACTTAAATTTGAAAATTTGAGGGTAATTTTGAAATTTGAAATGTAATTTATTTTACCTTATTTTACCACACGAATATATAGAGGCAATATTATATACACATATGACTATAAAAAGGTTCAGCCACAAGGGTTTGATAGAGAACACCAACTCAACTAATAGTTGGGAAAGATTCATTTAAGAGCGCTGTTCAAGAAAGGATAGAATTAGGTGAAATAATATTAACCAGACAAAACAATACTAGAGAACAAGTTGAGCAAAGTAAGCGAGATTTTTCAAATTGGGATGATTATAATTATGAACTTTTAAAACAATCATTTAATAATGAAAATAATGAATACAAAAATTCTTATAACAAGGTAAATTTTTATTATGAACACAGGAATAAGACTGAGCCATTTATATTAAAAGAAAAACTTGAGGCTAAATTAAATAATCTAAAACAATTAATCGCTAAAGTTGATTTAATGAAGTCCGAAATTCCTGATCAAGTTTCCCCTACAAAAAATAACAATTTATTGAATTTAGACAATTCTAAGGATATATTCATTGTACATGGACACAATAACGAAGTGAAAATTGATGTTGCACGTCTACTTGAAAAACTTGGCCTAAATCCAATAATACTTCACGAACAAGCAAATGAAGGGAAAACAATTATAGAAAAATTTGAAGCGCATTCAAAGGTTGGATTCGCTATTATACTGCTTACCGATGACGATTTAGGTAAAAATAAAAATGATTTGGATTTAATAATACGAGCTCGACAAAATGTTATATTAGAGATGGGGTATTTTATAGGCAAATTAGGTAGAAACAGAGTTTGTCCACTATATATAACAGGTGTAGAATTACCAAGCGACTTATATGGACTTCTGTATGTTGAAATTGACAATCAAGAAAATTGGAAATTTAAACTTGTAAAAGAACTTAAAGCAGCAGGATATGATATTGATACAAATAGAATATTGTAAGATAAATACTAGAAAAATTCGTTTTATTGGTAGTTAATATTTAAGCTAATATTATAACTATGAAAATGACTATCCTTAAGCTTTTATAATAATTATTTCATTTATTTATAACCAAAATGCCGTTATATGGAAAATATCACAAAAAACACTTCAAAAAATTCAATTTTAATAATAATTGCTATTGGAATATGGGCAATTTTCCTACAAAATGCTGGAATCATTCCAACAAATCAAAATGTTAAAGTTGTAAATACTGTTGATGTAGATGGCTCAGTTAGTGTTTCTGATGGGTCAATAAATGTATCTGGTGAAATAGATGCAAATATTAATAACACAGTAGATATAAATATTTCAGAAATAAATGGTCATGAAAATGCATTTTATGACCATGGATACAATGGTGTTTATGACAGATTGCCTGTTTATACTGGCAATTAATATTTTTAGCTATCTCAAACAATCCTTAATACTATTTTAGTAATTGATAATTTGCAAGGGTCTAATTAAGGTATATTTCATTTTAAATTTTCCATAAATATATTATTTTTATCCCATGACCTTTACTCAGCTCCTAACCAAATACCGCAAATATTCATTCTCCGAACACGATAAAGGCACACGGTTCGAGCGGCTTATGCAGGCTTACCTTCAAACGGAGCCAAAATATCAGTATAAGTTTAAGAATGTGTGGATGTGGAATGATTTTTTTGCAAAAAACGACTTTGGGGGACAAGATACAGGGATTGATCTGGTTGCACTTACTCAGGAAGGGGACTTTTGGGCAATTCAATGTAAATGTTTTGCTGAGGATGCCGTTATAAATAAACCCTCTGTGGATTCGTTTCTTGCCACTTCAAGCCGGGAGTTTAAAAACGAGGATTTAAAAACTACCCGGTTTACTAATTGCCTTTGGATAGATACTACGGGCAAAAAATGGGGTTCCAATGCAGAGGAAGCAATAAGAAACCAAATTCCGCCTGTTACCAGATTAAATTTAAATGATTTAAAGGAAGCTAAGGTTGATTGGGAAAAATTAGAGAAAGGTATTCATGGTGAATCTGCGCGATCTAAGAAAAAAGATGTGTTTCCACATATTTATGAAGTAAGAACTGCTACTCATGAATATTTTTTAACACATGACCGTGGTAAATTAATTATGGCATGTGGAACCGGAAAAACAATTGCTTCACTGAAAATTGCAGAAAATGAAACGAATAAAAAAGGATTAGTACTTTTTTTGGTTCCATCTATTGCTTTGCTTGGACAAACATTAAGGGAATGGAGTAACGAAGCGGATGAGCCAATTAATGCTATTTGTATTTGTTCTGACTCGGAAGTTAGCCAAAGTCGGAAAAAAAATGATGATTCTGACGGATTTAGCATTGTGGATCTAGCGTTACCTGCTTCCACAAATATGAAAGATATCGTGCAACAATTTCACAGGATCAAAACAAAGGGAAATGCCGGAATGACAGTTGTCTTTTCTACATATCAATCAATTGAGGTTATTTCGAAAGCTCAGAAAGAATTAATAAAAACACAAAATAATTTTGGCGAATTTGATTTAATTATTTGTGACGAAGCACACAGAACAACAGGTGTAACCATTGCTGATGAAGAAGAATCTGCATTTGTTAAAGTACATGACAATAATTTTATAAAAGCGAAAAAACGCTTGTATATGACCGCTACTCCGCGTTTATATAACGATGAAGTTAAAAGCAAAGCCGCACAGGCAGAAGCAATTTTATGCTCTATGGATGATGTGAATTTATACGGTGAAGAAATTTATCGTATTGGATTTGGAGAAGCTGTTGAACGTGGATTACTGACCGATTATAAAGTATTGATCTTAACATTAAGTGATCAAGATGTTCCTCCGGCAGTGCAAAAAATGATAGCTGATAAAGAAAGCGAAATAAATTCCGATGATGCTTCAAAATTAATTGGATGTATTAATGCACTATCAAAACAAATTTTAGGTGATGAAGGAATTATAAAATCAACTGACCCTAATCCTATGCGAAGAGCTGTGGCGTTTTGTCAGAGTATTAAAATCTCAGGAAAAATTACTTCAACTTTCAATTTAGCTACAAGTGCATATATAAATTCATTACCAACTGAAAAGATGGAACAAATGGTTTCTGTTGCTTCCAAACATGTTGATGGAACAATGTCTGCACCGGAACGCGATAATTTATTAGGTTGGCTGAAAGAAGATACTGAAAATAATGAATGCCGTGTGCTTACCAATGTAAGGTGTTTAAGTGAAGGGGTAGATGTTCCTTCCTTGGATGCAGTAATGTTTTTATCAGCCCGCAATTCACAGGTTGATGTGGTTCAGTCTGTTGGAAGAGTGATGCGCAAATCTCCGGGGAAAAAATATGGATATATCATTATTCCGGTTGTGGTTCCATCAACAGTTGAAGCAGATAAAGCTCTTGATTCTAATGAACGATATAAAGTAGTTTGGACAGTCTTAAATGCGCTGCGTGCACATGATGACAGATTTAATGCAATTGTAAATAAAATTGAACTGAACAAAAGTCGACCGGAACAAATTTTGGTTGGTCGTCCCGAATATACATTTGAGGACGGAACGCCTGTTCCTTTTGATCCAGAATTAGCTACGGGAACATCAAAAGATATAAGTCAGCAAATGGCATTGCAATTCGAACAATTGCAGAATGTAGTTTATGCCCGAATGGTAAATAAAGTTGGCGACAGATTATATTGGGAGCAATGGGCTAAAAAGTGTTGCAGAAATTGCGCAACGCCATGTTGAACGTATTAACAGATTAATTAAAGAAACGCCAAAATATGATAAAGAATTTAATCGCTTTCTTGGCGGACTTCGAAAAATATTAACCCGAATATTAATCAAGATGAAGCTATTGAAATGTTGTCTCAGCATATCATAACTGCTCAGGTTTTTGAAGCCTTGTTTGAAAAATATTCCTTTGTAAAAAATAACCCGATCTCCATTGCAATGGAAAAAATGCTAAAGCTACTAGATGACCAAGCATTGGATAAAGACACAGAATCCCTTTCAAAATTTTACGCAAGTGTCCGCAAGCGTGTAGAAGGAATTGACAATTCGGAAGGCAAACAAAAGATAATATTGGAATTATACGAAAAATATTTTAAAACCGCAATGCCAAAAATGGTGGAGAAATTAGGTATTGTTTATACCCCAGTAGAAGTTGTTGATTTTATTATCCACTCAGTAAATGATGTTTTAAAAAAGGAATTTAACCGTAGTCTTACCGATGAAAATATTCACATACTTGATCCATTTACAGGAACAGGAACATTTATTTCAAGATTATTCCAAAGTGGATTAATTGAGAAGAAAGATTTATACCGCAAATACCACAAAGAAATTCATGCTAATGAAATTGTCTTATTGGCATACTACATTGCGGCTGTAAATATTGAAAATGCTTTTCACGATGCATTAGGTGAAAAGGAATATACGTCCTTTGATGGAATTTGTCTGACGGATACTTTTCAATTAGGGGAGAGTGAAGGGGATGATAAATTATTTAGTGAAATGTTTCCACAAAATTCGGAGAGAGTGGCATCTCAGAAAAAAACTCCACTTAGAGTAATTATTGGAAACCCACCATATTCTGTTGGTCAGAAATCCACTAATGACAATTCTCAAAATCAAGTTTATACGCAACTCCATTCTCGGATTGCTAAAACATACGCTGCAGAAACAGTCGCTACAAACAAAAACTCTTTATATAATTCGTATATAAAAGCATTCCGTTGGGCTACTGATAGATTAGATAAAGAACAGGGTGGTATAATTGCCTTTATTACAAATTCAGGTTGGTTAGATACCAATGCTACTGATGGGTTTAGAAAGGTTATCCAAAAAGAATTTTCTAATATTTATGTAGCAGATTTACGGGGATCAATTAGAGGTAGATCTGGAGATTCGGCGAAACAAGAGGGCCAAAATATATTTGACATTGTAACCGGAGTTGCAATCACAATTCTAATAAAAAAACCAAAGCACACAGGAATTGCCACAATAAATTACTTTGACATTGGCGATTATTTAAATCGCAAAGAAAAACTTCATAAAATAAAGAAGTATAAATCTATAAAGAATATTGATATAAATTGGAAGTTATTAGCGCCGGAACAAAATGGTGATTGGCTCAGTCAACGAAATGCTATTTTTAATACTTATATTTCGATGGGTAACAAAGATGATGCAAAAGAACCTACAATATTTAATCAATTTTACAGTCGAGGGCTCGCCACTGCCCGCGATGCATGGTGCTATAATTCATCCCTAATAATTCTGCAAAAAAATATTAAAAATCTAATCATTTTTTACAATGAACAACGTGTTGCTTACATTAATGAGTTGAGTAAAAATAAAAGTTTACAGCTAGAAGATTTTCTGGATTTTGATTCAACTAAAATCACTTGGAATAGAGGTCTCAAGCAAGACATTGAAAAGAATAAAATTCACAAATTTAATTCCACTAGTTTAAGAAAAGGCCTATATCGACCTTTTTTCAAACAGAATGTTTATTTTGCTCGTGAAATTAATGATATGGTGTATAAAATTCCAAAACTTTTTCCAAACAACACATTGGATAATAGAGTGATTACAATTCCGGGATTGGGAGAAAGAAAAGGATTCGCCTCATTGATTTCAGATAGTATACCTGATTTAAATATGTATGATGGAGGTTGCCAATGCTTTCCACTTTATTACTATGACGTGCATCAGAAACAAAATCCAAGTTTATTTGATAAGTTTGATGATAGTGAATACATCCGAAGAGATGGAATTAGTGATCTAATATTGGAACGAGCGCAAAAATTGTACAGTAAAACAGTAATTAAAGAAGATATCTTTTATTATGTCTATGGTTTTTTACATTCACCTGAATACAAAATAAAGTTCGCTAATGATTTAAAAAAAATGTTACCTCGCATTCCTTTAGTTGAAGAAGTAAAAGATTTCTGGAAATTCAGCAAAGCAGGCAGACAATTAGCAGAATTACACATCAACTATGAAAAAGTGCCTCCGTATGAAGATCTTATCCTAATTGGGGCAGAATATAATAACTTTAAAGTAACAAAAATGCGCTTTCCAAAAAAAGGCCAAAAAGAAACAATTTCATATAATGGTCTTATCACTATTGAAGATATTCCGGAAAAGGCATATCAATACATAGTGAATGGCAAAAGTGCAATAGAATGGATAATGGAGCGTTACCAAGTCACAACCCACAAAGAAAGCGGTATCAAAAACGACCCCAATGATTGGGCAGAAGAGGTTGGAAATCCAAGATATATATTAGATTTGTTGTTGAGTGTTATTAATGTGAGTGTGCAGACGGTGGATATTGTGGAGGGATTGCCGAAGTTAAATTTTGAATAGCTTATTAATTATACTTGTATTTTTGAAAATCAAAGCTATATTTAACGTTTATAAAATAATTTTGTGAGCAGTCGAAGAGGCTGAAGTATGCGTTTTATGGTATGAACGAAAGTTCTGCACTCAACTTGAAAAACTGTTGAGGACAAGGTATTTCTGAAATGCAAGCGATTTCTGGACAATTTTCAGATAAAGCTGCATTCAGCTGGCCAAATAGCATAACAGCTACGAGGCCAACCTTGATGATTATATGTTTCTTTAGGTTCATTATTGAATTTAGATGTAAATATACGATTATTATTTCGTTACCCAGCTTGAGTCGGAGCGGCATTTCGGTGCCGAAACAGCATGCATATTTCGGGAATTGGGAAACTAATTCTAAAAGCAAATAGCTTCGCATTGGGTCTTCGCTGCTCACTTTATTTTTTTCAGTATGGTTATTAAGAAAAATAAAGATTGGTTTAAAATTAAGCGGTATCCACACATTGGATTGCCATTAAATTATAGTGAACGACATATCTGGATTGAAAAATATGTCACAAGTCCAGAAATAATTGCAAAACATGCTTTTTTACCCTTCATCCACAAAACCTCTACAGTTAAAAAATTCAGGAAGGAATATTTACCACACGATGGAAAAATTAATGAAAATAACAAAAAAGAAAATAAATTGCAAAGAATATCCTCTCATAAAACACGAGAACTTTTTTACGCAAACCATTTGGATTCGCTGATTTTTAGTTATTATGCGAAGTTACTTTCTGACCACTATGAAATCAAAATCAAAAGCAATGGCTATAATTTAGATCCGGTCGTGAATGCATATCGTTCAATTCCTGTAAATCCTAAAAATAAAAATAGCTCTAATAAATGCAATATCGATTTCGCTAATGATGTCTTCAAATTTATTCGGAGTTATCCAAAAGATGAATTTGCAGTAATCGCATTTGATATTTCCAGTTTCTTTGACAACTTAAACCATAAGCTTTTAAGAGAAATTTGGGCAGAGGTATTAGGCGTATCACGATTAAGTCCAGATCATTTTAACGTATTCAAAAATATTACAAGATTCAGCCATGTAGATATTGTTGATATTTTTGATGAATTTAAGAATAAAATCTACGTTCGAAAAGTAAATAAATTTGGCGTTCCCCTTGAGATTAAACAAAAGAAAGTTGACAGGATGCGCTTTTTAAGAAATCAGAATGCAATTGCCTTTTGCACTAAAGAAGATTTTTTTAAATTGAAGGGTAAGCTCCTTCAACCTTCTAAAACCAAAAAATTAAAGAATGGCACTGTAATTTACCGTGACTTTGGCATTCCACAAGGCTCACCAATTAGTTCCGTTTTGGCAAATATGTATCTACTACACTTTGATAAGACAATCAATGATTTTATTACGACCCACAATAGTATTTATAAAAGATATTCTGATGATATTGTTGTTGTTTGTCCTTTAAATATAAAAGAGGAATTATTGAAACTCGTATATAAAGAAATTGAAAAATACAAATTGGAAATTCAACCAACTAAAACTCAAATATTTCAATTTAAGAGGGAAAATGGAAAATTAATTTGTGGGCAGGAGTTTAATACAGTTGTAAATTGGAATAAAAATTTTATTTACCTCGGGTTTGAATTTAATGGTGAAAATGTTTTATTAAAGTCAGCAAGTCTATCTGGTTATTACCGTAAAATGAAACGCTCCGTTAGAAAGGCTAAATATTATTCAAAAAGTATTTTTAGTAAGAATAAAGGAATCATTTTTAAAAGAAGATTATACAAAAGATTCTCGTACAAAGGAGCAAAAAGAACTAGAAAATATCTTTGGAATTCAAAGGAAAAAAAATTTGTAAAAAGTGATTCATATAATTGGGGGAACTTTTTATCCTATGCTTTCAAGGCATCCAAAATTATAGGGCACAATAATATTAAAAAACAAACTAAAAGACATTGGAATATTTTAAATAAACTTTTGAATAATTAAATGTCGGCATCTTCAAAGGAAATATTAAATAATGACCAAAAAGAGGCATTTAAGCTAATTAAGTACTTTTTAAATCATCCAGCTGCAAACACATTTATTCTGACAGGTTACGCAGGCACAGGGAAAACATTTTTAATGCAGTATTTAGGTAAATGGTTGGAGGAAAATAATATGAATTTCTGTATGCTTGCTTCAACTGGGAGAGCTGCTGCTGTTTTAAGAGGCAAAACTGGATTTGAAGCTAAAACTGTTCATAGTGAGCTATACCACTTTACTAGAGTTGATGGCGCCGATGAAGAACTTCCACCGGAAGCAACAATTGATAGGTATGGTCAAATGACAATGCAATTCGCCTTAAGAGAACCTGATGAAGAAAAAAAACTATACATAGTTGATGAAGCATCAATGCTGTCCAGCATTCTATCTGACGACTCCTTAGCTAAATTCGGTTCAGGATATCTTTTAATTGATTTTTTTTTAGCAGTTAAAAATAATAAAGTCATTTTTATCGGCGATCCTTTTCAATTACCTCCAGTCGGACAAATTTATAGTCCTGCTTTAGACCGAAATTGGGTAACAGAGCAAAATCGAATAGTAATTCATTATAATCTTCAGCAAATTGAACGAACGAAAAATAGTGATCTTGTTTTTTTCGCATGGGAAATTAGAAACCTGAACTTAATAAATAACCCACCTAAGTTTCCAAAATTACCCGTTTCTAAATTCCATGATATTAAAATACACATTTCTACAAAAGAATTGTTTAATAACTATTTTAAAAAATATAATGAAGTAGGATACAATGGTGCATTAGCAATTGCCCGAAGTAACAAAACAGTTCAAAACCTAAACAGGGCATTTCGGCGAGATTTATATGGGTCATTGGATTTACCACTACAGGTTAATGATATCCTATTAGTAACCCAAAATAACTATAAAGTTCCGCTTACTAATGGAGATTTCGTAGTTGTCACATCCCTTGGAGAAATTCGAATACAGGCTAATTTACATTTCCAAAGTGTAAGGGTTAGAGCAGTTTTATCAGAAACCGACTATGAAATTTTACTTGCCTTGGATGTTTTATATAATAGAACCAATAATTTTACAAAGGAACAGAATAAAGCAATTATGGTAGATTTCAATAGGAGAATGAAAAGTAAGGGTATTAAAGGAAATAGTGATCGATATCGAGAAGAAATGATGAAAGATGATTTCCTAAATTGTTTACGCGCAACTTATGGTTATGCTGTGACGTGTCATAAATCTCAGGGAGGAGAATGGGATAATATATTTTTATTTCTTGAAAAGAGTATGTATGGAATGCGGCAGCCGGAATTATTTCGGTGGTGGTACACTGCGGTGACAAGAACAAAAGTTGAGTTAAATTTGGCTAATGATTGGTGGTTGGTATAACATTATATTTAATAACTAAAATTTAAAAAACAAACAATGAAAGATGAATTCTACAAAATAACTAAGAAACTCGGAGTTGAGCAATTAAAAGATTTTATTCCAAACACTTTGCCTGAGGACATATTCTGTGTTTTAAAAAGAGTGCATCATCAAACAAATCAATCGCAAGCGGGAAATTTATATTCATATTACAAATATGAATTCCTTGACGTAATTGGAAATGGGATTCAATTTACAATCAGGGATACCGTTTTAGTACTTAGTAGTGAAGAGTTTTGGGTAATCAATGGCCTGCCTTTTAATATGCGCATTGATATTAAGGACAGTGAAGGGGTTGTTAAACGATATGATATTCAGGGTTATTCGCATTGGGATTTAATGCATAAATTAATTCATAAAGTTTATTTAGTAGGGAGAACCTTTACATTGGGAGATATTAAAAAAAGTGGACATGCAGGATATGAGTTTTATACCCATTATCTGGAACTTCTTGATAGATTATTAAGGCTAAATCATATAAACGAAGATTTATATCGAAACTTTAAAAACTTTATATTAATAAATTAAATTCAACTTATTCTGTAGTTTTCATATTGCAGAATCCCGGTGGTAATGGACGTAAATTTTATATAGTGATTTTAATATAAAAGATTAAAATTAATAAACTTAATTTTTTTCCCAACTAGTATCCACCGTTTAATGTCCCATGACCCTACGAATTCACAGCGAAGGCGAACATTTTTGAAATTGGTTTGTTAAATCAACCTCAAATAAATATTGCTTATTCTAGGCGATTAATAAAATACCAAAGTTTAATTATTTTCAATCTAATATTCTAATGGAATTAAAATATCTGTATTTATATTAATTGAATGAGAGTAATTAATTTTACTCTGTGGATCATAGATATATCCTTCAACATATTTATCATTAGTTCCATAAACCCTGACACAAATTATAACGGCTTTCTCACTTAAGTTCACCCATTCACCCTCATATAATGGTGGTTCCGCCCCTAGTTTTAATTTAGCAAGTGTCGGCGCCTGTAAGATAGCTTTAGTAAAAGGGCATTCCCAATATCGTATAGCGGAAAATGACTTATCTGAAATTATAAATAATTTATCCTGAAGTGTATCAAGGCATTGAACAGTTAAATATCCATAATGCCCAAGATAGTTTGTTGTGATATTTTCATCAATTACTTTAACAGGGATTCTTTCATTTAATGTAAAACTGGTTGCACGATATTTATTCGGACCGATCTGGGTATATGTTTTAATTTTCCGAGGATAAATATGGTCCCTTTCGTTGTCAGACCTATTCGGCTTTATATAACCTTCAGTGCCTTGGAAATAAGGAGGATTTAATTTAGTAAATGGAGAGTAAATACACGCATTCAAATTAACTTTGTAGGCATTTGCAGCTTCTATCTGATTTCTTTTTTCATCATACCTCACTTTTAGTTGGGAGCCTAGCATAAGTATAAATATGATAAAGAATATAATCTTAAAAAGTTTCATGGCATTGATTTTTTCATCGCCTGTTCATAAAAAATATAATACATAATTTAACTTCTTGTATTTTTATTTGATTACAATCATTTCAAAATTGTCAATTAGATATATTCTGCCAATACTTCATCATCTCCTTCGCCGCCAACTCCTCATCCACCTTTATATACTCCAAAAACGCTTTCTCCGTCTTATGTCCACTAATCTTACGTATCAATAACGAAGGTACACCTTTTAAAAATTGGTTTGTGCAAAACGACCGCCTGCAGGTATGCGAAGAAACCAACTCCTACTTTTCGAAGGTCTTTTCAATGGTCTTGGTTCCTTTTTTAGTCGGGATCACAACCTTTTCGGTAAAATCTGCCAGTTTCAATATTTCATTGAGTTCCCGGTTATAATATTGATTGCTGATCTGGAAAACGGAATGGTCCGGTTTTAGAGCAAGCGAATTACGTACAATTCCTTTACCAGAGTTTGAAATTTTTGAAACTTAATTAACTGAATATTTCGGTCATACTGCAATTAACTCGATAATTTATTGGAGTTCCGTTTGAATGGTGATTAAATTCAAGGTAAGGAAAATCAGTCGCCATTTTCACAGTTAGATCAATGCTGCCTACCTTTTCCATACTTGGACTTAAATTTATTCTACCAGATTTGATTTGCCCGGATTTTAAATATCCATAGTGGCATACTAATGAGGTGTCTTCTTTGAAGCAGAAATCTAAAATGGTAGGTAGTCAAATAATGTTTTAAGCTCCTTCAACCGAAGTTTTAAGGCTCCGCCGATTGTAATAGTTCCAGTAGTCCATCTTCCTATTTATTTTATAAATAATCTTATTTCTTAGAGATATAAAAACTAACTATTGCCTTGATTATTAATAAAATCAGATAACTTTTTTAGGTCTTCGAAAAAGGCATTGTCCGAAAATCTTGACCTTCGTGTAAATCTAATAGGAATTACTCCTTTATCATAGATTGAAGGTTCAGGTCTAATAATAAATGAAACATCTTCCATTCCTAATATTTGGGTAATTCGAATTAAACATTGCTCAATAGATTCAGCATCCAAAGAAATTCCTTTGATACTAAGGTTATCTTCGAAACTTTTCAACAAATCTCCTCGCTTAAATTCAATTATTACCATTTTTTGTATTTTGTAATTTCGGTAAAATTAAATAAGATTTTATATAAAACATAACTCCCAACCGTTCAATTCTTTTGATCTTGTTTTTCCGATTGTTCCCGGGGTTGCTATCCATATTTTTACACTTCCTAGCCTGACTGTTAGAAAACCTCGTTTTTTAGTGGTATACATACCTGATTGCAATTTTCAAATTTGGAATTTTATATTCCTAATTTATTATGATTGTGTGGGTTATTCAAATATTAAAAGGGATTTACAACAATTTAGACACGATAAAATAGAGAATAACTAAATTAAAGTTAACAAAGATCTTATTATTTTACCCGAATTGAATTATTTGCCGTTAAGTCCGAATATTTCATCACCTCCTTCGCCGCTAATTCCTCATCCACCTTTATGTACTCCAAAAACGCCTTCTCTGTCTTATGCCCGCTAATCTTGCGCATCAATAATGAGGGTACTCCCCTAAGAAATTGATTTGTGCAAAAAGACCTTCTACAAGTATGAGAAGATACCAACTCCCACTTTTCGAAAGTCTTTTCAATGGTCTTGGTTCCTTTTTTTGTAGGTATCACTACTTTTTCTGTAAATTCGGACAGCTTTAGGATTTCTTTGAGTTCCCGGTTAAAGTAATGGCATATCATCTTTACAACATCAATTATGATGAAACAAAAATAATTGATCCGAAGTTGACTGAATTTGATTTTGCAAAATATAATTTTAGTTAACTATAGAATATATTGAAAAGAATAGTTGATAAAATTTGGGATCATTAATATTTGATTCTAAGGAAGGTTTATAATTTCTTCATCCGGAATTAATGAAGAAATCTCTGAAGCCTTATTAAAAATCCCAATATTGCCAAATATTTCCTCGTCTGGCTAGTATTGCCCGTTTGCAAGTAGCGTAATAGGCAAAAATTTGAAAGTAACATTGCGCTTTAAACGTACATTCCAACCTGTGATCTTCTCATAATAATTTAGTTTAAACAAGAATATTTTTTAATAGGGACGAATTGCGAAGCGCCGCATCAGCCGATTTAAGGGCGCTCAGGTGATTTTCAGCCTCTTTACGCGAATTGCACCAACTTTTAACTGAAATACAACAAATATTTAGCGACGTTAATTTTCATCGGCACTTACCTACTTGCATTTTTACCACTATATTAAATTTTTACAAATTTTGAATAAAATACTTTTGTAGAAGTTTGGATTATTAAACAGTAAATTCCATTGGAAACTTTTTCCATATTAATGAAATCATTTTCTACATATACTAAATCTGTTACTTTTTTTCCAAATTGATCTATGACTTCCACGTAAACTTTTTCTTCGGTAAAAATCTGAGGAAGATCAAAAGTAAATCCGTTTTTTACAGGATTTGGATAAACGGAAATAGGATTCGAATAATCTTCAAAAATAGTAAGCGGATTATCCAAGGAGAATTTTCCAAACCAAGAGCAATCACTTGTCACATGTAAAGGCCCTAGAATAAATAACTCATCATTTTGCACCAACCCTTCTATATATCCACTTAGGGAAGCATTTTGAAGTTCTGCCGGAATTAGCACGGGATAATTAAATATCCCGAAATTATTTAGACAGTCATAGTCCAAGCATCCGCTGGCATAGATAATTCCATTCCCACCATCTATTAAATCGACTCCAAACGTTGCTATAGGCTCACTCCAAACACCATCCTGATACCTTGCAATATAGGTCATACCATCTTCTAAATTCCAACCATATGCATATATGTATCCGTCCGACATTTTCTCAGTGAATTTAAGGTAATTAGGAATAATAATATTAAGTGGATCATCGATTTCAATAAGTTCATCAGTAGAATAGTTATATTCATAAATACCCCCACCTACTCCAGAAGAAACAAACCATACCAACCCAGGTTCAGGGACAACCATACTGGTCATTCCATATTCTTCAGAAAACGGAACATCTACTAAATAAACCGAATCACCATCATAATAACCAAAGAAAACATTCTCTTCAAAACCATTCACACTTTCAATTTGTCCACCTCCGAAATAAAGAAGGTTATGTGTTGTGTCAACTGCTAACTGAATATCATCAAGCTCCATATCCATATTCTGGACTTCCACATATAAACCATCAAGGTTTGACCACGAGTCAATAAATTGTATACCAACACTGCCTGAGGCAATCATTTTATCATCATATTTTACCAGGTCACTGATAATAAAGTCTTCTGCATAATAAAGTATTGGTGGTTGTAGTGGAATGATAATTTCTCCTTCTTCAAGTAGCAATATTCCCTTAATATCCAGGTAACATTCAGTTGAAGTAAATGTCCCAATTATTGCACCTGTATTCTGATCTGAATACCTTAATGTCGCATCCCCAGCAGCTGGTGCGCAAGGGATACATTCCAAATAATAATCTAGTGTAATTTGCGAAAAACTCCAGTTTGAGAGTAGCAATAATAATAGTATATTGATTGTTTTCATAGCATGTAATTGGTTATTAATTTAATTCCTCTTCTTTTGAAATTCAAGTCAGGTTAGCAAAAATATTATAAAATAGGTGAAAAAACAAATAAAAATTCTACCAAATTGCTCAAAACTCATATTTTTGATTATAAATCTGAGCAAAATGGAGAAATTATGATGAATTGGAATCAAATTAAAGGAAGTATGCAAAAGCTATAAAATTATTAGCTAGGATAAATTAAGTAGTTTTCATAATTTCAATATCGCATCATCCCCTTTTCAGCAACTCGGCATTCCTTTTTATATATTCTAACACTCCTTATCCGTCTGCTACCCGCAAATCTTTCGTCTTTTATACATTGTCCGGTATAATGCAGGTGATAATTCTGTTATTTCTCCTTTTTGAATCCCATACTCAAACTAGAGAAAATTACTACCATCAACCCATAAAATATTCTTTAAGGTAATATTTCCTTTTTTATTCTTTCTAATTAGTGTAGGATTCTTCATTTTTTTATATTTATGGTTTTAACTACACCATTTAACAAATTGCCCCCATGTGATAGAGCATTTAATTCCGTTTAAATGGATTTGTCTATTAAAGTCCGCGTCACATATTCCAATACTTCATCATCTCTTTCGCCGCCAACTCCTCATCCACCTTTATATATTCCAAAAAAGCCTTTTCTGTCTTATGTCCGCTGATCTTGCGTATCAACAATGAAGGCACTCCCTTCAAAAATTGATTGGTGCAAAATGACCGCCTGCAAGTATGCGAAGATACTAATTCCCATTTTTCGAAAGTCTTCTCAATGGTCTTGGTTCCTTTTTTTGTGGGGATTACTACTTTTTCGGTAAAGTCGGCCAGTTTGAGTATTTCTTTTAGTTCCCGGTTAAAGTATTGGTTGGTTATCTGGAATACAGAATGATCTTCATATTTGCTCAATACGGACTTTAAACGGGCTGAGATAGGAATAACTACCATGTCCTGCGTTTTGATGGTGCTGATGCGGATAAAATTCTCTTTTAGGTGGTTTTTAGATAGCCGTGAGTAATCGGAAAAACGCAATCCGGTTTCTGCACCAATCAGGAAGAGGTCACGGATAATTTCTTTTTCCGGTTTTTTGCTGAGGTCAAATTTATGTAAACGTTCCAGTTCTGCTTCATTCAGATAAACGGAAAAAGCTTTTTCACTGAGTTTTTTCATAAATCGGAGGTCGGTATGCGGAATAATTTCGCGGCGTATACAATTATTCAAGAATGCTTTCAGGTTTTTTGCGTGTTTGCCAACGGAATTAATTTTCAGGCCTTTGCCGCCTCTTTGATTTTTTACTTCTGTTTTCAGGTAGGTCAGGAAATCATCATAGGTTGAAGGCTTTGTAATTGTTGCAAAAGACACTGTAGTTTTGTTAAACTCTTCAAAATCCTGTAAGTATTGTTTTAAAGTTCCATAGTCCGAAATTATACCTTTTGATATTCTTGATTTAGCTGTTTCAACATATTGGTCAAGTATATCGTAAAAGCCATTCACTTTAGGAGCATTTAATAATACATCTGTTTTATACTTTTCAATTACAAAGTTTATGGTAGGATCTTGCTTTAGCATCAGAGCATCATCTATAATTTTTTCCAGTTTTAATTTCTGAGATTTCAAAAAATCATTTATTTGTTCTTCGGCAGGATGAGAGGGTTTTACCTTTTGTTTGTCTTCACTCCAAAAAGCAGGTTCTATGTATTTTCCTGTCTTTAATAATGTTCTTTTTTCACGGTCATAAGAATACTGAAAGTAGATCGGAGCTGTGCCGTCTACTTTTGTGGTTTTGTTGCGGATAATTGTTTTTATACTTTTCATTTTGTCGAGCATTTGTCGAGCAAAGGTAGGTTAAACGATGTCAGACATGCAATTCTAAACCTAAAATAAAATCATATTTTACTGATTTACAGTAGTTTATGTAAGAACAAGGAAAACGACATTAATATTTGATAAGTCCCCTACGGGCTACAACCATTTATTAAAAAGACCAATCAGCATTTTGCTTATTGGTCTTTTTTGAGTTGATATTAAAATTGGTTGATTTTCATTCTGGTTCCCTGACACGTCAGCACTACGGCTACAACCATTTATTAAAAAGACCAATCAGCATTTTGCTTATTGGTCTTTTTTTTTACCCTTAAAACAAAAAATATGGTAGTGACTGTTTATGCACTTAAAAACAAAATCAATGATGAAATTTATGTCGGAATTTCTACTGATCCGGAACGAAGGTTAAAAGAACATAATTCCGGAAAAAATCGATATACTAAAGCATTTAAACCTTGGTCGATTTTTTATACTTAACAATGTGAAGGATTTGAAGCTGCACGAAAACGTGAAATTTATTTTAAGTCTGCGGCTGGCAAAAGAAAATTAAAAAACAATTATTTTTGGAGAAACAATAGGTTATGAAAACACTTTTATCCTTAATTTCCTTAAGCTTGATTACCTATCAAGCTTCTTCACAGATGGTTGATGATAATGCATTTATCAAAACTAATTTGGTTGAGGTAGCTATTAATGAAAATGGCGCATATATTACCGACACAGTTCCGGAAGGCTATATTTTACTGGATAATCCCAATCCGGCTTATGGCATTATTGCGGATTACGACATGAATGGCTGGGATATGGGTAGCCCGGCTTATAGCGGTGATTTTGTGGCCCCGGGGACTCCTGTTGAACAATGGGGGTTAAGTTGGAATGGGGATAATTTATATAATGGCGCATCTGGTTTTGCTGATATGCCGGGCAGTATTTTTAGTTATTCGGCAAACGATGACAGCATTACTGTTGAATGGATTGCAGATACTACCGATGTTATTATAAAACAAACAACAACAGCGTATGCTAATAAATTATTTTTCCTGACAAAATTGAAACTAATAAATATTTCGCCTGATACATTAGAAAATATTTATTATGTGCGATTAATTGATCCTGACAATGAACAAATGTGGACAGGTGATTATGCCACCGAAAATGGAGTTAATGTTGATTCTAATTATTCTTATGCTAAAAGTTTTACTTATGGTCTATTTCTGGGTATGGTAGCCGGCGACCCTCTTGCTCGCGGATCTTATGGAAATTTTCAATTGACTGATAGTGATTTGGATGATCCATTTTGGGGTACCGGTGGGTTTTCAATCGTCGGATCGGAGGGAGGAGATATTTCAATGCAAATGTCATTTTATAGACCTGAACTTGCGCCCGGCGATTCTGTTGAATTTATTTTCGCCTATGTGTTTGCTCCTGCAGCAATGGAAGAAGCATACCTTGCAACACTCAACAATGATTATATCGTGGAGTGTTTACCTGACACAACAATTTCAGCTACGGCAATTACTACAACAACTGCAAAAATATCATGGACCGCTGAACTTGCTCATGTTTATAAAATCATTTATACCAACCTAGTTTCTGGAGAAACAGATACCGCTGATGCGCTTGTCAGTCCGCTCATTTTACATGACCTTGAACCATGTACTGCATACGAAGCATATATGGTTACCGAATGCAACGATGAACTTACACCTTCTAATGTAGTAACTTTTACTACAGATTGTGTAATTCCAATTAATGAATTATCAAATCATGCATCTGGATTTGAAATTTATCCAAATCCGGCAAATGCTATTATTAATTTAACATGGAATAATAATTTAAATTCAGATTTCACATTTATTGTTTTTGATATTATGGGAAAACAGTTGCTCAGTAAAACAGTAAAATCGAATTCACCGGATAATATTTTAAGTATTCCTGTTGATCAACTTCCTGCTGGCGTTTATCAAATTGCAATTTATAGTGGTAATGCAATTAAATCGCTTAAATTTATTAAATCGTGAAATAAATTAAATTAATTAATTTCCAATTAAATTAGCATCGCTTCGTCAAATGAACTTGACATCAATTATGCATTTTTAATTTTGTTAATAAACCAAATTGAAATTTCGAACTCCGAATCGCGTTAGGGATTGAAGTGGAAAGCCCACAGGAGCTGTAACGCAGTGGAAGCGACGAGGACTTGGAACGAAAAGCCCGGCCCCTATAGTAGATTAATAATTTGCGGGGGCAAATTATTAATCACTATAGGGGAAACGCCCAAAAAATAATTTTATTCTTGAGGTAAATTAATAGTCGTATCCAACTTCAACCCTACACTATCCGTTACCTCATAAAATTGAAATAAACTATCTATAAAATGTTTATTCATTTGTGCCGGTTGTTGTGTGTTACGGTCTTTACAAATAATGAAATTGAATACTATTAATAACGACCATAATAAAATGCGAATAAATTTATTTTCATTGGATGAATTTCGGCCTAAGGGTGGCTCGGGTCGGGCATTTGGACGCGGGTCATCGTAGACTTCATGGTAATATGCGCTTGGATCTGGTTGGTCGTTTTTGTGTTGCTCGTGTTGTGCAAGCACATGATCGTAAATAGCTCTTTTATTTGGACTGGAGAGCACCTCATACGCTTTTGCGAGAAATTTAAATTTTTCCTCAGCATTTTTATCGCCGGGATTTAAATCGGGATGGTATTGCTTGGCTAACCTGCGATACGCGGATTTAATTTCTTCCGGAGTAGCATCTCGCTCAACTTCTAATAGTGTGTAAAAATCCATGGGTGTGAATCAACAGAGGCAAAAATAGCCGTTTTATACAAATCTTGACAAAACTTTTCGCTAAAAAACCTCCGGGCAAATTATTAAATATTAACTACGCTCACATTCCAAATAATATTGCCAGCTCTATCCCAAAAGTGGTATAATTTGTTTTTTGCTCACCCAGATAATTGGCAAGTCTTTTTTCAGAAATTGTATAAAAATTATAGTCAGTTAATCCGTAAATATAATATCCGGTTAAACGCAAGCGGTTGCCATCATCTTCATTAATATTTACATAAAAGCCGGATTGTGCTTTTAGGGCAACACTATATCCCCTAAAAATATTAAAATCGGTAGAAGGTAATGATTCAAGGTATTGTTCACCATTTCCATCTCCTGAAACATTACTTTTTCCCGTTGCAGAATTAATTACAAAACTTCCACCAATAAGGAAAAAGTTTACCGGTAAATAATTAGCACCAAAATAATAGGTGATGTCGTTGTTTATGTAAAACAACAAATTAGCCGTATCTGAACCAATTTCATCTGCAGACCTGATATACCCTCCTCCGGCATCAAATTCTGTATGATCGCCGCCAAACACCATTCCAACGGCAAATCCGCCACCTGAATTAATATCGAGTACATCATTTATATGCAAACTGTCCGACATTACCTGAAAATAATTTGTTAACTCAGGCCTTGTGGTTTGTGCATATTGCAAACTTAATTTAAATGATGCATTGGGTTGTGCGAGTGCAATATTTGAGCTAACAATAAATAATAAGCCGATAAGAAATTTTTGCATGTTGAATGTATGAATTATTGAGCAGAAGTGCACAAAGTTATTATATTTTGATAAATGTGCCTGAATTAATTAAATTTTGGCTATGAATTCGGATAAAATAAATTCCGGAAGGAGCCGAAGTCATATCAATACCGGACTGATTAAATTGCTCATTTATATAAATACATTTTCCTGTTATATCAAATACAGCAACACTTTCAATTTTTTGTGGGCAGTCTATGTGTAATGTATTTTGAACCGGATTAGGATACAACATTATTTCCGAATCATTTTGTAAAGATTCTACAAAGGTTGTTGCATTGCCATATTTAGCCAAATATCCTTCTACTTCATAATCGTCTGGCAGAAATGGAACAAAGCTGTAAATAATTTCTGTGTCAGTTGTAGGATCAATATCTATTGAATCGGAAAAATAATTTGTGATTAATAAATTATCCGCATCATCAATAAATATATCATTGCTATACCATCCATTACCGCCATCATAAAACTGTCCTGCATCCACGAAATTACCAACAGCATCAAATTGCATGATAAAACCATCATAATCATATGGAGTAGCTGCATACGCTTCTGTTGTTATCATAAATTCTGCAGCCGATGGATCAAGATCTACTGTGCCAATCAACTCTCCTAAAACAAATGCGTTGCCTTCATTATCTGTTGCAACTGCAGTGCACTGTAATTGGCCTGTTACATCCCATTGATAAGCCCACTGAAAATTGCCATCACCATTATATTTTGCAATCATACCACCCTCAGTTCCGTCTTCTCCTGAAATAGCATATACATCTGCAGAAGGGTCATAATCAATCGGATTATCTCCACCTGCACGACCAACACAAATTATATTTCCATCATCATCAATCGACATATCAGTTAAATTTACTCCACCATAACCCGTATCAACACTAATTTTAAAAGCCCATACTAAATCTGCATCTGTGGTATATTTTGCAATAACCATAGCACCTGCTTCATTTGAATCGAAAATAAGGTCAGCTTCACTGAGATCAAAATCTGCACTTACATTATTTATCATTGCCATGCTGATAACCACATTGCCATCCGGATCAGTTTCCAAAAAAATAGGACAGGGCAACCCTGTTGCTTTAATTGCATGCACCCAAATTAAGTTTCCTGCAAAATCATATTTAGCGATAAAATCATCTGTGGGGCCCAGGGTTGACATAAAATATTCAGCAGCAGAAGGATCAAAATCAGTAATGCCGCCCATATTACCTACAATGAAAAGATTGCCTGCATTATCAACCTCAAAATCATGTATAATAACCGCATCTGTTGATCGAAGGTTTTTCACCCACATCGGTGACCCTTCCGTGTTATATGCAGCGATAAAAGAAGTAGCCATGCTTAAACTTGCGGGTATAAGAAAACTAGTATCACCTGGTTTAAGGGTGAGTGTATCAAATGCTTCCGCAATAACATATACCAAACCGTTGTTAACCTGAACACGTGGAGCCATTAAATTACCTGCCGGTGTTATAGAACTATCATGTACACTAATCGTATTCATCCATTGCAAATTTCCTTCCGGATCCATTTTTGTTATCATTAGACCACCTGTAGACACCAGTGTTGTATCTATTCGTATAATCAAAATTTAAAGTATCAAAAAAAACTGCAGAAAAATAAATATTAAGTTCGTCATCAGCATATACATGGGAATTACCCTGATCATACCCACACATTGCTTTATACCATGATGGTGCAGCTATTTGATTATATGCCGTTCCAAATGTAATTAATGAAATCAGCAACGTTGTGGTAATTTTCTTCAACTTAGTGTATTTTGAATATAAATATAACATTTTTAGCGAACTCCCTATTTATGCCGATAGGTTAAAACTGCTTAAAACAGGGTATCAGATATTTGGTAAAAGTATCTTTTAATGCCATTTGAGTAAACTTTTAACCAACCTTTTTGTTTAAGTAAAAATACAACAAAATTAATTTTTAAGCTTGAACTGAAATACGCATGAAATATACCATATTAATTATTTTTATATATGTTGGATGTTTGTTACCACACGGTAAATTATATGGTCAGAATCAAAATAATAATTGGTATTTCGCCACTGCCGGAATAAATTTTAACGGCCCCTCCCCTGTTGCCATTACTACCAGTGCGATGAGCAATTTTGAAGGTTGCGCCACTGTTTCTGATAAATTTGGTAACCTGTTGTTTTATACAGATGGCGTGAGCGTGTTTAACCGGGAAAACAATGTTATGCCTTCCGGAACTGATCTAGTTGGAGACAACTCAAGCAGTAATTCTGCTGTTATTGTTCCAAAACCGGGTGATCCAAATAAATATTACATTTTTACTACCGAATGTTATTACCCGTTAACGGGATTACATTATACGCTCGTAGATATGTGTCTTGATGGTGGATTAGGTGCTGTTGTAAATGCAGAAAAAAATGTGTTTTTAACGGGACAAACACCTGAAAAAGTTACCACGGCATTACATGCAAATGGAAAAGATGTATGGGTATTAACGCATGGTTGGAATGATAATGAATTTCGTGTATTTCTAGTTACTGCCGCAGGTGTTGATCCAACTCCTGTAAATACAGCCATCGGTCCTGTGCATGGTCCTGATTTTTTTCAAAGTGTTGGCTGTATGAAAATGAATCGCGACAATAATAAATTGGCAGTTGCGGTTGAAATAAGTGGCAACCGAATTGAATTATATGATTTTGATAATGCCACCGGAATTGTGAGTAATGATATTGTTATAACAACGCCACATTCAGCTACCGGCTTAGGTCCCGGAAATACAGTTTATGGTGTAGAATTTTCTCCCAACAACAATTTTATTTATACCTCAAGTTGGTTCGATGATAATATTTATCAAATGGATATTACCAGTGGTGATGCTGCATTGATAGAAGCCAGCGCAACAGTTATTGGAACAACTTCAGCTACGGCAAATGTAGGTGCATTACAAATTGCACCCGATAATAAAATATATGCCGCAACGCAATATAAAAATAAAGTAGGTGTAATTAATGCGCCGGATGAAGCCGGTATTGCCTGCAATTATGTAGACAATGGCTTTAATTTATCCGGAGAAACGGTATACGCCGGCCTTCCCGCTTTTGTGCAAAACAATGAAATATCTTATCAGCCGGAATTTGAATTATTTGCTGCATGTGCGGGTGGAGCTGCACAATTTAATTTCACCACTGACGCTGTTTATGATGCTGTTACATGGAATTTTGGTGATCCTGCAACTATTGATGATAATTCTAATTTATTTAATGCAACGTATATATACTCAGACACCGGAACATATTTAGTTACTCTTATTTTTACAATAGGTTGTTTCACTGATACAGCTACTACAGAGATTATAATTAATAGTGGTGAATTATTTGATTTATTACCTGCTGATTCAATAGTATGTAATGAAGTTTTTACTTCCATTAATTTAATTGTAACTGCACCAATTTCGGATATTGAATGGAGCAACGGCTCAACCGTTGCAGATATTGAAGTTTCGGCAGATGGTATATTATGTGAGTGGAGTTGATGATTGTGGTATATTACAATCAGATACTATTGTTGTTGATTTTATAGATTGCGAAATTGATACGATTGATAATACTGACCCAACAGGTTGTTTTATACAATTCCCAAATGCATTTTCTCCAAATGGGGATGGCTACAATGAAGTGTTTAATGCCGTAACCAATAATAATTGTAATATCGAAACTTATACATTACAAATTTATTCACGCTGGGGAGAATTAATTTTTACAAGCACGGATGCTAATATTGGGTGGGATGGCAATTTTAAAAATATACCCCAGGAATTAGGAGCTTACATTTATGTGGCACATGCAACTATTGATACAATGGATATGCAACAATCGGGAACGGTTACCTTGTTGCGATAATTATATTCATAAATCATTACTTAAAAACAAGCTGTAATTCAGGTTTAATCTAGCTAACACAGCGCTTCCTGATTTTTAGTCCGTGGTTCATCATCTTGCACACCACATAAAAAACCATTATCTATGCAGGGATAATGATAGCAGCTAATCAGCAAATAAAACGATTTTTAATACATGTAGCCTTCTGGATATTCATTTTTATGTATGAAATGGATTACCTGTTGGACATTTACAGCTTGCAAACAGCAATTTTACTTTCCTTGTTCGAATTGGCCTGTTACATGACTGAAGCGTACATTAATCTGGGGGTATTAATTCCTCGATTTGCGGCCAACGGTAAATGGAAGGTTTATGTAACTACAATTTTCCTATTACTAACGGGCATTTATTGTGTTTATCTGTTTTCAGGCCTTGGCAATATGTTATTGGCGGAAAACACCGGTCGTGCATTGCTAACCTTTTTTATTAATCATGCGCTGTTTATTCTGATATCGTTTTTATATTGGTATGTAACCAAATATGAAAAAGAAAAACGGCGTTCAATTGAGCTTGAAAATCAAAAATTAAAATCAGAACTGGAATTATTAAAATCGCAGTTGAGTCCGCACTTTTTATTTAATACGTTAAACGGAATTTACAGTTTAATTTTAATCGACCCCACCAAGGCTGCCACATTGGTAGATAATTTATCTGTTGTGTTGCGCTATAGCATTTATAGCCCAAAACTCAATCAGGTCAAGCTAAACGAAGAAGTTGAGGTAATTCAAAATTATCTATTATTACAACAGGCGCGATTACAAAATGGTGGTACAAATATCGTTTTTACAACAAATGCAGATACTTTTGATCACGAAGTACCACCACTGCTATTACTCACAATTGTTGAAAATGCATTTAAACATAGTGACATATTTGAAAATGAAAATGCTTTTATTAAGATAATTTTAAACGTAACAAATCAGGAAATGTTATTTACTGTCAGCAATTCCTATCAACCCAAAAACAGTCATCCGGGTATTGGCCTTGATAATATTAAAAAACAGTTGACTATTGCCTATCCAAATGCGCATCAAATCAGTATACAAGATGAAAATCATAAGTATTCCATTCACATAAAATTATTACATGGAACAGCATAAAATTCGTTGCCTTGTAATTGATGACGAACCTTTGGCTCGTTTGTTAATAGAAAAACATCTTTCTACCCAAACGGATTTTGTGTTAATCGGTGTATGTAAAAACACAATACAGGCAGAAACTTTACTCGAGACAAATGAAATTGATTTGATTTTTTTAGATATCAATTTACCTAAAATCAGCGGCATTGAATGGGTGAAAAAATCGCAAACTTTACCTAAAATAATCATCACAACTGCCCATCCGGAGTACGCCGTTGAAGGATTCGACCTCGATGTTGTAGATTATATCGTTAAACCTGTAACAGCAGAACGATTTTCGAAGGCACTTAACAAATATAAATCATTAACAAACAAACAAAACGATACAACAGAACAAACATCAATTGCAATTAAAAGTAACGGCATTTTACAGCGTATCCCTGTGAGAGATATTGTATTTGCCGAAGCTGTTCAAAAATATGTCCGCATTTATACTGTTTCCGGTGTTTTCGAAACACTTATGCCATTATCGCAATTAGAAAAAACAGTAAATAATAATTTGTTTTTCAGATGTCATAAATCGTATTTAGTGCAGTTAGATAAAATCAGCGGCATTAAAGGTTATACCATATTTGCCGGATCTTACAAGGTGCCTGTGAGCCGTGGTTTGAAAGCTGAACTTACCAATTTGATGAATAAAAAATAACCGATATTTACCATTCATACCCAAAATATTACCATTCCCGAAAAAGCAGCATATTTAAAAAACCACATACCTACCTTTAATAAAAAAGCGTATGAAAAAGATATTATTGATAATGATGTGCCTCACAATAGCACAAATGGTTAATGGACAAGCTCCTACTTACACCCTTCCCGGTGAAACTTCACAACACGAAGGCACTTGGCTGCAATGGCCACATCACTATACTTATGGAATGACGTATAGAAACAGACTGGATCAAACATTTATTGATATGACGGCAGCGCTCGTTGGCTCTGAAAAGGTATTTATTGTGGCCTATAATAATACCGAAAAAACAGAATTATCGATTTATTAAACACAGCAGGAATTGCTTTAGGAAATGTATTTTTTTATATCATTAAAACGGATGATGTTTGGTCGAGAGATAACGGTCCGATGTATGTTTATAATGCAGCTAATGAACTGGTAATTTTAGACTGGAAATTTAATGGCTGGGGTAATGATACACCTTACTCAAAAGATGATAAAGTGCCCCAACGTATTTCCGAAAAAACGGGAATTTCAAGAGTGAATTTATCGGCCATGGTTTTAGAAGGCGGAGCAGTAGAAGTTGATGGTGCAGGAACTTTTTTAGCAACCCGCAGCAGTATTTCAGGCGACAGCAGAAATCCGTCGCTTACTGAAGCTGATATCAATAATTATTTAGAACAATATCTTGGTGTATCAAATATTATATGGCTCGATGGTTTATATGGTGGTGCATTTGATATTACCGATACACATATTGACGGCTTTGCAAAATTTTTAGACAGCACAACTTTGGTAACCATGAATTCAACAGATTTAAATTACTGGGGAATTTCTTCTACTGATATTACTACATTAATGAACGCTGAAAACGCATATGGTGCTGTTTATAATAAAGTATATCTACCCTTAACCAATAAAAATGTTAAAACAACATGGGGTGCAAGTGTAGGATTTAAATCTTCTTACAATAATTATTATGTAGGTAATAACGTAGTGCTTGCAACAACATTTAATGATGTAAATGATGATGATGCGCTGGCTATTTTAACAGATTTATATCCTGATAAAACAGTGATCGGAATCGATAGTCGTAACTTATACTTTTATGGTGGTATGGTACATTGTGTTACCCAGCAACAACCCGTTGGCCTGCCATTAAAAGAATTTGTTCATTTTGATGATGGTGATGTTGATACACAAATTTCAACTACCGTTTCACCTAATCCGGCTTCAACAACAACTCAACTTGTAATAAATAGTGCAATTTCCGGTAAGGCTGTGATTGAAATATACGCTTTAAATGGCATGCTAATTCAACAAATTGAAGTTGCTGAACTTGTGGCAGGAATGAATATCGTAACTCTTGATGTAAGTAATTTTGAAACCGGTAATTATATCAGTATTGTAAAAATCAACAATCAGCGTAGCAAAGGAATTATTATTTCTGTAGCGCATTAAACGTTAAAATTGTATGAAATTGGGATGAAATAGTATTTCTATAGCTATTTCATCCCAATTTTGCAATGACCCACATCTCAACCCTTATAAAAAGGTTGACCTACCTTTGTGGCATGTTTTCAGGCCTTATTCAAAAGTACAACGTTCCCGGTCCAAGGTATACCAGTTACCCAACTGTTCCTTATTGGGATGGAGAAAATTTTAACTATCCCGAATGGGAGCATTTACTCATCCGTTCATTTCAAAATTCAAATTCTACTGAAGGTATCAGTCTATACATACATTTACCTTTTTGTGAAAGTTTATGTACGTTTTGTGGTTGTAATAAACGTATTACAAAACAGCATCAGGTTGAAACACCCTATATCGAAACGGTGTTAAAAGAATGGGAATTATACTGCAATTTATTTCCTGAAAAACCAATTATTAAGGAATTACATTTAGGAGGCGGAACACCTACATTTTTTAGCGTAGAAAATTTAGCGCAATTAATAAACGGTATTTTTTCGCGGGCAACAATAGCCCCTCAACATGAATTTAGTTTTGAAGGACATCCGAATAACACAACAAAATTACATCTGGAAAAACTATTTGAACTTGGATTTAACCGTGTGAGTTTTGGTGTGCAGGATTACAATGAAAAAGTGCAACAGGCTATTCATCGCATTCAGCCTTTCGAAAATGTTGAACGCGTTACAAAGTGGGCTCGCGAAATTGGATACCAAAGTATTGGTCACGATTTAATTTTTGGTTTGCCTTTTCAGTCGGTAGATGATATTTTAAACACCATTAATAAAACGAACCGGTTGCGTCCCGACCGACTTGCATTTTACAGTTATGCGCATGTGCCTTGGATAAAAGGTAATGGACAAAGAGGTTTTAATGAAGCGGATTTACCGCGTGATGAAGAAAAAAGACTATTGTATGAAATCGGTAAAAAACAGTTATTGGAATTAGGTTATGTGGAAATTGGTATGGATCATTTTGCGATACCTGAAGATTCGCTTTTTGAATCGTTTAATACAGGCAAATTACATCGCAACTTTATGGGTTATACCGGTTCAAAAACACAATTAATGATTGGACTGGGTGTTTCAGCAATAGGTGATAGCTGGTATGCATTCGGACAAAATGAAAAATCGCTGGAAACGTATATTGAAAAAATTCAGGAAAATACACTGCCAATTTTCCGCGGCCATTTGTTAACACCTGAAGATATTAATTTCCGAAAACACATTTTAAATCTGATGTGTCGTTTCGAAACCAGCTGGTCGAGCGAAAATAATTATTTACCGATTATGCATGAAATAACAGCACAATTACATGAAATGGAAACAGATGGATTGGTTGAAATTTATCCGGATAAATTAATTGTTACACCAAAAGGCAAACCATTTGTTCGAAATGTATGTATGGCCTTTGATGTTAGGTTAAGGCGAAATCAACCGGCTACTGAGTTATTTTCTTCAACTATTTAGAGGCTTCGAATTGTAAAAAAAATGTAAATACCTTAGAATTAAGTCCATTTTAGGCGAGTTTTGAACTAAATGCCTTAATTCAGACCTTAATATTAAGGTTATCGTGTGATAGCCAAATGATTGTTTATAATTTTGAAAACTTATAATTCAATAGCATGAAAAATCTAACTATACTCTTTACATCAATTATTGTGCTCACAATTTTCGGATGTTCAAATGAATCTGCAGTATCTGTATTGGCTCCAGAAAAATTCACAGTAGCAAAAAGTGAAGAAAAATTAAACCAAACTAAAGCCGAATTAATTGCATGGAAAGATACCATTTATACAAAACTGGATAACATGGCAAAGCAGGAAAATGCAGCACTTAATCTGCTGTCTACCACAAAAGTTCCTGCAGATAAAACCATTCAGATGAATATTGCAAATGCTGCATTAACCGAATTGGTTACAAAAAGGAATAATATGAAGCAATTATATGCAGTGGTCATGGAGTTGTTGGCTGTTGACGAAAAACGTTTTGCAGATTTTAAAACTCAAGTTGCAAATGGTGCCCTTTCTGATGAAGCAATACAACAAGAATTATCTTATTACAATGTACATTTTAACACTTACCAAAGTGATATCGTAACCTGGAAAAGTGTTTTGCAGGAATTAGAAATAAATTCAAACGGTAATACCAAAACCTTGGAAAATATTATTGCCGGAAATTAAAATAATTCCGAGTATTAATTTTCGAATCAGATTATTTTTAAAAAAGCAATACCGTTACTGAACAATTACCTGCTTCGTAATTACACCGGCATTTCCGGCAATTTTAATAATTACTAATCCGCGATAATTCAAAATTGTATATTGATTTGAATTTCCCTCTGAAATCACATCAAGTTGACGTCCGGTGATATCATAAAATGTTATAATTGTTTCAGTAGTTTCACTTAATTCAACAGAAATTTTACCATCTGTAGGATTTGGATATATTTCAACTTGTATTTCCTGACTGCCCATTTTTAATGGTAAAGTAGTAAAAGTAGCTGTTGGAGAAAATTCAGTATATCCTTCACCACAGTTGGCCCTTATTTTATATTCATAATTGGTTGAAGGCACTAAACCATTCAGGTTTTTTAAATTCGTAAAAGCCTTCACCTTCGTCCAACTCGGTGCACCAACAACGCGGTAATAAATTTGATAAGTTTCTGCACCCGGCACTACATCCCAGTGAATTTTTGCTTTATTTGGTGTGATGTTATCGGCAAATAAATTTTCAGGCATACTGCATACTGAAGGAATACCATAAATTCTTGCAAATTGATTTCTGGTTACTCCATTAAAAGATTTAAAACTGCCTGAAACTAATATATTGCCATCATCCTGCATTTCAGCTACAACCGCGATTGGCACGCCTACATAATTTGGCGGTGATGGAAATTCAACAATGAAATCATCATTAAATGTTCCGTCACTATTCAACAAAGCGACCTGATAGCATGGAGTTCCGTCAATGTTTGAAAAATCGCCGGCAATCAGGTAACCTCCGTCAGCCAGCAAATCAATATCATAACAAGTACCATTTAATCCATCTGTAAAATCAAACGTTGGGTCAATAGTACCGTCGGCATTTAATCTGGCAATATTATGAATATTGGTTCCATTGTAAAATTCCATCCCGGAAATAAGCAACTTATCATCCGCAAGCAAAACAAGATCAGTGGGAATAGCAGAAGGAGGCTCAGTAATATTAAAAGTTGGATCTATTGTCCCATCTAAATTTAATCGCATTAAATATTTTTTTGTAATACCATTATATTTAGTAAATGCTCCGGATAAAATAATTTTATTATCAGATTGAAATATTGCCTTTTGAAAAATATCATTGTTGGGGCCGCTTCCGGGATCAAAGGCTAAATTCAATGAACCATCAGCATTCAGTAAGGCAATTTTTTTTCTCGTTACACCAGCAACCGAACTGAAAAATCCGGCAATAAATATTTTTCCGTCAGCTGAAACGGCTATTTTATATACATCATCATTTGGTCCGCCAACCGGAGCAAAACTTAAATCTACTGTTCCATCAGCATTTAGTCGTGCAATACGCTTTCTCAACAATCCATTTACCTTAGTAAATTCTCCTGCAATATATAATTTACCATCTGGTGTTTGGTTAATATCTAAAATATATTTCTGTACGCCATCTGACTCCAGCGATACATGAAATGTCGTATCAATAGTACCATCTGCATTTAAGCGAACAATATTATCAACAGGGTATTTATCATAAAAATCAAAAAAGCCAGCTATAATTATTTTTTGGTCCGGGGTAATTACGAAATCATATATAACATTCTGCCCTCCATAAATTCCCATAAGCGGGAAATCAACATCTTCAACCGATCTATCAGCATTCAGATGAACAAAATGTGTACGTAATTTATCGTTAAATGTTTTAAATGGGCCACCTGCTACTGCAGTGCCATCTGCAAGATAAGCGATATCATAAATAACTGTTGAAAGATATTGTAATGAAAATGGCACGAGATAGGTTTTATTTATTGACCCATTACTATTCAGAATTATTGTGTTAGTTGTTAACGAGCCATTATAACTTCCAAATCCACCTGAAACTAAAATGGTATTTTCAGGGGTAATACTTAGGGTATTAAATGTTGCACCTACCGGAAATCCGATTCCGGAATTGAATGTAACGTCAACAATTCCATCAGCATTTAACTGAACAATTCCATTAGCGGGAGTTCCGTTAAAATTGGTGAATTTACCTGTCAGTAAAATAGCACCATCATTTTTGATAGCAATTTTTGAAATATAATTTCCGCTTATTGCACCTGCGGCATATCCCACTGCTGCAATAAAAGGATTGTCTTTTGCGCCATTCGTTTTTAAGCGCATTACATTATACATCGAATCAACACCAAGCGGCCCGTAAAATAATCCTCCAATAATTAATTTACCATCCGACTGTAAAGCCATATCTTTTATATCAGAGGTTTGTGAAATACCCAGATTAATACTAAATGATGAATCGCGTGAACCATCGGTATTCATGCGCACAATCATATCTTCCAAATAAGCCGGTGTTTCCAAATAACTTCCTGAATAAAGTATTTTACCATCCGGTTGCAACGTAAGATTTTCCGGTGGGTAAAATAATCCTAAAGCTGTCGTATTAAATGTCGGGTCATATGATCCATCTGCATTTAATCTTACAATTAAACTACAGGCATGTCCATCATAACTCATAAAATCGCCGCTTATCACAATTTTATTGTCAGCAGTAACCAACATGTCAGTAATATTACAATCCGGAAATCCGGAACCCGAATTAAATGTTGGGTCAACAGTTAAATCAGGGTTCAGACGCACAATTTGATGCGCCACAGTACTGTTAAACGTTTGAAATTCACCCGCCAAAATAATTTTACCGTCACTTTGCACTACAATTTTGTTTACCGTGTTGTCAGCATACCAGCCACATTCAAATGAAAGGTCAACATTACCCGGCGTTTGGGCTATTATTAAATTGTTTGTCAACAATAGGATTAAGGTGAAAACGAGGAAGTTTTTCATATGTTAAGTTTGAGTAAAAGTATTCATCAAATACTTACCAATATAGACTTTTTTCACGAAATAATTGTGATTTTAGAAGGAATGTGGTTAATCCAATAAATTGATTGGACCAAATAAACCAATAAAAATAATGATATCAAAAACACTTACACATAAAAAAAGCCACCTTCCCCAAGGTGGCTTTTCATACCTGAGCGGCATGTATCGAAATTATTATTCTGCGATTTGTGGTTCGGGTATACTGTTCAAATATCCCTGTTCTGCTAACATTTTTCCAGTTTCGAAATAAGCCTCTATTGCTTCCGGCTGAAATGTATTTAATCCATCTACATATCGGTTATACATGCAAAATGACGCGGCTATTAAAACGGCATCGTGAATTTCCAATTCAGTTGCACCTTCGTTTTTTGCGCGTTCTATATCTTGTGGTGTTACCAATTTACCATCCTGCTGCACTTTTCCTGCAATATTTAACAGCGCTTTTAGTTTTGATGATACCGGTGCCGATTCAAAATCTTCAAGGACCTGATGTACTAAACCTATATTTCCATCTAAATGATGCGCCGCAGCAGCACCATGTGAACGAAAACAAAAAACTGTTTTATTGCGGTAAGAGGTAAATGCTGCAATCATTTCACGTTCACCACTACTTAAAGAAGATGGTCCGCGTAATAATACCTCAACCAGTTGATTCATTGGTTTTGCAGTTTCCGGACGAAATATCATTGGTCCGATAATACCCGGAATTCCCTCCGGTAATGTAATGTATGCCATATATTTATGTTTAGTTAATAAATTAATTTGATGCATGTGGTAAATTCATAATTGCTTCAGCCATTTTAGTGCCTTCAATTCTTGCAGCAATTTTTGCAAAGGCAATATCCTGAGCTGTAGACCTGTCATCCGCAAATGGTGAAAATCCACAATCATCAGTAGTGCCTAATTGTTCTACAGGAATAAATTCAGCAGCTAATAAAATCGTGTCGCGCACTTCCTCCGGTGTTTCAATTTTCGGACTGATTACATTGGTAACACCAATAAAAACTTTCTGATTAGGTTTAATATTTTTTCTGATTAATTCCAATACATGAATTTTATCTTCCTCAGCAGCAAATTCAAGATAAAAATTAGTTGCATGTAAATTAAATAGTGACGGTAATAAATCAGCGTAATCAATATCTGCGCTATGTGTGGAATCATGATCTCCGCCCGGACAACTATGCACACCAATTCTTTTTTTATCTGCATCACTAAACCGGTCAATCACCTGATTATTTAAATCTATAAATGCATTTAGTACACCTCCTGAAGGATCTAGTTTTAATGCAAGCCTGGCTTCTGTAAAGTCAATCTGTACGTTGGCTGCACCGGCTTCCAGACACATTCTGATATCGCGTTCTGCTTCGTTGATTAAATCTGCAATAAATTGTTCACGCGGGTAATCCGCAATACCTTCAGCAGGATAAATTAAACTGATAGCTGATGCAGAAATAACTGCTTGTTTTAATGGTGAATTTGTTATTTGTTTTGCGAAGTTGAGATATTGTGCAGCATAATTATTATATTTAAAAGGACCACTCACCAATTTAGGTAATTGCCTTGTATGTCCGTCTGCAAACGGAATAACAGCACCATCATTCGATAAATTTTTTAATCCGTGTAAAGGGTAAGTCACAAAACTTGGTTTACATTGTTCTCCATCAGTAATAATAGTTGAACCGGTATCATGAAATTTATGAATTACCAACTTTGTTTCATCTATTAAAATGTTATTAAAATCAGTATCGGATAATTCACCGGCCGCATTTTTTTGCATGGCATCCAATAATTTTTGTGAACGTGGTACACTGCCAATCGGCTCTGTTGAAATTTTAATCATAGTGGTTTTTCTTTTAGTATGTCGAACGAAAGTAGACATGCCTGCTTAACCCACCTAATGATTTACGTTTCATTAACAGAATTCAAAATACATTTACAAATTAACATTTTCATTTAATTAAAATTTAAAATGTAACCGCTATGTAAACAACAATTAATCTCACCTCATATCCAATTAATTTAATTATTTAAACGTTTATCTATCAAATCGTTATATAATTTAAAATCCATTTTGTTATACAAATAAGACCTTGTAACTTTAATCTCCAAATAAAAAACATGCGCAAATTTCATTCACTACTCCTCTTTATCCCTTTATGTCTGGTTTTAACAGGCTGTCCCGTTGGTATCAACTACCCTATCGCCAGTCCCGGCACTGAAAAAATTGATAAAAACCTTATTGGTCGCTGGAGCCAGTCAAATGCCGATATGGAAGTAATGAAAATGGAAATTGTTAAACTAAATGACAATACCTTAAAAGTTACCGTTTTGGAACGTGGCGGCATGTATATGGAAGAGACTGATGAATTCAAAGCCTGGTGCACAAAAATTGAAGGACAAGAATTTGTATACCTCCAAAATTATGCAAGCGACACCTCCGATTATTTTCATTACGCATACAAATTTGACGGAAAAGATTTGCTTACATATGATATCAGTTTACTTGATGGCGGTGTTGATGCCGTTACTTCCACTGAAGCATTCCAAAATCAAATTCGCACCTCTATGATCAAACCGGAGTTTCTTTCTGAGGAAACACGATGGACTAAAGAGTAAGCATTTACAGGTTCTGCAGCCGGTTTTACCTACTTATTGTAATTTTTTCAATAAGTACCCCCCAATACGTTTGGTGATATGCCAAATTATTCACTTATTTGCATAGCATAAGCTTTCAGGCATAACCGTAAATCAGCAAATTATGACGCAACCAACAATTAAAACCAATTACAGTGCCCTTTCTACCCTGGTAACCGTTTTCTTTTTCTGGGGGTTCATCGCTTCCGGTAACGGGGTTTTTATTCCATTCTGTAAAAATTATTTTCATCTCGACCAGTTTCAGTCGCAGTTAATCGACTTTGCTTTTTACGGTGCATATTATTTAGGTGCACTCACTTTATTTATTTTAAGCGTTGTCCGCCAGTCCGATTTGGTTTCTGCCTGGGGATATAAACGCAGTATTGTTTACGGATTATTATTTTCATTTTTAGGTTCGCTGGCAATGATAGTTGCCGTTAACTTCGGCGGATTTGGCGGTATATTATTTAGCTTATTTATTGTTGCCCTCGGATTTTCATTGCAACAAACTGCAGCACAACCTTTTTCAATAACCTTGGGTGATCCGGCAACCGGTAATACCAGAATAACACTTGGTGGCGCCGTAAATTCATTTGGTACAACCATTGGCCCAATTATAGTTGGTTTAGCATTGTTTGGCGCCGTTTCACATACCGACGAAATGGTTAATTCACTTGAATTAAATACCATCACATTATTATATTGCGGCATCGGTGCTTTATTTGTAATTTGTGCATTATTGTTTTTCACTTCGAAAAAAGTGCCTGATGGAAAAATTGACGCGCACGTTGAAAAAGCAAACCATGCTTTACGCACATTAGTTGGAATTACACTTGCGTTAGTTGTAATTTTTACCGTTGTATTCAGTAGTTATAAAACAAGTGATGCACAGGAAGTGGAAAATATGCGCACTGCATTAGCAGAAATTCCAGCAACGGATACTGCAGCAATTGCCGCACAAACCGAAGCCATTCATGAATTAAATGCACCTATTGAAAATAAAAGGATGTTATTATTATCAGGAGCGCTGGTTGTAATTGTTGGTGGTTTATTATTTGCTAAATCACGCGCATCAAAAAATCAGGAAGGCTGGGGCGCATTACACTACCCTCAATTAGTTTTGGGTATGCTTGGTATATTCACTTATGTTGGTGTTGAAGTAACAATTCAAAGTAATTTATCCGAATTATTAAAACAGGATGCATTTGGCGGATTTCAAGCCTCTGAAATTGCGCCTTATATTTCGATGTACTGGGGCAGTTTAATGATTGGTCGATGGGCCGGTTCCGTTGCTGCATTTTCGGTTTATGGCATGCGCAAAAAATTATTAATGATTTTAGTTCCTATAATTGCTTTTGGAGTAATTATTGGCGTAAATACACTCGCAGGTCACGATATGACGCCGTTATACGCTTATATCGTTTGCGTAATTATTCAAATTGCCGCATTCTTTTACGGAAAAGATAAACCGGCAAGAACATTATTTATTTTCGCTGCATTAGGTGTAACTGCCATGTTAATTGGTATTTTATCTACCGGAACAATTGCCATTTTTGCATTCTTAAGCGGTGGTTTATTTTGCAGTATAATGTGGCCGAATATTTTTGCATTATCAATTGCAGGTTTAGGAAAATATACCTTCTCAGGGTTCTGCATTTTTAATTATGATGATTTTAGGTGGTGGTATTATTCCGCCAATTCAGGGTAAACTTGCAGATATAATCGGAATCCATCCTTCATATTGGGTTACCGTTTTATGTTTTGCATATTTAGCTTGGTTTGCATTAGCAGTTTCTAAATTATTAAAAAAACAGGGTGTTCAAATTGGTGCTTCCGAAGCACATTAATTTATTATAAATTAATTTTTTTAGGGGGTAGATTTAATTAGCCGAATGTTGCTAATTTTTATCAGGCGAGGTATGTCGGTAAATCACTGAATTTTTCTGAGCGTTCAGGACTGAGCAGATAATTTTTCCAACTCATGATAAGTGATTTATTGCCGGTGAAAATTTCCCGATTAAAATTCATCAGTGTAGCAATTTCAATATCCGATAATTGATGTTCAGATGAGATGCTGTAAATATGTTGCAGATGTTCATTATAGGTGTGTTGAACAGCTTTTAATAAATCAACCAATTTGTTAAATATCGCTTCATCATCGGTCTGCTGCTTATCTTCAAAAAACAAACTATTATAAAATAGTTGTTGCTGGGTATTCATGTGTTGCAAAAAATTAAACTTAATTTCATTTGAAGAATTTTTTAATTCCGCTATATCATGGTCAATATCATGAATACATTTTACTGCATGCATACCACTGCGCAATGCAGCCATTAACTGGTCAATTTCTTTCACCTCGTCTGCATCTAATGATTTCATTTTTAACTGAATATAAAATGTCTGAATTTCTCCATAGTGTTCCTTCAAAAAATGATACCAATCATCCACCGATTTCCTATTTAAATCGTGTTGTTGATGGTGTTGCAAAAAAACTTCCGGGATATGCAGTGTTTGTTCCTCTACCCTAAACTGATGCGCCGTAAAAATTTTACACTGATTAATAAAAAACCAGGTTTCCGAACGTAATAATTCGAATGCCGTTGCCACTATAACAGGCTGATGTGGCTGAATAAACATAGTGAGTTTTCTATCCTCATGCCTAAATCGTTTTTCCAACCACTTACTAAAAACATTCAGGAACGGTAAAAACAACAGTATACTCCCAAAATTCATCAGCGTTTGAAATGTCGCCAGTCCGGTTAATGGATTTGATATGCCCAAAACATCCTGAATCAACACCGCTGTTGGCCGCAATAAAATAAATGCTACTATGGTAGTTACCACATTGTATAGAAAATTACCCACCGACACTCTTTGCTTAACTGCAACCCCATCTAATGCTCCTAATAACAATTTTACGGAAGTGCCCACTTCGGAGCCGATTACGACAGCCATGGCAGATTCAAATCCAATCAACTGCTGATTCAGGAAACTCAGCGTAATAGCCACGGTTGCCGCGCTGCTTTGGGTTATGGTGGTAGCAACAAAGCCTAGCAACAGGAAAACCCATGCCCCGCTGTCCTGAAAACGGCTAAATACCTGCTGAATCGCTTCCGACTCGGCTGATTCCTTCATTAGCTCCAGTCCGATAAATAGAAAACTAAATCCCATCAAAAACTTAAAAAGTGGCTCCAGGCGGTTCTTATGCTTAAAAATGAAGAGGAACATCCCCGCCAAACCGGCAACCGGATAGGCAAAAGCCGCTATATCCACTTTAAAGCCCAGTGTAGCCACTATCCAGCTGTTTAGGGTAGTTCCAAGGTTTGTGCCCATAATCACAGCCAGGGCATTACGCAGTGTTATTACCCCTGAACTGACAAAGGCCAGCACCATAAAATTAACCACTGAACTGCTCTGTAACACAGCAGTAATAAGGGTTCCACTAAAAATCGCCCGAAAAGTATTGCCCGTCTGCTTCTTCAAAAACAGCTTGAAACGGCGACTCATTAAATTTTGAAGCGCCTGCTCCAGCATCAGTATGCCAAACAGGAAAATGCCCACACCCCCAAAAATCAACCAAACGTTTAGTCCCATAGCGATTTAGAAAGGCTAACCTACTCATTTTTTAGCTAATAAGTGCCGACCTGTATCATGCTTGCTTAAGATTTCACAAATAATAACACAACTACTGAAATTCCTTCGATTCCAATTATTTATCTTTACGCCACTTAATATAAAAGGAATGAAGAGTTTCAGTAGGATCAACAACATAACAGGTTGGATTATTTTCGCGATTGCCCTGGTAGTATACACCTCCACCATGGAAGCAACCGCCAGTTTCTGGGATTGCGGTGAGTTTATTGCAGCCACATACAAATTACAAGTAGTGCATCCACCGGGAGCACCGATCTTTTTAATGGTAGGTCGTATTTTCACACTGTTTGCCTCCGGACCCGAACAGGTCCCGATAATGACAAACTTCTTCTCAGCCCTGTCCACCGCATTCGGTGCTTTGTTTGTTTTCTGGATTGTAACACGTATGATGCGTAAAGCAGTTGCAGGTATCAACGAACCAACCGGAAGTCAAATCGCTACCATCATTTTTGGTGGAATTATTGGTGCAGGCTGTTTTATTTTTATGGATAGTATCTGGTTTTCTGCAGTTGAATCAGAAGTATATGCGTTAGCAACATTTTTCTTCATATTAATTTTCTGGACTATCGTAAAATGGGAAGCACATGCTGATGATCCAAATTCAGACCGCTGGATATTATTTATGGCGCTCATGATGGGATTAAGTATCGGTGTGCACTTATTGGCATTACTCGTTATTCCTGCGATTGCTTTAATCTATTATTTTAAAAATTATACTTATACCCGCAAAGGTTTAATTTATACTTTATTACTCGGAACAGCTTTAGTTGCATTTGTATTATATGGTATCCTCGATAAATTTATTGCCATTGCAGCAGGTTTTGACCGTGTATTTGTAAACGGAATGAATTTACCTTATGGCACCGGAATTATATTCTTTTCATTGCTCGTAATTGGTGGTATTATTTATACCGTTCGTTATGCTATTCAAAAAGGAAAACGTGCATTATATATTGTGATGATGTCGTTCAGCATGTTAATAATTGGTTTAACTTCTTATGCCATGGTGTTAATCCGTGCAAAAGCTGAACCCGTTATTAATATGAACGGAATTAATGATGTGCACTCATTTTTATCTTACCTAAAACGTGAACAATACGGAAGTCGCGCATTATTTTATGGCCCTTACTGGACAGCGCAACCGGTAGATTATAAAAAAGGAAAAGCAAAATATGGTGTAGTTGAAGGAAAAGATGGTTACCAGGTTGTTTCTCATGAATTTGAACCTGTATATAAAATTCCTTCCGAATATCTTTCAGGACCGAATGTAAATGATAAAGCATTATTACTCAAAGAACGTAATAAGCAGGTTTTATTTCCACGTATGGGTTCACTTGAAGATCGCCATGCCGGATTATATTATGATTATGTTGGTGTTGATCCGCAAAATGAAGAAACCTATGTTCCTTCGTATGGAGATAACTTAGGATTTTTATTTAATTACCAGTTTGGTCATATGTTTTGGCGTTATTTCATGTGGAATTTTTCCGGTCGACAAAACGATACACAAGGTAATTTTTATGATGGTTATAAAGATGGTAACTGGATTACCGGGATTGAAGCTATCGATAAAACTAAAAATGAGCAATTAGTTGATGTTCCTGCTTCATTAAAAGATTTAGTTACGCATAATACTTATTACATGTTGCCATTTATTATCGGTATCATGGGTATGGCTTATCAATTGCGAAAAGATAAACGCGGATTTGCTGTCGTGTTAACCCTGTTTTTATTTATGGGTATCATGAACATCATCAACATGAACCAGCCACCAACCGAACCACGTGAACGTGATTATGCGCAGGTAGGTGCATTTTTTGCATTTGCAATATGGATTGGTTTTGGTATCGGTGCAATAATTGATTTAGCGAAAAACTTTAAAACAAAAACGATTCAGGAATATTTATTGTATGCAGGAATAATTTTGCTTGCTATGTTCTTTTTAGGATTAACCATGTATTCATTTACCATGTTTATAATGATTAGCATTTATGCTTTGGCAGTGATGTTGCTCATGGGTGGTATTGCATATCTGATTAATAATATCATGAAAAAAGAAATGGCTGTTGCGGCAATAGCATTTATTTTATGTTTACCTGCACCGCTGCTTATGGCACAACAAGGTTGGGATGATCACAATCGTTCAGACCGCACTTTTGCACGTGATATTGCAAGAAATTATTTGGAGTCCTGTCCGCCAAATGCAATTCTATTTACACAAGGCGATAATGATACTTATCCGCTATGGTATGCACAGGAAGTGGAAGGAATTAGAACGGATATTCGTATTGTGAATTTAAGTTTATTGGGTGTAGATTGGTATATTAATCAGTTGCGTCATGCCACAAACGATTCAAAAGCAATTCCGCTTACGTTATCATCAGATAAAATTATTGGTGATAAACGTAATCAGATTGTAGATAATGACAAGAGTAAATTTAAAAACCAAACCATGGAATTGAGTGAGGTAATTAAATTTATTGGTCAGGACGATCCTAAATTCCAGATTTACAGTGAAGGGTTAGATGATTATTTTAATTATGTGCCTACTAAGAAATTTAAAATTACCATTGATGCCGATGCAATGAAAAAAAATAATATTGTTCCTGAATCAATGGTGGAAGCGATGAAAAAAGAACTCACCTTCGATTTAAAACGTGGAACATTATTAAAAAATGATTTGATGACGTTAGATATTGTTGCAAATAATATCAATACTCGTCCAATTTGTTTTGCCATCAGCGTAACAGGTGAATCACACTTAGGTATGGAAAAATACCTCATGCAGCGCAACATGGTTTATCAGCTGATGCCGGTTGAAATGGAAAATGATAAATCGGTAATGGATGGTTATCGCAAACAAATGAACACCGATATTCAATACGATTTACTGGTAAATCAAAAAGATAAATTTACTTACGGTGGTGTTGAACGTGGTGGTAAAATGTATGTTGACCCAAGCGGAATGGGTTCTATATTAACAGCAAAATATATGAATTATTTTGAGTTAGTAAAAAGCCTGGATGAAGAACGTCAATACCTTGAAGCACAGGCACGTCAAATGATGACCGATACCGTGAATTTAGAATATGATGAAGTTGGTCAGCAACTGATGAAAGAAAGTGCTGAGAAAAAAGAAAAAATGCTGACCGTTTTAAGTTTAATGGATCAGTTATTTCCGGCTTCCAGTATTCCTTACGATTTTAATATGATTAATGTTGCTCAGGTTTATCAGCGCTTAGGTGAAAATGAAAAAGCGATGGACATCGTAAAATCGATGAAAGACCGCGTAATGAGTGAATTAGAATATTATTACAAAATGACCCAACAAAGTACATTAACAGCTTCAATGTTTGAAGATGATAAATTGCGTTCAGAAACATGGGTTTATTATACTATTGATTTATCGCGCAAAGCAGGTGATGCTGATTTTTCACAGGCACTGGATAAGGAATGGGAAACGTTACGTATGAAATACGGCATATTAGCACCGAATGAGAGAGGCAGAAAATAAACGACAACGGAAAAAATTTGATAATCTGGTATTCGGCAGACAACCGGTTGCTGAATTACTGAATAGCGATAAAACAGTAGATAAAATTCTACTACAAAATTCGGCACAGGGCGATATCGTTCCGCTCATAAAACAAAAAGCAGCAGAAAAAGCAATACCGCTGCAATATGTGCCAATCGAAAAATTAAATGCATTAACAGGAGGCAATCACCAGGGGGTGATTGCCTTTACTGCTGCCATCAGTTTTCAAAAAATTGATGATATTATTCCTTTTGTTATCGAACGCGGCGAAACACCATTGATTTTAATTCTAGATGGCATTACCGATGTTCGAAATTTTGGTGCTATTGCCAGAACAGCCTGGGCAAGCGGTGTACACGCAATTGTAATCCCCGCTCATAGCGCAGCGCCCGTTAATAGTGATGCCATTAAAACCAGCGCCGGTGCATTGCAACAAATTCCGGTTTGTCGCGAAAAAAATTATGAACTGGTATTAAAATATCTCCAATTAAACGGCATTCAGATAATTGGTGCCGATGGTAATGCTTCAAAATATGTTTTCGATACCGACCTTACTGTTCCCACCGCAATAATTATGGGTGCAGAAGATGAAGGTATAAGCGCATTGTCACGAAAATATTTAACCACTACCGTGAAAATTCCACTGCAAAATAATTTCGACTCCTATAATGTTTCCGTTGCAGCAGGTATGTTATTATATGAAGTGATGCGCCAACGTATGTAATATTTTTATTTTTTCTGCTAATTACATCATTTTCAACTACTTAACAGCTGTTGTTGGAATTTTATGCGCTGAAACATTTAAACAACGTTTGAAGTCATTAACAAAAAATTACCAGTTGCTCACTTGCATAGGTCTATTTTTGCTGCTCAAACAGGCAAACAAAATGAAAAAAATTATTTTATTATGCTCAGTAATGAGTATCGGGCTTTTTTTGTCCGCACAATCATCAGATAAATCGGTACGTGCATCAATTATGCGCATGACCGATGAACAATATCCCGATAACAACAGTATCGGATTCAGAAGCGCACAGGCAGGCATTTACAGTCACAACGAAATTATTTTTACTCCCAGCTCAACAGGGAAATTTGATATTGTAATTACACCGGGCAATGCAAAAAGCGACAGCATCGGATTAAAAGATATCAATTTAGAAGAAATGATGCCATCTGTGCCATTTTATGTGAAAGGCAACGATTACCTCACTTATCTGGCTTTATTAAATCAGGAATGGAATCGTATACAGGTGAAATTTAATAACCAGCAGTTTACCACAAACGGCGCCGGTGATGAAGATAAAATTGTAACCCGTGTTGATATTGCAAATAATTGTTTAGGTAAAGGTGCGTGGGAAATTATTTTCTTCACCAAAGAAAACGATAAAGAGGTATTATATTTTCAATGCTGGTTTACCTTTCCCGATGAATTATATAATCAATTATTCAAATCGCGCAATGGCATAGAAATAACTGCGTATAATGAAATGTTAAAAAATTATGGCACCCGCAGTAATGAATATGTTGACCTTGGTGTTTTACGTAAAGTAGAAGCATCAAACGAATTGCCATTTAAAAACCTCAACAACGAACTGTATCCATTAAAAGGTGAACGGCAGACAAAAGCAAAAAATATTATTTATCCGGTAAATTATAGCAGCATCAATAATTTTTTAAACGATACCACAAAATTTGCAACCTTCGCAGCGCCGGGTATGTATACTAAAACCCAACCGCGCGCCACACAGTTGAGTATGCTTAAAGATTTATCGAAAGTAATTTATTCAACCACAACATCAACGAATTCGGCAAAATCAAAAACAATTGAAATTAAATTAATTTTTAATTACAATGGCAATCCTGTTCAATATGTAATTGGCGGAATAAATCCGGATAAAATTCCGGTACTACTACCTGAAAATATGCACAACGGTTTTCAACGTTCAATGGGAATTGGCAATCATTCTTTTTATAATGCATACGCTGATATTATCAGTAATTCATCACTCGAAAATCCTTATTACGGATTACTCTTAGACGGCAATGGATTATGGCTCGACAGTCATACTGTCGGCACTGATGGTCCGCTTTTATTTAGGGAAGAAGGAAATCCAAACCGGGTGCACATTTTATTATTATCATTTGAACGCCACGCATTTGTTGGCCATTATGTAATTGAACTTCCACAATAATTACCATTCATTCACACGCTTCAAAAAAAACTTTATGCAAAAATTTTTAATACTTATTGTATTTTTTACAATAACTGCAGCTTTGTCTGCACAAACCACACCACCTGTGAATCCATTTTGGGATAAAATTAAATTTAATGCCGACCTGCGCACCAGAGCAGAATACGACTGGATGAATATAACAGCCGCCGGCGACACCAACGATAATCGTTTGCGTTTGCGCACACGTGCACGTTTTGGCTTAACATATAAATACAACGATTACGTTGAATTTGGCATGCGTCTACGTGCAGGAAGTGCCACCGATCAGCAATCACCACACGTTACATTTGGCGCACCCGGAGAATTTGCACCAATTGGGCTCGCATTTGATAAAGCTTACATCAAATTTAATTATAAAGGTTTATGGGCATCAACAGGTAAAAACACTTATCCGTTTTATTATCACAACGAATTATTTTGGGATGAGGATGTTACACCCGAAGGTATTGCAGCAGGTTACGACTGGAAAATTGGTGAAACAACACATTTCAAACCTACTGCCGGATTCTTTTTTATTTCCTCAACAGGAAAACCATTGGATACTGATGTTACATTAAAAGCTGCTCAGTTACATGTAAATGTTGCAAAAAACAAATCGGAATTAAATGTTGCAACAGGTATTTTCAGTATTAACGATTTACCTAATTTACCTGACGGTACCGGAACATTTAAAATAGATTATACCATGTTTGTAAGTGCATTAAAATATACTTACAAAGCTAAATTACCGATATCTGTTACCGCAGATGTAATGTTGAATTTAGAAGATTATACCGATTCCACAATTGTCGCAAATAATCATCAGGATCAAACAACCGGCTATGTGGTTGGCGCTGAACTAGGTCAGTTAAAAGATAAAAAAGATTTTATGCTGGGTGTTTATTACGCACATATCGAAAAATATAGTGTAGTAGATTATTTTGCTCAGGATGACTGGCTGCGCTGGGGTTATTCCGGTGCTTCCGGAACACGAAGCAGCAATTTTGAAGGAATGGAATTAAGAGCAGGTTACGCTTTCGGACAAAAATTTAATTTACTTGCCAGAACTTATTTATGTAATGGTATTGTTGCCAATACGCCACAATCAGAAATTGAAACAGCAAATCGGTTCCGACTGGATTTGAATATCGCTTTCTAAAAAAATTTTGCTGCTATTACTTCAAGGGTTGGAACTTAATGTTTCAACCCTTTTTTTGATAGATTTAAAATCCGTTAAATACCTTACAGCGAATGATTATATTTTTTACTTTTGAGGTTAAAATATATTGTATGCGTACATGTTTACTTGTTGCTCTCCTATTATTGAGTTTCCAAAATTTTGCACAAGCGCCCTATCGCACTGAAGGATTTACATCCGGCTCATGGAATGTATTTAACGACATGACAACCTCCCGAAATGGTCATACTACAACGGTTTTAGCCGATGGACGTGTATTGTCAACCGGTGGTTACGATGGCACACAAAATACCGCTACGGCAGAAATTTATGATCCATTGGCGGATGTTTGGACACTTACAGGTTCAATGGATAGCGTTCGTTTTTCGCATACTGCTACTTTATTAAATAATGGTAAAGTATTAATAGCAGGTGGCTGGGACGGCGGATTTGTTAATTATAAATCCACTTTATTATTCGATCCGGCTACAAGTGAATTTACACATGGCCCCAATATGCGTTTCGGACGCTCAGGACATACTGCAACAAAATTAAAAGATGGTCGTGTGCTTTTAGTTGGTGGCTATAGTAATGAAGATGGAAATACCGATGTAGTTGAAATTTACGACCCAACTTTAAATATCTTAACAGAAGTAGATAATTTACACAAAGGAAGAAGTTACCATACCGCTGCTTTATTTGAAAACGGTAAAGTATTGGTTGCAGGAGGATATAATCCCGATTATGGTTTTCAGATGGCCAGTACCGAAATATATGACCCTACTGCCGGAACATGGACCGAAGTTGGTGATTTACATGCAGCCAGAGATTATGCAGCTTCAACATTTATAGAACACATGAATGCCGTTTATATTTTAGGTGGAAGATATTTTAATGGCTTTGGCTATGAAGGAACCACCAGCGTTGAAAAATTTATGCAGGATGGTGATTCGTGGACAGAAGTTGAAGCAATGCCTGCACCACAAAGTTATTTTCAGGTATTTCCGTTTTCGTATTTTGAATATGATGTAAGCATCCCATGTATGTTAGTTCCGGGCGGCACAAATGCTTCAGGCTTTGGTGTTGATCTCACGTATTCCTCAAGTTATGCTTATAATTTTATTTATGAAATATGGGAAGAAATTCCAATGTTTTTCCATGAACGATATTATTATGCTGCCGACCAATTTCCTGATGAAAAAGTTATTGTGACAGGTGGTGAAGGTGCCGGTGTAGAAATATTTGAACCGAGTGTATTTTTAAATATTAATACTATTTCAGAAGCATCAATTTCCATTCACCCAAACCCTGCAGAAAATGAAATCGGTTTAACGATTCCGCAAATGAATACTGTTAATGCTGTTGTAATTTATAATATGAACGGTGAAGCAGTAATAACCATACCACAAATAAAAACAGCAGATAAATTAATTACGATTGATGTAAATAATTTACCTGCCGGAAATTATGTGGTATCTGCTATTGGTAATAATAATATTATTACCGGAAATTTTATTAAACTATAAATTACAAAGCAAGTATTTCTACCAGCTTAAGCATTTGTTTATTAATGTCCATGTGATGTTTTGTCGCATTAGCGAATGGTGTAAACGAAAGTTCATCATTCACTAATCCGGCCATTACATTTTTTCTGCCATCTAACAACGCTTCAACTGCTGCCATACCTAAACGGCTGCCTAAAATACGATCGCGTACTGTCGGATTTCCTCCGCGTTGTATATGTCCCAATACCGAAACGCGTGTATCGTAATAATCGAATTTTTCTTTTACCAGTTTCGCAATTTCGAATGCGCCGCCGCGTTCATCACCTTCTGCAACAATTACAATAGCCGAAGTTTTTTGATGCGACCAGCCATTTTGTAAAATACTGATTAAATTATCAATATTCGTTTCCGTTTCAGGAATTACAATAGCTTCAGCACCACCGGCAATACCGCAACTTAATGCAATAAATCCGGCATCACGTCCCATTACTTCCACAAAAAATAAACGGTTATGCGAAATTGCCGTATCGCGAATTTTATCAATACAATCAATTGCTGTATTAATTGCAGTATCAAAACCTAATGTATAATCTGTCCCGAATAAATCATTATCTATTGTTCCCGGAACGCCAACACAGGTAATCCCATATTCCTGCTCAAATACTGTTGCCCCGCGAAAAGTACCATCTCCCCAACAGCAACAAAACCTTCAATACCATGACTTTTTAAATTATTGTAAGCAGTTTTTCTGCCTTCCTCAGTCATAAAACGTTGCGAACGCGCAGTTTTTAAAATTGTGCCGCCGCGTTGAATAATATTACTTACATCATGTGATTCCATTTTATAAAAATCACCATCAATCATCCCTTCATATCCTCTTCTGATACCATACACTTCCAGTCCGTGATAAATACCGGTACGAATTACTGCCCTGATACAAGCATTCATACCCGGTGAATCACCGCCGGAAGTCATTACTGCAATTTTTTTCATTTGAGTTGTACTGTGTTTTTGTTTAATTATTATTTAATATGCTTAAGCATATCTACTGTCATTTTATCTAAATCATATTCATGTTGCCATCCCCAGTCGCTGCGCGCTGAACTATCATCAATACTGCCCGGCCATGTTTCTGCAATTTTCTGACGAAAATCGATATCATAAGTTAATTCAAAATCAGGAATATATTTTTTTATTGCTGCACCAACCATTTTAGGAGAAAAAGTCATGGCAGCAAGATTGTATGAAGAACGAATTTTTATTTTATCTGCAGGTGCATCCATTAACTGAATAGTTGCTTTAATTGCATCAGGCATATACATCATAGGCAACAAGGTATCTTCTGCAATATAACAAGTATACTTTCCGGTTTGTTTAGCTTTAAAATAAATATCTACCGCATAATCTGTTGTTCCACCACCAGGTTCTGTTTTATAACTGATAATGCCCGGATAACGAATACTGCGCACATCTAATCCATATTTTAAATAATACCATTCACACCATCTTTCCCCTGCCTGTTTACTGATACCATATATGGTATTCGGTTCCATAATGGTGGTTTGTGGTGTATCTACTTTCGGCGTAGTAGGCCCGAATGCAGCAATTGAACTTGGCCAATACATTTTTGAAATACCTTTTTCGCGGGCAATTTCAAGTGTATTAATTAAACCATCCATATTTAATTGCCATGCTTTTTGTGGATATTTTTCTCCTGTTGCCGACAACATGGCTGCCATATTATAAATCTGTGTAATCTTATATTTATCGGCCACCGCGGCTATGCCTGCCTTATCCAGTACATTCAGCACTTCAAATGGCCCGGATTCAAATAATTCGCCTTCAGCTTGTTTAATATCAGCAGCAATTACATTTGAATTACCGTACTGACTGCGTAATAACATTGTTAATTCAGCGCCGATCTGGCCGCTGGCACCTATTAATAGTATCGTTTCTCCTGGCATGTATGCAATTTAACAGAACAAAATTAGACTTACACGTAATATTTACAAATTTATTGCGCTAAGATATAATGATTTACCTTTACGTGCGTTCGTAAACTGAAATGAATAAGCTACTCGTGGTGGTCGGCACACGACCCAATTTTATTAAAATTGTGCAGTTTAAACATTATGCTGCACTGTATAACTTCGACCTGCGTATCGTCCACACGGGTCAGCATTACGATGAAAACCTGTCAGATGTGTTCTTTCAGCAATTAGGAATAACACCCGATTACCTGCTCGACACCCGCACTGCAAATCCCGAAATGCAGTTAAATATCATCAAAGCCCGGTTAAACCATTTTCTCAATAATACTTACAAACCCGATTTAATGCTGGTGGTAGGCGATGTTACCTCTACCCGCGCAGCAGCCGAAACCGCACAAATTTTATCCATTCCACTCGCGCACGTGGAGAGTGGTTTGCGCAGCTTCGATCAGTCGATGCCCGAAGAAATAAACCGCATCGTTACCGACAACCTCAGCGATTATTTTTTTATAACCGAACAAAGTGGTATCGATAATTTAATTGAAGAAGGTAAACCCGAAAAAAATATGTTTTTTGTCGGCAATACCATGATTGATGCACTCGTTGCTTTTGATGAAAAAATTGCTGAAAATCCGATTTTGGAAAAATTAGGTGTAGATAAAGGTTTTTTCTCCTTAGTTACCATCCACCGACCATCGAATGTAGATAATAAAGCTGCCCTCGAAAAAAATATTGATTTGTTATTTAATTTATCGGAAAAATATCCGGTTGTATTTCCCATACATCCCCGAACGAAAAGCAAATTAGACAATTTTCACCTTTGGGAAAAACTCAATTCCAACAAAAATATTATCCTCACCGACCCTTTAGATTATTTTGCATTTCAAAAATTAATTGCCACCTGTAAATTTATTGTTACCGATAGTGGCGGCATTCAGGAAGAAGCAACTTTTAGAAAAAAACCCTGCATTACCATTCGCCCAAATACCGAACGACCATCAACCATCCAATTAGGCACCAATACACTTGTTGATGCTGATATAAATGCAATTAATCAACTGATTACTCAAATAGAAACACATAATTATAAAGAAGGAAGTATTCCTCCGTTTTGGGATGGCCGCGCAACTGCACGCATATTCGAAATACTGAATAAATTACGTTAAACGATTTAATAAATCGGCCAAACTTTTTGCATTTTGTTCGCGTGAATAATGGTCGATTGCACCGGCATCAACACGAAGTGTATTTTGCTGAAACTGTTTATACATCAATAATACAGCCGATTTAATTGCTTCAATATCTTTAAAATCAGCAACAACACCTGCCTGCGTTTCACGAATTATTTTTGCTGCATCTCCATCAGGATTTCCAATGGCCAAAACAGGACGTTTCGCTGCAAGATATTCAAATAATTTTGCCGGAATACGACCCAAAATATCCTGTGTATCATTTAATAACAATAATAATACAGTAGATTTTTGCATCGCTTCAATTGCTGCTGCATGGTTAACCTGACCGGCGTGAAATAATTTATTTTCGAGATGATATTTTTTCAAATAATCTAAAACACTGTAGTCCGATTTCCCCGTAAAACGAATTTGTAAATCGCGATTAAAATCCGGATGTTCATTACATAATGATTCTAAAGCTGCCCATAATAATTCCGGATTACGTGCTTTGTTAATCATACCAACATGATGCAAAACAAATCCTTCGAATAATGTTTTTGGTTCTGGATCAAAATCAGCAGCATCAAATCCATTCGTTATTACCTCTGTATTACCATTATTTATTTTATTAAAATCGGCAGCCCATTGCCAGCTAACCGTAACTACCTTATTTGCCTCAGTGAGCACTTTTTTTTCTAACTGATGATGTTTTTTATCCGCAGCAGCGGAAAGTTTTAATTCGCTGTAATAATCTATTTTAGTCCACGGATCACGGAAATCTGCTATCCACGGAATACCGGTATTTTGTTTCACACCCGCTGCAATTAAATGCATACTATGCGGTGGTCCGGTTGAAATAATGGCATCAACGGGATTATTTTTCAAATAAGTAGTAAGGTATTTAACAGATGGTTTTATCCAGAATTTTCGGGCATCAGGAATAAAAAAATTACCTCTTACCCAAACTGCCAGGTTTTGCATAAACCCCTGTTTCTTCTTTTCATGCAGAAATCCGGCATTTACTTTTTCATCTTTTTTGTAGCCCAGCAATTGTTTGTAAACCGTATACGGTTCGCGAATCGGGGTTTTTATCACCTGAATATCAGCAGGAATTTGTTGTGCCAATGTGCTGTCCAAAACCGGATACTCACCCGCTGTAACAGTGTAAATAACGGGCTCCCAGCCAAATTTGCGCAGGTATTTGGTCATTTTAACCCATCGCTGAACGGGAACTCCGCCTGCCGGCGGCCAGTAATAGGTAATTATCAAAACCTTCTTCAACACAATTATTTATCGGGTTAAAATTATACAACTTACCTAACAAATTGCCCCAATTAGCCCGAAGTTCTTAACTTTAGCACTTCAAAATTTTTACCTGCTATGGAACAAAACAAAGGTGCTAAAAAACTACTGACCTATATTGCGATTTTCGCATTTTTTATGATTTTCAGTGCTTTGTACTTTAGTCCCCTGCTCCAGGGCAAGATTTTATTACAGGGTGATATCATGAACTTCGTTGGCGTAAGTCACGAGGTTACCACCAATTACGAAAATACCGGCGAATCTGCTTTATGGACCAACAGTATGTTTGGTGGTATGCCAACTTATCAGGTTGCAGTGTATGATAGCGGTAATTTATTTGAAAAAGTGAATAAAATGCTCGGACTGTTTTTACCCAGACCGGCCAATTATATGTTTATCGCAATGGTAACCTTCTTTTTATTGTTGCGCAGCTTTAAAGTAAATAATTTTTTATCCATTTCAGGTGCAGTTTGTTATGCTTTAGGTACGTATTTTATCACATTTATCGAAGCAGGTCACAATACAAAAGTAAATGCGCTCGCGTTAATGCCCCTCGTGCTCACGGGAATTAATTATCTCCTCCACAAAAAATACTGGTTGGGCGGTGCACTTACCTTATTTGCAATGACACTCGAAATTACAGCCAACCATCCGCAAATAAATTATTACATGTTTTTAATGTTGTTATGCTGGCTGATTTCTGAATTTTATTTTGCAGTTAAAACAAAACAACTGGCAGAATTATTTAAAGTTGTCGGCATCGTAATATTAACCGTTGGTTTTGCCGTTGCAGCAAATACCTCAAAATTATGGACCACTTATGAATATGGAAAAGAATCTATTCGTGGTGGTTCACATTTAACACATCAGGCCGACAAACAAGGTGAAGACGGTTTGAATCGCGACTATGCTTTCGGATGGAGCAGCGGCGTTGCAGAATCATTCAGCATTATGTATCCGAATTTTGCAGGCGGTGGTTCAGGAAAATCATTTTTGCAAGACAGCAAAGGTGAAGCAATTGAAGGCCCGCTGATGAATTATTTACAATCCGTTAATCAACAAAGTCCGCAAAAAGCACAGGAATTATTAAAATATTCAGGACAAGCAGGAAAATATTGGGGCGATATGCCGTTTACATCAGGACCAATTTATGTTGGCGCAATTTTATGTTTTCTGTTTTTTATCGGTTTAATAATTGGTGATAACAGAACACGCTGGTGGTTATTAGCCGCAACATTATTATCGTTGTTTTTAGGCTGGGGGAAAAACTTTCCTGCTTTCAACAATTTTATGTTCGACTATTTCCCGATGTATAATAAATTCAGAACGGTATCAATGGCAATGACCATTTTGTGTTTCACCATTCCGGTTTTAGGTTATTATATCATCGACCGGTTTTTAAGTACTTCAGGTGAATTAAGTGATGAGAAAAAAAGAAACGGATTAAAATGGGCTGCAATAAGTGTTGCGGTTATAAGTGTAATGTTGTTAATGTCAGGCAGTTTATTTGATTTAACAAGTCCGAATGAAGAAGCATACCTTGCTGCGGTTAACGACCCACAATCAACTTCATTTATTGAGCTGATAAAAGATGCACGCGTAAGCATGATTCGTAAAGATGTATTTACAGAAACATTTTTAATTGGCTTAGCTGCTTTAGCCTTATTTTTATTTTTAAAGAAAACCATTTCTCGCAATATTGCCATTGCAGCAATTTGTATTTTACCGGTTATCGATTTACTTATTGTAGATGCACAATATCTCGGTAAAGACAATTTTGTGGAAGCTGATTATTACGATCAGCGTTTCCGTCAGTCGGTTCCTGTAATTAAAGATGCTGACCCATATTTTAGGGTTATGAGCACCATGGCCGACGTAGATAAAGATGGCAGCACTTCTTATTTATATAAAAGCATTGGTGGTTATCACGGTGCCAAATTGCAACGTTATCAGGATGTAATTGAAGGTTATTTAAGCAAAGGAAATCCGCAGGTAATTAGTATGCTCAATACAAAATATGTTTATGGCGCACGCAATGGAAAATTATCTGTTGACCGCAATCCGATGGCATTGGGGAATGTTTGGTTTGTTGATTCAGTGCGTATGGTTGAAAATGATGATGCTGAATTTGAAGGTCTCGCAAATTTTAATCCTGCAACAACCGTTATCGTAAATCAGGAATTTAAAAATAGTATTCCTGCAACAACCATTCAGCGCGACTCCAGCAGCAGTATTAAATTAAAAAAATATGGTATGGATGAAATTTCCTACACATCAAAAAGTAATGTTGATGCACCTGCCGTATTTTCTGAAATTTGGTATCGTGGTAATGAGGACTGGAAAGCATATATCGATGGAAAATATGTTGACCATTTCCGCGCAAATTATTTATTACGCGGTTTGTGGATACCAAAAGGTGAACATGAAATCGTATTTAAATTTGAACCACATTCTTTTTATACCGGTAAAAAAATATCAACCGCAGCATCTTCTTTAATATTATTATTAGTTGCTGCCGGTGCATTTATGGCTTATCGAAAAGAATCAAAAAATACCCTAAACGACAATAAGATTTAATTCATGCAATACGATCCGGTAAAAAGAAGTCTGGGAAACGTTTTTAAAAAAACACCTGCATTACGTATTCTGTTTTATAAAATGCTCGACCTGTTATTATTAAGGTCATGGCATATTCATAAAGAATTAAAAGCCTGGGCAAAAGGTAAACGCGAGGCGGAACAACATATTTTAGATGCCGGCTCAGGTTTCGGTCAGTATTCATATTACCTCAATTCCATGAGCAATAAATGGAAATTTTTAGGGGTAGATGTTAAAGAAGAGCAGATTGATGATTGCAATCGTTTTTTCAAACAAATCGGTAAAACCAATATCCGCTTTCAGGTAAAAGATTTAACCACATTTACCATTCCCGGACATTTCGATTTAATTGTTTGTGTCGATGTAATGGAACATGTATTGGAAGATGTACAGGTATTCAAAAATTATCACACCTCGTTAAAACCCGGCGCCATGCTGCTCATTTCAACACCTTCCGATCAGGGTGGTTCCGATGTTTCCGGCGATGGTGAAGCTTCTTTTATCGAAGAACATGTGCGCGACGGTTATAATATTAATGATATTCAGGATAAATTAAAGCTGGCCGGTTTCAGCAAAACCGAAGCGTATTATGCTTACGGAAATCCGGGTAAAATTTCGTGGCGACTTTCCATGAAATACCCTTTGCAAATGCTGAATGTTTCTAAATTATTTTTCATCCTAATTCCATTTTATTACCTCATTACTTTTCCCTTCTGTTTAATTTTAAATAAAATGGATGTGAACGGTAAACATGCAACCGGAACCGGTTTAATTGTGAAAGCCTGGAAATAAAATTTGCTTATTGTATTTTTTACAAAATGCACTTATTGTAATTTTTACAATAAGTAGTTACTATTAAACATATTTTTGCAAAATCTGCTCGGGCGAAAGCACTTCAAAATGTTGTTGTTTAATAAATTGCAGGATACTTTTATAAGTATCAATCCAGCCTTTATCGGTATAATCAAAAAAGTAATTATTATGCCACAAAACAGATATCAAGGCATTTTCAGTATTATTTTCTAAAAACGTAAGTATGGTTTTTTCAGCAGTTCGAGCATCTTGTTTTTGATAAAATTTCAGTGAAGTATCCATCACATTAAGTGGCACTTCCAAAAACGAATAGGCTTTTTTAGTGCTGAAATTAAATGGCTTCAAAGGCAATCCGTAACTGTTCCTAAACCCGGGTTCATCAGGAAAACCCATGGTGGCATCCAAAACAATGCCCGCATGTTCTAGTGCATCGAAAGTAGCCGGTAGTTCGGTCAGCAAATAATGATTTCTGTTAATAGGTAAGCTGCCGGAATTTAAACGTTGCAATTCATTTTCATAACTGTTCTTCCCCGCACTTTTGTGTAACCCGATTTGCCATCCGCGTTGTTGTATGTTTTTTACAACCGATTGAATATTATCGTCCTTATAATTATAATCCGCATTGTGAATTTTTCGTGTTCCCTTACCCTCATTTACTATAAAGAAAAAAGTAGAACGTACATCAAATGCATCCTCAATTTGCATAATCTTATCTAACAACAAATAATCCGGCGTTTTTACATAATGATTAAATATCAATTGCAACAAGGTGCGGATTTTTCCGTGTTTTAACAAATAACGATAGTTATCACCCAAAGCCCCATACACCGAATCAATATCATGCGAAAGGAAAAAAGCAGATTTGTTTTTTTGTTTTTTTACAAGCGCTTGCAACTTTGGTGTTGCCGCATATAACCGATCAAAATAAATCGCAACCAAATTCTGCTGATGTATATTAAAATGTTGTTGCACACTAATCGCAAATGGAAAACGATTATACTTATCCGGAAAATAATCAGCGTACTCTTGCAGGTAACTCAATAAATAAAAACAACTACTCAGGTAATCCGGTTTATTTGATGCCGTAAAATGTAGTGGTTCATTTCTGAAATACGCTTTAAATTGTTTATCACCGCTCACATAAGTATTTCTGAAAAAATGGGATACCTGAATATCACCTAATCCATGTTCAGCAACAAACAAATCATAATTTTCGGTAACCGTTTCAACCGTAAATCCGATATAATCGCCAAACACTTTTAGTGTCCACGTGTATTCTGCAATAAGTGCAGAATCAATTCGGATTTTAATTACGGGTTTCAATTAATTGGTTAATTATTATTTAAATATAATACCTTAAAACAAAAGCCTGAATCAATCACAAAAAAAACAGTGTTGCTATTCCGTATAGAAATGTGCAACACTGTTTCATTTTTATAATCTAAAATTAAATATCAAATTTTATTCCCTGTGCCAATGGCAAACTTGTTGAATAATTAATCGTATTCGTTTGTCTGCGCATATAAGCTTTCCACGCATCAGAGCCACTTTCGCGACCACCACCGGTTTCTTTTTCACCACCAAATGCGCCGCCAATTTCTGCACCGCTGGTACCAATATTTACGTTCGCAATACCACAATCACTACCTGCCTGCGATAAAAAATATTCTGTTTCCTGAATATTATTCGACATAATTGCAGATGACAATCCCTGCGGCACATCATTATGTTTTGCAACTGCTTCCTGAATCGTTTTGTATTTCATTACATATAAAATCGGCGCAAATGTTTCATGCTGCACAATTTCAAAACTATTATCAGCTTCAATAATACATGGTTTCACATAACATCCGCTATCATAACCTTCACCAGCACATACTCCCCCTTCAACAAGTATTTTTCCGCCTTCAGCAATTGCTTTTTCAATCGCTGCATTATAATCGTCAACTGCTTTGGTATCAATCAGCGGACCAACATGATTATTTTCATCCAATGGATTTCCGATGCGTAACTGAGCATATGTTTTTTTCAAACGTGCAATTACATCATCATAAACTTTTTCATGAATAATTAATCTGCGGGTAGTTGTGCAACGTTGTCCTGCTGTTCCTACCGCACCAAAAACTGCTGCACGAATGGCAATATCCATATTCGCATGTTCCGAAATAATAATGGCATTATTACCACCTAATTCCTGAATTACACGACCTAATCTTTCGCCAACAATTGCTCCAACACGTTTTCCAACGCGCGTGCTGCCGGTTACCGATAATAATGGCACACGTTTATCTTTTGCCAACTCCTCACCTATCGAACTATGTGAAACCATCAAACTGGAAACACCTTCAGGAACATTGTTTGCTTTAAATACTTCAGCAATAATTTTATGTGTAGCAATAGCGCTCAGTGGCACTTTTGAACTTGGTTTCCAAATACAAACATCACCGCAAACAAAAGCCAGTGCTGCATTCCAGCTCCAAACGGCAACCGGAAAATTAAAGGCAGAAATAATGCCCACAATACCCAGCGGATGCCATTGTTCATACATGCGGTGCAATGGGCGCTCGCTATGCATCGTTAAACCATATAACTGACGACTCAAGCCCACAGCAAAATCGCAGATATCAATCATTTCCTGCACTTCACCCAAACCTTCCTGGTAACTTTTTCCCATTTCATAACTCACCAGTTTGCCGAGATCCTGTTTATGTGCACGCAATTTTTCGCCAATCTGACGCACCACCTCACCCCGTTTTGGAGCCGGCCACATGCGCCATTCTAAAAATGCTGCCTGCGCAGTCTGTATAATATGCTCATACTCTTCACGCGAAGCCGATGAACACGCAGCTATTAAAGCCCCGTCAACCGGCGAATAACTTTCTACCGCATTTCCATCCCCTTTTAACCATTTTAACCCGGTGCTAACCCCCGAATTCATTGATTCTACGCCTAAAGCCTTCAATTCGGCCGCTATCTGATGTTGTTTTGTTAAAGTTTCCATTCTAGTATTTAAAATTGATGTGCAAAGTTACGTCGAATTAACCTAAAAAACAGCCTCCCGGTTCCGCAATCGCGCTTCAAATTGCTACAATCTGACAAAAATTGAATTATAAAAATTTGGAGCATCAACATCCCCCACGCCATCACATTTTGCACCGGCCTTCCATTACAAGTCCGCTCCCGTTGAAAAAACGGGATGCGGGCTTTCCATTGCAGTCCGGGCTGGGAGAAACTGCATCTATTTTATCACAAAACCGCTCTACCGCTCTTAAAGCGATGTATTTTTTTTCAATGAATTGAATTTCAGCCCATTAGTGCATTATTAGCGTAACTAATTTTTACATCTGTAACTCCGTTAACATCAATCTATTTTCGTCACAATCGGATTAAATGAACATAAAATTTACTATACAATTAAAATCACATTTATGTTAATTTAAACAGATTTAATGCAATTTGATTGTTTTTTTATTAATAATTAACTAAATTCACATTACACAATTTTATAAAATGATTAAAACCTTATATCAAAAATAGTTTTTTCACACTAAATTTCTCAAAATGAAACCTTCTATCTACCTGAATTTCAATTGTTTGAAATTTAAAAGAACAATTAACTTCAATGTTGGAATTTTAATTTTCACCACTTTTCTAACTTTCCAAAACCTATCTTTAATTGGGCAAACCGGTCCTGGATTAAATTGGAACCGAGACCATTGGTATGGAATTGATGATAATATTGAACAAGACGAATCTGGCGAAGATTGGTATTATAATATTAGTCCGTACAAAGATGAAGATGTTATTGTTGGTTATGTTGCTGCAGGTTATAGTTCAAGATTAAATGATTTTGGTAGTTTTAATTGCATGGATTGCGGTGAATTTGATCCTGAATGTAATGAATTTGAAACAGAATATTTACAACGTGGATGTATATATCCTAAGATTGCCGAAATGGATGAAAATGGGCATGTTGAATGGTATGAAATTTATACAAAAGGGCAAGGTTGGTTTAGACAAGTAATTCAATTAGATGACGAAAGTGGTTATATTGCTGTGGGTCAAATTAAATATGATGGTGGGGACGATCCGGGTGATTTGGTATATAACTTTGAGGGCGATCAATTTTATTTAGATGAGTGCACTTCAACTCCTTACGAATTAATGTATGTTGTAAAAACCGATATGGAAGGTGAAATACTAGAAGAAGCTGTTTATGGTATTGCAGACCCTGATGTAGACAACCCAACTGATTTTATGTCAGAAGCTTACGGTGTAATTCAAGATGATGATGGAAATTTAATTATTGCCGGATATGCAGAAAAGTTATGGTATAACCCGATAACAATGGAAGACGAAAAACGGCGTCGAGGTTATGTTGTTGCACTCAACCCAACAACACTAATGGTAGAATATGAAAATATCTTATATGAGGATGATAATTTTAACTCTCACAGCACCTGTTTAATAGAAATGGATGATGATTTTTACGTTTTTTCCACAAAAAAAACTGCAGAAATCCCTGAATTATACGGGCATATTTTTATAAATAGATTATCAAACTCATTAGCAGATATTGGCACTGCCTTTGAAATTACTTCGACCGAAGAACCTGATTTAGATGGACTTGTTAGTTATTGTTCAAGTGTAGCGTTCGATGTAATAACTGATGACGGTGATTTAGTAGCTGCTGTCCAAGTTAATAGAAATGATGATGTGCAAAGTATTAACGACGAAGCTTTAGTGCATGTTTATCGAATTCATCCGGGAACTTCACCGGATTGGACATTTGAAGCAAATCTTTCAATTGTAGATGATGAAGACAGTGAAATATTTCGTGCTTATGATTTAAAAGTTGGAATAACAAATACCAATGATGGTGGTTTTGCTGTTACATCAACCCTCCATGATTCCGATTTATTTGATGGCGACGAGGAAGATTTTGAATATAATGAAGATTGTGACCCGATAACTGCAGGTGATCAACCTTGTGATTGTGATTTATTACATACTTGGACTTATACTTGGAATAGCAACCCATACATTGCAAAATTCAATAATTCGGATGTTTTGGAATGGCGAAATTCTTATATTGTTACTGATGGGTATGGTACACATTACCCTGATGATATAAAAAGGTTGGAATGCGTTTATGAAATTCTTCAAGATGATGAAGGTGGTTATATTCTGGCAGGTAATAACTCTAAAAATTTTGATGATGATTTTGTTTACCGTGTATTTGATGATTGTAACATATATCAAACGTACACAGGAACATACGATTTAGTTGACCCATCACCAATTACTTCGTCTGTTACATGGAATAATAATGCAAAAATAAAAGGAGTAGTAACAATTGAATCTGGCGGTACACTTACTATAAATAACAGCGCTATCATTCAGTTTGCCGACAGTAAAGCTGCAAACCATCCCACCTATATCAGAGTTAAAAGAGGTGGCCGCCTAATAATTGAGGGTGGGGCAAAATTAACAGGTAATACTACATGTGGCACGATGTGGGAAGGGATTTACGTTGAAGGAACCTCTGGTACCAGTCATCCGACTCCCCCAGCATTTATTTCTGCTAGCTATACAAATAGCGATCACGGTTTTATCTGGGTTAAAGGTGATGCAATTATTGAAAACGCAAGAACAGCAGTAAGTTTAGGTTTACCACGTAAATTTTTACCTCCGGTAACAGGTAATTGGGGAGGTGGTATTATTATTGCTGATGATGCACATTTTATTAATAACACTACAGATATCGAATTCTATCCATATACCCATGTTAATAGATCATTAATTCGCAACAGTGAATTTTTAACTAATTCCGCATTGGCCGATGTTAATGAAATTCCACAGGCACATATTGAAATGAAAATTGTTAAAGGGGTAAATATCCGTGGCAACCATTTTGAAAATAGTGTTTCTGAAGCAATTTATAAAGGAACTGACAGAGGTGTGGCTGTAAAAGGTACAGATGCTGCATTTAAATTCAACGATAACCCAAATGCTTTTGGGGCTACCGGGGGAGCTGGCAGTGCACCTAATACTGTTATCGATTTATATTATGGCATTTATGCAACGCAGTTTACAGTTGCCGCTGATAATATTGTAATTGATGCAAATACTTTTGAAGAAAATGTAAGGAGTATATATCTTGGCGGAACAGAGTTAGCAGAAGTAAATCTAAATGCTATAACAATGCCAGCAAAATCAAATTATGGTTTATACCTGGATGCCTCAACAGATTATGGAGTTGAAGAGAATTATTTTACAGGTTCAGGTGCGACTAATCCAATTGGACAAATAGGTATAGTTATAAATGATAACGGCACGTCGAATAATAGAATTTATCGTAATGCCTTTACCGATATTGCATATGGAATAAAAGCGCAAAATAGTAATGGAAATACAACCTCTGGTATATTTTTTAAATGTAATACATTTGATGAAAATAAATATGATATTGCAGTTACATCAGGTGGAATAAAAAAAGATCAGGGAGAATGTGTATCAAGTGATGTAACTACACCTGCCGGAAATTTATTTACAGATAATTTGACTACTTCAACACTACAATTTGCAGCAAATTCAGGTGTCGATGAAATAATTTACCATCATCATAATGATGCGAATTCTGCGACGGCTCCTTTTTATGAACCTTATGAGTTTTCATCCTCAATTGTTACCTTAGTTGAATGCACAGAAAATTTTAATTCTACAAATTCCTGCCCTGAAGATTTTTCTGATGGAGGTGGTTCAAGATTAGTCAATCCGACTCAACGAAGATTGGTTGATTATAGTTTGAATGCTAAAGATATGACTGATACCTTATCGCAATTTGCGGCTGATATGGAAAGAAATAAACTTATTAGAAATTATTTAGACTCAGAACAAATTTCAGAATTAAGCACATTTTTATCAACAGATAGTAGTTCAAGAGCGGCTAGTTTAAATGCCGTTATCGCTATGAAACAGGGTAATTATGAAGCAGCTAGCTCCAACATTCAATTAATTGATGAAAATATAAATAGCGATGAATTTGGCTATTCTAATGAGCTTTATTCAATACTAAACGAATTAAATCAAGATACCCTAAGTTGGTTCGACATGAATGCAGAACAATTTGAAAAAATAAAACAATTATCAACTTTAAATAATAGAATAGGTGTAGTTGCTAAACTTATTCTGGAAGAAATTTCAAGTGTGCCTTACGAGGAACCACTAGAAGAAATCAATTTAGAATCGGATGAGGATTATAAAGAGCAATCTGAAATCAACGAAACAGGAGCCATTCAAATCTACCCTCATCCGGTAAGTTCGCAAAGTGTTATTGAAATTTTGTTATCCGATTTACAAGAAAATTCAAGATTTATAATCTATGATTTGCATGGAAAAGTATTATTTAAGTATGACTTATTACAACAATCTACTTTGATAATTGTGAATAATGATATGTTAACCTCTGGTCTTTATCTAGGAGTAGTCACATCAAATAATATGATTAAACAGTCAATAAAATTTGTAGTCAATGAATAAGTATTTTCGGATAGTTTTTTTACAGATAAGCATTTTATTTTTTTTACCGGAAATAAAATCCCAAAACACCTACAATATTTTGATTGATCACGAACACCAATCGGAATGGGGTTATAGTCTTTTGATGGATATGGATACTATTGTTATGACAGGTTATACTAATGTTTTAAAAGATGGATTTTACCGTGATGGTGTGTTTTTTAGAAAATTGGATTTAGAAGGTAATATATTTCGTGAAAATTTAATTGCTGATACTTGCGTGCTTTATTCAGTTGGGTCTAGTGGTAACCTTGTTAAAATTGATAATCAGTATTTAACATGTGGCATATATCAATACTGCGATTCCATTTTTGATGGAGGTGTTGGTAGTTTAGGAATGGTTTATAAGTTTAGTGAAGAAGGCGATACAATTTGGACTAAAAAATTCTATAGCCAATCTTATTCAATTATTTATAGGGGGGCACGAACCAAAAATAAGGCTTATGTTTCAGCAGGTGTAGCTGTAGACACATCGACCTCAATAACCCAATTCTACTTAGTAAAAATAGATTCGTCCGCAAACATTATTTGGGAAAAAACGTTTGATTATTTGTTAAATAATTATGCATTTTCTATAGATTCATATACAAATGGTGACTTTATCATTGGTGGGTTGACAGATCCAACAACAAGTTTTTCAGAGACAGATGGGTACATCGCAAAATTAGATTCATCCGGGAACCTCATCTGGCAAAAAAAAATTGGAACTATTGATGATGATCGTGGATGTGTTGCAAGAATAACCCTCGATCAACAAAACATTTATTTGCAACAAAGCTTAGATACAGTTGTTTCAATTGGTGATGCACCAATGCCCAACTACGTTGGTAAACTTGACAATAATGGCAATTTCATTTGGCGAACTTTTTTTAATGGACCCTATAAACAGGATATTTGGGGTATTCGCGAAATGGACAATAAATCAATTGTAGTAGTTGGGATTAAAAATGTAGATGATGTTAGCCAGGGAAGAGGATTTATTTGCAAATTGGACAGCAATGGGGTAAAACTTTGGGAGCGTACATATTATTCAAGAACAGATAGGCCTAATTATTTTACGGATGTGGCAAAAGTTTCGGATGGCGGTTATATTTTAACCGGCACAGCATTTAGCGAAACCGATCAAGATGTTTGGCTGGTGCGTCTTGATAGTATGGGTTGTTTGGAACCGGGTTGTGATATTGTTGATGTGCCAACTATAACGGTAAAAAATACAACATTATTTAATTTTTACCCCAACCCCATGCACAACACCGCAACTGTTGAATTGCAAATTCCCGATAATTTTCAAATACTATCAGGTGCAACAATTATGTTACAAATAATGGATATAAGTGGTAAAATTGTAGATATCTATGCCAATATCCCCGTAAGTAATCCGGGCGAAACCATTCGGTTTAATGTGTATAGAAAAAATTTGTTGGCCGGGTATTATCATACCTTGGTTAAATACAATAATGTAAACATTGGTGATTTTAAAATTATAGTCAATTAATACGTTTATTAAAATTACCAGGCGACTCTATTTGTGAGTTTTTTATTAAAATTGCATAGCTTTTTCAATTGATAAAGGCAATTTATATCAAAACGCTAAACATGTCTAATCGAAGCCCGCACGTTGATCAGGTAATTTTAAAAGCTGCAGCATTTGCACAACCTATACTCACACATTTTCGTGACTTAGTCCATGCTGTTTGTCCCGAGGTAGAAGAAAAAATTAAATGGGGAATGCCATTTTTTGTTTATAAAGATGATAACATCTGTCACATGGCTGCCTTCAAACAACATTGTGCAATTGGATTTTGGAAAGCAAAATTAATTGACGAAAAACTGGTTGCCACAGCAAAAACCGAAGAAGCAATGGGACATTTAGGAAAAGTTACTTCCCTAAAAGATTTACCATCCGATAAAATATTAACCAAATGGATTAAAACAGCCATGCAACTCAACGATGCCGGAATTAAATTATCAAAACCCACCGCAAAAAAAATCACCACCGTCACTGTACCTCCAGAAGTCCAAAAAGAAATAAATAAAAATGCCAAAGCCAAAAAAACCTGGACCGCTTTCAGCAACTCTCATCGCAAAGAATACATCCAATGGATAACTGAAGCAAAAACCCCCGCAACCAAACAAAAACGCCTAACCGCCATGCTCCAGTTACTCGAAGAAGGCAAAAGCCGCAACTGGAAATACGCCTGAGGCGTAACCAACTAAATCACAACCGCGTAGCTTTACCTTCCTGATAAGGAAGGGGTGCCACGTTTGTAACTAACATCCCCTCATAAGTTCAGAAAACCCCGTAGGTTTACCTGCCGGGCGAGGCAGGGGTGACATGAAAAATTCGCTTTTCAACGCTAATTATCTTTAAAAACGCGGGTTTCAATTAAGTAGCCATTCTCCCAAATTTCATATTTATACAATCTCCCATCCTCAGTATAATATTCAAACTTCCCATTTTTTGTGGGCAACGTTGTTTGAATTATATAAAAGTTACCACTCGTATCTGAATGATAAGTATTATACTCCAAATAATATTGCGCATAATTTTCCGTATTTTTAAGTTGCCCATTTTTATAGTAAGTTTTCCAAGTACCGGTTTCAATTTTATTTAAAATTGCACTATAACTTATTGAATCGCCTCGTGAAACGGAGTCTACATAAGTTACAATTATACCGGGACATTTTTTGTAATTACCCTCCTGAAATAATACTCCATTTTTAAAATAACAAAAATATTCCTGCATCCCCAAGGTATCATAATCAACTGCGTATTTTAATATTAAACTGTACTTATAATTTTGGCAGTATTCGTATTCTTTAATAATAGTTCCATTCTTATAAATAGTTTCCCAATAAATTTCTCCACTGTCGTTATATAAAAAATAACTGCCATCCGCTAACTTATTTTTATACGCATTATTTTCAAACAAAAAATGACGAGAACCGCAGGCAGAGCATGCAATTGCAAAACACATCATAACAACAAAACCATATTTAATATGCAATTGGAGGCTATTTAATCAATAAAACGAAAATCCATATTAAAATCTTATCCAAAACCACTTTTGAATCAAAGGCATACGCACATGCCTTCACACAATATGTGCCACAGGCACCACAAGGGCCGTATAGGCCCGTAGGGGCTCGTAAGGGCGAATCAACATTCGCCCAAGAGGCATGTGATAGGAAACAAATTCTCGTAGGGCGAATATTGATTCGTCGCAACGGTATTTTGCAATTAAAATTCCATCTTCCGCATTACCTCAAATAAATTGAGGGCGTTTAAACTTAACATAAACGACATTTTATCGGAATAAGAATCATCTTCACCAAACTGATCAGATAAATCACTGCTCATCACTAACGGGAAATAAAATGCAAAAATATTTTTTGGCAATTTTATCATAACACCAGCATCATATTGCACTGCTTCAAAATTATTTGTTTCAATTTCCGTTCCGATATAGGCAATATCTGCAAACAATCCTACCAATGGAATTTTAGGAATACCAAATTCCAAATTCACTGCTGCCAGCATTTGATCTGAATTAAATCCGTAATTATAAACAGGCACTTTAAAAAAACCGTCGCTCAAACTAATTTGATTGGCTAATAAACGGTCGTAAGTATTTCTGCCCAAATAAATTTCATCATATAAATCATCATAATAACCGTTGTTACCGGCTAAGGTGAAATTGTGTTTTTCATCTCCTGCATTGCCAAGAAAACTTCCTGCAAAAATGCGCACATCAATGCCCTTTTTCATTCCGGGATAATGTATGCTGGTATTATAAGTAAGTGATAATTTCGTGTAATTATCACCCAATTCACCAACCACAGATAACGACTGCGGGAATAAAGTAGATGGCACATTTAAGTGATAACCAATTTCATTTACCATATATTCATTAGCATACGATTCTAAAATGTCTCCGTTTATGCCAATATCAAAAAACGCATCATTTTCTCTGATAAATATATTGCGATAACTTAAACTGTGTTTCATTTTCTGACTCATATGTTTTTTCCTGAAATCCAGCTCAGCTTTCGATTGTAAGCGCATATAAGTTGGTGTGATATTTACTGTTTCAGCTGTAGTGCTCACTTCATACATTCCGTAACTATAACCGGCAATACTTTCACTAATTCTTAAGCGGTCAATAAATCCTGATTTTGGATATAAGTTATAACCAATACTTCCTTGTCCAACTAATTTTTCAGAACCAAATGCATACATCGGAGCTGCAACAAAATCAATTGCAGGTGTTGGCATTGTTGAATTCCAAACGCCTAGACCAAGCATGAATTTATCATTTTCGTTCCATCCCAAAACAGGTGATACCATCAGCGTTGTTTTATCCGGATTATCAACCCCAGCACCCATCAATTTTACTTGTAAAGGCTCAACACGTTTTAAAATACCGGATGTTTTTATGGTATTATTTTCACGCTCATATTCAGGCATTGTTTTTTGTGCATCTATTTTTAAATGTGTAACATGCCATTCCGGTTTGTAATTAAAATATATCGTCTGGCTGCCGGTAAATCCTCTGAACCAGTCTGTCCTTAAAACACTATCACCATCCATTAATGAAACTGAAAAAGATGCAGGTATATCAGAATTATTGGTAATATCAACTGCCATTGCAGTTTTACCTTTTTGGAATTTACTGATTTTATAATCAGGGCCCCAGGCATCATTAATAAGCATATCAAAAAACCAACCATATTTTTCTCCCGTTTCTGCTTCAAATAATTCGCGCATATCTTCAGGATAAACATGTTTAAATTCATACGTTTTATAATATTTGCGCATCACACGATCAAATTCATCTTTACCCATTACATCTTCAAGGTATTTAAAAATATAAGCACTTTGCATGTATACATCTAAACCATAATTAATCATGGTATATTCTGTAGCGTGTAAATTAATAGCCTGTGCTTTATTTTGTTTCGCCATCGACTGATATAAATGAAATTGTACATTATCAACTTTAGAAGTGTCAACACCAAGTTTGGCTACAAGATTTTCAGGTAAACCTAATGCATTTTCACGGTCATAATAGGTGTCCATGTATCGGTTTTCATAAAATGAATTTATACCTTCATCCATCCAACCGTGTTCTCTTTCATTACTGCCTATAATTCCATAAAACCAATTGTGACCTACCTCATGGGTGATTACATTATCCAGCGACTCCGCATCATAATCTCCCCCTAAAACTGTTACAGTAGGATATTCCATTCCGCCTGCACTTTCAACCTCCAATGTGCCATCAACTGCTTGTGCAATATTCCATGGATATTCACCAACATTATCCGAATAAAATAATACCGATCGATTTACATAGTCACATGCTTTTTTCCATTCTTCCTTATGTTGATTGGTAAAATATACATATGTTAATACAGTACGTTCTGATTCAGGTAAAACCACAGAACTGCGCATCACATGAAAACGTTTATCTGCAAACCAGGCAAAATCATGCGCATTTTTTAATTCATAAACAATTGTTTTTGTAGTTGCAGATGAGGCAGGAAAATCAAGATTTTCATCCGTCAAATTTGTTGCAGCAGTATTATCTGCTAATTCATTTAATTTTTCTAATTCAGATGCAGTTTTTAAATCACCACTTGCAGCAACAACATAATTTTCAGGTAAAGTAATTGTTACTTTAAAATTTCCATATTCGCTGTAAAATTCGCCCTGATCTAAATACGGAATCGGATGCCAGCCATGTTTATCATAAACTGCCGGTTTTGGATACCACTGTGTAACCTGATATTGCTGACCAACATGTCCCATACGTGAAAAACATTTTGGCATTTGCACTTTAAAAGGTGTTGTAATAGTTATCGTTTGTCCGCTTGCCAAAGGTGTATTTAAAGTAATTTTTGCGATATCCGGATTTTCAGGATCATATTCCAAAGGCACTGACGTTCCGTTTACTTTAAAATCAAGATTATCGATATAACCGCGTTCATTATCTTTTGCAAAATAAAAATCGGTGCTGCCCTGCAATACTTTTTGTTTTGCAAAAGCTGTATTATTGTCTTTATAGGCGTTTGGCCATAAATGAATCCAGATAAAAGTTAGCGCATCAGGTGAATTATTGGTGTATTGCATGGTAATATTACCATTCAACACATGATTTACGTCGTCAAGTGATACGGTAATGTCATAATCCACATTTTGCTGCCAATAACTTGTTGTTTGTGCATTGACATTTTGGAGTAAATTGAGCACTAAAATAGTGGTGAACGCAAACGCTATTTTATACATATGTAAAATTTTGGGTAAAGATACAGTTTCGCCTTTTGCTTCGTTAATGAAACAAGTGGTAAAAATGTTACAGAATAGTTAAACGTTAAGGAAACTAATTTTGGAAAAACTAAATTTGCATTAATATGATGGAGCCGGATTATAATGACAGGGAGCACACAGAAATGGGGGAGTTGATCGAGTTATTTGAAAAATATCTCAATTCGAATGAACAACACTTTTTTGATGAGGACAGTCTGGAACGCATATTAGAATATTACGAAATGCGCAATTTACCTGAGCGCGCAGAAGCCGTAGCCGACTACGCCATTAACCAAAACCCTTACTCATCGGACTTCCTGGTGCGTAAAGCGGAGTTTTTGGTGAATAGAAAAAAATATAATGAGGCCCTTGATTTATTAGATAAAGCCTTTCTTTTTGATAGCCACGAAATAGACATTTATCTGCTCCGTTCCGATATTTTTATAGAAACCAACCAACCGGAAAAAGCCGAAGCCATTCTGTTCGAAGCCCTGGAAATAGCCGATGATGAGGAAAAAGACGTTGTATATGCCGAATTGAGTGATATTTATGAAATTCAGGAAAACTTCGACAAGGCTTTTGATTGTCTGGCCAAAGCCTTAACCATTAACCCTTCCAGCGAGGATGCTTTATATAAACTGTCGCATATTGTCGACATGACTGACAAATACGACGAAAGTGTCAAGTTGCACAAGGAAATTATCGAAAAAGAACCCTACGCTTGGCTCGCGTGGTTTAACCTCGGCAGGGCTTACATGGGATTGAGTTTATATGAAAAAGCTATCGAAAGTTTTGAGTTTGTAATGGCCATCGACGAAAACTTTGACCTCGTTTACCGCGATGCTGCTGATGTTTACTATCGCATCGAAAATTTTGAAAAAGCAATCGCCATGTTCGAGCTGGCACACGAAAAATCAGGTGGCTATGAAGATTACAGCTTCCGTATCGGCCTGTGTTACGAGCGACTCGAAAACTACAAATCGGCAAGATTCCAGTTCCGCAAAGCTGCCCGTCAGGACCCGTTTTTACATGAAGCCTACTTCCGCATCGGCGAAACTTATCGTCAGGAAGACCGCTTTGAACCGGCTTTGGTGAACTACAAAAAAGCCTTGAAACTCGACGAGAGTAATGAAGATTACATCTGTACCATCATCAGTATTTATAAAATGCTCGACCGCGATACCGATGTGCTCGAATACCTCAATATTTTGGTTAATGTGCGTCCCGACATTCTCAGTTATTGGCTCGACCATATTATTTACCTTTTTGACCTTGGAAAATACCCTGAGGCGCTTGAGGTTATAAATGATGCCATTACCAGAAGCGGGCATTATCCTGAATATTTTTATCTGCAAAGTGCGGCTTTGAGTTATACCGGCCGTATGCGCGAAGCAATTTCGGTGTTGGAACATGCGTTGATGCTGGATTACAGCCGACATACCATTTTATACGAAGTTTGTAAAGATGTGGCTATGCGCCCCGAATTTCAGCGTGTTATCGGATTGTATAATGCCAACTGATACCTGCCTGAAAATGAATTAAATAAGTGATTTTTTTTCGCGTTTAGCAACAGTGTGCTTTTAACTTCAAACTCTGCTTTCCTTTACGTAATTTTGCGCCGAAACCATTTAATAAATTAATGAACTTTTCTATAAGCAATCTCCCTGAGCGTCAAATGAAACCGCGCAAAGAGGGGCTTACCATGGTAATGGACAAAGGCCTTAGCGTACGCGAAGCTGAAGACATGCTTTCTGTTGGCGAACCATATATCGACTTGTTAAAATTAGGATTCGGAACTGCATTCGTAACACCAAATCTTGAAAACAAACTGGCTGTTTACAAAAATGCCGGTATCGCCTGCTACTTTGGCGGAACTTTATTTGAAGCATTTTATATCAGAGGTCAATTTGATGACTACCTGCGTTTACTCGAACGTTATAAAATGGAATATGCTGAAGTAAGCGACGGTTCTATCGAAATGAACCACGACGAAAAATGTAAATACATCAATACCCTGAGCAAACATGTTACTGTGTTAAGTGAAGTTGGCTCAAAAGATGAAAATAAAATGCTCGCCCCATACAAATGGATCGAGTTAATGAAAAAAGAAATAGAAGCCGGAAGTTATAAAGTAATTGCTGAAGCACGTGAAAGCGGAACAGTAGGTATTTACCAAAGCAAAGGTGAAGTGCGCAGCGATTTAATTGATGAAATATTAACGCAAGTGCCTCAGGAAAAAATTCTTTGGGAAGCGCCGTTAAAAGCACAACAAGTATATTTTATTAAATTACTTGGCTCTAATGTAAATCTTGGAAATATTCCGCCAAATGAAGTAATTCCACTCGAAACACTTCGTTTAGGTTTACGTGGTGATACGTTCCATCATTTTTTGAAATAATATCAATTGTAAATGGAACTGATACACTCGTTTATTGATACTTTTTTACATTTAGATCAATACCTTGCCGACTGGATTACCCAATACCAAAATTGGATCTATGTTATTTTATTTCTCATCATTTTTGTTGAAACCGGTATTGTAATTTGGCCTTGGCTACCCGGTGATTCATTATTATTTGCGGCAGGAACTTTTTGCGCGCTCGGCTCATTAAATATTTTTGTTTTAATACCATTGCTCATTGTCGCTGCAATTTTAGGTGACACTTCAAATTATTTTATTGGAAAATATTTTGGTGAACGGGCATTAAAATTAAAATTCAGAGGTAAACAAATTTTAAAACCGGAACATCTCGCCAAAACACATAAATTTTACGAGAAATACGGTTCTAAAACAATTATACTTGCACGTTTCGTTCCGATTGTGCGCACCATAGCCCCGTTTGTAGCAGGTTTGGGGACAATGACCTACAAAAAATTCATTACCTATAATATTGTTGGTGCGCTTTTATGGATTCCTTCCATTACCATACTCGGTTACGCTTTAGGCCAAAATGAATTTGTGAAAAACAATTTCGAAATTGTAGTTTTAGCAATCATATTTATATCAGTTGTGCCAATTTTTGTTGAACTGATTAAAGCCCGGTTTTCAAAATCCAATACCACCCAGTCATGAAACTATTTGGTTTAATTGGCTTTCCACTTACCCATTCTTTTTCTGAAAAATATTTTTCGGATAAATTTCGCAAGGAAGAAATTGAAGAATGTAAATATGAATTATATCCGCTCGAAAACGTGGAAGATGTGCGTTTCCTCTTTGAAGTAAATAAAGAATTAAAAGGTTTAAATGTTACCATTCCGTATAAAGAATCAGTAATAGAATATTTAGACGACCTTGATGATATTGCACAAAAAATTGGTGCCGTTAATTGTATTAAAATAGATGAAATTCAACGTGTTGGTTATAATACTGATTATGCAGGATTTCGTGATTCATTAAAGCCACTATTAAAAAAACATCATACTAAAGCATTGGTGTTAGGTACAGGTGGTGCATCAAAAGCTGTTGAGTATGCCTTAAATGAATTAGGAATACAAACAACATTAGTTTCACGTAAAGAAGGAACAACTGAATTAACTTATCAGCAACTAACTAAAGAAATTATATCCCAACACTCAATTATAATTAATTGCACACCGGTTGGCATGTATCCTGATATTCAACTATGTCCCGAAATTCCTTATGAGTTTATTACTGCTCAACATATTTTATACGATTTAATTTATAATCCCGGCAAAACCTTATTTCTTGAAAAAGGAGAAAAACAAGGTGCTACAATTAAAAACGGATTGCAAATGCTTGAACTGCAAGCTGAGTATGCCTGGGAAATTTGGAATAATGAAAGCGAGGAAGAAAACGCTGCAGGTTATTAAAGTGCTTACTTATTGTCTTCGTCAAAATAACACTTAATGGTGTTCACTTTGCGTTGGAATTCAATGTGGTAAGTAAAGGTAAGCATGCCACCAAAAACATAAGTGTCATTATTTGTAGGATCACCTCTACCCTCTTCTATACGCACCAAATCAGGGCGAGTTCCGTCAGAAGGGTTGGATAAATAAGCCGCCATTGCAGCCTGGTCGATATCGTAATGCAAATAATAATAGTTCGGATTCGGATAATAGGTACTTACATCATCAATATAGTCGGTGGTTGTAAAGCGGCTGGCCATTTCAAAACCAAGCACCCAGTGATTGTAAGTTAATACTCGGAAACCACCTCCAATTGGGAAACATACCGCAATTCTATTGTATTTCTGACGGTCAGGGTATTCAGGTAAACCTTGGCCTTCGGTGCCTAAAGGTTGTAGATCAACCCATTTGCCATCATATTTTGCCTGCGGATTGAAGTAAAACGCGCCAATTCCACCGTATATATATGGACTCCAGCGTTTTTTCTTGATACCGGTGAACCTAAATAAACTTAATTCCACCATACCGGTAGCTTCAACAATCGGACTGCGAAAACTCAAATTCCGGTAATGTCTGAATTCATTATCTGTCAAGGCATCATCACCTTTTAACATAGAAGCATAAGCATTAAAACGGAAAGCAGTGCGCGGAATAAGTTCCTGACGGAAAACGATACCCAAAGCCGGTCTGGTTACTGCAGGGTCAACATCCCAGAAGAAAGGACGCCCAATGTCATCTGAACCCCCTAAATCACCCAGGAAGCTCGAAAAGCCCAAATTTGCTCCAAACTCACGTGAAAGTGTAATTGGCTGAGCGATAGCAGGTCTGCAAAATGCAAACAAAGCTATTCCTAGCGCTAGACACGTTATGTTTGTTTTTCTTTGCATGTGGGTCAATGATAAGGGAACCACGAAAATCATATTTTTTTTTAACAAAATCAAAAAAAACGGGCTAATAGGAGAAAAAATAAAATATAATTGACCTGAAGGAAACTTTCAAAAGAACGTTTTTATCCTGTCACATATTGTAATAATTTCATCCAATTTTAGGTCGGGATAAATTGGCAAGCGTAATAAATTTTCCTCAAATGCAATGCTGTTGGGCAGTTCAGGGCCTACATATTGTTTATCGTAATAGGGAGATTTGTGTAAACATTGGTAATGCGACACAGCTAAAATACCGGCTTCAAGCAGGTGTTTTGAGAGGTTTTCTCTGGCATCGCCAAATATGGTTAGGATGGCAAAAACATGGTGATTTTGGCCGGCATAATCCGGAATTTTAATAAAACGAAATGCCTTTGGAGCGAGTTCTGATAAATTCGAGTAGTAGGTTTCCCATTGTTTTGCCCGTGCTGATAGCAAATCATCAAAATTTTCAAGTTGTCCGTATAAAAAAGCGGCATTCAACTCCGATGGGGAAAAGCTGGAACCAATATCCAGCCATTGATATCTATTTACTTCTTTTCTGGAAAAAGCAGCCCGGTTTGTCCCTTTTTCCCAAATTATTTCAGCCCTGGCAATAAAACGTTCATCATTTATTACCAGCATACCACCTTCACCACACTGCACATTTTTTGTTTCATGAAAAGAAAAAGTGGCAAGATGACCAATACTACCAACCGGTAAACCATTATAATAGGAACCAATTGCAGCAGCGGCATCTTCAACAATAAACAAACGATGCGCTGCAGCAAGTTCGAGTATAGCCTGCATATTTGCCGCAATTCCACCGTAATGTGTTACGACGATGGCTTTTGTATTTTTTGTAATTATCTGAGCCAGGTTAGCTGTATCAATATTTGGAGTATCCTTTTCAGTATCGGCAAAAATTATTTTCGCGCCGCGCAATACAAATGCATTCGCCGTAGATACATACGTGTAAGTCGACATAATTACTTCGTCACCCGGAACGATATTTAATAAAATGGCTGCCATTTCCAAAGCATCTGTGCACGAATGGGTGAGCAGCACTTTATTAAATCCGAATTTATTTTCAAAAAAGGTTTGGCATTTTTCTGTATAATAGCCATTCCCGGAAATTTTTCCGCGCTGAATCGCATCTGAAATATAATTCATTTCGTTGCCGGAAATACAAGGTTTGTTAAATGGAATCATTACACGAAATTGAATTTATTTTTAATGCCGTATGAAATAAAATGTTTGTGTTTAAAAATACGAAATATACTAGTGGAAAATAAAATTTTAAATGCCAACGATAATGCTTTTTTAATTGAATACGTTGTAACCCCGGCAGCACGAATGTCGTGCTCCACAATTACATTTGTGGTTTTGGTTGCTGCATTTCGAACGGCAATTGGAAAAAAGAAAAAATAATATTTTTTATTAATGATTGCCTTAATTAGCGAATTTGAATAGATACCGAAATTTGCAGTTGAGCCATTTAATTCATAAAACGTAAACAAACCTAATACAGCATAAAACAAATTTGAATAAAACAATTTCAATCTACTGTCATGTCGTTTTTCTCTTCTTGCAAACACCGCATCATATCCATGTGTAGCCTGAATGAGCATATCAGCAATAAACTCCGGTTGATCCTGCAAATCGCAATCCATCACTACAACATATTCTCCTTTGGCATGGTCCAAACCTGCTTTTATCGCAATATGTTGTCCATAGTTTTTATCAAGAAATATTCCTTTAATTCGTTTGTCGACTGCAGCTAATTGTTGGATAATAATTTCTGAATTATCTGCACTACCATCATTAACAAGAATAATTTCAAATGCATTGGTTAAAGGTTCAACACATTTAATAATTCGGCGAACCAACAATTCAATTAATAATTCCCCCTGATAAACAGGACTAACAATGCTGATATATGTTGCTTCCTGCAAAATAAACAGAATAATTTTTTTCGTATTAAGCTTTAGCTGTAGGCCCGAAATTCATTGGTAATCCGCCAAATCCTTCATTTTCGGTAATAGGGCCGTGCATGCTTTCATATTTTTGAATATTATCAGCCAGTGCGCGTAATAATCTTTTTGCATGCTGCGGTGTCATTAATATTCTGCTTTTAACTTTTGCTTTTGGAACGCCGGGCATCACGCGGATAAAATCGATTACCATTTCTGCACTTGAATGGGTAATAATGGCAAGGTTTGAATAAATACCTTCTGCTACTTCCTCTGACAACTCAATATTGAGTTGGTTTTTTTCTTTCTGATCGCTCATGTCGTTTAATTTTGTTAGTAAAATTATCCCAAATTCACCGCATCTCGAAATTGTTTAGCAATTTAGCACAAACTTGAACTATGAAATCTTTCAGAAACCTGCTTGTTTTATTGTTTGTTGCCTGGATTTTTTCTGCCCTGTTTGCTTGTAAAAATAAGGCTGATGCGGAATCTGCCGTTGATTCCGACACAACCATGGTTTTAACCAAAGTGTTTCATCCCTTAACCCTTGATTCTCAAACACTCAGCACCTTTTTAGCGAAATATCCCGATTTTAATTACCATAAAGATGAGCTTTTTACCTTTTACCGAAACCGTAATTTCCAGTCGGCCTGGTTTAATGAATACGGTATTATTGAACAAGGCGGCTTTTTTATGAGTCAGCTCGACCATTTTGATGATGAGGGATTAAATGATTCCGTTTTATATTATTCCGAATTAAAAAAAACATACACTACAATTGCCGACCCACAATATAATTACGCCGGTGCCGATAAAATAACTACCCAATTCGAATTAATGCTGACTGCCGAATTTTTTGTTTATGCGCAGAAAGTGTGGTTCGGAATTAACGAAAAAACAACAAAAGAATTAGACTGGTATGTAACAAGAAAAACGGTGCCTTCGGTTGCCATTTTGGATTCAATTTTGTCTGGCGGGAAAAATTCATTTACTGCGTATGAACCGTTATATCCGCAATATCAATTATTGAAAAAAGAATTAAAAAAATATAAATTATTAACTGCTGAACCCTGGGATAGTTTAAAATTACCGGCCGATAAAAAATCTATTAAACCCGGCGATGATTATTCCGTAATTGCGGCTATTAAAAAACGATTGTATTTATTGGGAGATGCTGCTGTTTTGGATTCTACAACAATACTTGATTCCACAGCAGTTATTGCTGTTGAACAATTTCAATTACGTCATGGCTTAACTGCTGATGGTATTGCGGGAGAAAAGTTTTTCAGAGAATTAAATATAAGTCCTGCGGAACGTGTAAGGCAATTAGAAATAAACATGGAACGCATGCGCTGGCTGCCTGATGTGCCTTCCGGCGATTATATCATGGTAAATATTCCGGAATATACCATGCATATTTTTGAATCGGATAGTTTAGCCTGGGATATGAAAGTTGTAGTTGGAAAATCATCCAGCAGCACAACAATATTTAATGATGAACTGGAATATATTGTATTCAGTCCGTATTGGGTGCCACCACCAAGTATATTAAACAATGAAATTTTACCCGCCTTAAAAAAAGATCCCAATTATCTGAAAAAAGAAAATATGGAAGCTGTTGATCCATCCACAAAAAAAGTAGTGGATGTTTCAAATATTGACTGGGATAAGTATTCAAAAATACCTTATATCATTCGTCAAAAACCAGGTAACAGCAATTCACTGGGTTGGGTGAAATTTATTTTCCCGAACGAACACAACATTTATTTTCACGACACACCTTCGCGCAATTTATTCGAAAAAGAATCACGCAGCTTTAGTCATGGATGTATTCGTATTGCAGAACCAAAACGATTCGCCACTTATTTATTGCGCAATGATACCACCTATACCGAGCAAAAAATTGATTCCCTTTATTATTTAGGGCGAGAAACATATGTGAAGCTGGAAGAAAAAATTCCGGTTTATCTAGTCTATTTTACAGCATGGGTTGACACGAATGGATTAATTCATTTCAACCGTGATATTTATGGGCACGATGCAAAACTGGAACATACTTTATTCCCGCCTAAGGAAGTAATCCAATAAAAAAGCCTCCCTGTTACAGGAGGCTTAGTATGTTTAGTCAGAACTTTAATTAATCAAGTTCAATTGACTTTTTGCTTTTTTTAGCTGTTAGCTCTTCAATTTCTTCCTTGTTACCAACTATAGTGTTTAAGAAATGACGCTGACCTGTACCTGCAGGAATTTGATGTCCAACGATAACGTTTTCTTTCAGACCCATCAGGTAATCTGTTTTAGCAGATATAGATGCAGTGCTTAACACTTTAGTAGTTTCCTGGAATGAAGCTGCAGAAATCCAGCTGCGTGTTCCTAATGATGCTCTGGTAATACCGAGTAATAAAGGTGTTGCCGTAGCAGAAACCGCATCGCGATATTCGATAGGTTTTTTATCAGCGCGTTTCAGGTGTGAATTTTCTTCACGCAACTGACGTAAAGTAACAATATGACCGGCTTTGTATTTAGTTGAATCGCCGCTTTCAGTAATTACTTTTTTATCGAATATTCTGTCATTCTCTTCAAGGAAGTCGAGTTTATCTACGTTAGCATCTTCTAAGAATCTGGTATCACCGGCATCGGTAATAGTCATTTTCCGCATCATCTGACGAACGATAACTTCGATATGTTTATCATTGATTTTTACACCCTGTAAACGATATACTTCCTGAATTTCATTAACGATATATCCCTGAACAGCATAAGGACCTTTAATAGCAAGAATGTCGGAAGGTGTAATTGCACCATCACTTAATGGCATACCTGCGTATACATAGTCATTTTCCTGAACCAGAATTTGTTTTGAAAGTGGAACGAGGTATTTTTTCTTTTCACCATCGCGGCTTTCAATTTCAATTTCGCGGTTACCACGTTTAATTTTTCCGAAAGCAACAACACCATCAATTTCTGCAACAACTGCTGGGTTAGAAGGGTTACGTGCTTCAAATAATTCGGTTACACGTGGTAAACCACCCGTAATATCGCGCACTTTACCTAAGGCACGTGGTATTTTCGCTATAGTTTGACCTGATTTAACTTCATCTCCCGTTTCAACGTTGATGTGAGCGCCAACAGGTAAGTTATAACTTTTTACATCGCCACCTTTTTTATCTTTAATTAAGATGGTAGGTATTTTTGTTTTATCACGTGATTCAGAAATTACTTTTTCGCGGTGACCTGTTTGTTCATCACTTTCTTCACGATAGGTAATACCTTCAATGATATTTTCGTATTCAACAATACCAGGGAATTCAGAAACGATTACCGCGTTGAATGGATCCCATGAACAAATGGCATCACCTTTTTTCAACTCATCACCATCGCTTACATTTAATATTGAACCGTAAGGAACGTTGTTGGTAATTAACAATTTATTTGTTTTCGCTTCTATCAATTTCACTTCACCGGTACGACCAATTACGATACGTACTTTTTTGCCTTCATCATTTTTGGTATCAACAAAACGAACGCCGTCGAATTCAACTTTACCGTCAAATTTTGCAACGAGTTTTGATTCGGTATCAACGCTACCCGCAACACCCCCAACGTGGAAGGTACGTAATGTAAGCTGCGTTCCCGGTTCACCAATTGATTGTGCTGCAATAATACCTACTGCGTCACCGGCTTGTGCAACGCGATTGTTCGATAAGTTTGTTCCGTAACATTTTACGCAAACACCTTTTTTCGATTCACAGGTTAACACTGAACGAATTTCAACAGCCTCAATTGCTGTTTCATCAATTCTGTTTGCAATCGGTTCAGAAATTAATTCACCAGCTTTAACAATTAATTCATCGTTTAACGGATCATATACATCGTGCAAACTTGTACGACCAATGATACGCTCACTTAATGGCTCAACGATGTCTTCATTATCTTTTAATGCGCTGATAGAAATACCTCTTAATGTTTCGCAATCTACTTCGGTAATAACAACATCCTGAGCAACGTCAACCAAACGACGAGTAAGGTAACCGGCATCGGCTGTTTTTAACGCTGTATCGGCAAGACCTTTACGCGCACCGTGAGTAGAAATAAAGTATTCCAATACGCTCAATCCTGATTTCAGGTTTGAAAGAATTGGGTTTTCGATGATTCCACCTTCTCCTGATGCACCGGATTTACGTGGTTTCGCCATCAAACCACGCATAGCGGCTAACTGACGAATTTGTTCTTTAGAACCCCTCGCTCCGGAATCCAACATCATAAATACTGAGTTGAATCCTTTTTTATCATTAGTAAGTTTGGTAATTAAATCACCGGTTAATCTTGTATTTAATCGCGACCAGATATCGATAATCTGATTGTAACGTTCATTCTGTGTAATTACACCATACATGTGGTTGCTAATTACTTCATCAACTTCAGCTTGTGCAGCGTCAATTAATGCAGGTTTACTTTCTAACTCAACTAAATCGCTGATGTTGAAAGATAATCCACCGCGGAATGCTGAACGGAATCCGAGATCTTTAATATCATCCAAAAACTTCGCAGTTCTTGGAACATCTGTTCTGCGAATTACTTCACCAATTACTTTTGCGATTGCTTTTTTAGATAAAATTGCATTAATAAATCCAAGTTCAGCAGGTACTACTTCATTAAATAATACACGACCAACAGTGGTATCGATTAATTTATTTACAATTTTTTCGTCCTCCAGTATGTTTACTTTACATTTAATGTATGCATGTAATTCAACCTTACCTTCGTTGTAAGCAATAATTACTTCTTCTGCAGAATAAAATACTTTACCATCGCCCTGAACTAAATCATCTTTGGTAGATTTTTTTCCTTTAGAAGTATAATATAATCCTAATACCATGTCCTGAGAAGGAACGGTAATTGGATTTCCGTTTTGTGGGTTAAGGATATTGTGTGCACTTAACATCAACAATTGTGCTTCAAGAATTGCAGCATTGCTGAGTGGTACGTGAACCGCCATCTGGTCACCATCAAAGTCGGCGTTGAACGCAGAACAAACTAACGGGTGTAACTGGATTGCTTTTCCTTCAATTAATTTTGGTTGGAATGCCTGAATAGATAACCTGTGCAGAGTTGGTGCACGGTTAAGCATAATAGGATGTCCTTTCAAAATATTTTCGAGAATATCCCAAATAACAGGTTCTTTGCGATCAACTAATTTTTTAGCTGATTTAACTGTTTTTACGATACCTCTTTCAATGAGTTTACGAATAATAAACGGCTTAAATAATTCGGCCGCCATATCTTTTGGTAAACCACACTCATGTAATTTTAATTCAGGACCTACAACGATAACAGAACGGCCGGAATAATCGACACGTTTACCGAGTAAGTTCTGACGGAAACGACCTTGTTTACCTTTCAGTACATCGCTCAATGATTTTAATGCACGACCACCTTCTGCTTTAACGGCATTCGATTTACGTGAATTATCAAATAATGAGTCAACAGCTTCCTGTAACATCCTTTTTTCGTTACGAAGGATTACTTCAGGTGCTTTGATTTCGATTAATCGTTTCAAACGATTGTTACGAATAATTACCCGACGATATAAATCGTTCAAATCGGAACTCGCAAAACGACCACCATCCAGTGGCACTAATGGACGTAATTCCGGTGGAATAACAGGTAAATATTGAACAACCATCCATTCCGGACGATTTTCGTAACGACCAACTGCTTCACGGAACATTTCAACAACGCTCAAACGTTTTAACGCTTCAGCTTTACGTTGCTGTGATGTTTCTGTATTTGCCTGATGGCGCAATGCTGCTGATAAATCGTCGAGGTTAATGCGAGATAACATGGTAAACACCGCAGGTGCACCCATGTCGGCCATGAACTTATTCGGATCATTGTCGTCAAGCATTTGATTTTCTTTAGGTAATGTTTCCAATACCTCAAGATATTCTTCCTCTGTAATTAAATCATGTGTTTTATAGCTTTTTAATTCGCCATTAATCATGATTCCTTCCGTCAGCGGACCTGGTTGAATAACGCAAAAGCGTTCGTAATAAACTATAGATTCCAGTTTTTTAGAACTCATTCCCAATAAATAACCTATTTTATTCGGGAGTGATTTAAAATACCAGATATGTACAACTGGAACAACTAATTTGATATGCCCCATACGTTCGCGACGAACTTTCTTTTCGGTAACTTCCACACCGCAGCGATCGCAAACAATACCTTTATAGCGAATACGTTTATATTTTCCGCAATAACATTCATAATCCTTAATTGGACCAAAAATACGTTCGCAGAATAAACCGTCGCGTTCAGGTTTGTACGTTCTGTAGTTAATAGTTTCAGGCTTCAGTACTTCACCGTATGAGCGTTCCAGAATTGAATCGGGCGATGCCAGTCCAATGCTGATTCTGGTGAAGTCTGGTTTGATCTTGATATCCTTTTTGAAAGGCATATGCTGATTGTATTTTACTATGAAATGAAATTATTCAAATTTTAAATCGAGCGCTAAGCCGCGTAACTCATGTACCAATACGTTAAATGATTCCGGAATTTGTGGAATCGGCATGTTTTCGCCTTTAACAATTGATTCATAGGTTTTTGCACGTCCAACAATATCGTCAGATTTAACGGTAAGTAACTCTTGCAATATAGTTGATGCACCATATGCTTCGAGTGCCCAAACCTCCATCTCACCAAAACGCTGACCACCGAATTGTGCTTTACCACCAAGCGGCTGTTGTGTAATGAGTGAATATGGTCCGATTGAACGAGCGTGCATTTTATCATCCACCATGTGATTCAGTTTGATCATATAAATAACCCCAACTGTAGCTTTTTGGTGGAAGCGGTCACCTGTTTCGCCATCATATAAATAAGTACTACCTAATGCAGGTAATTCTGCTTGTAAAATATATGATTCGATATCAGATAATTCGGCACCATCAAAAATTGGTGTTGCGAATTTTACGCCTAATTTAATTCCTGCCCAGCCTAATACTGTTTCATAAATCTGACCAAGGTTCATACGAGATGGCACCCCAAGCGGATTTAATACAATATCAACCGGTGAACCATCTTCAAGGAAAGGCATATCTTCTGCACGAACAATACGTGCAACGATACCTTTATTTCCGTGACGACCTGCTAATTTATCACCAACACGTAATTTACGTTTGTTTGCAATAAATACTTTAGCCAGTTTGATTACACCTGTAGGCAATTCATCACCAACGCTGATATTGAATTTTTCGCGTTTATAACGACCGAGTTCTTCGTTTACTTTAATACCATAATTATGTAAAGTCATACGTACCATGTCATCAGTTTCCGGTTCGCCGGTCCAATTGTATGGGTCAATATTGCTGAAGTTAATTCCTTCAAGCACTTTTACATTGAATTTGGTTTTAGATGGAACGAGTTCTTCTTTATAAGCAGTTTTAACGCCGGAAGATTTTTTATCCTTAAGAATAAGTGTTAATTTATCAATAAGAATAGTTCTTAATTCGTCCATAGCGCGAGTATGATCTTTCTCTAATTTTTCGAGAGCGATTTTTTCTCTTGCTTTAGCGTTTTTATCTTTTTTAGCGCGCGCAAATAATTTTTTATCAATAACAGTTCCTTCAATTGATGGTGGAACTTTTAATGATGCATCTTTTACGTCGCCGGCTTTATCACCGAAGATTGCACGTAATAATTTTTCTTCCGGAGTTGGGTCAGTTTCACCTTTTGGAGTGATTTTACCAATTAAAATATCTCCTTCTTTTACGTGTGCTCCTAAACGGATAACACCGTTGGCATCGAGGTCTTTGGTAGCCTCTTCCGAAACGTTTGGAATATCAGAAGTTAATTCTTCTTCACCTAATTTGGTGTCACGAACTTCTAATTCAAATTCTTCAATCTGAATAGAAGTGAATAAATCTTCTTTTACTACACGCTCAGAAATAACGATAGCATCCTCAAAATTGTAACCTTTCCAAGGCATGAATGCCACTTTAAGGTTAGTTCCGAGTGCTAATTCGCCACCTTCAGTTCCGTAACCTTCGCAAAGTACTTCACCTTCGCTTACGCGCTGACCTTTAACCACAATTGGTCGCAGGTTGATACAGGTGCTTTGGTTGGTTTTTTTGAATTTACGCAGTTTGTAAACTTTGCGGTTATCTTCAAAACTTACGAGAGAGTCATTATCTCCAACATCGTAACGGATGATAATTTCGTTAGCATCAACATACTCAACAACACCATTACCTTCGGCGTTAACGAGCATTTTTGAATCGGATGCTACTTTTTCTTCCAAACCGGTTCCAACAACAGGTGCCTGCGGTTTTAACAGCGGAACAGCCTGACGTTGCATGTTTGAACCCATGAGCGCACGGTTGGCGTCATCGTGTTCAAGGAATGGAATTAAAGAAGCCGAAACACCAACAATCTGGTTAGGTGCAACGTCCATGTATTGAACACGTTCAGGTTCAAATTCAAGGAATTCACCTTGTTCGCGGCCTTTTATTTTACTGATTGTGAAATTACCTTTTTCATCAACCGGAACGTTCGACTGAGCGATTACAAATCTGTCTTCGTCGTCGGCATTCAGGTAAACGATATCACCTTTTAAATCGACACGACCATTTTCCACCTTGCGGTATGGCGTTTCGATAAAGCCCATTTTGTTGATTTTCGCGTGTACACAAAGTGTAGAAATCAAACCGATGTTTGGTCCCTCCGGAGTTTCGATAGTACATAAACGGCCATAATGGCTGTAATGCACGTCACGTACCTCAAAACCTGCACGTTCGCGACTCAAACCGCCGGGTCCTAATGCGGAGATACGACGTTTTGCCGTGATTTCCGCTAATGGGTTAACCTGGTCGAGGAACTGGCTTAACTGGCTGGTTCCGAAAAATGAGTTAATTACAGATGATAATGTTCTTGCATTAATCAATTCGATTGGCGTAAACACCTCGTTATCACGTACGTTCATACGTTCACGGATTGTTCTTGCCATACGGGCTAAACCGATACCGAATTGTGCATATAATTGTTCACCAACGGTACGAACACGACGATTGCTCAAGTGATCGATATCATCAATTTCAGCTTTGTTATTTGATAACTCTACGAGGTAGCGAATGATGGCAATAATGTCATCTTTCGTTAACACCTTGGTATCAATTGAGATATGGTGGTGATTTAATTTTTGGTTGATTTTATAACGACCAACTTCACCTAAGTCGTAACGTTTATCGGAGAAGAACAACTTATCGATAATACCGCGGGCGGTATCATCATCTGGTGGTTCTGCGCCACGTAACTGACGATAGATATGCTGAACTGCTTCGAGTTCAGAGTTAGAAACGTCTTTTTGTAATGTATTGAGGATAATACCGTAGTCAACAGTAACATCATCACGCGTAAGAATTACCTTTTGAACGCCGGTTTCGATAATTTGTGCGATGTTATCAGCACTCATTACGGTATCGCGTTCGAGGATAACCTCATTACGTTCGATGGATACAACTTCTCCGGTATCTTCATCTACGAAGTCTTCGCGCCAGGTTTTTAATACGCGGGCAGCGAGTTTACGACCGATGTGTTTCTTAAGCGTTTTTTCATCCGCTTTAACTTCCTCAGCCAATCCGAATAATTCAAGAATGTCTTTATCGGAATCATAACCAATAGCACGCAATAAAGTAGTAACCGGGAATTTCTTCTTACGGTCGATGTATGCGTACATTACGTTATTGATATCGGTAGCAAATTCCATCCATGCGCCTTTAAAAGGAATCACACGAGCGGAATAAATTTTGGTACCATTTGGATGGACGCTCTGACCGAAAAATACGCCCGGTGAGCGGTGGAGTTGAGAAACAACAATACGTTCAGCACCATTGATGATGAACGTTCCTTTCGGAGTCATGTAAGGAATATTTCCTAGAAAAACATCCTGAACGATAGTTTGGAAGTCAATATGTTCCTCATCGTTACAAGAGAGTCGGAGTTTTGCCTTTAAAGGTACACTATAAGTTAAACCACGTTCCATACATTCCTCCATTGAATAACGGGGAGGATCGATGAAATAGTCAAGAAATTCCAACACGAAAATGCTGCGTGCGTCTGTAATCGGGAAGTTTTCAGTAAACACCCGGTACAGCCCTTCCGTTCTTCTGTTTTCAGAAGTTGTTTCAAGCTGGAAAAAGTCTTTGAACGATTTAACTTGTATGTCTAAAAGGTCTGGATAATTACCTGCTCTTTTTATTTTTCCGAAATTTATTCTTTCAGGTTTTCTGGAGGTTGCAGTAGATTTTGGCATACAATATCAAAGCTTTGATATAATAAAATAACAAATAGGCTATCCCGATATTGGCATCGGGATTAGCCTTATTAAAATTTGTCTCCGCCCGAAGGCAGAAAGAACCGGGCGAGATTATTTAACCTCTACCTCAGCACCAGCTTCAGTAAGCTGCTTAGCGATATCGTCAGCAGTTGCTTTATCTACGCCTTCTTTTACCGGTTTCGGAGCAGCATCTACTAAATCTTTAGCTTCTTTTAAGCCAAGACCAGTGAGGTCTTTTACAACTTTCACTACAGATAATTTAGCAGCACCTGCGTTTTTAAGAATTACGTCGAACGTGGTTTTTTCAGCAGCTGCATCAGCAGCGCCTGCGCCTGATCCACCAGCTGCAGCCATCATTACGGGTGCAGAAGCGGCAGGTTCGATACCATATTCTTCTTTAAGGATTTTTGCCAGTTCATTAACCTCTTTTACAGATAAGCTTACTAACTTCTCTGCAAATTCTTTTAATTCAGCCATTGATTTGAGTTTTTATTGATTTAGAAAAATTGTTAGTTAATTTGAAATTATTTGTCCTCTCTTTCTGAGAGTGTTTTTACGATTCCGGCTAATTTTTGCTCGCTTGACAATAATGCTGAAATAACATTTTTTGCAGGAGATTGGAGTAAACCAATAATATCGCCGATAAGTTCTTCTTTGCTCTTCAGGTTGATTAATGCATCAAGGTTGTTATCACCAATAAATACATCTTCTCCAACATAAGCACCTTTTAAAAGCGGCTTTTCTTTTTGATTTTCAGTGCGAAACTTTTTAATCAGTTTAGCAGGTTCATTTGAAGACTCGCTAAACATTACAGAAGTTTCACCGTGGAGGATATTGAAGAGACCTTCATATTTTAAACCATGTGCATCGAATGCCTTACGAAGTAAAGTATTTTTTACCACTTCGAATTTCACGCCTCTTTCGAAACATAATCTTCTTAATTTGTTTACGTCTTCAACGGTCATTGCAGAAGCGTCGGTCAGATAAAAGTTGTCGTATTGCGACACCTTTACTTTGAGTTCTTCAATTACGGCCGATTTTTGTTCTTTGTTCATCTTGTATGAATTTCGATGATTAGCATTAATGAATTTCAGTTACACTTTTTGGATCAATTGCGATACCAGGGCTCATGGTAGAGGCCATAGTAATGCTTTTGAAATACGCACCTTTTGCAGAAGCCGGTTTTAATTTAGCCAATGCTTTGATGAGCTCTTCAGAGTTTTCTGCAATCTGATCAGGATTGAAAGAAATTCTACCAATTGAAGAGTGAATAATTCCGTATTTGTCTACCTTAAAGGCAACCTTTCCTTTTTTAACTTCGGTGATAGCCTGACCAACTTCATTGGTAACAGTACCAACTTTAGGGTTAGGCATCAGGTTTCTTGGACCTAATACACGACCGAGTTTTGCAATTTTAGGCATTACTGACGGAGTTGCAATAACAACATCCATGTCTATCCAACCGCCGACAATTTTGTCTACGAATTCGTCAAGACCTACGTAATCAGCACCTGCTTTTCTTGCTTCGTCTTCCTTATCAGGAGTACACAGCACGAGAACTTTTTTATCTCTACCTGTTCCGTGAGGCAATGCGGTAGTTCCTCTGATGGCCTGATCAGCCTTACGAGGGTCAATACCCAGTCTCACATGGAGGTCAACAGATGCATTGAACTTGCAGGTTGTTGATTTTTTTACAAGTTCAGCAGCTTCCCTCAACGAATATAGTTTGTTGGAGTCAACTAATGCCTGAACCTTTTTTCTGTTCTTTGTAAGTTTCACTTCTTATAATTTTTTAGTTGACTTAATTGTTGATCCAAGGTGCGTCTCCGGTAACGGTAATACCCATACTGCGGGCAGTTCCTGCTACCATTTTCATAGCACTTTCTACTGTAAAACAATTCAGGTCCGGCATTTTTTCCTGAGCGATCGTTTTTATCTGATCCCAAGAAATAGAACCAACCTTGTTGCGGTTAGGTTCAGCAGAGCCTTTTTGTTTTTTGGTAGCTTCGAGTATAAGTACTGCTGCCGGAGGTGTTTTAATGATAAACTCGAAAGATTTATCTTTATAAACGGTTATCACAACAGGACATACCTTACCCATTTTATCTTGTGTTCTTGCATTAAATTGTTTGCAGAACTCCATGATATTAATACCTTTAGAACCTAACGCAGGACCAATTGGCGGGGCAGGGTTTGCCTGTCCTCCTTTAACCTGCAGTTTTACATACGTTTGAATTTCTTTAGCCATATCAGCTTACTTTTTCTACCTGTGCGAAGTTTAATTCCACTGGTGTTTTTCTACCGAATATTTTTACGATTACTTTAACTTTTTTCTTGTCTTCGTGCACTTCATCAACATTTCCTAAGAACTCGTTAAACGGACCATCAATAATTTTCACTGTTTCACCAATGATAAATGGTTCATTCATTGAAGCACCTTCCTCACTCATTTCATCCATTTTACCCAGAATCCGGTTCACTTCATTGCGGCGCAGGGCAATTGGTTGTTCTTTTCCCAGAAAGTCGATAACACTGGTAATACCGGTTATCGTTTGCATCATTTCCGGGGTCATTTTTCCTTCAGTTGCTTCGATCAGGATATAGCCCGGCAGACTGTTTTTTTCGTGGATTACCTTTTTACCGTTTTTAATCTTATAGATTTTTTCGGTAGGAACAAGAACCTGTGATACAATGTGGTCCCATCCAAGGCGTTTCACATGCTGTTCAATATAGTCTCTCAGCTTGCGTTCCTTTCCACTGATCACTCTTAATACATACCATTTTTTGTCTGCCATTAGTTATATGATCTGGTGGTTAAAACAATCCGTAGAATAAGTCGAGCAATTCCTTAGATGCTAAGTCCATAACAAATACTATTACAGATATAATCAGGAAGGCAACTAATACCAATTGGGTACTTGATTGCAGCTCGGGCCATGTTGGCCAGCTCACTTTAAATCTGAGCTCCTGATACGCTTCGCTTATAAATACTCTTAACTTATTCATTTTCTTTATTTGTTGCACGGGTGGAGAGGCTCGAACTCCCAGCCTACGGTTTTGGAGACCGCCACTCTACCAATTGAGCTACACCCGTATGGGCGGAAAATCCGCTTTACGGGCGGATTTTCCTGTTTATTTATTTTAAAATTTCAGTTACCTGACCAGCACCTACGGTTCTACCACCTTCGCGGATAGCGAAACGGAGGTTTTTCTCCATAGCAATCGGATAAATGAGTTTTACTGTAATTGTAATGTTATCACCTGGCATTACCATTTCTACTCCTTCCGGTAAGGTGATTTCACCTGTTACGTCAGTTGTACGGAAATAGAATTGAGGACGATATTTGTTAAAGAATGGGGTATGACGACCACCTTCTTCTTTTTTCAATACGTAAACTTCGCATTTGAATTCAGTGTGCGGGGTTACGCTACCTGGTTTACAGATAACCATACCACGTTTTAACTGATCTTTCTCAATACCACGGAGTAATAAACCGGCATTGTCACCAGCTTCACCACGGTCAAGAATTTTGCGGAACATCTCAACACCTGTTACAGTAGATTTTAATGCTTCTGCAGTTAAACCGATAATATCAACACCTTCACCTGAGTTAATGATACCTCTTTCGATACGACCTGTTGCTACAGTACCACGACCTGTGATAGAGAACACATCTTCGATAGGCATTAAGAAAGGTAATTCAGTCAGACGTGGAGGAATTGGAATGTCTTTATCCACAGCATCCATCAAGTCTAAAATTGCCTGTTTACCGGCAGCTTCACCTTCAAGTGCTTTTAATGCTGAACCTTTAATGATAGAAATAGTATCACCAGGGAAGCTATAGAAAGTAAGCAAATCGCGAACTTCCATCTCAACCAAATCCAATAATTCAGGATCGTCAACAAGGTCAACTTTATTCATGAATACTACAATTGCAGGTACACCTACCTGGCGAGCTAAGAGGATATGCTCACGTGTTTGTGGCATAGGACCATCTGTAGCAGCAACCACGAGAATTGCACCATCCATCTGAGCAGCACCCGTTACCATGTTTTTCACATAGTCGGCGTGTCCCGGACAGTCAACGTGTGCATAGTGACGGTTTTCCGTTTCATATTCAACGTGAGCTGTATTGATGGTGATACCTCTTTCTTTTTCTTCAGGTGCAGCATCAATTGAATCATAATCTTTCTTCTGAGCAAGACCTTTTTCTGAAAGAACTGAGGTAATTGCTGAAGTCAAGGTTGTTTTACCGTGATCCACGTGACCGATTGTACCGATGTTCACGTGTGGTTTCGAACGTACGAAATTTTCTTTAGCCATTTTATAAAATTTAAAAAATTGTATTATTTAATATTTAACGAATCCTACTTTTTTATGCAGCCGATTAATCTGCAATTTGTTTTTTTGAGCCAATGACCAGGATCGAACTGGTGACCTCATCCTTACCATGGATGCACTCTACCAACTGAGCTACATTGGCTTTTTTCTTTCTCCGCCTTTTCACATCTGCACGTTCCCATGTGCCCGCCATTTAATTTGTTTTAACAAATTAAAATGGTTTTAACCGCCTGTTGCTTTTTAAGCAGCATAGCAGTTAGTGCTATTAAGCGAGCGGGAGACGAGACTCGAACCCGCGACTTTCAGCTTGGAAGGCTGACGCTCTACCAACTGAGCTACTCCCGCTTAAAAATTTTAATACCTACTGAGAAAATGACGAAGACAGCAATCCTATTCAAGCAGAATGCTTTGCAAGGTTGTTATATTCGGCGTCTTTCTCAGTTTCAAAGAACTGATGGATAGTGGGAAGAGGTGGATTCGAACCACCGAAGTCGTAAGACAACAGATTTACAGTCTGCCCCATTTGGCCACTCTGGTATCTTCCCTCCGCCTAGAGCCAATGGACGGACTCGAACCGCCGACCTGCTGATTACAAATCAGCAGCTCTACCAACTGAGCTACATTGGCCTCTATATACCTAATCGTATTTCAAAGAAAATCTGATGATTTCCGCTGGTGTTTTTACGAAAATGGATGCAAATATACGAAGTTTTTTATTGATTGTGCAAAACTTCCAAAAAAAATGGAATGATTTTTTCTTGCCTACCCAATTTTGAGCTTATCCTTGTGCTTTTTCAACTGGGTCAAAGTGTTGTCCACAGCGGCTTCTATGGCATCTTCGAAGCTATATGCCTGCTCTTCAGAAAAAATTGTTTTACCGGGTATGTTTGCCTTGATTTCGGCAATTTTTGCATGTATTCCTCCAATTGCAGCGTCTAACTTCAGATACACCTGCAAGTCGGTAATGTTCATGTCCAGTTTTTCGATTTTAGTAACTTTTTTTGTGATAAAATCCAACAGCTGCTGATCCGCATCAAAATGGATGGAATGAATTTTTACGTCCATGTCTTTTCTTTTTTGGTAAATATATAGCACTATCCTTTAGGATGTGCCAACTTGTGAATTTTTTTTAACTGATCGATGGTATTATGCGTATAAACCTGCGTGGAAGCTAAACTGGCATGCCCCAGCAATTCCTTTATGGCATTGAGTTCTGCGCCATTATTACTTAAATGTGTTGCAAAAGTATGGCGTAAAACGTGGGGACTTTTTCTTGTAATTGTTGTAACGTGATTGAGCACTTTATGTACGATATTATACACCATTTTCGGGTAAGCCGGTTTGCCGCTTTCAGCAACCAGAAATGGACCTCCAGCCCCAAACATTTTCTTCCGCTCCGCTATATACGCATCCACCATAATCAATATCCCCTTACTAACGGGAATAATGCGCTCTTTGTTACCTTTTCCTAAAACTTTTACCTGCAATTGCGCTCGGTCGAAAGATTGATCATCTAACCCCAACAACTCGGCGCGCCGCATGCCTGTACTGTACAATAATTCAACGATAAGCCTGTCGCGGAGTTTTACAAATTTATCGGTTTCCGTATCGGTTGGATAAACGGTATCCAAAACATCGAATAATGACTCCATGCCCGTTTTTTCAACAAATAGCGGCAGGTTTTTCGGAACCTTGGGTGCCACAACTTTTGCCATCGGATTTTTTGTGATGGCATTGTTTTTTAATAAAAAACGGTAATATGTTTTGAGGGCAGAAATTTTGCGGTTTACACTTTTGGCCGCAACCTGATTATTCATTAAATGTATTACCCAAGCCCTTACCTGACGGTGATTTACGGATAGTAATTCAGGGTCGTCCGACTGATATTCTTCCTGAAGGAAGGATTGGAATTGCGAAATGTCTTTACTGTAAGCTTCGAGTGTATGCGCACTATAGCGCTTCTCGAACTTGAGGTATGTGTAAAAGCCATCCAAATACATAATTGAATTTGAAAGGTAAACAAAAAAGGCTGTTACACAATAGTGTAGTAAATCAACCTTTGTTCGCCTCGGTTACAAATGTTTGTTTGTAACGGGCTTTGATAACTTCTTGTCTGCGATCAATAGACGGTTTTGTAAAAGATTGTCTTCTGCGTAATTCTTTTACGATACCTGCTTTCTCAAATTTCTTTTTGTAGTTTTTGAGTGCTTTGTCGATTGATTCTGCTTCTCTTGCGTCGATGATTAACATTAATTTTTATTTTGGGACTGCAAAAATAGGGTTTGTTATTTAAAATACCTAATATGCGGTTAAAAAATGGATTACTTGCTTAAAATTTCCCTTGCGATAACCAGTTTTTGGATTTCGGAGGTGCCTTCGCCAATGGTACACAATTTTGAGTCGCGATAAAATTTTTCTACCGGAAAATCTTTGGTGTAACCGTAGCCGCCAAATACCTGAACAGCATCGTTTGAAACACTAACGCATACTTCAGAAGCGTAGTATTTTGCCATGGCGGATATTTCTGTTACTTTTTTGCCTTTATTTTTTAAATCAGCGGCTTTGAGCGTAAGCAATTCAGCGGCTTCAATTTTGGTGGCCATATCTGCCAGTTTGAAGGAAATACCCTGGAAATTGGCAATAGGCTGATCAAACTGCTGACGTTCTTTAGAGTATTTAATAGCTGCTTTATAAGCACCTTTGGCAATGCCTAAACTTAAAGCTGCGATAGAAATACGGCCGCCATCCAATACTTTCATGGCTTGTTTAAACCCTTCGCCAACTTCGCCCATGCGCTGACTGTCGGAAATACGACAATTATCAAATATCACTTCGGTAGTTTCGCTTGCGCGCATACCGAGTTTGTTTTCTTTTTTTCCTGCGCTGAAACCGGGTGTACCGCGTTCAACAATAAATGCTGTGCAGTTTCCGGAAGTTCTTGGTGCGCCTGTGCGGGCAATTACTACCATTACATCACCTGATTTACCGTGTGTAATCCAGCATTTGGTGCCGTTTAAAACCCATTCATCGCCTTCGCGAACGGCAGTAGTTTGCATGTTGCCTGCGTCGCTACCGGTGTTTGGTTCTGTTAATCCCCAGGCACCAATCCAGGTGGCCGAAGCCAGTTTTGGCAGATACATTTGTTTCTGTTCTTCATTACCAAATTGTAAAATGTGGCCGGTGCACAATGAGTTATGCGCCGCAACAGATAAGCCAATTGAACCGCAAACAGATGCAATCTCTACAATAATATTTACATATTCAGTATATCCTAAACCTGCGCCGCCGTATACTTCAGGGACTAAAACGCCCATTAAACCCAATTCTCCGGCTTTGTGAAAAAGTTCAACGGGGAAATGCTGGGATTCATCCCATTCCATCATATCCGGTCGAATAAATTTTTCTGCAAAGTCGCGGGCTGACTCAGTAATTATTGAAAGATGATCTGTATTTGCTAATGACATAGTATGATTATAGTTATTGCTTAGAGGACTGCAAAAGTATCAATACGTAGCCAATGAAACAATAGTATCGCAATAAGGTTTTATTTTTTTAACGCCATTTAAGAATGTGAGTTCAACAACAAAAGCAAAACCTGCTACATGCGCACCCTGCATTTTTAGTAATTCTGCCGCTGCCTGAGCGGTTCCTCCGGTTGCGAGTAAATCGTCGTGAATAAGCACTCGCCAGCCTGGTTGAATATCTTTAGTATGAATTTCAACAGTTGCGGAACCATACTCGAGGTCGTACGTATATTCAAGTGTATCACCGGGCAATTTGCCTTTTTTTCGAACCGGAATAAATGGAATATTTAATTTATTGGCTAATAAAAACCCATATAAAAATCCACGGCTTTCGATGGCAACAATGGCATCAATATTTAATGGTTTAATATGTTCCATGAGTGCATCGGCAATATCGTTTGATAAAACCGGGTCAGATAGTAAAGGAGTAATATCTTTAAATACTACACCTTCTTTAGGAAAATCAGCAACATCGCGTATTGCTTTTTTTATTTTTTGTTCAATATTCATAATATTAAATAAGGTTTCAGTTTTTCGAACAAACCGGCATACATACCGGGTACTTTTCTGATTTCGGATAAGGAATAAAATTTCCCTGTTGCATTACGATAATCAACAATAGCCTGAGCCATTTCATCCGAAATATAAATATGTGCTGCTAACGTTGATGTTGTTGCTGTATTAATATTTAATTTAACGATTTCATTTTCATCTGCCACCAAAAAAGGTTGCGCTTCTGATAAAACAGCCATGTCAATTCCAAATAAACTTGTTAATTGTTCACTACTATAAATACCACCGGCATTTTCTCTGAATTTAATTATGCGCATGGCATTATCAGCAGAAAAACCCAGCTGCATAAATTGTTCTTTTGAAGCAGTATTTAAGTTAGTTGTTACCCGATTAATCGTAATTCCCGGCAGTGTTTTGCTTTCAAATTTTATATTAGAAATTGTATCCAATTTAATATATGGCTCTAATCGCTCGAAATCTGTTTGCGTAAATCCATAAGTTTTCAGTAAATCTGATTTTGATCTGAATTTTCCGCCTTTTGCAATATAGTTTACCAAACGTTCTGCAGCAAATTTCGAAACCCCTAATTGCTCCCATTGTTCTTTTGAAATTGTGTTCGGATCAAATTCAAACAAGGTAATTTTTTGTTCGGGTACAATTGTATTTTGATACTTATTATATTTGGTATCCGTTTTAAAATTTTTATAATTATTTTGAGCGAAGTTATCAGATTGAAATTGTTCTTCGGTAGTTATAAAATTAAAATCCAATTTTGCCAAAATATCATTGCTGACCTTTTCAGGTTCCGGCTGAATAATCCGGACAAAAGCCGGACTTATTGTAATTACAACAATAAGTATCAATAAATACAAACCCACATTTCGCTCTCTCCTTGAGAAAGTAAAATATTCCCGCCATTTCTTTTTCCTCATTTGCATGCCTAAAAGTATAACAAAAGGAGATAATCTTTTGACTATCTCCTGTAGTTATTTTCATGACAATAATCACCTTTTTTCATCGTCATTTTCCGAATAAGAATCCGGTTCTTCTTTTGGTGGTGTTTTTAATACTTTCCAAAAGAAAAACCCTGTTACAAATGTAACTACGGATATTGTAGTTATCATCATAAATAATGCGACTGAACTCATGCGAACCTCCCTTCTTTTATACGTTTACGATAGGCAAAATACACTAAATATGCTACAGCGCTGAATACGGCGAGCAGCAGTAACCTTGATGCATTTACATAGGTAATTGTGGTTTGTAAATTATCGACTGTAGCTTGATCACCGGCAGTTTGTGCTGCGGCAATTTGTTCTTTTAATCCGTTGTTGGTTATTTTCATAATAATGGAACTATTATCAAGTTGCCATCCATTTTGAAATGCACCTGCCCAATCATTATTTAAAGGTGTAATTAATGCGCCTAAAAATACAACCAGTAAAAATATTGGTGTAACCCATTTAATAATAAATCCGAAGGCATTTGGCACTTTAATATCACCACCTGAGTTTATTTCCTGCATACCGCGTTTCATACCAAATACCCAACTGAATAAAATTATTTCGGCGAGTGCAAATACAACCAGGGAGACCGTTCCGGCCCAATAGTCATATTCATCGAAAACACCATAATTAAAAAATAAAACAGTAGGTAAGCCGAGAATTAAAACGATTGCACCAAAACTCCATGCACCTTTTTCGCGTGACCATCCAAATTCGTCGGTCATAAAACCCATCCAAGGTGTACCCATGGCAAGTGAAGATGTGATACCTGCAAAAAATAATAATCCAAACCAAAACACCCCACAAATTATCGCTAACACTGTTCCCCATTGTTCAAACAAAAATGGCAGGGTTCTGAAACCGAGTCCCAATCCACCTGATTGGGTCATCTCAATTACTTTATCGATACCTAAATAACCAACAGATATTGGGATAATGATAGCTGCACCGAGTACAACTTCAACAAATTCATTCATCCATCCTGCACTCATGGCATTTAATGCGATATCATCTTTTTTACGAACATAAGATGCATAACATTGTATGGAGCCCATACCTACAGAAAGTGTGAAAAATATTTGACCGGCTGCTGCGAGCCAGACTTTCATATTCCAAATTGTACTAAAATCGGGTGTCCAAAGGAAATTCAAGCCAACGCTTCCGCCATTAACAGCACCGTGGTGACCAGACTGGAGTGTCACGGCCATGATAGCCAGGAAAACGCCGAAACCTATTAATAGAGGCATACCGATTTTCGCTACTTTTTCAACACCACCACTTAAACCTTTAGAGAGTATCCATGTATTTAACAACAAACAGATTACCCAAAAAATAATTGGTTCTGCTGAAGATAAACCTACGTAATCCGTAAAAAATCCTGCAACCTGATCCTGGCTTTGTCCGGCAAATGATCGTGTAATGGTATGCCAAACCCAAGATAATGTCCATGATTCAAGATAACAGTAATACGCTGCTACAGCGAGATTGGTAAAAATACCGAATACACCGATGTATTTCCAGAATTTTCGTTTATCCATTGAATCAAGAATAAACGGTGTTGAGTGATGTCCTCTTGTTCCGCCAAACCGGCCCGAAGCCCATTCAACCCATAAAAGTGGAATACCCATCAGCAAAAAACAAACGAGATAGGGTATGATAAATGCGCCCCCACCATTTTGGATTGCCTGTACGGGAAATCGGAGGAAGTTACCCAAACCAACAGCATTACCTGCCATGGCTAGAATCAAGCCAACCCGCGAACCCCATGCTTCTTTTTGTTGTGCCATATTTTAGTTGTTGTTTTAATTGGAGCGCAAAATACAAATTTTTATCCGTTGGCAAAATTGCAGCATGTTAAATAACGCTAAAGGCTTAATCGGGAGGCAATTTGCATGATTTTTTGATTTTTCTGCGACAAAAAGGCTATTCCGTAAGGAATTATCTAAAGAATTTATTTTCATATTTCATTTTCACAAGTCAGAAGGGTAACTTTGCACCCTCTTTTTAAGCAGCATTAACATATATATGAATACAATTCTTTATTTGATTCCCGCCCTTGGTTTAATTGGTTTGGCGTACATGATTTTTGTCGCATTATGGGTAAATAAACGTGAAGCCGGTAATGAAAAGATGCAAGGCATTGCTAAAAACATTGCCGATGGAGCGATGGCATTTTTGAAGGCAGAATATCGCGTATTACTTATATACGTTGCAATTACTGCAGGATTATTAGCCTGGTTGGCAAGCAGTTCTGACCGTTCAGACCCTATGGTGGCTGTAGCGTTTATTATTGGTTCTGTGTTTTCAGGATTTGCCGGTTTTATCGGTATGAAAATCGCAACCAAAGCGAATGTGCGCACTACTGAAGCTGCGAGAACCAGTTTGAGCAAGGCATTAAATGTGTCGTTTGCCGGCGGAAGCGTAATGGGATTAGGCGTTGCAGGCCTTGCTGTATTTGGTTTAGGCTCTTTATTTATATGGTTCTATTATATGTTTGTGAATGGGGCAGATGTGAACGGCCCTCAAATGGAAGTAGCATTAGAAGTATTAACAGGATTTTCACTCGGGGCAGAAAGTATTGCCTTATTTGCACGAGTAGGTGGAGGTATTTATACAAAGGCTGCCGACGTAGGTGCCGATTTAGTTGGTAAAGTTGAAGCAGGAATTCCGGAAGATGATCCGCGCAATCCTGCCACTATTGCCGATAACGTTGGTGATAATGTTGGAGATGTTGCCGGTATGGGCGCCGATTTATTTGGAAGTTATGTAGCAACCGTTTTGGCTACCATGGTATTAGGTCGTGAGGTGTTGTCTGATGATAGTATGGGCGGCATGGCACCAATGGTATTCCCTATGATGGTTGCAGGATTTGGCTTGCTGGCTAGTATAGTAGGAACCTGGTTTGTTCGTATTAAAGAAGGTGGTAGTGTTCAGGGTGCTTTAAACCTGGGTAACTGGCTTTCAATTGCCATTACTGCGGTTGGATCTTATTTCATTGCAAAATGGATATTACCTGAGCAAATGACTATGATCAAAACCGGTGAAATTATTACCATGAATGGTGTTTATGCCGCAATTATTACCGGATTGGTTGTAGGAGCACTGATTAGTTATTTCACAGAATATTATACCAGTATGGGCAAACGTCCCGTTACTGCAATTATAGAACAAAGTAGCACCGGACATGCCACAAATATTATCGGTGGTATTTATATCGGTATGCAGTCTACCATGTTGCCGATTATTGTATTGGCAATTGGAATTGTTATGTCGTATTCTTTTGCAGGTATATATGGTGTAGCTATTGCAGCAGCCGGTATGATGGCTACAACTGCCATGCAGCTTGCCATTGACGCCTTCGGACCAATTGCGGATAATGCAGGTGGTATTGCCGAAATGAGTGCATTACCAAAAGAAGTTCGTGAACGCACAGATATTTTAGATGCAGTTGGAAATACCACTGCAGCTACAGGAAAAGGATTTGCTATTGCATCTGCTGCATTAACATCGTTAGCATTATTTGCTGCCTTTATGGGAACAGCAGGTTTAACTACAATTGATATATCTAAAGCGCCGGTTTTAGCCGGTTTGTTTATAGGTGGTATGATTCCATTTTTATTCAGTTCGATGGCAATTAAAGCTGTAGGAAACGCTGCAAAAAGTATGGTTGAAGAGGTGCGCCGACAGTTCCGCGAAATACCGGGCATTATGGAAGGTACCGGTATACCTGAGTATGATAAATGTGTTGCTATTTCTACAAAAGCCGCTATTCGTCAAATGATATTACCGGGAGCATTGGCAATTTTAACTCCGGTTTTATTTGGATTCGGATTAAAAGGTATGTTTGAAAACACCAGTTCGGCTGAAATACTAGGCGGATTGTTGGCAGGTGTTACAGTGAGTGGTGTTTTATTAGCCATTTTCCAAAGTAATGCGGGTGGAGCATGGGATAATGCAAAAAAATCGTTTGAAAAGGGTGTTGATATTGACGGAACTACACATTATAAAGGTTCTGATGCACATAAAGCATCCGTAACCGGAGATACTGTTGGTGACCCATTTAAAGATACATCCGGACCAAGTATGAATATTCTTATTAAACTTATGAGTATTGTGAGCTTAATAATTGCTGCCTATTTGTAAAAAAACAGTCAGTTAACTCTTTTGAAACCCGGTTATAGCGCGCTATTGACCGGGTTTTTTATTTCTTAACAAAAAAATTATGGCAAATGACTTGGTTTTGTAGAAAATAAATTAACTTTATTACCTTATTTGAAGAAATAGAAACACCAAAAACTGCACTATTTATGAAAAAGGTTCTCCTCTTTACTTTATTATTGGCTGCAAGTGGTTTAACGGAATTGTTTGCGCAAGATGTTTGGTATATACGCCGAACACCACCGGAACCATGGACATGGGCACCAATATTAAATGACAATATTAACGAAATGAACACCGTGTTCGGTGCCGGCGGATGGAATTCCGACTATTACACTACAGTGGATGTTGCTACTGCTTTCGGACCTACATCGAAGTATGTATTTCTTGAAGGTGGAGATGATCATGCGATACCGATGAATACATTCTTAACCGCTAACCTTACTGCTATTTACGATTGGGTTTATCAGGGCGGGCATTTATTTATGAATGCAGCTCCGAATTATGGCACTTCAATGGATTGGGGTTTGGACGGTGTTACATTGTCTTATCCTGATTATTCATCAAGTGGATTTGCTGTAGCATTAACACACCCAATATTTTTAGGCCCATATTCTCCTGTTGGAACTACATGGACCGGTAACTACTTTGGCCACTCAACTGTTGAGGTGCCATGCGGATTTACCTTAATTGAAAATGAATATGGTGACGTTTTATGTTCTGAAAGAACTTATGGTATGGGTGTAATTATCTATGGTGGTATGACAAGTACATCATGGCATGCACCGGCACCTAATGCATCAAATCTGCGTAAAAACATTCACGAATATCTTGCAAACATGGCTGAGCCGTTTTTTGTAAGTACTTATTTCACTTATCCTGATTCAATTTATTGTCAATATGAAGACAATCCACTACCTGAACTTGGTGTTGGAAGTGACCCGGGAATATTTGAAGCTACACCGGTTGGTTTAGTAATTGATTCAATTACCGGCGAAGTTGATTTAGGTGCTTCCACTCCGGGAACATATACAATTACCAATACAGTTGCTGTTGGTGGTTGCGAATATTTATCAGCTTTCGAATTTACAGTTTCTGATACACCGACTGCAGATGCAGGTCCTGACCAAAATATTTGTAAAGGCACAAATGCAAATTTAGATGGTAGTGGTGGCTTAACTTATTTGTGGACACCTCCGGTATATCTGGATGATCCTGCATTAGAAGATCCGACTGTTATTGCACCACCAACAAATGTATTTTATCAACTAATTGCATACGATGTTAATGGTTGTGCAGATACAGATGATGTAGCAGTATTTTTATATCCTGACCCAATTATTGATGCCGGTGAAGATGAAATTATGGTTTTAGGCGGATTTACAGAATTAAATGCAACAGGTGGCGTTTCTTATGTATGGGCTCCTGCTGAATCATTATCAGATCCGAATATTTCTAATCCAACTGCATTCCCTGAAGATACTACCATATATGTTGTTACAGGAACTGACTTAAATGGTTGTATTGGAACAGATACGGTAATCATTTTTGTAATTGAAGAATCAGATATTACCACACCAAATGCATTTACGCCAAATGGTGATGGATTAAATGATTCTTATAAACCTTCGTTTATGGGTTTAGGAACCATTACCGATTTTTCAATTTATAATCGCTGGGGTGCATTATTATATTTTACAGCAGATCCAAGTGTTGGATGGGATGGAAATTATAATGGTACTGAACAGGAAGTTGGTAATTATATCGTTGTTATAAAAGCAGAGAATCAATTTGGAGAACCGCTTATAAAAACCGGAACGGTTGCACTCCTGAGATAATATTTTAATTCTTTCACTTGAATATGCATTTAGAAACGGTTCTTCCTTTTTAAATGCATATTTTTTTTAATTGCATTTATGAAACATCCAATACTACTTTGTTTAATTATTAGTTTTTTTTCGGCTTTAGAAATGAACGCCCAGTCTGAAACCTGGTATATTCGACGCGACCCACCTGAACCCTGGACCTGGGCGCCGATTTTAAATACCAATATTACCGAAATGGATGAAGCTTTTGGCGCCGGGAGCTGGGAGTCAGGATATTATGCATCGGTAGTTGCTGAGGAAGTTTTTGATGCCGGCACTTGTTTTGTTTTTATGGAAGGTGGTGATGATCATGCTGATGAATTTAATAATTTTCTAACAACAAATCTTACATTAATTGAAGATTGGGTTTTTAACGGTGGAAATTTATTTTTGAATGCTGCACCTAATGAAGGCACTTCTATTAATTGCGGATTTGATGGTGTAACAATTGTGTATCCATCATTTATTTCAGATGCTGTGGCTGTGGATTTATTACATCCTATTTTTAACGGTCCATACACACCTGTGGGTTCAGCATGGTCAGGTACATCTTTTACACATACAGAAATTACAGGCCCGGATTTAACGCCATTAATTACAGAATCATTCTCAGACAGAATGGCTTGTGCAGAAAAAAACTGGGGCGCAGGTAAAGTAATGTTTGGTGGGATGACAGTAACATCATGGCATTCACCTGCACCTGAAGCAGTTAATTTGCGATTAAACATTTTTAAATATTTATCCTCATATGCGTTTTTAGATTTCAGTTATGCAGATAGCACTTTCTGCAGTTATGAGGATGTTTCGTTATTACCCATTTTTGCGACAGGTGCAGATACGGGTACATTTATTTCGGAACCGGATGGTTTAGATTTAAATAGTATAACCGGTGAAATTCATATCGCAACTTCTTTACCCGGAACCTATACAATAATAAATGCAATTTTAGATGCCACTTGTGCAAGCGATTCATCTAATTATACCATTACAATTTATGAACCATCCGAAGCAGTTGCATCAGAAGATGTTTCACTTTGTTCAGGTTCAACGGTAACGATTTCAGCAAGCGGTGGAGCTACCTATGAATGGATTCCCACAACCTATTTATCTGATCCTACATCTGCAACAACCGATGTTGTAAATCCTTTAACGGATATGGTATACACAATAGTTACTACTGATATACATGGTTGTAATGATACCGATTATGTTAATGTAACCTTATATCCCGATCCGATTATTGATGCCGGTGATAACGTTAGTATACCATTGGGAGGTTATACCGTTTTAAATGCAAGCGGCGCAACAACATATTTGTGGAATGAGGATCCAACTTTGTCGGCTTATGATATTTCCAATCCAACTGCATCACCTCAGGATACCACAACATATGTTGTTTATGGTACAGATGCAAACGGTTGTATCGGTTTTGATTCTGTTACCGTGATTGTAATTATTGAACCGGGTATTCATGCACCAAATGCATTTTCTCCAAATGGGGATGGCAATAATGAAATTTTTACACCTGTATTATTAGCGTGTAATTTAATTGACTTTACCATTTACAATCGCTGGGGTGAGGTTGTGTTTGTTTCTACAGATATTAATAATGGATGGAATGGTACTTATAATAATGAAGATGCACCTTTAGGTGTTTATACAGTTGTAATTAGTGCTGAATCAATTTATGGAGAAACTATTTTCGCGCATGAAAATGTTACTTTGGTAAGGTGATGTTAAAAATATTATTTAAAAAAAAAGAGCGAACACTGTAAAATGTTCGCTCTTTTTTTATGCTAAAATTTTATTTTCAATGCTGAATAACAATCTGTTTATTCACCACTGCTCCATCATTTTTTACAGTAAGGGTATAAATACCTTGTGCAAATTTTGAAGTAGAAATGGTAAACTGACTATTACTACTTAAGTTCATATTTTCAGTTAAAACAACTTCGCCAATTGCATTGGTTAATATCAGATTTACTGAACCATTTACTTCACCGAAATAAACGCTTACCATGTCATTAGCAGGGTTAGGGAAAATACCGGTAATTAAATATGTCTCGTTTATTGATTGAATTACAGGTTCACCAACTTCATATAAAAATAAATCATCAACTGCAGCTTCAACAACACTACCACCATTAAAACCAGATGCATCATCGGTGCGTATACTATCTTCAGCTATAAAAATAAATGCTACCTCGTCAGTATTATCTACATAATCTAATACTCGAACAACATTTCTTCTCCATGTATTGTCTTCAGTATGTGTGCGTTCAACTTTAACCCAATCGGTTCCATTATCAGTAATATATACTTCCCATACATCATTACCTGGGTTGGCACTTGTTGGTGATGCATTTGAATAATTTCTGTAATAGCTAAACACAGGATCTTCATATGTTGTTAAATCAAAGAAAGGACTTCTTAATGTTGTTTCCCCACCATCAACGTCTTGTATTCCTATACCATCACCAAGTCCAGCATTTGCGGTAAATGCACATAAATTACCCGGACCCTCAGTGTGGTCTGTTCCGGTTTGAACAGCATTACCAAAATCATCACTCGAAGGAATTGGTGAATTTATATCCCAAACACCATAAAGCGTTGCACCATCTGTCCCAAATGGATTAACTTCCCAGCTACCAAATTCTGTATCAAAATCTTCATATTGAATTAGGTTAAATCCAACTAATGCGAAATATGGTAAATTAGGTTCAACATCCAGATCAGCTTTGGTCGGCAAAATAACACTTCCACAATCATATGCATCATCTGCTTTAAAATAATATTCAATAATAGTACCTTGAGGCTGTGCAGGAATTGAAGCTGAATAATTTGCACCGCCAAGGTCTGTCATTTCTATTTCATTGTATGCTACACCCGGACTAGTTCTCCAATACATTTTTGTAGCGCCTACAAATTCAGGATAATCAACTTCTAAAGTAGCCTCTATAGATATTGGTGTTAATGGTACAATCGGTGTTACTAATTCATCGTGATCAAGATTAATATTGTAAATGAGTGCAATGCCATGCTCACAAAATGCCGAAGCAATTGCATCATCATTAGGTGTACCATCAGACATATCACCATTGTCATCATCAGCCAATAATGCTTCAATTAAAACATCGCGATAAATTTCACCTTCATTTCCATCAAAACCATCAACTGTTGCATTTAATGTTTCCATCCAGATTGCGGTCATTGAGGTTAAATCGCCACCCAAATTTTCATTTAAATCCCACCATGCACCGGCAATAATTTCACCATCCGCATGTGGTTCTGCAATTAGATCTTCAGGATAAACTTTTGGAGCTGTATCATATCTTCTTACATAAGTACCGGCACCGCCTAAAAATCCCTGACCTAAAATAGGATTGTTAGTAACAGTCATTCCCCATAAATCAGCATAACCTTCTTGCATAGCGCCATTGCCCATTCCACCCGGATCTCCTAATGCTGAATATAAATCATAATTAATTCCGTGACCATATTCATGCATTACAACATCATCGAATAATCCTGTTGCAGGACATCCACCACCTGCCTGATAAAAGTTTGTACTTGTTCCATCGTAAAATGCATTACATGAACCATCATTTCTTTCCACACGAATTAACTGATCAACATCTAAATCTGTAAATGTTGGGAAATAAGATTTCATATGGTCATGCACAATGTTTTGCCAATAGTAAGCCGAAACTTCAGAAGGTACTGCACCTGACTCATCATCAAATGCAATAATATTGTCACCTGGAAAAACTGTTATATCAATTGACTCAATATTTGTTGCACCCGTTCCTTCACTCACTCTTGCATATAAACCACGAAGGTCGATTGTTGCAGGAGTTGGTACTGTAATAAAATTAAGCGAAATATGTCCTAACTCATCAGTGTAATAAAAATCACCGTCAATTTCTATTCTTAAATAAGGTAAGCCACGATTTACCGGAGCGGTAAGCGGATTATCGGTAATATCACTATTAACCTGTAAATCGGCAGACATCATATAAGCACCACATTCGTGCACTTTGTTGCTGCGGTAATAAACTTTACCATTATTTGCATCAACCAGGCTGTAATACATACCCGGAATATTATTCGCGTTTATTGTATTTACAGTTACTTCATAAACTAATTTAAATTCCATTCCATCAGCTCCGGGAAGCGGTAATATTTTAGGTATAGCAACAACATCAACACTTGTAACTTGAATCGTAAAATCGGCAGTAGCAAATGATTTAATTGCATCAGTGCCAATTGAAGGTATTGTACTGATATCGATATTATTATAAATATCCATACCGAACATACATACCTCATTATTCATGTTTAAACGAACGGTAGCTTCACTCCATAAAATATCGAGTCCGTTGTATTGCTGAATAAAAGTTACATAATGGTACTTTGCTGTAGTATTATTTTGTACCAAACGTAAATCAGACGTATTAATTTGATATGCCTGTAAGTTTGCGCTAATAAAATTTAATGCACGTTCAGGAGCGGTAATTCCTGAGGTTGCAATTGGTTTACCAAAAGCGCGGTGTGGCGTTCCGGTTTCTTCTTTAAACTCAACCCACCATTTACCGTTTTGTTCACGAAAATTTTCCCACGCTTGCATATCCCGATATTGAGTTTGAAGCTGTAGGTTAGGCAAACGTTGATTGTTTTGAATAAATGTCTTTTTGTATGGGTCTTTTTGATGGGCATCTTGTGCGTTTGTCACAGTTAGGCATAAAACCGCCGTGAGGAGTGTAAGCACTTTTTTCATAATTTGATGTGATGGTTTAATGAATAAAGAATTTGAGTATACTACAAAGCGTGATTGTTGTTCATTTAAACAGTCGGTAAAGATAAAAGTTCGGTTGGTCATTGGCAAGTCATATTTACCCCTGTTGTGACTTATGAACAATGGTTAAATGAGCGGGTTTTGGGCTGAAATAATTGCAGTTTGTTACAATTCAAGAGAGAGCCCGTCGTACGCCAGATGAACATTTGGCGGTAAGGTTGCCTCAATTTCAGCGTGTAAGCCCATTTGGTGAGAAATATGGGTGAGATAGGCAGTTTCAGGTTTTACCTCATCAATAATGGCAAGGGCCTGCTCTAAATTAAAATGCGATAGGTGTGGTTCTTTACGTAAAGCGTTGATAATAAGCACTTTACATCCAAAAAGTTTCAATTTTTCCTCTTGTGAAATGGCATTCGCATCGGTTATATAACAGAAGTTATTAATTCTGTACCCAAAAACCGGCATTTTGTGATGTAGCACTTCAACGGGTTGAAATTTGGTTTCATTGATGTAAAATGGTCGGTTTTGAATGGTAAAAAACCTGATTTCCGGCAATCCGGGATACCAGCCGCCGTCAAAAATATAATGGTATTCTTTTCGAAGTGATGCTTCAACTGCGTCAGTAAGGTAGAGGTCCATCGGTTTTTGTTGAAAAAAGTTGAATGCCCGGATATCATCTAAACCGGCAGTATGGTCTCGATGGGAATGGGTGAAAATGATAGCTTCCAGTTTGTCGATACCTTCGCGGAGCATTTGCTGGCGAAAATCGGGGCCGGCGTCAATAACGTAATTGTGCTCTGCGGTTTGAATTAGAATGGAGGAACGCAAACGTTTATCGTGGGTATCAGAGCTGGTACAAACCGGGCATTTGCATCCAATCATGGGAATGCCACCCGAAGTGCCTGAGCCTAATACCCTGATTATCAAACTTTTACTGTTTGCAATTGAACTTCGTTAAAGAAATTACGTGAAGTTTCGCTAAGATCAGCTTCTACCAACCCTATTTTGCCCATAATTTCAATCAGGTTGTTGATTCTGGCTTCAGTTTCATAGTAACGATTAATCACAATCACCTTTTTGCTTTCCAGAATACAATAGCCGGCAACAAAGTTTCCACGTTCGTAGCGCACAATGTAACCTGACTCTTTTAGCAGGTCTTCAATCTTTTTTAATGTGGTGGTGGTATATTTAAACATTATTATTTACGTTATTTGCAATATGTAACGCCAAAGTTAGGCGGGGCAGTCTGGGAATAAAAAACAAGTAATGCACATAAAATGAGGATAATTATTTTAATTGCCATTTTGGCGGGGTTTTCGGTAGCTGAAGCACAAATAAATGCAGGTGATCCTAATGACAGCGAATTTCATTTATTTGACGCAGGATTAAGCCTGGGGGTTAATTTTTCGCAGGTTGATGGTGATGATTTGGCGGGATTTAACAAATTGGGGGTAAATATCGGACCAATTGTGCATGTAAATTTTTCACCAAACTGGAGTGCAAGTTTAGAATTGCTTTACTCACAAAAAGGAGCAAAAACAAAACCGAATGCCAATAATTTTAATACTTTTTTATTGGTGATGGATTATGCTGAAGTACCAATACTTGCAAATTACAATGATAAAAACAGATTACTTTTTCAGGCAGGTTTATCGTATGGGCGATTAATAAATTCGAGAGAAGAAATAAATGGTATAGAACAAAATATTGAAGGTGCACTTTATGATGATGAGCTCAGTTATATTGTTGGCGGTACTTTTTTAATTGGGGAGAAAAAACACTGGGGTGTAAATGCACGATATCAGGGTTCCATAACTACTGTAGGCGCCTCAGCAAATCCACAAGTGGTTGGTTTAATTAATCGATTAGTTACAGTACGAGGTGTTTATTATTTCTAAAAAAATATTTAATTATCTGTTTTAAATTATTTCAATCCGCATTATATACAACTATTCATTACCAATTTATTTCAGGCTGAATTGATGTTGATGTTTACTATAAGGCCCCGGTAACGTATATACAACCATCTACCCCCAAAAAAAAACGGCCGCCTAATACAGACAGCCGTTGAATAATATAATTTAAGGAAAATTAATTTCGAATAAATCGTAAAGTCGTAATTTTATTTTCCATCATTACTTTAGCGAAATACATTCCGGTTGGTTTACCACTCATGTCGATTAATACTTCTGTAGAAAAACTTTCTTCATGTATAAATTCATCTACCACAATGCCTAATTCATTATAAATGGTGATATAAGCTGCGCTGGTTTCATTTGGCAGACTAATATAAAATTCATCGTGACCCGGATTTGGTGAAATTTTCATATAGTCAAATATTTCTGCAACTTCTTCCGGTTTGCGCAATCCTGCTAAAGTATCGAGCCAAGGCACACAACTAGACCATGTTGGACTATTTTTAGCGAATTGTTTTCCTACTTCACCGTAATACATAACATCTAAAATATCCAAAGCATCTTTACTGTCTTGTTGATCACTTAAGTGGTAACCATCATCCGGGTCGAATGATAAATTACAAACATACTTTTGGTCATCATACATTCTTCTGATATCACCATCGCACCAAAAATTTGGTCCCCACATAATATATGGAGCTTTAGGATTTGCACCTTTGTATTGCAGGCGAGGATCGGCACCATTTATTTGTGCTTCTATTAACCATTTTACGGTCCAGCTATTTTGATAAGATGTTGGTTCAGCTAATGAATAATATTCAACAATTGTTGTATCAGCATATCCACCAAAATGGCGAGAACTCCAATACACGATTTTCAAATTCGGAAAATATTCTTTTGCCTTATTAATAAATTCAATATCCAGTTCTTTTGTTTCAAGTGCTTTGTCAGGAAAAACCGGTGGTACGGTTAAGCCCTTCGCATTAAAGTACATCCATCCTATTTGCACCTGTTCAGGTGTATATCCAACATCATATACTTTCTGCACTAATAATTCCCAGTAATCAACTTCAGTAGAGTCGTCGGTTGCGTAACCAATATCTTTTCCGCCAACACAAAGGTTGATACCATCCATACATGGATTTAAATCATAACTTACCGACGGTGTTCTCACGTGTTCAACAAATTTGCCGTAAATGTGACCGGGAACAGACGGACCGAAACCGGCAACGAGCACAACGCCATCACCAAAATTTACGTTACCGTCGCCATCCAAAGGTTTTATGCCTTTAGCAATGGTTTTTCCACTTTTCAGATGCGAACCTGATAATACGTTAGTTCCACCGGGATATAAACCCGCCTGATAACCCATGTAGTAACCTGTTTGCAGGTCAAGAAAAGGAACGAGGCCTGTGTTAGGCGCATCACAATTTGCTTGCGCATGCGTAACAACGGGTAATGCTGCAATAAGTGCAACTGCTAAAAATTTTGATAGTTTCATTTATAAAGTGCGCTTTTTTTGTGTGTTATAAAGGGTATTTATATGCAAAGATATTAAATAAAAATGCCTTGGACTGCTTAATACAAGACGAAACTTAACGGAAAAAGGATGTTTAAGTGTTACTCGAAAAGTTTATAATTATTGCCGGGTGGCACCTTTCCGAGGTGTTTATAGGCTTTTTCGGTTGCTTCACGACCCCGAGGTGTGCGTTTGAGGTAACCTTCCTGAATAAGGAATGGCTCATAAACTTCTTCTATTGTACCTGAATCTTCACCAACAGCAGTGGCAATAGTAGTTAAGCCCACAGGACCGCCTGAAAATTTTTCAATTATATCGCTCAGGATTCTGTTATCCATTTCATCAAGTCCATGCTCATCCACATTTAGGGCAGTAAGGCCAAAACGGGCAATTTCAACATTGATTATACCTTTACCTTTAACCTGGGCAAAATCGCGGATTCTGCGCAGGAGGTTATTGGCAATACGAGGTGTTCCGCGGCTGCGACGGGCAATTTCCCAGGAACCGTCTTTCGTTATTTCGGTATTTAAAATTTTAGCTGAACGTTCAACAATAGTTTGTAAAGTAAGGGCATCATAATATTCGATGCGGGAAGTAATTCCGAAACGGGAGCGCAATGGTGCACTCAGCATTCCCGAACGGGTAGTTGCGCCAACAAGTGTAAAAGGGTTCAGATTAATTTGAATGGAACGGGCGTTAGGGCCGGTTTCAATCATGATGTCAATCTTAAAATCCTCCATTGCCTGATATAAATATTCTTCAACAACGGTGCTTAAGCGATGAATTTCATCTATAAATAATACGTCACGTTCTTCAAGGCTGGTTAATAATCCCGCAAGGTCGCCGGGTTTTTCCAATACCGGGCCGGAAGTAATTTTCATATTTACACCCAGCTCATTGGCAACAATAAATGAAAGTGTGGTTTTACCTAAACCCGGAGGGCCATGTAATAATACGTGGTCAAGTGCTTCACCGCGTTGTTTGGCTGCAGAAATAAATACTTTTAGATTATCAACGATTCTATCCTGCCCCTGAAACTCGAAAAAACCCTGCGGGCGCATCGCTTTTTCAAATTCCTTTTCGGAACTCGACATAAATTCATCTGAAGGATCTAAATTCGGATTTTTCACTACGGTTCAAAGATACAGTGTAGGAAATATAAAACACACTATAATATTTTCCACATGTTGAGGACTAATTCCACATAAAATAAGTGTGTAGCTTTGATGGTTAATTACACAAAGCCTTGATTTTATTGCATTTTACATCGTAATGAAATTTTGGCTCACTATTTTCAATAAACACTTACAAATCTAAAATTATGAAAAAGTATCTTTTAATTTTCAGCTTCACGCCACTCATGTTTGCATGTAACCAGGGAAAAATTGATGATCTGGAAAAACAAAACGCAGACCTCCAAGGCAAAAGCGCAGAATATAAACAAGGTTGGGATGCCGCACTGAATGAAATTGGTGACTATATGGGTATGATGAATGAAATCGATTCAAACCTTATCGAAATCAAAAGAACCGAAGGTTTAATAGATGCCAATTTAACTACAGAAGGTCGCAGCAAAGATCAACAAAAACAGGATATTCTGGCTAACATTAATACGTTAAACGAATTAATTCAGAAAAACAAAACTTTAGTTGAAGAGTTAAATCGCAAAAGCAAAGGCAGCAGTTTAAAAATTAAAGAATTAGATCAAAAAGTTGCTTTACTGAACGAACAATTAGCTCAAAAAGAATCTGATTTATTAGCATTAAAAACTGAATTGGAAAAAGCAAATTATCAAATTGCAACTTTATCTACCGATTTAAGTACCATTACAGTTCAAAAACAAGAATTAGAATCTCAAAATACGCAACAGGCTGAAGTAATTTCTAAGCAGACTGATGATTTAAACACTGCATATTACATTGCCGGTACGTATAAAGAATTAAAAGAATTAGGTGTAGTAGATAAAGAAGGTGGATTTATCGGAATCGGAGCGAACAAAGAATTAGTTAATAACTTCGATGCAAGTGCATTTACTAAAATAGATATTCGTAAATTCAAAGAATTATCTATCAATTCAAAAAGTGCAAAAGTAATTACAACACATGCAACCGATTCATATACTTTGGTTGAAGGTGATAAAACAATTGAGGAATTAGTTATTGAAAATCCGGATGCGTTCTGGAAAACCTCTAAGTTTCTGGTTGTGCTGACAGATTAATACTTCTGAATGGCTGTTAAGAGAAGTATTATCTAAAGAAAAGGAGCTCCGCTTGGGGCTCCTTTCTTATTTTATATTATTTCCAAATTAAGTTCAATTAAAAGCTATCATTTAGCAGCGTGTTGTTTTTTTACAAGGTAATAAACCGGAATACCTATTGCAATAAAGCTTAATCCAACCATACTTTCATTAGGCATTGTAAGTAATGTGTTAAAAACAAGTCCGATTGCAACTAATAAAAATAAAACGGGAATTACTGGATAACCAATAACTTTAGCCGTTATTTTAATGCGTTGCGTAGTTCCATCTTCAGGATTAGTTACTAATTTTCCTTTCATTTTCATATATAATAAACCTGCGGCGCCGCTGCCATAAGCAATAAAGGAAGCAAATATGAGCATATCGGTAAGCTGATCAAATGTTCCGGAAACAACCAGCACGCTACTCCATAACATTTGATAAATTAATGACTTATGAGGAGTTTGATATTTAGGATGTGTTGCGCCAAAACCTTTAAAAAATAATTTTTGTTTTGCCATTTGATGATATATACGCGGTGATGACATTAAACTGGCATTTGTTGCTCCAAACGTACATAACATAATTAATACTGATAATAAGGTATATCCAATTCCGGGTAAAATAGATTGTGCTACTTCTGCTGCTGCAATTTTATTTCCGGCATTATCAATATCAATAAAAGTTTGCACCGGTAAAACACGCAAATAAACAATATTTACGAGCGTATATAAAATCATAACCACAGCAGTTCCACCAACAATTGCAATCGGGATATTGCGTTTTGGATTAATTACTTCTCCACCCATATAAGATAAATTCACCCAACCATCATAAGCCCAAAAAGCAGCAAGCATGGCAGTAAATAAACCGGATATTAAATTAAAATCTGCGGGTTTAACTAATAAACTATTTTCAGCAGCAACCTGATCTGAATTGCCATATAAAATGAAACCGGTAAATATGAGAAAAAGTATGCCGCCAATTTTCGCCCACGAAAAAATATCATTAATGAGTCCGCCTTTTTTTACGCCAAAATAATTAATTACGGTAAGTGCAATTATAGTTGCGATAGTAAAAATTTTAACCCCTGAATTCGCAAACGGATAAATAAATTCTCCAATATTAATATCTTTATAAGCATCTAACGGCAGCTTAAAATGCACCAAATTATTTACCGATTCTGCAAATACATAAGCAATAGAAGCTATGGAAGCCGATTGAATAACCGTGAAACATGTCCATCCAAACAAAAACCCGAAAAATTTACCATAAATAATTCTGAAGTATTCGAATTGTCCGCCCCCTTCTTCAGTAAGCGATGCAAGACCTGCATAAGTAAATACCCCGAACATGGATACCACACCTGCTAATATCCAGGCCAGTAAAATGAGTTGATTGTCCATAAGCGCACTGCTCATGGGAGCAATTTTTTTGAATACGCCGCTGCCAATCATTGAGCTGATTACCAATAATATGGCAGTGCTCAATCCCAAAACGCGTTTTAACTCCGGTTGTTTGTTCATACTGTAAGAATAAGCAAAAGTTTGAAATGTAAGCGCTTCTGCCCATTGTGTGAAAAGGTAAGTTTGAATTAAAAAATGCCTTGTCTACTCCCCTCTTAGTCGTATCTTTGCGGTCAAATTAAAAAATTAAACAACAATGAGTGGTCAAAAAATTACAATTGCCAATGGCAAATTAAACGTTCCGGACAATCCGATTATTCCATTTATAGAAGGTGATGGCACTGGCGCTGATATTTGGGCGGCTTCAGTTCGCGTATTCGATGCTGCAGTAGCAAAGGCATACGGTGGAAAACGCAAGATTGAATGGATGGAAGTGCTTGCAGGTGAAAAATCATTTAATCAGACCGGCAGTTGGTTACCGGATGCAACTTTGGATGCATTCCGTGAATATTTAGTAGGTATTAAAGGTCCGCTTACCACTCCGGTTGGTGGTGGTATCCGCTCATTAAACGTGGCTTTACGTCAAATTCTTGATTTATATGTGTGTTTACGCCCGGTGCGTTATTTTCAGGGTGTTCCTTCACCGGTTAAAGCTCCTGAAAAAGTGGACATGGTAATTTACCGTGAAAACACTGAAGATATTTATGCCGGTATCGATTGGCAGGGAAATGGCGAGTTAGCAACTAAATTTTTAAGCTGGCTGAAAGAAAATTCTCCAAAAGATTTCGATAAAATTCGTTTTGGTTCAAAAGAAAAAGCGGATGCGTGGCAAAAAGATTTAACATCAGTTGGTATGCCTTTCCGCGATATCGACACCATGGTTGGTATTGGTATTAAACCGGTAAGTTACCTTGGAACTGAACGTTTGGTTTATGCAGCGATCGATTATGCAATTAAAAATAACCGCAAAAGTGTAAACCTTGTGCACAAAGGAAATATCATGAAATTTACTGAAGGTGGTTTCAGAGATTGGGGATATCAGGTAGCTAAAGAATTTTTTGGTGCAGTTGAAATTGATGGCGGACCATGGTGTGTTATTCCGGAAGGAAAACCTGGTGCCGGCATTGTAATTAAAGATTCAATTGCTGATATTACTTTACAACAAGTATTAACACGTCCTGATGAATTTGATGTTATTGCAACATTAAATTTAAATGGCGATTATTTAAGTGATGCACTTGCTGCTCAGGTTGGTGGTATTGGAATTGCTCCCGGTGCCAACATTAATTATGTGAGTGGTCATGCAATATTTGAAGCTACACATGGTACAGCACCTAAATATGCTAATCAGGATAAAGTAAATCCGGGTTCAGTTATTTTAAGTGGTTGTATGATGTTTGAATATTTAGGCTGGCAGGAAGCAAACGACCTTATTATTAAAGGTATGGAAAAAGCTATTGCCGCTAAACGTGTTACTTACGATTTCCACCGTCAGATGGAAGGCGCTACGATGCTTAAATGCAGCGAGTTTGGTAATGAAATAATCAGTCACATGTAATTTAACAGCACATTATATTTTAAAAGAGCCTCTCACAGGCTCTTTTTTTATGCCCACGCACAACTTAATTATGATTTAGTATATTTGAATAACAGATTACACATGCGTAAATTTTTATTACTGCTTTTAGTAAATATGTATTTAATTCAAGCTTGTAAGTTTGATAGTCAGGCGTATGCTGACAAAGACCCGGTGATTTATTTAGATAACTTGTTGCCAAGGCCTGATGTTATACCTTTTGAAATAAAAATAAATGATAAGGTTGCCATAGTTGATACAACAGGTGAATTTCAAATTGAATGTGAAATTCAGGATAAAGCGGATACCGTTTATTTAATTGGGTCAAAAGTTGGACGCTCTAATTTAACGCAATGGGTTACTGCAGCAGATTATAAAACATATTATTATAATAGTGCCTATAGTGTAATTCAAAATATCATTACCAATGCTTACAAGGTTCGAATTGGAGAAGGGCGTTTTAGTGAAACAATATGGGTAGCAGATAAATTTTTATATAAAGCACCTTGGATAAATATAACTTTATTAAAAAAGGGAGATTCAGTGATTATCCGGCAATTCGGGGACTTTGAACCTTACAAAGCAATAGTTACCGATGATGTAAAACCCCAAAATGATTTTGTGTATGTAAAATATAGCGAATACAGTGGTACGGGTACAGCAGATTATACTGATGTTTTTTATGGTGTTCGCGCCGCCCAAAGTAAGGATATTGTTCCGAGTAATATTTTATATTTTGACAAAATGTATTGGGTGATGGTTATAAATTTAAAGGATGACAATCATGCTATTGTAAGAAATGCCGGTTTTGCCGGGAAGGATATGATAGTGCCTTTGAGCAAATTAGAAGTATACTATTAAATCTGCCTGCCTGAATATTATTTTGTTATTTTTATTGCCGGATGTCCATTCAACCTAAACTCAAACGATTTGACCTTACCATGATAGTGGTGAGTTTAGTAATTGGTGTCGGCATATTCAGAACCCCATCTGTTGTAGCTTCTAATGCAGGTAGTGAATGGATATTTTTTGCAGCCTGGATTTTTGGAGGATTTATATCTATTTGCGGTGCACTTACTTTTGCAGAAATTGGCTCACGATTACCTGCTGCAGGTGGTTATTATAAAATTTTTTCCTATGCCTATCATCCGGCTTACGCATTTATGCTCAACTGGAGTCAGGTAATTATAAATGCAGGCAGCAGCGCAGGAGTTGCACTAATTGGAGCGGAATATATCACACCTATCATTTTTCCGGATGCATCAAATACCGAGCAAATTCAAAAAATAATTGCAGAGGTTATAATTCTGATTCTGTTTTTCATCAACTTTCTGGGTATTAAAATGGGTGCCAGAACACAAAACTTTTTATCCATTTTAAAAATCGTGATGATTACGGCGTTTTGTTTCGCCATTTTCGGAAAACCAGCATCTGAAAATACAATATTGGTAAACAACAATGGTGATTTTAATTTTATAGGTGCTTTTGGTGTAGCACTTATTTCTATATTTTTTACCTACGGCGGATATCAGCAAACAGTAAATTTTGGTGCTGATGTTGAAGAACCCAATAAAAATATTCCGCGAGCAATTTTTACAGGTATGGGAATTGTAATTGTATTATATCTCTTATTAAATTTCACGTATGTGCACGTTATAGGATTTGAAGCAATGAAAACTTCGCCATTAATTGCCAGCACATTAGCTGAAAAAATATTTGGTCCTGTTGGCGCTACGATTATTTCAGTGGTATTATTCACCTCAGTTTTGGGCTTCTTAAATACTTCTGTAATGAGTAACCCACGTGTTTACTACGCCATGGCAGAAGATAAAATTTTGCCACCGGTTTTTGCATCTGTTAATCCCAAAACACAAGTTCAGCAATTCGGACTAACTTTTTTTATTGCTGTAATGTTATTATCCGTATTTCTGCTCGGCGATTTTGAGAATATTGTAAACTATGTTTTATTTATAGATAGTATTAGTTTGGCAAGCGCTGCAGCTGCAATATTTATACTCAGAAAAAAATCTGCAGCTAATTATAATGGTTTTAAAATGAAGGGTTTTCCGGTAGTGCCATTATTATTTATTGCGACACTGTTGTTTGTAACCTACAACACCATTACCAGCGACCGTGAGTCATCGTTTTATGGATTTCTGATTTTCATTGGTGGTTTACCTTTATACTTTGTGATGCAATTTATTTTTAACCGGAAGAAATAATTAGGTAGCAGCAAGTGCAATAATCGACTGCATCATTCTGTCCCAACCAAAACGCAATTTTTCAGCTTTAATATTTTCGATAAATTGTGCTGCACGTTGATGTAAATAAAAATCATCAATGGCAGAAGCTATTGCATTTGAATCCACCTCAGTAACATAGCCTACTTTATAATCCGGAACCATCTCCGGCAACCCGCCAACATTAGTAACCAACATCGGTAATTCAAAATGATAGGCAATTTGTGTTACGCCACTTTGTGTAGCATGTTTATAGGGTTGCACCACCATATCCGCAGCACAAAAGAAATACTTCACTTCTTCATCGGCAATAAAATGATTAAACTGATGAACACGTGATTGTAATTGATATTTTTCAATTAATTCCTGATAAGGTTTATCATCGGTATAATATTCGCCCGCAATAATTAATTCAACATCCGATTTAATTTGTGGCATTGCCTGTAATAATAAATCGAGGCCTTTATAATCTCTAATAAATCCAAAAAATAAAATATAGTTTTTATTTGGGGCAAGATTTAATTTAGTGCAAGCAGCAGATTTACTCACCTTTTCACCAAAATTATCGAATAACGGGTGTGGGTTTGTTGCACGCATTTTAGTGCGGTCAAATTGCGTAAGGTCTTTTAACACACTTGCACTCATCACCACAAACTTGTCGCATTGATTAATAAAATATCTTGTAAATCGTTGGTCGTAAAACTTTTGTTCGTGCGGAATGATATTATCTGCGATACAAATCACCTTCGTTTTTTTATTTTTTTTGGCAATTTTTGCAATGGTACCAAAACACGGGGCCATAAATGGCATCCAGTATTTAATAATTAAAATATCAGGAGCTTGTTTTTGAATTTGCTTGCCGACTTTAATCCAATTAAGCGGATTTACGGAATTTACAGTGCGTTCAATTTTTAAATTTGCAGGTGCCGGGGAAGTTGAATATTGTGTTTTACCGGGGAATAAAATATTGGGATATTGTAACGTAAATGTAATTGCATTTACCTCGTGACCATTATCCTGAAATTCTTTGAGTAAACGTTCATTAAAAGATGCCAAACCACCGCGATACGGCCAAACTGTTCCAAGTAAAACAATTTTCATGCGATACCAATCTGTTGGTCTACCTGATAAGTATTTCTATCCGGTGAATTTCGTGAAATGAGTTCACCTAAAAATCCGGCAACAAATAATTGCACGCCAACAATAATAGCAACTAATGCGATATAAAATAACGGCTGGTCGGTAATTTGTCGGTACTTTTCACCGGAGTTCATTTTTAACAATTTTTCAATAATCAGCCAGATGGTAATAATACCACCGACTAAAAATGATAAAAAACCCATGGTGCCAAAAAGGTGCATCGGTTTTTTTCCGAATTTTGAAACAAACATTATGGATGTAAGGTCTAAAAAACCTTTCATAAATCGCTCCCATCCAAATTTAGATTGCCCGTATTTACGCGCGCGGTGTTCTACAACCTTCTCTCCTATTTTATAAAAACCTGCAGTTTTTGCTATTTGCGGAATATAACGATGCATTTCGCCATAAACCTCAATACTCTTTACCAGGTCTTTTTTATATGCTTTTAATCCGCAGTTAAAATCGTGTAATTTAATTCCGGTTATTTGTGAGGTTGTCCAGTTAAAAAATTTCGAAGGAATAGTTTTTGAAATTGGGTCATGGCGACGTTTTTTCCATCCGCTTACCAAATCAAGTCCATCGACCATAATCATTTTATACAATTCCGGAATTTCGTCAGGACTATCCTGCATATCGGCATCCATAGTAATTACTACATCCCCTTGAGCCACAGAAAAACCTTCGTTTAATGCTGCAGATTTGCCATAATTACGTCTGAATTTTAACCCTTTTACAGCAGGAAATTGATTGTGCAATTCACCAATAATCTGCCATGACTTATCGCGACTGCCATCATCAACAAAAATGATTTCGTACGAAAAATTATTATCCGTCATAACACGATGAATCCACTGTGTTAATTCAGGTAAACTTTCCTCTTCGTTTAATAATGGTATTACAACCGATATCTGCATTATGCTCTTCTTTGAGTAAATAATGATGCAATTAAAGCGCTGATTGTGCCAAAAAACAACATGCCGATCAACGACATAACAAATGTTCCAATTGGCGTAAAACTATGATTGGTAAATTGCATCGATTCTTTTATTTCTTCCTCTGTTTTACCATCAGCACGCAACGAATTTTCTGCAATTTCCCGCATTTGCCCAAGCAACTCTTTTCCGATAGTCAAATAAAATATTAATGTAAATATCGAAAATATTGCTGTTACAATCAAAACTACCATCATGGCAGTTCCAAAAGCACGGTCGAAAGGTAAAATACCTTTGAAAATTTTATCCCGCACTTCCAGTTGGGTTACAATAATAGCAACCAACAACAATACCATATTACCCAAGGCAATGCGCTCGTTCATATAACCCACATCAAAAAAATGTACTGTGAGTAAAATACCCATTAATATGAGCGACAACACAATACCATTGCGCACTACGATTGGTTTACGGGAGCCCGTTTTTTCTACCGAATCCGTATTGGTATTTTCCAAATTATATAGCTTTAAATTGATTGTTATTAATAATTGCCAGCGGTTTACCTTTCATCTTTTTTCCGATAAAAGCTGTATTGTGTGAACGCGACTTAATATTAGAATCGGCAAAATCTGCAATTTCACTTTCATTAAAAATGGTTAATTCTGCCAACCCATCTTGTTTAACTGATGGCACAGGCAGTTGTAAAATTTTGCGCGGATTAATTGCCAGCATGGTGATTAATGTTTCAGTTGAAACAGCATTACCGACTGCATAATTCACAGCACCAAAAGTAGCTTCCAAACTTTCCATTCCAAAAGCAGCGTATTCGAATTCAATTTCTTTTGCGTCATTTTCATGTGGCAAATGATAACTGCAAACTACATCAATAGTTCCATCTTGCATAGCACTTATTAACGCCGTTATATCTTCTTTTGTTCGAAGTGGTGGATTCACTTTGAATTTAGTATCGTAATCATGTAAAACCGATTCGTCGAAATAAATCTGATAAGCAGCAATACCCGCTGTAATTTTTATTCCACGCTTTTTAGCATCGCGAATATGAGGTAACGATTTTGCTGAAGAAATTACCCCGAGGTGCACATTTGAATCAGCATATTCAGCTAATTTAATATCGCGAATTACCATTAATTCTTCCAACACATCCGGAATACCATACATACCGAGCTGCACGCTCATTACCCCTTCATTCACATTTGCATTTCCAACAATTTTATGATCGTTGGGAATATTTATAATTACGCCATTAAATGGTTTAACATATTGCAGACTGCGCAACATAATTCCGGTATCGCGAATAGCAACATCAGCATCAGTAAAACCAACTGCTCCGGCATAATGCATGTCGTAAATTTCAGTTAGTTCTTTACCTTCTCTGTTTTTGGTAATTGCGCCATAAGGTAAAACAGTAACCGGTGATGCAGCCGATTTATTTATAACGTATTCTATTTCAGCTTTACTGTGTAATGCCGGCTCTGTATTGGGCATTAAACAAACCGTTGTAAATCCACCGGCAGCTGCAGCGGCTGTTCCGGTAGCTATTGTTTCTTTGTATTCATGACCCGGGTCGCCAAAAGCGGCCAGCATATCAACCCATCCGGGTGAAATACAATTTCCGGAATAATCGTAAACCTCGGCATCGCTGTTGGTGATAACATCAGCAATTTCGGCAATTACACCGTTATGAATACGAATAGATTTAACTGAAAGATGATGAGGTGAGGTTGGGTCTATAATCTTTACTCCCTGAATGATGCAATGCATAGTTGATTTTTACTACGGCAAAAAACGGATTAACAGGATCTCCGCCGCAAGGAATATCAGCACAAATATAATACAAAATTTCCATAGCGGTGTCCCAATGCTCATCTGTGTAACAACGTTTGCAAAGTTTCTGCCGGTATTATCTAAAATAGTGATGTTCTTAGCATTGTAAAGTGTTTTCAGGCTTTCCTCTGATTCGAAACTCAGGTCTGACTCACTTCTGTCGTAATTTAAAGCCAGGGTTTGACCTGTTTGCGGTATTGCATTTCCTGCAGTTTCAATGGCATAAGTTCCGGCTGTATTTGTATAGGCGCTTAGGTTAACAGCAGTTCGGTTGCCGGTTTTTCTGATTTCAGGTATAAATTCATTGTCTGCACTTTTCACTTTTAAAGTGGCATCACCGCTCAAATTGATACCCGGTAGCTCCAGCCATTTTGTATCGCCGATTGTGGCATATAATGATGCTTCTTTTTGTGTGCTGACAGCAATTTTATACATCATTGGTGCAAATAAACTCGCCTGCACGGGCAAATCAGTTATTTCACGATCGAGTGGCACAGCAGAAAGGTAAATCGTTCCCTGCTTAACAGGATATCCGGCAACCATTGGCCTGTGGTCGCCAAATTCCATTACCATTTCTTCTATGGTTTGGGCATAGGCATTTATTTCAAAACTTTGGGCAGCATAAGGGAGCGATAAGTTTTTAGGTATTTTTTCAAATACATCGGTAAAAACAGGATTTTTCGTATTAATGGCAATCACGTTTCTGTTTCTTTTTTGGAGATTGCCATATGTGCCAACACTGTTACTTTGCAAAAATGCATTTACAGAATTTAAATCCATATCAATTGCGGGGAAGATAATAATATTACAACCGCGTTCCAATTGTTGATTTAATGCTGCGGATAAACCTCCGGAAATAGATTTTACTTCATTTAAAATAATTAAATCAAATTTATCTAAAGCATTAAAATCAATTTGTGTAACAGCATTATTAGTTGTTGCGAAGAAATTATTTTTCCCGATCAGTGATTTTAAAAATGGATTTTCAGCATTTCCATTAATGGTAATTACCGGAATCTGACTTACCGGTTTAAAAGTAAAATATAATACATCATCAAAAGTTACCGGATAATCTTTTACGCTCAATTCGCCATTATACCAGCCCGGTTCAGTAAGTGTGAACGACATGGTATCAGTAATTTTACTATAAGCTCCAACCGTAATGTCGGCGATAGATTTAATTTGTTCATTTAATTTTAAAGAAACCGGCGCGTTGGTTATTTCTTCACTGCCGTAATTACTTATTGTATAACAAAGTTGTAATGGCTGATTTAAAATTTGAACCGGTGTAGCAAACCAAACAGAATCAACAGTAAGGTTGCGCTGTTCGTTACTTTTAAGTGGAACGAGGTTAATATTAAAGGTGGTATCATTTTCGAAGCCACCGGCATTTTTTTGAAAATCGCTTAAACTGTAAATCAACTTTTGTGTTCCGGCATCTTCGCGATTTAAAATATCTTTCTGGCGTTTAAAAATTTCATCCATATTGCGCACTTCAGGTGTTCGTTGCACCTGCGCTATCATCTGCAACATTTCATCTTTACTTACCAGTCGCTGATGTTTTGCTTCCATGTCGTTTGTAAGCAATTGAAATTTATCATCAACTGTATATCCCTGTACAATTTCTTCCGCTTTGCGTTTAGCAATATTTAATAATTGTTCATCATTATTAACAGCCTCCATACTAAAGCTGTTGTCAATGTAAATACTTACAGCACGATGTGCAGTAGTTTTTGCCGATTGGTTAGAAGGAATAAAAGGTTGTGCAAATGCAAAAACCAAAAAAGCAATTGCCAGTAAACGGGATAATAAAATAAACAAATGTTTCAGTTTACTTTTTGTTGCAGTTTCTTCCTGTATGTTTTTAAGAAACCGAACATTAGTAAAATAAACCGTTTTAAACCTGCGAAAATTAAACAGGTGTATAATAACCGGAATTGCCAGTGCTGCTAATCCAAATAAAAATGCCGGGTATACAAACTGCATATTGTTTAATTAATCGAGTTATAAACCAAAACTGAGGTAAATTTAGTATGCCTTCAGCTATGGTTTGGGTAATTTAATACACATTAACGGAAGGTAAATAAAAATAGCTGCCGGTAAGCAGCTAAAATACGTGTCGGGATGACAAGATTCGAACTTGCGACCCCACGCCCCCCAGACGTGTGCTCTACCGGGCTGAGCTACATCCCGTTTATGTTGAGCGCAAAAGTATAAACAGAAATTGATAAATCGATGAAAATTTATAAAATGTTGAATTTCAAGATGTTATAATTGATTTTGCTGTTTTAAATGGGGTATCATGCGTTATAATGATACCAGTTTGGCACGGTATTCGTATTTCATGTATCAAATAATTGATTAACTACTAAAACTTAAAATTATGAAAAAGATAATGGTAATGATGACAATCGCGATGATGGTTTTATCTACCAACATGTTTGCTCAAACAGCAAGTGGCGATTCGAAAGTAGCAGGTGAAAAGAAAGAAAAGGTGAAAGCTGCAACTACCGAAAAAAGTAAAGCTGCAGTAGTAAACCAAAAAGCCGAAAAAAAACCGGTTGCTAAAAAAGCCGCTACTCCTTCAAAAAGAGCAATTGCTGCAAAACATAAAGATGAGTTAAAAGGTAAATACGAAACTAAAGGCGAAGCGAAAGCAGCCGTAAAAGAACATCATGATGCGCAAACAACTACCGATAAAGAAAAAGTAAAAGCGCATAAAGCAGAAGTGAAAGCAAAATCCGGTAGCAAAGCAGAAGCGAAAGCAAAACTGCAACGCAAACACGATAAAAAAAGACGAGTAATTTTTTATATAGTTGGTTAAGGAGTGAAACAAACCTCTTCGGGTGATACCGGAGGGGTTTTTTTATGCCATTTAAATAACTTAGGTGTGATTGTATAAAAACGCAAGAAACAAATACACCCACAATAAATCGATAGTATGCCAGTAGGTAGCCAACATTTTAAAACGACTTCTTCTAATTGGGTCCGAAAAATAAATTAGCGCATTCACCTGGCTTCCGGTATGTTTATAAACGCGGAAAAATGCGGTTATTAAAAAAACCATCCCTACCAAAACGTGAATGGCATGCAAACCGGTTAGTAGGTATATATATGAAACACTGGTTGAGGTGTCAAGATGAAGATTCCGGCTATGTAATTGCTGCCAGCCTATCCATTGGCAAACTACAAAAGCAGTTGCAAAAATAAGGGCAATACCCACGTGAATCCGCAATTTTAAGGCATTGTCTTTATCATAAAAATGCACTGTTTTGCGCAAAAGCACGCTTACCAGAATAATAAATAAGGTGCTGAGCCAAAACACCCTTGGCAGCCGAAATGCAATCCAGTCCTCATTTTTGAAGGCAAAATAACCATAAGAAAAGGCTAAAAAAAGCACTACAATACCAACCAGCAAAAAATTTACTACAATTATAGCAGGGTTTTTGATGAGTGGTTTTTCACCTGAGTTATTTGTTCGGGTTAGTGCCATTGGGCAAAATTACGTTTTGATAACAATTTATCTGCTAACTTTGTTTTTCAACTTATGCTTAAAAAACTCTTCATTATGCTTTTAGCCGTTTCGCTGATTAGTTCAGCTGAAGCGCAAAACACCAAAAAGCCGCGTAGCCATTACTACGTTTTGATTGCCGATTCCACTTTTGTGCAGGCAATGCCTGAAAAGGGTGCCACTTTTAAGGCTTACTTTAAAAACGACTCCTTGTATAAGATAGAAACCTTTTTCGGTTTTAATTTCGGGGATGTTCGCCGTGAATATTATTATTGGAACGATTCCATTAGTCTGATAAATGAATATCAACGATTATATAATGCGAATGCTACGCCGCCGGTAAATTCCGACACGATAAAAGTTACTTATACAGGAAGGTATATCTTCAAAAAAAACAAACTGACAGATATCTCGCAAAAGGGTAGTTATAGCATTTCTGACACGCCTTCCAGCAAAGAGGAAACCCAGGCTGCCTTTTTAATGCTCACTAAAAAGTATCAGGATCTAGCTTACGAAAAGCGGAAGAAAAAGAAGAATCGCATTAAAATTAAGGATTAAGCAAAGGAAAACTTTGTATTTTCGCGACGTTACAATCACTAAAAACCACTAATATGGCTCATCAATTATTAAAAGGAAAAAGAGGAATTATTTTCGGTGCCTTAGATGAAAGTTCAATTGCATGGAAAGTTGCCGAAAAATGTTTTGAAGAAGGTGCTACTTTCACCTTAACCAATGCACCAATTGCAATGCGTATGGGTGCAATTAATCAATTAGCTGAAAAATGTAAAACTGAAATAATACCTGCTGACGCAACCAGTATTGAAGATCTGGAAAAACTGATTGACCGTTCAGTAGAAGTGTTAGGCGGTAAAATAGATTTTATTTTACACTCAATCGGCATGAGTCCGAACGTGCGTAAAAATCGTGCTTATACAGATTTAAGTTATGAGTTTTTGATGAAAACACTTGATGTTTCAGCTGTTTCATTTCACAAAGTATTACAATCTGCTTATAAAAAAGATGCTATCAGTGAATGGGGTAGTGTATTAGGATTAACCTACATCGCTGCTCAACGTACATTCCCAAGTTATAGCGATATGGCTGAGGCTAAAGCAACCTTAGAAAGTATAGGCCGCAGTTTTGGTTACCACTATGGTAAATTCAGAAAAGTAAGGGTAAATACTATCTCGCAATCACCAACCTGGACTACTGCAGGAAGTGGCGTAAAAGGTTTTGATGCATTTTTTAATTATGCCAACAGCCTTTCACCTTTAGGCAATGCAAGCGCTGATGCCTGTGCCGATTATTGTGTATTCATGTTCAGCGATTTAAGTCGTATGATTACCATGCAGAATTTATATCACGATGGTGGTTTCAGTTCAGTTGGTGTTAGTCAGGAAATTATGGATATGCTATCGAAAGATGAAGCATAAATAAAAGTTATATCATTTCATTTAAAATAAATCCTTGTCTTAACTAAAAGACAAGGATTATTTTTTTGTGGTGTTTAGAAATTATTTCAATAAAATAGTGGTGCCAAAATCAATTGAAAATTTTCTGGCGGATTAAGTGTGATGTTTTTATCATCTATATCAAATGGGATTTGTGTGATATCATTATTATACATCCAAAATAAATTATTGCTGATTGGCCCGGGGCCTTGACTGTGAGCGCCCAGCGTTGCCTGTATCAACACTTTTGTAGTCATTACCATGCTTCTGTTGTTTATTGGATGAAGCAGCACCGAGTGGCGGTTAGGAATGGAAAAAAGTGTTCCATACTTACCCAGTAATTCCGGGTAATTTTCAAATTGATAAATTATGTTCGGGCTAAAAAAGTGTGTGGCTGTTACCTGATGGATGATAATTTCTCCTAATTGAATTTGTTTGGGTGAATGTTTTGTTTTTGCATTTACATTTTCCATTCCCAGTTTAAATACTTCATCAAATGATTTATTCCATTTTTCTAAAAAATGTGGTTGAACATTAATAATACTATCAGGCATATCAAAAACCAGCATTGCAACAATATCACCACAAAAAGGTTTAGTTAACACGAGAAGTTCACCGGTTTGTTTGATGTAATTTTTATGATATAATCGGACAGCAATATGTGATTTAACTGATTCAAAATCAAGGGCTGTGGTATTAAATTTTTTTTGAGTTGTTGCTGCCCGCAATAAAGCATCAAAATAATCAGTAACAATTTTGTTGTACTTTTTTATTTTTTGTTGTTTACACGCTCGCGATACATTGCTTAATCCCAATGAGCCGGATAAGGCTTTATTATTTTTAATTGTAACTACTTCATCACCCAAATCATAATCCATTTTTTTTGATTTGAAATAACTATCCAGGGCGGCGAGGAAAGCAGTGTATTCATTTGGTTTGAAAAAGGTTGCCCATCCGGGCACAATCGAATAATCCGATTCGCGGGAAAAAAATGAGAACATAATAATTGTTTTTAAGGTTAATCGGGTAAAAATATCAAAAACTTAATAATCTCCAAACCGAAGAAATATTTTATTTGCTTATAAAAAATGACATCTTCAAAAACCATTTAGATGTTAAGCGATTATTAATAATATTGAAAAGGCAATAAGCGGTTAGCCGATTTTACGATACATGTACATCTACCCCCCAAAAAAATGTTAAAATTTTCAAATTCACGGAAAACCGTGAATGGTATGCCAAACCTTTTACCGAATTTTATTAAAGGAATTACCACAACATTACCATTTAGATGCTTCTGTAAACAACATGAACCGGGCAGTCACATTTAACGGAGAACTAGGTCAAACCCACAATTTAGTGGAAAGTGACGATATGATTATCGTTAGAACCCATGGTGGTGTTCGGCCTGAAGTGATTTTTTCCGGTAATGCTGCTATCAGTGAAATTTTTAGCCGATTTGAACTGATGAATACATTTAGTGACGCTTCCGCATTTGTATATAAATTGAAATCGGTTGTAATTGGTGCTGATTTATTAATTAATGAATTAAAACTTTTGGTTGCGGAAGCAGCCTTGCCACAAATCAGGTTTGTAGGTTCCGTTTTTGTTTATGCGAAAACAGGTATTTACCAGATTTACACCGGCAATATTTTTATTAAATTTTATGATGAACTGAGTTACAATAATGCCTTTAGTATTTTACTATCAAATGGATTTGTAATTAAGCGACAATTAGAATTTATTAAAAACGGATTTTTTTGTGAGCCCGTTGCTGATTTAGGTCGAAATATTTTTGATAAATGTCAGGAATTATTGCGCCTTAAACCTGTGGAATATTGTCACCCTGAATTGGTAGTCCGCCGAAGATCATTATTACAAAATGATATTACTGCTGCAGCAATTACAGCGCTTGAAAATAATTGGGTATTAAAAAAAGTAGAAGCAGAAAAAGCTTGGCAATATTCCCGGGGTGCAAATACGGTAATTTGTGTGATTGATGATGGTTTGGATTTTGCACATCCTGCATTTTCAATACCGGGGAAAATTATTTATCCGGTCGATTTAATGGATAAACAACGTAAACGATTGCCTGGTCATGCCATTGATGATATGCATGGAACAGGCTGTGCAAGTATTGCGTGCTCAGCAGATATACGATTCCCCGGCATGGCTCCTGATGCGCGGCTAATGCCAATACGTTCAATAGGTTTGGGTTCCATTACTGAAGCCGAAGCATTTGTGTGGGCTGCTAATAATGGTGCAGATATTATTTGCTGCAGTTGAGGACCACCGGCTGGTAATTTTACCAATCAAACAGATGATGATTATGTTTTTCCAATTCCGGATCATACTAATCTTGCCATTAAATATGCTGCAGAAAAAGGAAGAAACGGAAAAGGTTGTTTGGTGTTTTTTGCTGCGGGAAATGGTAAAGAGCCATTAAAAAATGATCAGTATGCTTCACATGAAATGGTAATGGCAATTGGTTCGAGTAATGATAAAGATGAAAGCACTGTTTTTTCAGATTACGGACCGCCCTTATTATGTTGTTTCCCAAGTGGTGATTATACATTGGTAGATAATATTAATCAGCCCACTTTCGGTTCGCGCGTTGCAGATATTATTGGTGATGGCGGATTTAGTAAAAGCGAATTTTATGATTTTTTTAACGGCACTTCCGCATCTTGTCCGGGAGCAGCAGGAATTGCTGCGTTAATGTTATCGCTTGCGCCTGAATTAACACGTGAGCAGGCTAAACAAATTATTATTCAATCGTGCAAAAAAATTGGCAATCAAACCGACTATCAAAATAATATCAGCGAAAAATATGGCAATGGTTTATTGATGGCAAATAATATAATTCAAAACACTTTAGCATTTAATAAAAAACGAATAATTATGGACACTACAAAAACAATCGGCAAAGGATATGCATTACATATCGGAATAAACTTTGTGGACACGAATTTTTACGGAAATCATGTTCCTGTATTAGATGGTTGTGTTGCAGATATGGAGAGTATGGAAAAAATGGCGCGGGCAATGCAATTTAATACGGAAACATTACAAAATGAAGCGGCAACCAAAAGTGCAATTTTATCAGCGTTTGCCAAATATGCCAAATTAGTAGGTCCGGGTGATTTTTTTCTGGTAACCTATGCAGGACATGGTGCACCAATTATTGATACCGATGGCGATGAAGAAGATGGTTTTGATGAATCGTGGGTTACTTATGACCAGTTTTTGCTGGATGATGAAATAAAAGCAGCCTTTCAGCAATTTGTGCCGGACGCCAATGTGGTGTTAATTTCGGATTCTTGTCATTCAGGTTCGGTAAACCGTGTATTTGCTTTTGAAGCTGCATTAATTACAAATCCGCATCCAACGCGGAAACGTCGTTATGTGCCATTAAGCAGTGTTACGAAAATTTTATCGGAACGTGGCATGACGGCAGCAAGTTTGCAACAACGCACTACCAAAATTGATGAAAAACAAACCGCCGCAAATTATTTATTATTAGCAGCTTGTCAGGATAAAGAATTTGCACAGGAAGAATTAGGTCATGGGATTTTTACGAGCAATTTAATTAAATTATTTAATGCGACTTCGGATAAGAGCACTTTGACTTATGAAAATTGGTTGCAGGGAATTTTAAATGCAATGCCTTCTGATCAACATCCGCGAATTGATGATAGTGAAGTGTTTAAAAATAAAATATTCAGCACACAAAAAATATTTGACTTTGGCGCAACAATAAAAACAGATACGATAGTTGACAATCCGAATCCTGTTGCATCTCCCCCAAAAACAAAAAATAAAACTTCCAATAAAATAAAAAGTATCATATTGGATACCGAAGAAAATTATATCCATTCTGCACAAAGTGGTTTAAGGGGTGTTGCAGAAGATAGTTTACGTGTGGTTGATAAAAGTGTGTTTTCTGAATCACTTCCCGGGAAAACAGAATGGGATAAAGCTTATCAATTATTAATGGCAAACAGCGACAAAAAAATCAATTTTGTTGAGCCGGATAATGCTGCAACTTTATTTACGGATGCCACTGTTGAAGATACCAATAACCGAGGTGTGCGCAGTGATGAAGGATATTTATTTACCTACCCCAACCCTCAGGATGTTGAAACCGACAACGAATTTATATGGCATTTAGAAGATAACTACAGTCAGTTGCGCAGTGCCTTTCAAAAAGTATTCAGTGATTTATACAACCGTGGTTTAATTCGGATGAAAGTGATGATTTGGTAACCATTGCACATATTGATACGGGTTATTTACATGGACACCCGTTACGTCCAATATTTTTAGATGAACATAAATCGACATCATTTAGTGTAAGCACCGGCGATTTAGGTTCACCGGAAGATGAGAACATTAATTTATTGCCTGATGGTGTTGAACAGCAGGGTCATGGTAATGCAACCTTATCGTTACTCGCCGGAAATAAAGTGGATATTTCCATTTCGGATGGAAAATATGCGGGGTATTTTGGTGGCAATCCGTTTGCTAAAATTATTTCAATTAAAGCAGGTGAATCGGTTGTGTTATTATCGGGAAAAGCATTTGCGAAAGCCATTGATCATGCGATAAAAAATAACTGTGATGTTGTAACGATGTCGATGGCAGGTTGGCCAACACAAATTATGGCGGATGCAGTTAACCGTGCTTATGAAGCGGGTATTGTAATTGTATCGGCAGCAGGTAATAGTTGGGTAAAAGGTGGTAAAAAAGCGTTACCAACAACCTTATTATATCCGGCGCGATATGACCGTGTTATAGCTGCAGTGGGTGCTACTTGTAAATATAGTCCTTACCTCTATGATCAAAATTTAAAATTGCGCAGCGAAGGCGGATTATATATGCAAATGAACTACGGTCCCGATGAAGCAATGAAAACAGCAATTGCGGGATATACGCCGAATGTAATGTGGTTTCATCGTTTAGTAAATAAAGCAGCAGGCATTCATACATATTATGTGCAATCGGGAGGAGGCACATCGAGTGCTACGCCTCAAGTTGCAGCAGCAGCTTCATTATATATTCAATATTATAAAAAAGAGTTAAGTAAATACACAGGAGCAAACGCGTGGAAAAAAGTTGAAATTGTTAAGCTGGCTTTATTTAAATCAGCAGATAATTCGAACCCTTCGAACAGGAAATATTTTGGAAACGGATTATTAAAAGCTGCGCATGCACTAGATTTTCATCCTGATGAATTAGTTAAAGAAATTAAAAAAGCTGCTCCCGCAATGGATGAGGGTGGTTTCTTCAAAAAATTATTTGGACTGTTCCGCAGGAGAGGAATTGATGATACTGCAATTAATGAGCAACTTGGAAATATGATGCAAACAGAAGTATTACAACTCTTACATCTTGAACCTGCATTACATCCGTTGTTAGCTTACAATTTAAATAATGATGCGAATCAGTTGAGTGATGCAGATTTACAATTATTATATCAAACTATTGCAACATCACCATATGCTTCAGACTTTTTGAAACGCAATTTGCGTAATAATTACGCAAATGACCCATTGTCAAAAAATTCGCGCAGTATTTCATTTGAAAATGTCGGACAAAGTAATATTATTCTGCCCACAGAAACCGGTGATATTATTATAAGTGTTTCCGGTATGCAGTGTAATATTATTGAGCCGGGTAAAAAAAATAAGCGTGGATTAAGTGACAGCACTACCTCAGCTAAAAAAAGTAAACCAAAATTAAACGGTCAAAATTGGGTGGTAGATGAAGTTGAAATTGAGGTAATGGATATTGCAACCAGAGGTGATAATCCACCAAAACTGGATATCAATAGTGATATTGATACAGCTGAATTACAACAAGCAATGATATTGACCAAACATTTTTAAGATGACGAACAACTTATGGAATGGATGTTTCCCGAGCTACAGGCACTACATCAGATGGTAAACGCAATTTTGGTTCCAGTGAACTTGAAAATGAAATCGGCTTTTCAATAAATTTAAATGGCTTACAAAAATCACGTTCCAGAGGTCCTTTAAAAAAGATTTTCAAAATTGGTTTCAAAATTTTCAAATGGAAAAAACCGCAGGCAGATATAAAAATTCCTGAAAAGGGTCGTGCCTGGTTACGTTCAATTGTTGATACAGATTATGAGATAAAGGTTTATGACATGTCGAAGGGTGTTTTAGGGAATTTAAATCCCTGGAGTGTTGATACACTAACACCTAAAATAGTTGAAGAAATTAATAATTCGCTATTACCTGTATTAATATGTTTGCCGGGTTTAGTTAGTAAAATAGAAAAAGGGTTTGATGAATATTTTGGTAACGATACGGTAACCGGAAATTTGATTCCAAAATGCTGCAGATATGTAATAGGCATTAATATGCCAACAGTTACAGATGGTATTAAAGCAAACGCTGAATGGATTAATACCACATTTAAAAAAGCGGGCTTCAATAAAAATAAATCTTGTATAATAATTGCACGTAGTCGTGGTGGAATTGTTTCGCGTTATTTAAATGAGGTAATCTGGAACGCAGATGCAAAGGCACCATTTAAGGTGAAAAAATTAATTATGACCGCACACCAAATGAAGGGACCCATATTGCTGATTATAATAATTTAAGATCCTATGTGAACTTGGTAAGCAATGTTATAAGCTTGCCGTTTGGTGCTACTCCAATAGCCGGTGCGCTAAAACAATTAGTTGGTGCATTAGCAAATGGAATAGTTAATTTACCGGGTGTAAATGATTTAGAACTGGAGAGTAATTTGATTGAAGAATTAAACGGAATTGTTTTCGATAGAAATAACTATCATGTGATAACTTCGAATTACGAGCCAAATAATAAAATTCTACGGTTAATTGAGGAAGGAATAATTGACAGGAAAATATTTCATGCTTACACGAACGATACAATTGTTCCTGTGTTGAGCGCATTGTTTGAATTAACTAATAAAATATCTATTCCGGCAAATCACAAGCATATTGTTTCGGGGAATATACATGTTACGCATTTTGAATATTTAAAGCCGGAGTTAAGTGAAATTCAGGAGATTTTGAATGGGTGGTTGTGAGATGGATTATTAATGTTGGGAGATTTTATTGATTATTATGAAACTATGGGTCTGGAGACCTGGTTCGGCTGCGCAGTCGGAGACTGCGCAGAGCGCTTCTTTTTTAATTATTACTAATTTTTTTTCCCCAATTTTCCATTTGTTCGAAAATGCTCAATAAGTTTTGGCCACTCATGGTAAGTTGATATTCAACGTGTGGTGGTGTTGATTTGAAGTCGGTTCTGGAAACAACGCCTTGTTCAACCAGTGTTTTTAATGTTTGTGATAACATTTTATCATTAATGGCAACGAGTATTTTTTTCAGCTCATTAAATCGTTTTGGGCCTGAGCGTAAATTCCAGATGATAAGCCCCTGCCATCTGCCACCTATTACACTTAGGGTAAGGTCAACAGGGCAATAAAAAAAGGTTCCGTTAAGTTTATACGTTTCCATGATGTAAAAGTAAATAGAATAATTACGCTACCCAAAACTATAGCACTTCCTTTTTGGTAAGTATATTGTATGCCGTGTATTTTCTCTCGTCCTTTGTTGCTCAAATTTTTAATATGAAAAAAATTATTTTATCACCTTGATTTTATTAATTATGGCAACAACTTTTAAAGTAGTAGGTCAACAACCTGCAAAACTCATTGTAAACAAAATACCTGAGGTAGCACATACGTCAGAAGAATCTTCAAACTTAGCAACAGCAATTGCCGTTTCACAGTCCATTCTGGAAGGTGACTGGGCTAAATTGGATGGTTTATTGGATGATAATTTTACATATACCGGCGATGGATATGTATTTACTAAAGATCAATACATCGGGTTTATGCAGGATATGCGTGCAGCATTTTCAGATTTTGAAATGTCTTTGACTAAATTGGTTGTAGATGGCGATTTTGTTTCTATACAGTTTACTTCCAGTGTTGTAAATACAGGAAAATTTATGGGCGCTCCGGCAAACAAAAAAAACCTGCACGTTGATGGCATATTTATGCGCAACGTTAAAAATGGTAAGGTAATGCAGGAATGGCAAACTACAGATTTGTTGGGCACAATGACTCAAATTGGTGGTGGTGCGTTATTCTTTTATTCTGTATTTGTAGGTGGATTTGGTGTTAAATCAAAACCACCGGTAAGAAAGGGTGACGACTTTTTATATGTAGATGGTAAAGTTGTGAATTACGATTTATTACCTGCGAAGGAAAAAAATAAATACGTGAAAAATTATATGAAAAAGTCTAATTAAATAAGATTTGAAACAGGTTCTTTAATAAAGAACCTAAAGTGAACTTTAGGCTGTTTTATTTGTGTTAAATAGCCGATGAGATTTAATGAATACACAAAATGCGCAAAAAATAATTTATCATTTTTGTGTGTTTTGTGTGTTTGTTTTTTTAGGGTTATTGTGGGATAGATTAGAGATGCAATTAAGTTTTTAATTATGCTGTATTAATTGACAGAATTTTATTGTTTTTAAATACGGTACCTATGGGTCGGGAGACCCGGGTTTGGCTGCGCAGTCGGAGACTGCGCAGAGCGGTGGCAAGGTATTGCCATTAATTTTTTATCCATTTAATAATGTAGGATTCGTTTGGGAGGTTTATTTTACTAAAATATAAACCGGGTGCTATTGTTTGAATGTTGGCCTCATAATTATTATTGAATGTTACCGGAATTTCACTACCATGCATATCATAAGTAACTATTGTTTGTGGATGAATTGTGGCATCAAATTCTAATAAAATAAAATCGGTTGCAGGATTTGGCTTTAATACAATATTGGTTTTGTTGGATGATAATATCGATTCAATTTGCATGAAAAAACAATCAGATGTGTCGGTACAACCATTTTGTGTTACGATAAGAGCAAAATAAGCGTTTTCTTCCGGATAAAATGTTTGACTAGTGGCACCTTCAACAGCTTCATAAAATTCACAATTAATCCATTGATAAGTAGCATCTGCAGCTTCCGCAGTTAATACGTTCCAATCTACAATAACATCAGTATTTACTTCTGTTACAATTACAGTCACTTCATCAGTTGCGGAACAACCTGCGCCATCAGAAATATTTACTGTATAAGTTCCGGGTTCGTTTACGGTAATGTCTGCCGTTGTTTCACCGGTGCTCCATGTGTAAGAAATTGGCGCAGCTACATAAGTTTTAAAAACATCATCCCAGGTAACATCGAATTCGCATCTGCCACCTGCATAATTATCAGCCGGTCCGGAAACCTGAACGCCATATGGGTCGGGTAATCCACCTGCTAAATCAGGAACTAATTCAAAAGTGTAGACTTCATTTTCGGTTATCGAAACAGGCGGCTCAATAATAAATGTTTCCCAAAAATTTCCAGCGCCGGAAATAGTTACTGTTTCGCTATATAATAAGCTGCCACCATTTCCGGTTCCTGTGAAAATATTCAAGGTTGCAGTTCCTGTCATTTCATTAAAAAAGCCCTGGTCAATTTGCACTAAATCTCCGGTTACCCCAGCTGTAAACGATTGCCATGTGCTGTATCCCGGTAAATTTCGCGCACTTTCACCACCGAGGTATAACAATTGTTGCTGGTCTATTGATAATTCTACATCAGAAACACTTGTTGTTAATTCAATAGATTCACCCGGGCATAAATTCACGGGACTACTTGGCGAAATTTCAACTTCGCATTGCGCGAAAGAGTAATTGGTATATAATAATACCATTATAGCGATAAAAATTCTAGGCATAGGGTAAATTAATTTAAATGATTGAACAATTTACAAAAATATCGGGATTGGTTGGGAAAATATGTAACAGAAGTTACTGATGGGGAGTGATAAAAGTCATTTGGGTGATTTTTGTTTTAGGAATAAAATTAAGAGGTTAGGCAAATTTTCTATGGGTAGGGAGACCCGGGTTCGGCTGCGCAGTCGAAGACTGCGCAGAGCGGGATATTAACCGGAAAAATGTTTGGAATTACAACTTATTTATTACGTGATTTATAAGCAATTTATTATTTGATTTAATTTGAATCAAATACATCCCCTGGGGAAATTTAATCATGTCAACCATTATGGGCTGACTTCCATCTTCAATACTTTGTTGTAATAGTACACCAGCAGTATTGTAAATTGAAATTTGACATTCTCCTATTGTTTTATCTTCAATATTAATTGTTATTGACTGGATAACCGGGTTTGGAGCCAAAGAATATCCAGATAAAACTTCGTCTTCAATATCCAAAACAAAATCGGGATTTTTGGCATAAACAATTTGACAATCAGTAACGTTGGTATCATAATAATCTAAAACCTGGATAGATCTTTCTTTTAATTTTGAAACAGCATACCATGCTCTGCTTCCCAATCCAAGTGAATCGATATACAAATCATCATAAGCTATAGCAAAAGGGAAGGCAATGTCAAGACATAAAGTATCATTGCTTAACAATGTTTGAGGTGAAATAGCTCCAACCACACGAGCATCAGATGGTGCTCCTAAAGATGTTACAGCGGACCAACCTAATGTATCAAAAAATATCAGAAGGAAACATACCTTGAGTTTATTAACCCACCGTAGCCATTACCTCCAAATGTTTGTGGAGTTCCATCCTTCCAATTGCCCGCTAAATAATTAATAAAATCTTCATCTGTTACGGGCGTACCGATTACTGAAAAGTCATTGTAGTAATTTTTAAACGTGTACATTGACTGATTAAGAAAAATCATACCTTGTGCAGGTACATATGCACCATAACTTGGGGTAGTTGGACCATCAATCCTATCCAAATTATAACCAAAAACATATTTAAAGTAGAGTCGCATCCAACGTAGTCATCATCGAAAGCACCAACATTAAAATCTGTAAAAACACCTACTTGAAATTGATTATAGTCTATTAATGATCGGTTGATGATTGAATAATTAATAAACAATGTATTATTTAATGCACTGTCTGCAGGAGCATCAAAAGCGTAAGCCATACCATGCAACTCCAATTTCAATTTTGAACCATCAGTTTCAGTATGTATATCTGCATCATCATTAAAAATAAAATAAGCAGCTTTATCACCTCTGATAATTGGATAATCACCATTTTCGGGGTCGTAAATCAAATTATTATTATAATCAAAAAAAGGTGCTAAAATTGCAGATTCACCATTGTCAATATTACCATTGCCAGGCCAGGAAGCAATTGAAGACGGAACTTCGTAACCTGCTGTTGCAAAGTTAGTTATATGATTTTCAATTGTAGGTTTATCACATATCCATACGTTATTATATTTTTCAATATAATCAGCATCTGTATAATCAATGGCAACAGGGCCAAACCAGAAATCCTGCCCGAATTGCCGGTATATATGTGCCGCTGTATATTTATTACCAGATATATCTGTTGCCCCAATCCATAATCCGGCAGAAAAAATAGTTGAAGGCGGATTGTCATCTGTTGGTTTAGGCACATAAAAATATGCATCAAAGTCTTCCACTTCCATAAACAAGCCTCCGTCTGCATTAAGCAGAGCTTCAATATTATTAATGTCCATTACTCCATTTTCAAGTACTTGTGCATGTGTGCAATATATTACAAAAATCAATGCCAGTGTAATTAAAGTTCTCATAGCTTAAGGTTTATTATACAAAATTGCATTGGTTCTGCTTATAAATTGTCATAACTTTCTCGTTTTATTACAATACATTTCGAAATTGCAAACTTGTGACTATAACAAATGAGTATGGATTTTCTAGTTTCTACAAGGGTTTGGGAACGCTTTCAAAGACAGTGTTGCAACTTATAAAAAATGAATTATAATTAATTACCTTTTAGTATTTAAATTGAAATATTAAATATTGGAAATAAAATGATTCGAATTTTTTAAACATTTTTTTGGATCGCAGATATGATTATTTGAATTGGTATGGTTTAATGTTTTGATTATTGAAAATAATTTGTGACAATGTGAACCTATGGGTCGGGAGACCCGGGTTCGGCTGCGCAGTCGGAGACTGCGCAGAGCGTTATGATATAAATCAATTTGTTCTTTTTTTGACAAGGCCGGGTAAGTGGCAGCGCAGGGTTATTTATAGCCCTGATTGTAGTGGAAATCCTTTGCGCTTTTCAGCAAAGATTGGAACGGAAAGCAGGGGCGCGGGTTGTGAGAAACTGCAAGCTATGTGCTTCAAAAAAAAATCCTGCAAAAAAATTGCAGGATTTTGAATTATTTAAAAAAATGATTTAGGCTTTTTCTTCTTCTTTTTCCTCTTTTTTGTCTTTGCCTTTATCTTTTTTCTTTTTGTCTTTTTCGCCGGCAGGATTTAAAATCAGGCCTGCTGCATCTTTGTCGTATTCAACAACTATGGTATCACCTTCTTTAAATTTACCGGAAAGAATACTTTCTGCAAGCGGATCTTCCAGGTATTTTTGAATGGCGCGGTGTAAAGGACGTGCACCAAATTGCGGGTCGTAACCTTTTTCGCTTAAAAATTCTTTTGCGCTGTCTTCTAACTGGAGTTTGTAATTTAATGTTTCCAGTCTGTTTTTTACATCGCGTAAAGTGATATCGATAATTTTGAAAATGTCTTCGCGACTTAATGAATTAAATATTACCACATCGTCGATACGATTTAAAAACTCAGGTGAGAAGGGTGCGTTTAACGCTGTTTCAATTACACCTTTATTATTTTCATCTTGCGACAATTGTTTTGCCTGCGTTGAAAATCCTACGCCTGAACCAAAATCTTTTAACTGACGTGCACCAATATTAGAAGTCATAATGATTAAGGTATTTTTGAAATCAATTTTTCTACCTAAACCATCAGTAAGCATACCATCATCTAATACTTGTAATAAAATATTAAAAATATCCGGATGTGCTTTTTCAATTTCATCTAATAAAATTACGCTATATGGTTTTCTGCGTACTTTTTCAGTAAGCTGACCACCTTCTTCATAACCAACATATCCCGGAGGCGCACCAATTAAGCGGCTCACGCTGAATTTTTCCATGTATTCGCTCATATCGATACGCACCAGCGAATCTTTTGAATCGAATAAATATTCACTCAACACTTTTGCCAATTCTGTTTTACCAACACCAGTAGGACCTAAGAAAATAAAGGTACCGATTGGTTTTTTCGGATCTTTTAATCCAACACGGTTACGTTGAATGGCGCGTGTAATTTTAAGAATGGCTTCATCCTGACCAATAACACCGCGACGTAATTCATCGCCCATGCCTACCAATTTAATGCCTTCACTTTGAGCGATGCGTTTGGTTGGTATACCGGTCATCATCGCTACTACTTCTGCAATATCATCTTCGGTAACCGGATAACGTTCACTTTTAACATGCTCTTCCCATTTCGTTTTTCTTTATCTAAATCTTCGAGCAAACGTTTTTCAGTATCGCGCAATTTTGCTGCTTCTTCGTAACGCTGACTTTTTACTACTTTATTTTTTCTTCTTTAATCTCTTCAATCTGGCCTTCGAGTTTTACAATTTCATCTGGCACGTGAATATTTTTTAAATGCACGCGTGCACCAACTTCATCTAAAACATCAATGGCTTTATCCGGAAGGAAACGGTCGGTAATATATCTTGTACTTAAAGTAACACAAGCTTTAATTGCTTCAGTTGAATAAATTACATTGTGAAACTCTTCATATTTCGATTTAATATTTGTAAGAATTTCAACTGTTTCTTCAGGTGAAGGCGGATCAACCAATACTTTTTGGAAACGACGATCTAAAGCACCATCCTTTTCAATGTACTGACGATATTCATCTAAAGTTGAGGCACCAATACATTGGAGTTCACCACGTGCTAAAGCCGGTTTAAATATATTGGATGCATCAAGCGAACCACTGGCTCCACCTGCTCCGACAATTGTATGAATTTCATCGATAAATAAAATCACATCGCGATTTTTTTCGAGTTCGTTCATAATTGCTTTCATACGTTCTTCGAACTGACCGCGGTATTTTGTTCCTGCAACCAATGCTGCAAGGTCGAGCATGATAATACGTTTGTCGAATAACACACGTGATACCTTACGCTGAATAATGCGCAGTGCCAAACCTTCCACAATTGCAGTTTTACCCACACCCGGTTCACCAATTAGAATCGGATTATTTTTTTTGCGTCGGCTTAAGATTTGCGAAACGCGTTCAATTTCTTCCTGACGGCCAACAATCGGGTCGAGACGACCTTCTTCGGCAGCACGAGTTACATCGCGGCCAAAATTATCGAGCACAGGCGTTTTTGATTTTGCATTACCCGGTTTGCGTGGCACATTAAAGCCACGGTCGCCTTTATCCTCTTCTTCAAAACCATCATCTTCCTGTTGGTTGGTTGGAGGCGTATCTTTTAAACCTTTGTCCTGACGCACATAATCGAGTTCCTGACGGAATACGTCATAGTCCACGTCAAATTGTCCTAAAATCTGTGTTGCGATATTATCCTTGTTTTTCAGGATAGACAACATGAGATGTTCAGTGCCAATTGTATCACTTTTGAGCACTTTGGCTTCGAGCACAGTTATTTTGAGCACCTTTTCAGCTTGTTTGGTAAGCGGCAGACTGCCTGCATTAAAAGGCTGGCGTGAGGTTTTGTCCTTTATGGCATCCTCCACCGTTTTGCGCAGTACGGCGATATCTACGTCGAGGCTCATCAGCACTTTTATGGCAAGACCGTCGCCATCACGTATCAGTCCGAGCAGTAAATGTTCGGTGCCCAATATGGTCGTGTCCCAGTCGCAGCGCCTCTTCACGGCTGTAAGAGATCACTTCTTTTACTTTTGGAGAAAATTTTGCGTCCATTATATCTTTCTTTCAAATTTTGAACCATCCCTGCAATCCTGACAAAATAACAAGGAAAGTTGTGATAAAGTTGTGACTTGATTGTCGTTTTAGTGTAAACGTTACAGTCCAAATAAAATTCCCTTTCCCGGTGTTTTCTAATTGACTAACAAATTTGGAAAAAATTTTAATTACTTACCTTCGCAGGGTAAAGTTTATTTTTACACCTAATAACAACAGTATGAAGTTTACAGTAGACAAAAAAGAGCGTTATTGCATTTTTAAGCTAGATGAGCCTAAATTGGACTCTATTATATCAGCCAACCTGAAAAGTGAGCTTGTAATCCTTAACCAGGAAGGGTTTCGCAACATTATTTGCGACCTGAGCGACGTTAATTTTATCGATTCTTCCGGGTTGAGTGCCCTATTAATTGGTCACCGCCTTTGTAAAGAGTCGAATGGCACCTTTGTGTTGACCGGCTGTGGCGACTCTACCGTGAAGCTGATCAAGATATCGCAACTGGATACCATTTTGAATGTGGTGCCTACCGAAAGTGAGGCTACAGACTTCATTTTAATGGAAGAAATTGAACGCGAAATAGGCGAAGAATAAATAATGTCGTTTTCGGTAACCGTTATCGGGAGCAATAGTGCCATACCTGCGCATGGGCGACATCCAAGTGCTCAGGTGGTAAATATCAACGATAAATTATATTTGATTGATTGCGGTGAAGGCACGCAAATGCGGTTCAACGAGCTGGGCATTAAGTGGATGAAAATCAATCATATTTTATTTCCCATTTACACGGCGACCATTATTTCGGATTAATTGGAGTTGTTTCCACTTATCATTTATTAAAACGCAACAGGCCATTATATATTTGTGGGCCGCAAGCATTAATTGATATTCTGCAAATACAATTGCAAGTTGGGCAAACTGATTTATGTTATGAATTAGTTTTTCGTGCACTTGACCCAACACGTTCGGAAACAATTTTTGATGGTGAAGATATTACAATTGATACCATTGTATTAAAACACCGAATTGATTGCCTTGGATTTTTATTTCGGGAAAAGCAGCGGGAAAGAAAAATAAATCGTGAAAAATTTCATGAGTTGGATATTCCTGTTGAATTAATTCCGGAAATAAAAAAAGGAAGCTCGATGAAAAAACCGGAGAACGGATTTTAAATAAAGATATTACGCTGGATCCTTTACGTGCACGCGCTTATGCCTACTGTTGCGACACGGCTTTAAATCCAGCAATGGCTGAACAAATAAAAGGTGTAGATTTATTGTATCACGATTGCACTTTTGATGCTGCCGGTGAACAACGCGCTGCAGATACTTTTCACTCCACAACCTTACAAGCTGCACAAATGGCTTCACTTGCTGCAGTAAATAAATTAATGATCGGACATTTTTCTTCTAAGTACGATGATTTAAGACCATTGCTTGAAGAAGCAAAAACGGTGTTTGAAAATAGTATTCTTGCTATTGAGGGGAAGGTGGTTGTGGTGGAGCGGTAAATAAAAATCCCGCACCTTTCAGTGCAGGATTAAATAAATGCTATAATTATTTTACAACAAATCGCGGATCATCCAAATAATAATTAATGCCATAATAGCCACTATTATTATTCCTATAACTATATTGAGTGCGGTTGAAGCGACGGATTCTTCTTTTACCTGCTGAGTAGCCTGTTTTTTTTCAGCTTGTTTTTTTGACATGATTAGTCGCGTTTAAGGTTATATTTTTCAATTTTATTATACAGGTGACTGCGTTGAATATCGAGTTCTTCAGCAGTTTTGGAAACGTTCCAGGCATTTTTATTTAAGCGATGTAAAATAAATTCTTTTTCGATATGGTCTTTAAAATCCTGGAATTTTTCGAAACGTTCGTATAAATCTTTCGGACTGCCACCACTTTTTGGTGATTGCGCATAATTAATTACATCTTCTTCCGTAATTTTTTGTTCGCTTAAAATTACCAGACGTTCAATTACGTTACGCAACTCACGGATATTTCCGGTGAAGTTGATATTCATAATTTCCATCATGGCTTTTGGTGTAATTACTTTTTTCGGCACACCATAATCTTCACAAATTTCTTTTACAAAACGTTCTGATAATAATGGGATATCATCAGTTCTGTCGTTAAGCGAAGGAACATGAATGAGGATTACACTCAAGCGGTGATATAAATCGAGGCGGAAAGTATTATTTTCCACTTCTTTAATTAAATCTTTATTGGTTGCAGCAACAACACGAACATCAACCGGAATTTCTTTATCGCCACCAACGCGGGTGATTTTATTTTCCTGTAATGCACGTAATACCTTTGCCTGTGCACTTTGGCTCATGTCGCCAATTTCGTCTAAAAACAATGTTCCGCCATTAGCAGATTCAAATTTTCCGATACGTTGTTTGATGGCAGAGGTGAATGCCCCTTTTTCGTGACCGAATAATTCGCTTTCAATTAATTCGCTTGGAATTGCAGCGCAGTTTACTTCAATTAAAGGGCCATTTGCACGATTACTTTTTTCGTGAATCCAACGCGCAACCAGTTCTTTACCTGTTCCGTTATCGCCGGTAATTAATACGCGGGCATCGGTTGGGGCAACACGTTCAATAGTTTCTTTTATTTTTTGAATAGCCGGTGAATCGCCAATTATTTCGCGGGTTTTGGTAACCTTGCGCTTTAATACTTTTGTTTCAGTAATTAAATTCGATTTATCGAGCGCATTGCGAATGGTAATGAGAAGTCGATTTAAATCAGGTGGTTTTGCCACATAATCAAAAGCGCCTTTTTTTACCGCTTCAACAGCAGTTTCTAAAGTGCCGTGACCGGAAATCATGATAAAAGGCACATCAGGATTGCTGATTTGTGCTTTTTCGAGCACTTCCATGCCATCCATTTTTGGCATTTTAATATCACAAAGGGCGATATCATAATCACCTTCCTGAATCATACGAAGGCCTTCGGCACCATCGCCGGCCTCGTCTACTACATAACCCTCATATTCAAGTATTTCCTTGAGGGTTTTTCTGATGCTTTTTTCGTCATCAATTAATAAAATGTTAGCCATTCTGTTCGTTTAAGTGTTCACTTACAGCCTGCAAAGCGCGTGAAACCTGCATGCTGTTGAATTAATTTAATTGTTAAAAAGTTTAAGTTAGTGTACAGTGTTCGTACACAAAACTAAACGAAGGTAAATATAATTTATTGGACAGAGAAAATAAATTTTGTAGTTTTTTTCAGAAAGTTTCTGTCTTTATTACAGTACCATTTTCATCATAATATTTCCAGATACCGGTTTTAACATCTGCCTTATAAGCGCCTTGCGATTTCAGTTTACCGTTATCATAAAACTCGCTCCAGATGCCGGATTTCATATTTTGGGCATAATCTCCTTCGCTGCTAACGCCTCCCTGCTGATTATAAACTTTTTGCGGGCCGTTGAGCATATCATTGCTGTAGGTTTGCATCATGGCTATTTTTCCATTGGTATAATACCACTTCGTGATACCATGTTTTTTACCGTCTTTATATTGAATTTGAGAGCGGATTAATCCATTATCTGCATATTCGGTACAGGTGCCGTTATAATTTCCATTTGTATAGGAATAACTGCTTTTTAAAATTCTGCCACCGGGACCAAAAGCATATTTTTTTTGTTCGCCATCCAATTTATCATTTTTATATGCCTCCTGAACAACTAATGCACCACCTTTATCGAATTCCATGTATATACCGGATTTAACACCGTTATCATATTCAGCTAAATTGATGAGTAATCCGGTAGGTGAATAATTATACCATTTTCCTGTTTTATTTTTTCCAATCCAGCAACCATCCTGCACCATAATATCATTTTGTAATACCACCACTCTGCGATAATTTTTTGCTGCATCAAGAACGGTGATTATGGTATCTGTTTTTACCGGCGCCGCTGCTGGTCCACCTTTTGCAGGATCAGGCGGAATAAATGTAACCGGGTTTTGTGCAAATAGCGCACCTGAAATAATTAATAATAAAAAGTAATGGCGGGTTTAATTGTTTTCATTTTGTGTAGTGGTGTTGTTATTCGTTTTATTTTTTTCTTTTTCTGATTCGGTTTCTTCTTTTTGATTAAATGTTTCATCAGTAGTTTCACCTCTGCAACATTCATCAAAATTTGTTTTGCAAATCATACATTGTCCGTGCCCATGCACCCAAACAACTTTTGTAGGCTGACCACAATAAGGGCAAATTAATATTTGGTTACCGATTTGCATATTATTGTACGTTCATTAAAAAAATCCCTGTAAACTCATAAGCCGGATTCTGTTTGAGTTTCTATCATTTATCTGGACCTGACGTCACCACCAGGTTCTTGCTGTCTACCCGCCGAAGATTAAAACGAGCCGCTTTTCTTTTACTCCGGCATATTTGACATTGTAACCCGCAGGGTTTACCCGATACTCATGTTACCATAAATACCCGTGAGCTCTTACCTCACGTTTTCACCTTAGCCCCGAAGTGATGCCACGCAGTGACATCTACTTTGGGGTTGTTATTTTCTGTGGCACTGTTCCGTTACCCGCCTGAGCGGATACACACCGGTTAGGTGTTGCGGTGCTCTGTGTTATCCGGACTTTCCTCTCCGCATTACTGCGAAGCGATAGAACGGCTTACAGGAATTTCTTTAAAGAACGTTTTTATTGTTATTCGACTTAATTTATTCAAAAAACAGCATGTGTTTTTTAGAATTAACACGAAATTACAGCAAATTTTAATCCAAAAATATTTCTGTAGCACCAAAGCCGAATCGGGCATGGAAATCATTATTATAAGAACTTACTTCAGGATATTTTTTTAACACCTTTTCAATTTCTGTTTTTAATACCCCTTTACCGATACCATGCACAACATAAATTTTATGGAGATTATATCGAATGGCTTTTTCTAAGAAGTTTTTGAAGTGGCTAATTTGTCGAAATAAAATATCGTTTGCTTCCATTTGTTGATAGCCTGATAAAAAGTTTTCAGCGTGTAAATCGATAAAATCCGGCATTTCTGCTTTAACAATTAATTCGTGTTGAGCCGGAATTTTTTTCTTTTCAAAAAAGAAATCATCTTTTTCTACTTCAACAATGGGTACCTTTTTTACTTTGGGTTCAATTTCTTTTGCTACTTCTAAAACAAATTTATCCTGCTGCTTAAATTCCGGACTATCAATTTTTGCAAAATATTGTTTTGCTTTTAATTTTATTTCTTTTGTTACGGAAGGTTTGGTTCCACCCGTTTCTGTTTTTAACCAGCAATTAACTACAAACATGGGGGCATCATTTAACTGGTCTCTTTTAAATTCATGCAGTTTAATTGTTGCTGCACTATTCAGCTCTTTTCTTATGGTAATTGGTGATGCGCCAAAAACATGAAACTGATATTCAAATAATATATTGGATGGAGTATTGTTTACTAACGACAAATCGAATCGCGTAAGTTCGCCGGCCATATTTCTGACAGCTGCAAATTGAATGAGCAAACCTTCTTCAATACTGTCGAATTTTTTTGGTGTATCGGTATTTATTTGTTTGACAGGTGCTTTTCCGAAACTGGCAACCGGCTCAATATCTTTAGCATGGGCCTGCACAGTATCGCCATCCACATCAATGAATGCCGTATTGCCATCATAATATGCAATTATGCCTGTTTCCCCGCTTTCGAGAATTACCACCGCTGTTCCAACAGGTATTTTCATTGTTTGTGTAATTTTACGCCTTAAGCTTACAAAGTTACGAATGAAAAAAACGATAAAGTGGAGTCTGGCTCAAAAGGCTGAATTAAAATGGTGGGAAAACTATCTTAAGGGCAAAGATGTCGATAATTACCATGTCTGGAAACGGGCATATTGGCAAAAACTACTCGATTTGATCGAACCTGTTTGTCCCCCAAAACCCGGAATGGATGTATTAGACGCCGGTTGCGGACCTGCAGGTATTTTTATGAATTTAGCACAATGTAATGTAGATGCGGTTGACCCTTTGGTAGATGAATATGAAAAAAATCTTCCACATTTTAAACGCAGCAATTATCCGTATACTACCTTTTATAGTTTACCACTTGAAAAATATGTTGCCAATAAACAATACGATATTATTTATTGTATGAATGCAATTAACCATGTTGCTGATATTAATTTCAGTTATGATTTATTGGCAAAAATGGTAAAACCGGGCGGTAAATTAGTGGTTACAATTGATGCACATAATCATAATTTTTTCAAACATCTATTCAGAACAATTCCCGGTGATATTTTACACCCACATCAATATGATTTAAAAGAATATGAACGATTTTTAACTGACAGAGGATTTGCAATGTTAAAAACGGACAAGCTGAAGCATGAATTCTTTTTTGATCACTACATGCAAGTGGGAACGCGGACCCCGTGAACGGGGCGCTGATTGGGCTGATTTAAACTGATTTTTTAAAAGAAAAATTGATTAAAGGTTTTAACGGATAAAAACAGATTCATATGGAGGTTTAATTGCGCTAAGCAATTAAAAAGAAATGCAAATTTGAAAACGGATTGTGAGATTTAGCAGTAACCCCCATTAGCTAATTTGCTAATCAGCTAATTTGCTAATTAAAAATAGAGTGGCTTAAACTTCACCCCATGATTTTGATTAAACTCAAGCGCCGGCGCCGGAAACTTCACAATGTTGAGCACTTCGAATAACATTTTTAAATAGGGAGAGTTAGTTGGAATTTGTGTGAGGTCAACATCAAGCGATAAATAATATTGACGATAACGGTCGATATTGCTGTAATCAATTAAATCTTCGGGCGGACAATCTTCGGGGCGCATGAGCGGGTCGGTGCACCACTGATTTTCGTAACCACCTAATAAACCTGCAACACTGTAACCTGCTGATACCATTAACCATTTTGGGAAACGGGTATCTTCACGCATAAACATGGATGGATTTACGCTGAGCCATGTGGTTTGTCCGTTGTAATCTTTTAATACTTTTTCAGGGCCTGTTGTGCCGAATAAATTTGCAGCACGATCCTGAACAGTTTGATCATAGCCGGAATAATCTTCATAATGCGATGAAAATTTTACTTTAATACGTTGTTCATCCCACAAAAAATTTTGTCCAGCACTTAAAGATGCACCCAAAGTATTTGCTGTAAAATCGCCGATGGAAAATCCCCATTTATCTGAAAACCCGTCAAATACTTCGATGGTTAATTGTAATACCGATGATGTTAATGCGCCGGCCAGATAAGCTTTATTTTCTTCCATGCCGGTCCATTTATAAAAACCGGTGGTAATATTTGTTTCAAAATAGGTAGTATAAAAATGGCCCATTTTATCGTACTGTAACCATTCACCATTATCATTAAATAAATGAAAATCAGATAAAGGATAATCTTTATACCAGTATTGATATAATGCAATTGTTGCTCCGGTATATAATACCGTTTCTGTTCCCAGAATTAATCCCAATCGTTTACCGGAAAATGTATCCGCCGGAGTTACGAATTCCTTTAGGCTAAATGTGCTGTCGGCTGCAGTTTGCGCATGTAATGCACTATTTTTAATACTTGCGATACATAATAATCCCCCCAATAAAAAAATACGGAAATTTGATTTTATTGAATTACTTTTTTGTTTACGCAACATGGTATTTTTGGGGGCAGAAATAATTTATCGTTTTCGCAAATTTTATCCTAATAATACTTTTTTAACGGTAGCCAGAATATTTTCCGTTTCGGTTTGATTCGGTGATTCGGCATAAACACGTAATAATGGTTCCGTTCCGCTTGCACGAATCATAACCCAACTGGTATCATTTAAATGGAATTTAAATCCGTCAACATCTTCCATTTTTTGAACAGTATAATTTCCGAAACTGCTGTATTTATTATTTTTACAATTATCGATAATTGTAGTTTTTAATGCTTCGGTTAAATGTAAATCGTTTCTGTCGAAGAAGAAACTACCGGTTATTGCATACACCTCTTCAATTAATTGTATCAGTGTTTTTTCGGTTTTAGCCATAAATTCGAGTAATAATAATCCGCACCAAATGCCGTCGCGTTCAGGTACGTGGCCTTTTACAGCAATACCACCACTCTCCTCTCCACCCAATAAAACATCTTCCACAACCATTTTTCCGCAGATATATTTAAATCCGATTTTGGTTACTTCATAATCAAGATTGTAGTGTTCGCACAAACGTTTAACTTTTTCACTTACGCTGAATGCAATTACTACTTTACCGGTGTAACCTTTGTATTTATGTAAATAATGAATTAATAATAAAATAATATGATGTGAATCAACAAAATTACCTTCACCATCATACATGCCAATTCTATCAGCATCACCATCGTTTGCTAAACCACATTGCAGTGATGGATCATTTTTAATTAAATTACTTAGCTCTAATAAATTGCGGTGAATCGGTTCAGGTGCCTGACCTTTAAATCCCGGGTTATCATCGCAATGTAACACACTCATATTTGTTAGTATACGCTGTGCAACACGCTGACCGGCGCCATACATGGCATCGTAACCAAGGCGAATACCTGAATTATTTATTGCAGGTAAATCAAAACTTTTTGTCACATGATCAAAATACATTTGTTCTAAATCAACCCAATGTAATTTACCTTGCGCTTCGTATTCTTTTAACGATGTTGTTGGAATTGCGTGTGTTTCAGGAATCATACTTTCCACTAAAGCAATATCTTCCGGAATTGTTGGTCCGCCATAACCACTTTTTAATTTAAATCCATTGTAAGCAGGCGGATTATGTGATGCTGTAATAACAACACCGGCAGCTGTTTTCAAAACAAATGCACCATAGCTCACCATTGGCGTGGAAACAAATCCTTTTGCGATATAAACGGTGAGTCCCTGTTCGCAACAAACCTTAGCAGTAACCTCTGCAAATAATTCGCCGGCAAAGCGACAGTCGTGACCAATTACCACAGCCGGTTTATCGGAAATCTGATTGATCCAATCAGCAGTTGCTTTAGCAACACGAGCTACGTTATCAGTTGTAAATTCCTGCGCAATAATGGCTCTCCAGCCGTCGGTTCCGAATTTGATGTTGATCATGCTAATAGATTTGGACGGCAAAGATATAGTACTTTCTTGGAGGGAATGTGTAGTCCAAAGGATGAGGTGGTCTGCCAAGGACTTTCGTCTTCGCGAGGTATGGTTGGTCTGGGGATGCAACCATTGGTGGTGCACATGATGGATTTATGAGTTGGGATTAAGATTCTTTGCTGTCGCGGGTAGTGTACATACGAAGTCCCCTGAGCAGGCTCAGGGGACCGGTATAAGTAGTGTAATATTATTCGCCTACTTTTTCGTAGAAGGCTTTTATTTGTTTGAAGTATTCATCGCGGTTGCTGCTGAAGTTTTTGTCGTTATCTACGCCTTTAACGGTGTAGATGGTAGTAACTTTTTTCTTCATAGCCTGTAATTCGAGCATATCAGCCTGGGTCATGATATTGCCCTGTTCGCCAATAATTAACAAAATGCCGCGGAGGTGATCACCTTTGTCGATTAAAGCCATTTTAGGTTCCAATAATGTTACGTTGTAACCGATTGGCATCATAATTCTGGTGCCTGATTTTTGTTCGTAACGATTTTGAACTGTTTCGAAAGTGGTATAAGGGTTATCTGCAATTACGTTGTGCACTTTTAAATTATTTGCACCAACACCTAAAGATAAACCACCACCAATGCCGTAGCCATATAAATCGATAGAAAATAACGCGTGATATTTTTTTACATATTCAATAACTGCAGTTAAATCGGTAGCAAATTGCTGATAGATGTAAAATTTCGGGCTCACATTAAAATCTGAGCTTTTTCCGAAACCGCGGTAATCATACATAAAAACATGATAGCCTAAACCCAGGAATTTACCTGCCTGTTCGAGGCTGTTTGCCATATTCATGTTACCGTCGTGACTAATAATTACTGATTTTTTTGAGGATTTATCATTTTTTTCACCGGGATATAAATGCCATCCAAAAAGGCTTGCACCATCGTCGGTAGAAATACGTAAGGTATCGAAAACCAGACCGTAATCTGCAGGTGTTACATCATAAGTGCGTTGTGCATTTAAGCCCAATTTTTGTTGTCCGCTTACTATTGTAGTAACACAAATGAGCACCGGTAAAATGATTTTTTTAAGCAACTTCATAATTGTTAAATAAGGTTTTTAATGTTTTTTGTTAAAATTGTTACCCCGTAGTTTCAAAATTCGTGCCTGTAAAAATAAAAAGCAGGAAATAATTTTTTCAGCTAAAAAACTGATTGTGGATAATTAGTTGTTAAAAGTGGAAAGTATACTCCTAAAGTGTTATTCATTTGCAACTGCGTAGCAGAAAATTAAGGCTGCTGATTGAAAATAACTCAAAGAAATAATTAAAGTGACGGTGAATCAGTCGTTTGACACATACAGGCATAAGGGCATGCGGCAAAAATTGGTGGAGATTTTGCGCGGGAAAGGAATATCGGATGAACGGGTACTTTCGGCAATAAATGCCATTCCGCGACATGCGTTTATGGATGCAGCCTTTTTGGAGCATGCTTATGAGGACAAAGCATTTCAAATCGGAGAAGGACAAACGATTAGTCAGCCCTATACCGTTGCTTATATGAGCGAATGGTTAGAACTGGAACCCGGCATGAAAGTGTTGGAAGTGGGGACAGGAAGCGGTTACCAGGCATCGGTTTTAGCTGAAATGGGTGCCAAAGTTTATACGATTGAGCGTTTTCGGAAATTACATGAAAAGGCTAAACAACAATTATACATTTTGGGATATACAGGCGTAAAAATGTATTTCGGCGATGGTTATGAGGGCATTCCCACACATGCGCCTTACGACAGAATTATAATAACGGCAGCAGCCAAGGAGATACCACAGCAGTTGCTGAAACAGCTTAAAGTAGGTGGTATTATCGTTTTACCATTGGGGAATGACGCCGATCAGATGATGGTAAAAATGACCAAAACCGGGGAAAATGACTTCAGAAAAGAAGTAGGTGATAATTTCAAATTTGTGCCTATGTTACCCGGTAAAATTTTCTGACATATTACAAAATATTTAATATGATATGATTCTATTGGAATTTTAATTATTTTCCAATTGCGATAAAACGTACTAAAAATCGTTCACCTCTTTAGTAAATTGTTATTTGCGCAATTTTTGCAGGCCAGTCAGTGTTTAACTTTGTTCCAAACAAAAACCTATTAATTATGAAAAAAATAATGTTAATTATGTGCTTGTCGGCATTCACAGTATCTGCGTTTGCCCAAAATATGCCTAAGGAAGGATATTCCGGCTTAGGATTTAATATTACCGGTTTGGCAACTGTTGCTTTTGGAAATTACGGTTCTTCCATTTTATCAGGTACCGAAATTCAGGACCCTGCAGGTGTTATTACCGGTGGATATCCTATAACAATTGATAACCTGATTCCACAAAGTGTTATTGCTTATAAACGTTACTACAGCGATGGCCTTGCAAGTCGCTTTTCTATTGGCTTAAACAGTGTTTCCAGCAAAACTTTTATGGGTGATTCAACAGGCGTTCCGGATGAATACTCTGAAACAGAAGTTAAATGGAATGGTTTCAGCTTTGGTATTGGCTTAGGTATGGAAAAACATATGGCTACCGAATCGAGCAAAGTAGACCCATATTTAGGTGTTGATTTAATGTTTGCCATGCTTACAGGCTTAGGTTACAGCTACACTAACGACATCACAGGAGATGGTTATTCATCATCAACAACTCAGGATGTTAGTTACCCGGGTGGTTTAGGCTTAGGCTTAAATTTAATCGGTGGTTTTAACTATTTCTTTGCTGATAATATTTCTATTGGTGGCGAAGTAGGCTTAGGTTTCGCTATGCAAAACATGGGTGGTGAATGGACTAACGATATCGTAACCAGCAGCACTAATGGCGGAACAACAACTACTACTGAATTTAATGATCGCGGTGAGTATAAAAGTGGCGTTTCCGGAATCAATGTTAACAGCTACGGCGGAGTTAACCTGATGATTTACTGGTAATTAGCAGCAAAAAATCAAAATATTATTGTCCCGGCCATGTGCCGGGATTTTTTTTATTGCAACTATTTTCCCTTTAAACCCCTCTTTCTAGCTGTTATTCCTTAACTTTGCGCCGCGATATTTTTAAGCATTTTATATGAAAAAACTACTTTCGTTTACATTAATTGGCCTTTTGGCTGCTTCTACGTTAACATTTTCAGGATGTGCAAAAGGAGAAGAAGACCCATTTTTTTCTATCCATTCACGCGATAGCCGTATAACTCAACCGTGGGTATTAAAAAGTATGACAGGAACTGTTGTAACCACTATTGACGATCAAACTACAAATTTGGAGTACGAGTATGATGGTACGAATTTATATATAACTACCAATGGTGTTACCAAAGTTTATACCTACATCTACAATATGGATATTAAAGAAAATGGTGAGGTATTTTCAGAAGAATTTATGAATGATTTTGGTGATGGCAGTGTTGTTGCTCAAAGTTCACAAACCAGTTATTGGTATTGGGGTGATGACAATAAAAGTAAAACAAGTATTAATCTTGATTTAACCGGAATTATGTCTAGTTGGGAAAATTATGATTTAACACGTCTTGCTTATAATGATATTATCATGAATGTAGATTATTCTGATAATTACACTATTTATAATCCACTTGATTCAACATACGAAGCAGGGTCTGAAAGTGTATTACTTGAATTAAAATTCGATGTTGATTTAACTGCACTTTAAACAACAGTACATTATTTATAATTTCTAAGGGATCTGTCAAGATCCCTTTTTTCGTCTTTAGCCTTAATGGAATTGCGTTTATCGTGTGTTTTTTTACCACGCGCGAGGGCTATTTCGAGTTTTGCAAAGCCGCGGTCGTTTAAAAACATTTTCAGCGGAACAATAGTGTAGCCGCGCTCTTTCACCTTTGCTAATAATTTATTTAACTCTTTTTTACTCAGCAATAATTTACGCATGCGCAAAGGTTCATGTTGCCAAACTGTTGCTTGTTTATATTCAGATATGTTGAGGCTTTTTACCCACAACTCTCCTTCTTTAAACATACAATACGCTTCATTGATACTTGCATGGCCTTCGCGTACACTTTTTATTTCGCTGCCACGCAAAACAATACCTGCTGTATACCTGTCGATAATTTCGTATTCGAAGGTGGCTCGTTTATTTCTGATATTTAATTCGGCAGGTTTCATTATTCAAAGTAACAAATAAATCGGTTAGCAAGTTCGAAAATTATTTTTCCAGAGACGACATAATGCGTTCCAGCTTTTCTTTTTTTAATATTTTTTGTCCGGTTTTCCCTTCTGCAATAATCCGTTCACCACATTTTGCAACAAACGAACAAATTACTTCATGTCCGTTAACTGCATCTAAAGTTGCAAAAAAATCAACTGTGCTGTCAACCAAAGCAGGTGAACGATGAATTACTTCAATGAATGTTCCAATTCCTTCCTCATCCGGCTCCTTCATTTCTAAAACAAACAAACGGGTGCTCCATTCTGCATCGCGGGTTAGGCAAAAAGTTGAATAAACCTGATGCACAATGCCGGTTTCAAAAGCGGCTATATCGCTGTCTGTTACCAGATGCGTAAACACTTTTTTATCTCCCGGCTTAAATGGATTAACCATAGTGGCAGCGAAGTTACGGATTTGCGCAGAAGAACAAATTTATAACATTCTAAAAATTATTTTAGACTAATCTAAATTTTTTATATACCTTTGCGTTATGAAAGGCATGAGACAACTCGTATATGTAATTGCAACCTTGCTGATTTTAGGCTCCTGCAAGCAGGAAACGGCTAAAACGGGCACAACACTCAACATAGTTACCACAACCGGTATGATTGGCGATGCGGTAAAAAATATTGTTGGTGAAAAAGCCAATGTGACTACCCTGATGGGTCCCGGTGTGGATCCACACTTGTATAAGGCAACGCAGGGCGATTTAAATGCTTTGCGCGCAGCTGATATTGTTTTTTATAACGGCGTGCACCTTGAAGGTAAAATGCAGGAGGTTTTTGACCGATTGGCAGAAAGTAAAAAAGTGTACCCGGTGGCAGCGGGAATACCTGAAGAAAAATTACGTACGGTTGCACAGGTGAATGGCGTTAAAACTCATGACCCTCACGTTTGGTTTGATGTGCAACTTTGGATATTGTGTGTGCGTGAAATTGGTAACAAAATGAGTACTGCCGATCCTGATAATGCAAAATTTTATCAGGAGCAGACAACAAAATACATAACACAATTGGAAGAACTGGATAAATACGTACGCGAAAAAATGCAGTCCATACCGGAAGCCAACAGAATATTAATTACTTCACACGATGCCTTTGGTTATTATGGTGCAGCTTATGGAATAAAAGTGAAAGGACTGCAGGGAATATCTACTGCTGCGGAGTTTGGATTAAAAGATATTACTGACATGGTTAATATGATTATTGCTGATAAAATAAAAGCGGTATTTGTTGAAAGTAGTGTGAGTCAAAAAAGTATTCAGGCTGTTGTTGAGGGATGTAATCAAAAAAATCATCCGGTTAAAACAGGTGGTACATTATATAGTGATGCAATGGGGGCAGCCGGCACTGATGAAGGTAATTATATCGGCATGGTAAAACACAATGCCAATGTGATGTATGAAGCATTAAAATAAAACCTGCTTTTAATAAAATAATTAAGCATAAAAAATAGGAATGGAAACTAAAATGATACCGGCAATTGAAGTACATGACGTAACGGTTTCTTACAATCGGAAACCTGCTTTGTGGGGAATCGATTTTGAAGTGCCGGAAGGCAAACTCGTTGGCATAATTGGGCCAAATGGTGCCGGAAAATCCACTATGATTAAAGCCATGATGGATTTAAATAGTCTTGATAGCGGATACGTAAAATTATTTGGTAAAAATATTAATGAAGTGCGCGACCGAGTTGCTTATGTGCCACAGCGTGGTAGTGTAGACTGGGATTTTCCTGCAAGTGTGCTCGATGTTGTATTAATGGGTCGTTATGGGAAAAAAGGATTGTTCAAACGCATAAACAAAGCTGATAAAGCAATGGCGATGGAATGTCTGGAAAAGGTAAATATGCAACAATATATTAACCGACAAATTTCACAACTTTCAGGTGGTCAACAGCAGCGTGTATTTATTGCAAGAAGTCTGGCGCAGGAAGCAGATTTATATTTTATGGATGAACCATTTGCGGGAATTGATGCGACTACCGAAAAAACAATTTTTGATTTACTGTTAAAAATGCGCGCAGAAGGGAAAACAATATTAGTTGTACATCACGATTTACAAAGTGCGTATGAATATTTCGACTGGATTATTTTATTAAACACACAATTAATTGCCAGCGGTCCGAAAGAAAAAATATTTGTTCCCGAGTTTTTACAAAAAACGTATGGCGGAAAAATTGATTTATTAACTAAAGTTGGTGAAATGTTAAGCGAATTGCAGGTTCCACCACGTGAAAAATAATTATTATGTTAAAACCATTCGCATTTTTTTCATGTTCATTTTTTTGTCAGGTTGGGTTTTCACAATCAGAAAGTATAATTACTGACCGCCCTGATATTACTGAAAGCGCAGAAGTAGTACCTGCGGGTTGGCTGCAATTGGAACATGGATTTCAATACAGCGATTATAATAGCCCAATTGTTGATTATGCAACAACATTAGTGAGATGGGGATTAAATGCACATACTGAATTAAGGCTTGCGTATGCGCCATCTATTGAACTTCATGAAAACCTGAAGGGCGAAACTGTATTACAAATGCAAAGCTTTTCAATGGGATTAAAAAGTATATTGTATTCCGGCAATTATTTTAATTGTGCGGCAATCAGCAGTGGTGGTTCAACTATTACAAGAGAAGAGGAAGATTTATATGCCGACCCGAATTTTGAATTACTGATTGCTGCCGCGGCTGATATCAATCAATTCTGGACGCTAAGTGTAAATACCGGTGGAACATTAAGTGGTGACGATGGATATGTAAAGATGCCTTTTTCACTTTCAAACGGAATTGCAATTGGTGATAAGTTTGGTTATTTCGCAGAATTATTTGTTGAAGATTTAACCGATTTTGAAGCCTCAGTTGATATGGGGTTTACGTATTTAATTAATACAAATATACAAGTTGACGTATCCGGTGGTTACCAATTTGATTATGATGTCCCGTTTATTTCAACCGGCTTTGCTTACAGATTTGACTTATAATATAAGATGAAAACATTTATAGATTTTATTTCACTAAACGACCCAAATGTACTATTTGTGGTAATGGGAATGATTTTATTAGGGATCAGTTCTGCTACAATTGGAACATTTGCGTTTTTACAGAAACGTGCTTTAACCGGAGATGCCATTGCACATTCGGTTTTGCCGGGAGTATGTTTGTCGTTTATATTATTCGATTCACGCAATTTGTGGATTTTATTGGGTGGCGCATTTGTAACAGGATGGTTATCTATTGTTTGTGTTGATGTAATTACGAAACGTAGCAAATTAAAATCAGATACGGCAATTGGTTTAGTATTATCAGTGTTTTTTGGTGTGGGGATATTACTACTTACTTATATTCAGCAAAGCGGAAATGCAGCGCAAAGTGGTTTAAACAATTTCCTTTTTGGAAAAGCTGCGGCCATGCAACCGGATGATATTAAAACTATGGGCGGTGTAAGCATTTTAATTATTGTGATGGTGCTTACATTTTTTAAAGAATTTAAAGTATTAAGTTTTGATCCGGCTTATGCCCAAAGTGCAGGCTTACCGGTAAATAAATTACAATTGTTGCTGACTACATTAACGGTACTTGCAGTTGCTGCAGGCATTCAGGCAGTAGGTGTTGTGCTTATGGCTGCAATGCTTATTACACCTGCTGCTGCAGCAAAATACTGGACGAACGATTTACGGAAAATGATTTTGTTAAGTGTTTTATTTGCAGTTACAGGCAGTGTTATTGGTGCTTATGTATCCTACACGGACAATAAAATGCCGACAGGGCCATGGATTGTTATGATGATTTCATTGATTGCTGTTTTGAGTATTTTATTTGCACCTAAAAAAGGTGTAGTTCCGAAGTATATCATCCGAAAAAAATATTTGAATAAAATGTTGCGTGAAAATATTCTGAAAGAAATGTATCATTTGGAAGAAAAAAATCCGGGTAAAAATGTTTTTACACTTTCAGAAATTGTTGAAGAGCGCGAAATGAAAAACAGAGAGTTTAAACAGGGTTTTAGTATGTTGTTGCACAACGACTATGTTGTGAAACATGTAAACGGATTTTTATTGACAGAAGCCGGTCAGGCAGAAGGCAAACGTATTACACGCATTCACCGTTTGTGGGAAATGTATTTAACCCAACAATTACAAATTCAGGGCGACCATGTGCATGATGATGCTGAAGGGATAGAACATATTATTACGCCGGAAATTGAACAAAAATTAATTATGCTTTTAGATAAGCCGGAAAAAGATCCGCATGAAAAAATTATACCTTATTAATAATGTAATATGATGACAGATGCATTTTGGATAATGTTAACGGGTAGTTTGGTGGCAGTTACATCAGGGTTATTGGGATGTTACTTAATACTACGAAAAATGACCATGGTTGGTGATGCCATTTCGCATGCCGTTTTACCGGGCATTGCAATTGCATTTTTAATTAGTGGTTCAAGAAACTCGGTTCCGATGTTAATTGGAGCAGCTGCTTTTGGGATGTTGTGCACCGTTTTAATAGAATTATTTCATAAAAAAGCAAAATTGCAAGAGGATGCCAGCATCGGAATAAGTTTTACCTGGTTATTTGCATTAGGTGTAATATTAATTACCTATTTTGCAGATAAGGTAGATTTAGATCAAGACTGCGTTTTATATGGCGACATTACATTTATTAATTTCGAAACGTGGGCGGGTGTGCCAACTGCAGTTTGGTTATTGGGTAGTTTATTCATTTTTATTTTAGGATTTATTTTAATTGGATACAAGGGATTATACTTAACGACATTTGATCCGGATTATGCCATTACACTTGGCGTATCAGTAACCTTGTGGCATTATTTATTAATGGGTGCCGTGTCGATGACAACCGTATTATCGTTTGAAAGTGTAGGTGCTATTTTAGTTGTAGCATTTTTAATTGTTCCGGGTGCAACAGCTTATTTAATTACACATAAATTAAAAGTGATGCTTTTATTGGCTGCAGCTATAGGTATTGTTGCCAGTGTGGGTGGATATTATCTTGCCTTACTTTTAAATGCATCGGTTTCAGGTGCAATGGTAACTGTATTGGGCGGATTATTTTTAATCGCTTTTTGTGGTAATTTGCTAGTGAGCAGAAATAAAAAAATGTTGGTGCCTGAACCAAGCGCCGGAGTTTAACAAATCATTTTGTTTTCCGGACTAATAAATTTGCAGCTACTTTTTGCGAAACAACCAATTCGTGTTTGTGATTAATTAAAATCACTTTACTTTGGTCGTATTCTTCGTCATCTTTTATTTTGATGCGTGTATGAATTACCAATTGAATTTTATTGAGATATTGCAGAAATTGTGTTGAGTGGTCGATAACACCTGCAATTATACCTTCATCACCCTTTTGCATTTTATCGAGTGTAATATCTTCATGATAATCGATATTTCCATCTTTATCGGGAATAGGGTCACCATGTGGGTCGAATTTAGGGAAGCCGAGAAAATGGTCGATACGGTCGGTTAAAATTTCGGAATTAATATGTTCCAGTTGTTCGGCGAGTTCATCAACTTCATCCCAACTGAATTTTAATTTATCTACTAAAAATGTTTCCCAGAGACGGTGTTTACGTATTAAATCTTTCGCGAGTTTTTTTCCTTTTTCAGTTAACGAAACACCGTAATATTTTTCGTAGTGTAATAATTTTTTGGTTGCCAACTTTTTGAGCATATCGGTTACCGATGCTGCCGTAGTAGATAGTTTTTCGGCAATCGCATTGGTGCTGACATTACCATTTTGCATTTCTGAAAGTTTAAATATTGCCTTCAGGTAATTTTCTTCGGTATGTGATATTACAGTGCTCAAAATTTCCGGTTATAAATGTAATGCAATATTAAATCAATTTTTTTAATGTGCTGTTTGAATCAAATTGGAATTTTTACTCCGAATCGCGTTAGGGATTGGAGTGGAAAGCCCACAGGCGCTGTAACGCAGTGGAAGCGACGAGGACTTGGAGCGAAAAGCCCGACCCCTATAGTAGATAAATAATTTGCGGGGGCAAATTATTTATCTACTATAGGGGAAACGCCCAAAAAAAGTTTATAGTTAATATTTTAATAATCGCCAATAGAGAGCATTACCAGTGTGCATGCTTCGATTGTTTGGATGCCGTTTTTTTCGGCGAGGTTTGCGAGTTCATCGTTTTCGGTACCGGGATTAAAAATGATTCGTTTTGGGTGCAGTTGCAAGATATAATCGTAATAATTTTTTTGCAATTGTGGATTTACATAAAGTGTAACCGTATCAATATCGTTGTCGAGGGGACGTTCTTTTACCACCGGAATATTATCGATCATTTCATCTTTTTTTCCGAGTGCCAAAACGGGATGACCGTGCGCCGTTAATTTTTTTACAGCGCGATATGCATAACGTTCAGGATTATTGGAAGCACCAATTACCAAAGTTTTTTTCGACATATTATTAAAATTCAAAAATGGCAGAAAAAGTTCCGACTAATTTATTTACTAAAACAAAAATGGTCGGTAAAAACCAACCATTTTATTTATAATTTAAGCAAGCATCCGAACGGGATCTTCGAGATATTGTTTTAATGTTTGTAAAAATTTTGCACCAACAGCGCCATCAACCACGCGATGATCACAACTCATGGTAAGTTTCATCACATTGCCCGGAACAACTTGTCCGTTTTTAACAACCGGAACCTGCTGAATGCCGCCCACAGCAAGGATACAAGCGTCCGGCGGATTTATAATTGCAGTAAATTCTTCGATACCCATCATACCCAAATTGGAAATGGTAAATGTATTTCCTTCCCAGTCGGCAGGCTGTAATTTTCTATTTTTTGCACGTTCGGCAAGGTCGCCTGTTTCAGCAGAAATTTGCGACAACGATTTATTATCTGCAAAACGAATTACCGGCACAACCAATCCGTCATTTATTGCAACAGCAACACCAATATGAATATGTTTATTTGTTCTGATGGTATCGCCTAACCAACTTGAATTAACAGCAGGATTTCGACGCAATGCCATTGCGGAAGCTTTCACAACGAGGTCGTTAAAAGATATTTTTACCGGGCTCACTTCGTTAAGTGATTTACGTGCAGCGATTGCATTATCCATATCAACCGAAATGGTTAAATAAAAATGTGGTGCAGTAAATTTACTTTGCGATAAACGTGCAGCGATAACTTTTCGCATTTGCGAAACCGGTGTTTCATCGTATCCTTCTTCGCCAACAATTTGAGGAATTTGGATAACAGGTTTTTCCGTTTTAGCAGCTTCTTTTGTTTGCGGAACAAATTCTTCTACATCTTTTTTAATGATGCGACCTTCAGGTCCGCTACCTGAAACAGCGTCGAGGCTAATGCCTTTATCCTGAGCAATTTTTTTCGCTAAAGGTGATGCTTTTATTCTGCCGTCTTCGGTATTTTCTTTGGCAACCGGTGCTTCGGTTTTGGTTTCAGGTTTTTCCTCAGTTTTAGTTTCAACTTTGGCTGCTTCCTTAACTTCGGTTTTCACCTCTGCCTTTGGCTCAGCTTCGGGCGCTTTTTCTTCCTTTTTTTCAACCGGAGCTGCGGTTTTGCCTGAATCATTCAACAATGCCTGAAAATCTTCACCGGGAGCACCAACAATTGCGATAACCTGATCAACCTGAGCACTTTTTCCCTTTTCAACCCCTATATACAACAGTGTTCCTTTCACATAGTTTTCGAGCTCCATAGTGGCCTTATCGGTCTCCACTTCTGCAAGAATATCACCTGATTTTACTGTATCGCCCACTTTTTTATGCCATTCCACAAAAGTTCCCTCTGTCATGGTGTCGCTCATTCGGGGCATACGTATTACTTCCGCCATAATCACTATTATTTAGTGCGAAAATAGGAAGAAAAGTGGGAAAATTTATGGGGGGAGGTGGATTGTGCTGTTGAGGTAGGGTGTTCATCATAGCTCCGGGGACGGTTGTTGGTTTAGGGTTTGGATTTGCAGCAGCGGTATGCTGCAACTACTTAGCTCAGAAGCGGGTAATGGAGGGAGGTGAAAATAGTATTAAAAGCACGCAGCTAAATCAATATAATATTTTCATTTATCTGATAAAATAAAGTAATGCACTAACACAATAAAATTGATTTTTTTACGTTACTGCACTTCAATTGCCCATTTATGAAAACCATGTTTATTATTTGCTGTTTATTTTGTTTACAGGCAGATTGTAATCAAGTTCCGACATCACCCGCAGCAACTGCAACTCCGGTTTCATACACAGAAATAAAATCTAAAATCACATCTGAACAACAACGATTACATGATGCATATCTGGAAGTTGGAAATAATAAGGATAGTTTAATAAAAGTATCTCGTGCTTATATTTTTGGAGAAATAACGAATTCCGTTTTTCCTGCATGGTTCGGCACACCCTGGGCATTTAATGGTACTACCACACAACCAAAAACGGATTCTATTGCATGTGGATATTTTGTCACTACCGTTTTACGTGATGCAGGGTTTAAAATACCGCGCGTTAAATGGGCGCAAATGGCATCGGAAACGATGATTTTACGCATGACAACAGACATTAAACGTTATAGTAATGTGCCTGCAGAAAAAGTAATTGCGGAAATAAAAACGCGGGGCCCCGGATTGTATGTTGTAGGTTTAGATTTACATGTTGGATTTATATATTACGATGCCAAAACAATTCAATTTGTGCATTCAAATTATTATCAGCCGGATATTGGTGTGATGGCTGAAGAACCAATTGGTGTAAATCCTTTTTACTATTCAAAATATCGCGTGGTAGGAAAAATTCTTGACGATAAAATGATGACCGCCTGGCTCGCCGGAAGTGCCATTGAATAATACAATAAAAAAAGAGCCGCTAATTACTTAACGGCTCTGAATAACATAATTTATTAATATAATTAATACCCGAAAATTTCTTCGAGGGTTAATTCTTTAAATTCACCTATTGATTGTAAATAAGCTAAATCCAATTTCGTTTTATCGCCCATTACAATTATGGTATATGTATTATCTGCAATATGGTCGTTGAAAAATTGTTGTAAATCCTGCATTGTCATACCACGTACTTCTGTATATATATCTCTGCGGATATCGGTAGTTAATCCTCTGCGTTTAGCATTTTCATAACTCCAGAAAATATTTGCACGCGTAATACGTTCGCTTTCAATTTGTTTAGTAACCGATTCAATACTAGCATTAAATTGTTCTTCTGCCTGTGGCATATTGTTCATAATTTCAAGCATTGCTTCAATGGCCATTTGCATTTTATCTGCCTGAGTGCCAACAAATGCGCGAACATAATGCGCTTCATCTTTATTTGCCGGAGTAGTATAATTGGAATACGCTGAATAGGCTAAAGCTTTTGTTTCACGAATTTCCTGGAATACAATACTGGATAATCCACTTCCAAAATATTCGTTAAATAAGCGAGCTGCAGGTAACGATGCTTTATTAAAAGTTTCATCTTTTCCCATAAACATCACCTGTGCCTGAACCATAGGATAGTTTACAAAATATACTTTATTGGTTTTTGTTTCCTGCTCCGTATATTTTTTAGCTACAGGATAATCCAATAAATTTTCATTTGCTTTATGATACTTTGCCAACACGGTTTTTACTTCATCCTGTGAACGCTGACCGTAATAAAATATTCGGTGTTTGTAGGTGCTGAGCGATTTAATTTTACCCGTCAAATCGGCCGGTAAAGTATTATTTAATTCTTTTTCAGTAAGCAAGTCAGTAACCGGCGAAAAACTTCCATATCTGGCATAACTGGCCATTGCGCTGTTGAATATAGCCGATTTATTTGTTTTGGCATCAACACGTTCTTTTATCATCCCGTTTACTAATTCTTTATATGCTTTATTGTCGGGTTGAACAGCACTTAACACATGTTCAAACAGTTCAACACCTTTATCTAAATTACTTTCCAAACCTGACAATGAAACATACACCCTGTCGCTCGATGTATATACATTAAAGCTCAAACCATATTTAAAAAATTCTTTCTGTAAATCAGAAGCTGAGTATTTATCTGTCCCCAAGTAAGGTAAATAATTTATTGCAAGGGTTAAATACAAATCGTTAGCAGAACCCATATCAAAAATGTAATACAATTCAAATAAATTATTCTCTTCATTTTTAATATACGCAAACGGAACATTTGTTCCCAAGGTTTGGTTGCTGATACGTTTGTTGTAATCGATAAAATCAGGTTGTACGCGGCTGGAAGGTAATTCCATGAATTTTTTCAGAAATACACTTTGCGCTTCGCGATTTGCTTCAATTGGCGTAATTGCCGGCTTGTCAACTTTTTTTATGTTTTTATCTTCACCTTTACGTTTATAAATAACCGCATAATTATTATTACCTAAATATTTATTCGCGAATTCTATTACTTCCTGTTTAGAGATTTTTTCCATCACTTTATATTCATTCAGGTAATTACCCCAGTCAACACCCTTTACGAAAGTATTCACAAATGCGCTTGCTCTGCCGGTATTCGATTCAAATGATTTTGTTCTGGATAATTCATAATCGTTTACTACAGCTTTTATCAGCCATTCATCAAATTCGCCGCGTTTTAATTTTTCTATTTCTGCTAATAGTAATTGCTCACATTCTTCGAGGGTTTGGCCTTCGCGCGGATCTGCCGATAATGTTAAAACAGAATATTCTTTCCATTCAGTTGAATAAGCGCCGGCATCCAAAACTTTTTGTTGCTGATTCAAATCCAAGTCAATCAACCCGGCCTGTGCATTATATAAAATTCCGGTAATCAATTTTGCCATTATCGATTCCTTTGTATTTGCGCCCGGTAAACGATAACCCATCATCATGGTTTCTGATTCCTGTCCCCACACATCGCGGCGTTGCACTTCGGTCATTGGTTTTTCAGGAGCAAATTTCATTTCGCCGACAGGTTTATTTACATAAGTGCCAAAGTATTTATTAATGAGCTCAATCGTTTTATCGTAATCAATATCTCCACTCAAACAAATGGCCATATTACTCGGAACATAATAAGTATAAAAATATCCCATGATGTTCACCATCGAAGGATTTTTTAAATGTTCACCTTCACCAATTGTGGTTTGTGTGCCATAAGGATGTGTTGGAAATAACGCACGATAATATGATTCAAACATTTTGCTGCCGTCGCGATCCTGTCCCATATTATATTCTTCATACACTGCTTCCAATTCAGTATGAAATAAACGTAATACACAGGTGCTGAAACGTTCACTTTCAATTACCAGCCATTTTTCCAATTCATTGGCAGGAATATCATTCACATAAACCGTTTGTTCTTTGCTGGTATATGCATTTGTTCCTTTTGCTCCCAGTGAAGTAATCATTTTATCATATTCATTAGGTACCGCAAATTTTGCAGCTTCCTGACTCATGACATCAATTTGTTTATAAATAGCAGCTTTTTTTACCGGGTCTTTTTCGTTGCGATGTTGTTCATATAATTGTGCAATGGCATCAATTACCATTTTTTCGCGCGACCAATTTGTTGTGCCAATATTACTTGTTCCCTTAAACATCATGTGCTCTAAATAATGCGCTAATCCTGTTGTTTCTTTCGGGTCGTTTTTAGAGCCTGCTTTTACAGCAATGTAGGTTTGAATTCTTGGTTCCGCTTTATTTTGTGATAAATAAACAGTTAAACCGTTATTTAATTTATAAATACGTGTTCTGGTTGGATCGTCAGGCACAGTTGTAAATGCATACTTTCCCGGTTTTGGCGGAATATTTTGTGCATTTGATGTGTTATTAGCATTAAAAATACTAATCGGATCTGGTGTGCCCGGTTCAACTCGAACCGGTCCGCTTACACCACTTGATGACGACGATGAAGAAGAGGATGAACTCTGACTTCCCGTTGTTGGTGGTTTATTATTGGGATTTGAATTTCCCGATGAACTTGATGAACCTGAAGTTGGTTGTGCAATCAAAGCCTGACTGAACAATAACATTGTGATTACACATGTTACCGGCAAATTAATAAATAAACGAAATTGTTTTTTCATAGTATTTGTTTACAATTAAATTCAATTAATAATCCAGCTCAAAGCCGAGTGATTCTTTCAACTCTTTTATGAGCGGATTTATTTCTTCCATTTTTTTATATTTTTCCTGTGTTGTATAAGGTCGTTTTACTTTATCACTTTTGACCGTTTCTACAACAAACGAAATATCAAATTGATTATTTTCAAGCCCTTCCATTATAAATTCACGTAAATCGTTTTGCATTTCCTTCATAATATTGGCTTCCAGGTTTGACTCCAGCCTTACAACAATATTATTGGTATCATTAATGGAAACTGCGGCTGCATCCATAATAATTGCCACACGGTTTTGATCGTTACGGATAAAATCAGCATATTGTTTCCAAACAATAAAAAACATTTCCGGTGAAATTACCTTCAGCGGCTCTTCGGTTTTTTGCACCAGTTGAGCGGCATTTTTTTCGTCTTCTTCTTTTTTTATAGCCTGACGTAAATCTGTTTTTTTCGGTATCATTACCGTTTCCACCGATTCAACCTGTGCTGTAATTATTGTACTATTTTCAACCTTTACCTTTTTAACAGGCGCATCATTAACCGGTTCTTTTTTTTCTGCAACCGGCTGCGTATCAGATTTTACGGGGGTTTCAAGACGATTACTAAAAACGGTTTGGCGTTTTCCGTTCAGGTCAGAAGTTTTTTTTTCCACGCCGCCATTTGCCAGTGTAGAAACTGCATTGTGCATATAACACAATTTCATAATAGCCAACTCCACATGCAAACGTTTGTTTTTGCTTGCACGATAATTTACATCTGCACCATTTAAAATATTTAAACCGCTTATTAAAAACGAAGCACTGATTAAATCACTTTGGTTTTTATAACGTTCAATTACCGATTCACTGGTATCGAGTAGTTTAAGTGTATTTTCATCTTTACAAACCAAAATATTTCTAAAGTGTTCTGCGAGTCCGTTTATGAAAATATCACCATCAAATCCTTTATTAATAATTTCATCAAATAACAACAAAGCAGTAGTTACATCTTCTGCAGCAAATGCTTCTGTTATTTTGAAAAAATATTCATAGTCGAGAATATTTAAATTTTCAATTACATCTTTTGCCGTAATTGTTTTGCCCGAAAAACTGGTAATTCTGTCGAAAATACTCAATGCATCGCGCATAGCACCATCCGCTTTTTGCGCAATCAGGTGCATGGCTTCGTCGGTGCAATCTATTCCCTCGTTTTTACAAATAATTTCCAACTGTTTGGTCATGTGTTTGATTTTGATACGGTTAAAATCAAAAATCTGACAACGACTCAAAATAGTCGGAATAATTTTATGTTTTTCTGTTGTGGCAAGAATAAATTTTACGTAAACAGGCGGTTCTTCCAACGTTTTCAAAAATGCGTTAAACGCAGATGCGCTGAGCATATGAACCTCATCAATAATATAAATCTTAAATTTTCCTGAAGCCGGTGCATAACGAACCTGATCAACGAGACTGCGGATATCTTCCACCGAGTTGTTTGATGCAGCATCCACTTCATGAATATTGAACGATGCATTTTCGTTAAAAGAAGTACAACTTTCGCATGCATTACATGCTTCGCCATTTTCCTGTAAATTTTCGCAATTAATGGTTTTTGCAAGAATACGCGCACAGGTTGTTTTCCCCACCCCTCTTGGTCCGCAAAATAAAAACGATTGCGCCAAATGGTTATTTTTAATCGCATTTTTTAACGTAACCACCACCTGGTCCTGCCCTATTACATCATGCCATGATGAAGGCCGGTATTTCCTCGCTGAAACAACAAAACTCTGCACGGGGTAAAGATACTAATTTTGCCGACTTTTGGTATTTGCATTCTGACACAAAATTTACCCGCCAAGAGCCCTAAAAATCGCATTTCCTCAATAATTATGATACTTTTGTAGTGACCAACTACCGACGCCTAATGCCGCTTACGGCTACATTTCTATCTGTTTCAACCACTTGCATCAAATTTATTGTTGCAGTTTGTTTTGTATTGGGTTTTCAGGTTGGCCACGGGCAAAATCTTATCCCCAACGGCGATTTTGAACTATTTGACAGCTGCCCAAACAACATGTCACAACTCGAATACACACCCTTTTGGTTCGACCCTACTTTTGCCACTGCCGATTATTTTAATAGCTGCGACATGGGTGAAATGGCCTCCGTTCCGGGCAATTTTATGGGCTCACAAACAGCACAATCCGGCAACGGATATGCAGGCATTTTTGTCGGACAAACCGGCGGCTCTCCCTATCGTGAATTTATTGAAGTTGCCTTAACAGAACCGTTGATTGCGAATAGACCATACCACATTGAATATTTTGTGAGCCTTGCCGAACAAAGCAGTTGCTTCCCGACAAATATTTGTATGTATTTAACCAATCAACTGCTTACCGATTTTTCTACGACCGGTTACTTTACTAATCCGCTTGCTTTCGAACAAACATTTTGCAATCAGGAAGGAATTGTTTTTGATAATGAAAACAACTGGATAAAAATGGATTATTGTTTTATTGCAAGCGGTGAAGAAAAATATTTACTGATTGGTAATAATTATTCAGATGCTTTTTCACCATGTTTAGGTGATGGAGGTGCATTTCATTCCGCTTATTTATATCTCGATAATATTTCATTAATACCCATGCCGGTACAAACTGTTTATTTTGATACCGCAGTGTGTAAAGGCCAGCTTGTTGATATTGATTTAACCGAATTAATTGATGAACCAGATAATACTGAACCCTTATTTGTTTGGCAAGATGGTTTTATCGGAAGTAAACGCACCATTAAACAAAACGGAATGTATATTGCAACGGTAAATAACAGTTGTGCAACTGATACCATATTTGTACAAATCGATTATTTAACTGACTGCCCCGAAGTATTTATTATCCCAAATGCATTTTCTCCAAATCAGGATGGCGTTAACGATAAATTCCGCATCACCGAAGAAAATATTATGATTACTCAATTTGATATCTACAACCGCTACGGCAAAAAAATATTTACGGTTTCCGATTATAATACTGGCTGGGATGGCACTATTAACGGCGTTCCTGCCGATATCGGTGTGTATGTTTACAACCTCACTTACTTCAACAACATAAGCGAAACAACCGAAATTAAACAAGGTTATATTACCTTAATCCGTTAAAAATTTATTTAGTAAAAATGCCGGAATATATTTTACCTGCAGCATCAGTAGCAGAAAATAAATAATTACCCGGTATTAAATCCTTAATTGAAATTAGATTGGAATCCAAACTATTTTCTGCAATTAATTTTCCGCTAATATCACGAATAAAATATTTTTCAAAATGTATTGCACTGGTAATTATTAAAACCTGCTGCTGCTGATTTACCATTAAATTAATTGAATTTTCATCAAGTTGATTCACTTGCAAAACGGTATCACAATTAATTGGTGAAGCTGATTCCGTATTATTAAAAACTGCATTTTCTACCCACCAGTTTTCCCAGCTATAAGTTGCATCTGTAACCGTTTTCCAGTCGTTTAAATCAACATAACCCGCACCTGAATTTGTGCCTGCAACTTTTATCACTTTTAATGCAGCTTCACTCCTGTTCCAGGTTAATTTTTCACCATCTTCACACACTTCCGGTGTTGCAGGTTCGTAACAATTCATTTGTAAAAAAAATGCATAATCTTCATCAGCAGGATATGAGCCATACACATGTGCATGATTATTTTCATCAATACAAACAGCAGTATATTCCTCAACACCAATACCATAAAATGTTCCACCGTAATCAGTAACTAATCGCGCTAAAAATGCAACTTGTCTTCCGCGTCTGTCGGGGTTATCATAATGTGTATCTGTAATAATATTTTGTGTTGCCGGATTATTTAAAAAATCAGCATAGCCGAGTTTCATTAAAGCATGAAAAGGATCCTGCATGGCAAGTGAAGAAGTAATTGTGCCATTTTCAGCCGAAAAATATGCTTCGCCCTGAATTGCACATCCGGCGCTGGTTCCACCAATGGTTATTTGTTTATCATTAATCAGTGCATTAAATGCATCTTCCATCGGTGTATCCCGCCAAAACGAAACATAATCCCACTGGTCGCCACCGGCAAACCATAAAGCATCTGCTTCGCTCACTCTGCGTAAAACATAAGGGTCGGTTGAGGCTTCGGCAGTATTACAAACTATCGTTTCAACCGAATTAACATCAACACCCAAATCAGCATAAAAATAATCGTTATACCCATCCTCACCCGTTGTCCGCAAAACCAAAATATCGCCACCGTTTGCACGTTCCAAAAACCAGCGCATGGCATTGTCATTTTCAGTTGCACCACCCATCAAAACTGTCCCTTTAAGCGGTGTTACAGTCACATCAGCAGTGTCGCCGGTAAAATAACTGGTGTAAGACTGTCCCATCACCATAACATTACAACAAATAAGCAAAATCGCCTGAAATAGCCGCATATCAATCATTTTGAGCAAATATAAGTAGTAAAGTCATTTTTTCATTTAATACAACCGCGTATATTTGCCAAAAATCATTACAACCTTGGAACCTTCGCCGAAAATCGATTTTAACGATACCGAAATAGCTTTTTCAGGTAAATCAAATAAGGAACTTAAATGGGAACACTGGTTATTCAAAGTGATGAATAATCCGGCTATGACCAACACCCTTACCTCTCTGGCCAACTTAACATTAAAAATGCATTTGCCATTTAAATGGGCAATTAAAAAAACCGTTTATGAGCAATTTTGTGGTGGTGAAACGTTGGAAGAAACAATTCCGGTATTAAATAAATTAGAACAATTCAACATCGGTGCCATTATCGATTATGGTGTTGAAGGAAAAGAATCAGAAGCAGAATTTGAGCGGACAAAAAATGAATTAATCCGAATTATACAATTTGCTTCAGGTAAAAAAAATATTCCGTTTATCAGCAGTAAAGTAACCGGTGTTACCAGTTTTGCATTATTGGAAAAATTAAATGCGAAAGCACAATTAACTGCAGACGAAGAATCTGAAAAAGTGAAATTGTATAGCCGCATGGACCAAATTGCAAAAGCGGCTTCCGATAATCATATCGGATTATTTATTGATGCAGAAGAAAGTTGGATTCAGGATGCTGTTGATGAATTAACATTTGAATTAATGCGCAAGTACAATAAAACAAAAGCTGTTGTATATGCCACGCCGCAAATGTATCGTCACGACCGCCTCGAATTTTCGAAACACGCATTGGCCGATGCTGTTGAACATAATTATATACTCGGATTAAAACCGGTTCGTGGTGCTTATATGGATAAAGAACGCAAGCGCGCCGAAGAAATGAATTATCCATCGCCAATTCAACCCGACAAAAATGCAACCGACCACGATTATGATGCGGTTATTATGTTGTGTTTAAATAATAGTGAACGAATTTCCGTTTGCGCAGCAACACATAACGAAAAAAGTAGTTTATTACTTGCTAGCGAAATGCAAAAAAGAAATATTCCTGCAAATCATCCGCATTTTTATTTTTCACAATTATATGGCATGAGCGATCAAATTACTTACAACCTCGCAAAGGCCGGATTTAATGTAACAAAATATTTACCTTACGGTCCTGTTAAAGATGTAATCCCTTATTTAATTCGTCGCGCTCAGGAAAACAAATCGGTAAGCGGACAAATGAGCCGTGAACTCAATCTCATCGACAAAGAAATTAAACGCAGAGGTTTGTAATTTTTTTTGGGCGTTTCCCCTATAGTGATAAATAATTTGCCCCCGCAAATTATTTATCTACTATAGGGGCCGGGCTTTCCGTTCCAAGTCCTCGTCGCTTCCACTGCGTTACAGCTCCTGCGGGCTTTCCACTACAATCCCTAACGCGATTCGGAGTTTAAATAACATCTTTAGTAAAACAGCACATTAATTAAATTGAATCGCTCCAATGTATTCCTTTTTTCCATCTTTGGCAAAGAAAATAAATTTATCTTTTGTTGATTGCTGCGACATGGTAACGCGCAACTGGTAAGTGCTGATTTCTGCCGGAATAACAACCTTTTTATAAGTGCCGTCGCTGCTAATTGTCACCATCATAATTGCCGAATTTTTAGCCTGGTAATCTTCGAGCTCAGCATAACTTTTTGCATTTACATTTTTTACATTGCCATTATAAAATAAATATATTTTATCTCGGGTTTGCATAAAATTATAGGATGTATAATCATCTAAAATAGTATATTGTTTTTTGGGCACGGCATTCATCCAGGTTATTCCGGCATTCGCGTCAATACCAACTGATATTAGACTCAAAGCACTGTATACACCGCCGGCCTGAGTTTCACTGTAAATAAATTCTTCAATCAAAAAAATAAAATCGCCATTGTCCATTAATAACAACTCATCAAGTGAAAATTCAAGGTTGGCATTTTTATTGGTTTCAAGTCGTTTTAATAAATCTGCGGTAAATTTTTTAGATGTCGCATTAGCAATTGTGAGGGTTGATTTATCTACTGAAATAGCATAGAAAGCATCTATCTCTTTTGGTTCATCATTCGAATTACAAATTCCTGATACCATTATATTACCTGTTTTATCAAAAGCCATTGTACCATCTAAAATATTAACGCCTTTTATATTAAGTTCAAGTTCAGTTATTGTTGCTCCTTTGTTTGTAATTTTATGTAAGCTTGTAATTGCTTTATTGGCGCTTGGTTTCATTTTGTTGATTTCAGCACCAAATCTCCATCCCAAAACATAAACATCACCATTATTATCAACCTGTACCTGCGATGTGGTGTATTTATTTTCACCATACGGAATTACAATTTCTTTTTCCCAATTTTTCACCATGCCTTCACCAAATACTGCAATAGTTGTACTATTACCTCCATAATAACGGTCCAATACACGCGCATAATCCCTCCCGGCACCCGGCGAGTAAAAAGAATGAAAAGCGATACTTTTTTTGTCGGGCGACAGAGCCGTCTGAAGCGCTAGAGAAAATTCATCCTCCCCTTGTTTTTTTGAATATAATAAAATTGGTGTACCGGAATTATATAATTTATCGGTTTCTAATTTTTGACCATAAACATTCCAGGTCTTGCTTTTTTTATTTAATTTAAATGAAATACTGTATAAGTCGCCGCCTAATAAAATTGGCCACTCTAAACTTTCATCATCATCCTGAACAATTTCCTTTTCTGCAAGCAATTTAAGGTCATTCGAAAATTTCTGGATCACTAATGCAGATTGAGTGCCTGTTGCATTAAAACCAACTTCAAATTTATATTTTGAAGTAAAACTGGCTACATAAAATCCGCTTTCATCACCACCTAGATTTTTGGATGCATCTGCACCAACCTCTTTATCTAATAAAGAAGTTTGAACCTTAATATCCTGAGCAGTAACAGTAAAAATCTGTAAAAAAAAGAGACAAACACCAATAATTCGTAAATGTTTCATGTTGTTGATTTAAGTTGAATAATAAACGATGGGAAAACAATTTAGCTGCACAAATATAATCCATTGACCATATTCACCATTTCTATCATAAAACGGGCTTTCATGATTGCTTTAACTGCTGCCGGCCAAAAATGCCGAATTCAGGCGCATACCGCTTAAAGGCCTAATCAAATCCCATATCTGCCACTTAAAACTTATCTCAGTCTAAACTACAGGTATTGTAGTCTAAACTATATGAGCACTTAACCACATCACCTCCGACAAAAATCACCTTTTCAAGAATGATTTCCTTTGTATTTTTGCTATAGGATACTCAAAAAGGGACATTTTATGCCATTTTACAACAAAGCCGGGAAAATTCCCGAGAAACGTCATACCCAATTCCGCAAGCCGGACGGGACACTTTACCACGAAGAGTTGTTTTCAACTGAAGGGTTCAGCAACACGTATAGTTTATTATATCATCTTTACCCACCCACAAAAATTAAACAGGTGGGCGAGGCCTATAGTGTTGAACCAAAAGTGGTTTTGTCGAAGCAACTCAAACACCGCTCCTTAAAAGGATTTAAAATTCAACCTGTCGATGACTATCTGGAAAGCAGGAAAGCGGTTTTGGTGAACAGCGATTTACACATTTCATTGGCAGCGCCGCGTAAAAGTATGAGCGATTACTTTTACAAAAATGTGGATGCTGATGAAATGATATTTATCCATGAAGGAACAGGCACATTAAAAACCATGTATGGAGAAATTCCATTTGAATATGGCGATTATGTTATTGTTCCAAGAGGAACATTATATCAGATTGAATTTAATTCCGAAAATAATCGCCTATTAATTGTTGAATCATTTTCTCCGATTGAATTTCCAAAACGTTATTTAAATCGTGTTGGTCAATTAATGGAGCACTCACCATTTTGTGAACGCGATATCAAAACACCTCAAAATTTAAAAACCTACGATGAGCAGGGTGATTTTTATTTCAAAATAAAAAAGCAGGGAATTATTTATCCTTATCACTACGCAAATCATCCGTTCGATTTAATTGGCTGGGATGGTTACGTTTATCCCTGGGCGTTTTCTATTCATAATTTCGAACCTATAACCGGTCGTGTGCATCAACCACCTCCGGTGCATCAAACATTCGAAGCACACAATTTTGTGGTATGCAGTTTTGTGCCGCGAATGTATGATTATCATCCGCTTGCAATTCCCGCACCTTACAATCACAGCAATATCGATAGCGATGAAATATTATATTATGTAGACGGAGATTTTATGAGCAGAAAAAGTGTTGAGCGCGGACAAATTACCCTCCACCCTGGAGGCATCCCCCACGGTCCGCACCCCGGCACCTACGAAGGCAGCATCGGCAAAACTGAAACAAAGGAACTTGCTGTAATGATTGATCCTTTTAAACCACTGCAGTTAACTGAAGCTGCGTTGGAGATTGAGGATACTGAGTATTATTTGAGCTGGTTGAGTTGAGGTGATAATGTGTCCTTTGAAGGGCATGCTCGTTGAATGTGCTAATGTGCTGATGTGCTAATGTGCTGATTGGGTGATGTGCTTCCGAAGTAACTGTTGATTTGAAGATAGCATCATGTGTTCGATTGATAATTTTTAAACAAAATAAATATAGCACAATGAAATAAATAATAAATATCCATATCAACTTATCCCTGATATTGATATCAAAATATTTTGTAACCTTAAAAACAATTGACATGAGTAACGAGGAAAAAAATTTAATCGTTGATTTAACTTTTGAATTTTCATTATTAATTATTGATTACACGGAGGAACTTGAAAAATTAAAAAAAAACAGAATGGCATGGCAGCTATTTGATGCCGGCACTTCTGTCGGAGCAAATGTTAACGAATCGCAAAATGCTGAAAGCAGGGCAGATTTTATTCACAAAATGAAAATTGCCGCAAAGGAAGGTAGTGAGTCACATTATTGGCTACGATTGTGCAAACATTCTAAAAACTATCCTGCATGCGACGATTTACTGGAAAGAATTGTTATAATAAATAAAATATTAACTAAAATTATTTCATCATCAAAAAAATAAACCCGTTGATCGCTAAATGTGACTAAAATTGGCAATATACCTGCTGTTTATCAGCATCCGCCGCGGCGGACACATTAACACACTCCACCCCTTTTTTTTTTTTTCATTTTATCCGCTCTTCGCCCCCTCATCCCCACCTCCACCCCGCCGCCCGTCACTTTGCTTTTCCGTGGTTTTTTTGGTTTCTCATTCGCACTCCGCTGTCCTGCCCCCCCCCCCCCCACTGCCCTTTCCGCCCACTACTTTTTTTTTTTGATGGTTGTTTTGTTTTTGTCTTTTTTGTCCCTCTGGCCGTCCGTCCGCCCCCCCGCCCCTTCGCTAACCCACCAGCATTTTTTTTCCTGGGTGTGTTTTTTGTGTTTCTTATTGTCAGCCTTCCGGCCCGCCCCCCCCCCCCCCCCCCCCCCGCCCCCCCCCCCACCTTTTTTTGTTGGTTGTTTTTTGTTTTTTTTCCTTTTTGTCACTCTCGGCCGGTCTTCCCCACCCCACCACCCCCGCCCCCCCACCGCCTTTTTTTTCCGTTGGAATTTTGTTGTGTCTCCAATTTTCCATCCGCCTTTCCGGAAATTTCGCACTTGGTCTATACTTATAACCTCAATATTAAATTTTAATACAAAATAAAATGAATACATTAGAATTAACAACAAATCAAACAACCACAGACTTCCTCCCACTCCAAGGTACAGACCACATTGAATTTTATGTGGGGAATGCAAAGCAATCAGCTTATTATTATCAATCGGCCTGGGGTTATGAGTTGGTGGCTTATGCCGGATTGGAAACCGGTGTTAAGGACAGAGCTTCGTATGTGTTGCAGCAGGATAAAATCAGAATTGTGTTAACCACATCATTTGACCCGGAAAGTGAAATTTCGGAGCATGTTCGTAAACATGGCGATGGTGTTAAAGTGTTGGCTTTGTGGGTGGATGATGCAACAAAAAGTTACGAAGAAACTGTTAAACGCGGAGCAAAAGGTGTAATTGAACCAACCACCATGAAAGATGAATTTGGTGAAGTGGTGATTTCTGCAATTCAAACTTATGGTGAAACCATTCATAAATTTGTTGAACGCAAAAATTATAATGGTGTTTTTATGCCGGGTTTTGCTGCTAAACAATCTCCTTTTACCGTGAAACCGGTAGGACTAAAATATGTTGACCATTGTGTGGGCAATGTTGAGTTAGGAAAAATGAACGAATGGGTGAAATTTTATGAAGATGTAATGGGCTTCAAATTATTAATCACTTTCGACGACAGTGATATCTCAACTGAATATTCTGCCTTAATGAGTAAGGTTGTAAGCAACGGAAATGGATTCGTTAAATTCCCAATCAACGAACCGGCTGCGGGAAAGAAAAAATCACAAATTGAAGAATACATCGATTTTTATAAAGGTGCGGGTGTTCAGCATATTGCTATTGCAACCGATAATATTATCGAAACCGTTAGCGAATTACGCGCACGCGGTGTTGAATTTTTACGAGTGCCCGATACTTATTACGAAGATGTTTTAGATCGTGTTGGCCATATTGATGAAGATTTTAATGAACTCAAAAAACTGAACATTTTAATCGACCGCGACGATGAAGGGTATTTATTACAATTGTTCACCAAACCTGTGGAAGACCGTCCAACCGTGTTTTATGAAATTATTCAACGCCACGGTGCAAGAAGTTTCGGCAAAGGCAATTTCAAAGCACTTTTTGAAGCCATTGAAAGAGAACAGGAATTGAGAGGAACACTTTAACCTCACCAAATAACGTAAACCGCTGATATTGAACAAGATAGTTCAGCATCAGCGGTTTTTTTATTTTTAATCTTCTAGTAAAAAGATTACATGTATATACATACAATCTGAAAAAAGATTTTTTTTCTTCGGAATCCACCGTATATTTGCAGTTCTTCTTACCGCATTCGAATTATATACTTTTTTCATCTTCCCGCAAAAAGGTGACTAAAGTCAGCAGATGGCGCGATTGTAGTCACAAACTACGAACGTAAAAAGCAATCTATTTGTATATACATATAATTTGAAACTGTTATGATAAAAATGCAACTGTTTATTGTGTCGCTGTTTGGAATGGTAGGCACATTGTTTTCCCAAGTTACCGAAGATTGGGTATCTCCCGACTTTTATTATGGATTGGATGGAAGTGCCGTAGTAACGGACGCTGCAGACAATACCTATGCCTTAAGTGATATCTTTTTTGGAGATATTTATTTGACAAAAAGAGGCACCGACGGTACCATATTGTGGACGGCAACTTATGATAACACCACACCATCACAATGGGAATTAGCAGGTGACGTAGCCATTGATGTGAATGGTGATGCTATTGTTACGGGCTACACCAATACCGGATTTGGTACCGATTGGTTTCCGGTTCAAATGGTTACCATGAAATTTAATGGTGATGATGGATCATTGATCTGGCGTAAAACTTACAGCACAGGTGTCGCTTATCGCGGAAGAAAAATATTAACTGATGCATCAGGTAATATTTATGTTGGTGGTGATGTAAATGCGTGGATGTTATATCATGGTGAAGTAGGGACTATGATGGTGAAAAAATATGATACTGATGGTAATGATATATGGACAGTAATTGAAGATGCTGCAGGAAATGATTTTGGTGGCACTTTATTAAAAATGCAATTCGCACCTGATGGCAATATCGTTATTGGAGCATATGGCACCAGCTTAGCAAAAATCACCACAGCCGGTACTGTTTTATGGCATACCAGTGGTATAGTGAATGGGTTAGTTAGTTTTGATATTGATCCTTCAGGAAATATTTTTACAGCTTCACATGCTACGTTTGGAACTCCACCTTTTATTTCATCAAATTTTGTGGTTACAAAATTTAATTCATCCGGAACACTGTTATGGACCAATAATTACGACTTCGGACATGAAGAATTTTCACGCCAAATTGTGTGCGATAATAGTGGCGGAGCATATATAACAGGTTATGGGGACCTTTATTTCGACTGGTATACATTTAGAATAGATGCAACAGGTAATATGTTATGGTCACAAGTTTATGATGAACATACCGGCAATGATGAAATACCAAAAATGATGGTAAAAGATAATTCCGGAAATATTTACATCACAGGCCAAGGCGGCCCGTGGCCGGGATATTTTTGGTTAAGTTTAGTGCAAATGGTTACCATTAAATACACTCCCGACGGAGTAGAAGAATGGATTGCATTACATACTGATTACTCAAATACAGGATCCGCAATTTGTCTTGCCTCAGATAATTCAATTTATGCATTAGGACAACAATATGCAGTATTAATTCATTATAATCAGGTAATAGCCACACCTTGTTCAACACCAACCGGATTATTTACCAATAACATTACAAGCAGTCAGGCGCGCTTTAACTGGACACTGGTTCCTGAAGCAGTGCAATATGAAATATGGTATAAAAAAGTTACGGCTGCAACATGGAAAATTAAATTTGTAGTAGGCACTAAAAATAAACTGAATGTAAAATCATTACAGGCAGATAAAAATTATGTTTGGAAAATAAGAAGTATTTGTGCTGATGGATTGGTTTCAGAATTTTCAGCAGAGCAACCTTTCACTACTTTACCTTTGCGTGAAGGCGAAATTGCTGATGCAAGCACAATTCATGTTTATCCAAACCCGGCAAACGATATTGTATATATTCATGCAGATGATGCAGCAATTAAATCAGCAACAATTTTCGATATGTCAGGCCAAATGGTAATAACATCAAATAATAATTTATCCAATGGTATTGATGTTTCAAATTTACCATCCGGTATGTATTTAATCCGAATTGAAACTGAAACAAGTGTTGTGAATGAACAATTAATAATTAATAAATAATTTCAATAAAACATAACATATAAAGGCAGCAAAAATAATCTTGCTGCCTTTTTTTTAAATTACTGTTAAGTGACAAATATCACCAAACTACTGAACCACAGTCACAATGATTTATGTCAATTTGTAATCTCTTTGTATATACATATATTAAGTAATTAATATCATGGTACATTGTATTTTAAAAAAAATTTTTAAACCTAAACATTAAATTATGAAAAAAATATTATTGCTACTTTTAGCACTTCCGATTTTTGTGCATGCCCAGGTAACATTAGACTGGCAGCAATTTACAGGTGGTTTATCATTAACTACCGACAATATTGATAATGTATATACCATCAGTTGGGATTATAATCCGGCAGGTGATATCTATTTGACAAAACATGATGCGGCAGGCAATTTTATCTGGACTGTTTCCTATGACAATACCGATAATACCCGTCATGAAGTTGCAACATGGGTTGAAACAGATAATGACAATAATATTATTGTGACCGGTACTATCCGTTCAGGTTTTGCTTCACCTGTGGATGCCGCTAGTGTTATTATGAAATTTAATGCTGCAGGCTCTTTATTGTGGCGCAATGTTTATGAAACCACATTTGATGGCTCGTCAACAAAAAAATGTTTAATTGATGCATCAAACAATATTTATGTATTAGGCATGGGCTCTGGACCATCGGGATATGTAACCAAAGTGAAAAAGTTTTCACCTGCAGGTGCTGAATTATGGGATTATTTTGATGCAGATGGCATTGGTGCTGCAATGAATTTCAAATTTACGCCTGATAATAAATTATTAATTTCAGGTCGCGGCATAGTTGGTAGTGTTAATGGTTATGCAAAAATTGATTTAGATGGTAATGAAATCTGGAGTTTAGGCGGTGTTTTAAGTTTAACTATTGGAGATGCAGCCGGTGATGCTTCGGGTAATACTTATATTATTAATGGTGAGTATGTTGTAGTTGGCGTTCAGGGAAGTATTATAACTAAATTATCTACAACCGGAACAACAATTTGGACTGCCAACAATGATATTACCGCAACAAAGGTTGAAGTGGGAAATGATAATTTTCCTGTAGTTGCAGGATATCCGGGTGTTGGCACTACCGGTGTAGCAATGATAAAATATGATGCTGCAGGAACTGTATTATGGCAAAATTTAGATGCCGACGGCCCATTATATAATTTGTTATTACACAATATCATGAAAATGGATATTGCAAATAATATTTATTTCGCAGCAGGTACATTATTTCAACAAGCTGTAACAAAAGTAAATGCAGATGGTACAAACGATTGGATTGCATTAGCGTCTAGTGGTTATAATAATGATTTTGATTTTGGTAACGACTATAGTATTTATATGGTTGGCGGCCTTTCCATAGCACACTTTATTCAGGACCCGATTATTACCTGCGAAACACCTACAGGTTTATTTACCAATAATATTACAACAACAAAGGCTCGTTTAAACTGGACCATTGAACCTGGTGCAATGCAATATGAAGTATGGTATAAAAAAGCCACAGCTGCAACATGGAAGAAAAAAATTGTTCCGGGCGCAAACAATAAACTTAATTTAAAAAGTTTACAATGCAGCAAAAATTATGTTTGGCAAATCAGAAGTATTTGTGATACCGTTGGCACCGATGTGGTTTCAGCATGGTCGCCACTGCAGGAGTTTACAACTTTAGTTTGTCGTGAAGATTTTAATACGACAGAGTCAGCTAATCTTATTGTTTTCCCTAATCCGGCTGCAGAACAAGTTACCATTCAGTTTGAAGCTGAAGGTGCGCATGATGTAGTGATATTTGATATTCAGGGTAAAATAATTTTCAACCAAAATAATATTGAATCTGAAAACCTTCAACTAAATATTAAAAACTGGGAATCAGGTATTTATTTTGTTCAAATAAATAATGCAGGGGAAATTCTCTCTGAAAAATTAATTATCCAACATTAATAATAAAGCTTAAAATAAAAAGGTCCGCAAATTGCGGACCTTTTTGATTATTATTTTTTTACAATTTTAGTTTTATATGTTTTTTCTCCATCACTTACTTCCACAAAATAAATTCCGGCTGTATAATCCTGCATGTTCAATGTAATTATATTTCCGCTAGGGTTTAGGTTTTCATTAACTACTAATTGGCCTAAACTATTATAAACACGAACCTGCGTATTACTGATTGCAACAGGCAATTCAATATTTACCATATCGGTTACAGGGTTTGGTGACACCGATAATTTATCTGCATTAATTGATGCATTTATTCCTACCGGTAAAGCAGCATTTAAAGCTGCGGCAGTTGTTTCAGAAGGGAAAGCACCACCTACATTTAATTCAAAATATTCGAACAGTGCACCGATATAACCTTCTTTAAACCAATAATACAAGGTAAAATCATATTCAATTGGTGTAGGTAATAAATCGGTTTCATCCTGATAGTCCTGATATACTTTTACACGCAATACATCGGTATAAGTGCCGGAAGGTAAAATCAGTGTTCCATAACCATCGGCTTCCATTGTGGTAGTACCGGAGCGTTCCCAATCGGCTCCACTAAAAAAGTTTGAATGTAAATCATCGATGTTTGTAGTTCCAAATGTTAATGGAAAAACAAAAATTTCTTCAGGATCATCATAATAAGTTAAAACATCTCCTGCATAAGAGCCATAGTTCGTAAACTCGGTAGCTGTAATTTTTGAATATCCTAATGACCCTAAGCCATTGTCAGCTGCAACATTTGCACCCGGAAAGGAGGCTGCCTGTGGTGTAGTTGCGGCATCCACAATAGTAAATCCATATTCGAAACCGGTAGGAATAATATCACTGTAATCCCATGTAACATTTGCGCCAACTGCGCCTGAATTGAGGCCTTCAGGTTGAATTTCCATAAAAGTAATTTCATCCCCAACACCACCATTTACACCTGAAGTGATAGTAGGTTGTGCAATCAATACAATTGCACTTGCACATAAAAATGTAGTAAGTATTTGTTTTTTCATAGTTATCTATTTAAAACAAAGCTAACTGAAACATAGCCAAATTCGGCATTATTAACATCTATTTACAAAAATTGACGAATGGCAGCTATCAGCGCTTCAGGCTGGTCGGCATGCACCCAATGACCTGCATTTGTTATTGTTTCCAATTTTGCCATGGGAAATAATTTTGTGATAGCTTCCCAATCTGCATCCGGAATATAATCTGATAATGAACCTCTTATAAATAATGTTTCGCCTTCAAATGGAATTTCACTGCTAATTGAAGACAGTATATTGCTATAATTATCTGATAATGCTTTCAGATTAAATTTCCAGTGATACGAACCATCCGGCTCGCGTGTTAAATTTTTTAATAAAAATTGTTTTACGCCAGTTGAATTTATGTATTTCGACAATTGAACATCTGCTTCATGCCTGTTGGTGATGGTATTTAATTCCACTGATTTTAATGCATCAAAAATGGTATCGTGGCCGCCTTCATATTGTTTAATACCCATATCAACCACAATTAATTTTGTAACCATTTCAGGATAATCCAGTGCAAATTGCATCGCTGTTTTTCCACCCATGGAATGTCCCAGCAAATTGGATTGCGGAATGCCCTGTTGCAACATAAATTCCCTTAAATCGGATGCCATTAATTTATAACTATGCTCATCCATATGCGGCGATTTACCGTGATTGCGTTGATCAACAAGATACAAGGTAAAATGATTTTCCAGCGCACGGGCAATTGTCTGCCAATTATCTAACATACCAAACAACCCATGTAAAATAATTAATGGCTCACCTTGTCCTGTGGATTTGAAATTTAATTGCATTTGGCAAAGATATTATACTTAAAATTAGCATTTTTAGTTACTGTAATTTTGGCAGACTCTCTAAAACCTTCCAGGTTTAAACCTGGAAGGTTTAATTATCAATAATTTGAAATCTTAAGCGCTTACGCATCTGTAAAATCTGACTTTTTTAAAAAATACCCACAAAATTCACCTTCCGACAATTTGTCAGTGAGCAAAAATGTAAATCAAACCTTTTTATTGAACCTGATTAACGTTGTTTTTGTCGCTTAACCAAATAAGGTAACAACACTTCTTTAAATCCCGTATTCATATCTGCTTCAACAAAATCGATATGATATTGGTGACAACGGAGTTTTAATGTTTTGATGTACTCAGTCATTTGTTCGGTGTAAAACGATTTTACTTCATTACTCCGCAACTTAACTTTTTCGCCTGTTTCCATATCTACAAAAACATATGGGCGATTATCGTAAGTGAAATCTAATTCATGTTGTTTGTCGGTAACGTGAAATACAACCACTTCATGTTTATTATGTTTCAGATGCTGCAGCGCAGAAAACAATTCTTCTGTTTTTGAAGTATCTTCAAACATATCACTAAAAATTACCACCAAACTTCTGCGATGAATATTTTCGGCAATTAAATGCAAACATTTTCCGGCATCTGTTTTTACATCGCGTGATGATTTGCCGATAAATTGTTCTAAATGCGTTTGTAATAATTTATGATGCACATTGCTGCTTCCCGATTTGGTATGCACTAAAAGGTCATCCGTAAAAATGGTTAAGCCTGCTGCATCCCGCTGTAATTTTAACAGGTGAATAATTGCACTGGCACAAATGGTAGAAAAAATTAATTTATTTACATGCAATCCTGTCGATTTTTTATCCGGTTCAGGAAAATACATACTGGAAGAAGCATCAATTACAATCTGACAGCGCAGGTTGGTTTCTTCTTCATATTTTTTGGTAAATAATTTATCAGTTCTGCCAAATACTTTCCAGTCGATATGCCTGGTTGCTTCACCGGGATTGTAAATCCGATGTTCGGCAAACTCAACGGAAAAACCATGGAACGGACTTTTATGTAATCCGAGGATAAATCCTTCCACCACCTGTTTGGCGATAAGCTCCAGATTTTCAACCTGTCTGAGATCTTTCAGCGATATGAGTTGTCCGTTCATGCTACAAAATAAAACTAAAAAAGCCTTCCGTCAAACGAAGGAAGGCTTTAATTAAGTATGTTTAACAATTATAAGTGTTGTTGTACTTTAGCATCCAACACGCTTTTAGGCACAGCCCCAACTTGTTTGTCTACAACCTGCCCACCCTTAACAAACAAAATGGTAGGTATATTTCTGATACCATACATCATTGAAATTTCTGGGTTGAAGTCAACATTCACTTTTCCAATGTTTACTTTTCCGTCATATTGTTTTGCAAGTTCTTCAATAACAGGGCCAACAACACGGCACGGACCGCACCATTCTGCCCAAAAATCGATTACTGAAAGTTTTTCGCTGTCAAGCACTGTCTGCTTGAAATTCGCATCGGTAAATTCTAATGCCATAGTATAAAATTGTTTTATTCGTTTTGTATAATTTAGAACAATAAGGCTGCAAATTAGTTCCACAGTCCTATAAAAATCGCTTTAATCTGCAAATTTAACCAGCCACCCGTAAACTCACTTCCCCAAATTTCCCCAAGGTGTTCAAAACCGGCTTATCTGCCTTCACACAAGCGGTCTGGGTGCGGAAAAGCACATCAAAATTTTCCGTTTCCTCTACAATTTTCAGCACAATTCGGTCTTTTCCGGGGTTTGCCTTAATCATCTGGTCAACACTGCTCAAAAACTCCTTGTTTAGCGACGAAAGGGAAATACTCAGCGTAATTTTCATCGATTTCTTCTCCCTAACCTCACTCAACAACTGTATATCTGAAACCCAAAACCGTTTCCGTTCAGGGTCATTTCTGTCGGTTTGATAATTTCCTTTTACAAACAGCACATTTCCGGTTTGGTCTACATAGTTTTTGTACTTGATATAATTGTTTTTAAACAAGCCCAATTCAATATGACTGCTGAAATCTTCGAGTGAAAAAATGGTATACTTATCGCCTGATTTACCGATTTTGGTATCAGTTGATGCTACATATCCAACTATAACTACTTCACCTTTATCCGTAAATTTTTCCAGCTCATTGATATTACATGTTTTAAATGCATCCACTTCAATTTTATAATCATCGAGCGGATGTCCACTTAAATAAATACCAATAACCTCAAATTCCTTTTTTAATTTTTCAATAGTGTTCCACTCAGGATGTTCCGGAATTTTGGGTTCTGTTATTTCAATATCATTGCTGTCGCCAAATAATGTATTTTGCGAAGTAACAACATTTCCGGTAAAATTATTTCCGTATTTAATTGCATTTTCAATCACATTTGCTGCTTCATTTTTTGCTACAGCAAAATATTGTGCACGGTTTAATCCAAAACTATCTAATGCGCCGGCTAGAATTAACGACTCTAATGTTTTTTTATTTACGCTGCGCAAATTTACCCTTCTGGTTAAATCATATAAACCGGTAAACACGCCGCCATCTTCCCGTTCACGAATTAATTCAATTACAGCTGCTTCGCCAACACCTTTTATTGCGGTTAATCCAAACCGAATTTGCCCTTGTTTATTTACGGCAAAAGTTACTGCACTTTCATTTACATCAGGCGGCAAAACGGGAACACCTATGCGGCGACATTCATCCATAAAGAAACTTACCTTATCGATATTACCTTGGTTATGCGTTAATACCGCACTCATATATTCTGCCGGATAATGTGCTTTTAAATAAGCAGTTTGATATGCAACAAAAGCATAACAGGTTGAATGCGATTTATTAAATGCGTATTGTGCAAATGCTTCCCAGTCGGTCCATATTTTTTCGCAAATTTTTGGTTCGAAATTATTTTTTTCGCAGCCTGCAATAAACTTGGATTTCATTTTATCCAGCACATCTTTTTGCTTTTTACCCATTGCCTTACGCAGGGTATCGGCATCACCTTTTGTAAAATTACCGAGGCGCTGAGATAATAACATCACCTGTTCCTGATATACAGTTACACCGTATGTTTCTTTCAATATATCTTCCATCTCAACCAAATCGTACACAATTTTTTCACGACCGTGTTTACGTTTGATGTAGGTTGGAATGTATTCAAGCGGACCCGGGCGATATAAGGCATTCATCGCAATCAGGTCTTCAAATTTATCGGGTTTTAGTTCTTTTAAATATTTCTGCATGCCCGGACTTTCAAACTGGAAAGTTCCGTTTGTTTCACCGTGCTGATATAATTCGAAAGTTGGTACATCATCAAGCGGAATTGTATCGATATCGATAACAACACCGTGATTTTGTTTAATTAAATTTAATGCAGTTTTAATAATTGACAAGGTCCGCAAACCGAGGAAGTCCATTTTAATTACACCGGCACTTTCAATTACCTCGCCTTCAAATTGTGTAACATAAAGATTGGAATCTTTTGCTACGGCAATAGGCAATAAATCGGTAAGGTCGCTTGGTGCAATAATTAAACCTGCAGCGTGTACGCCTGTATTGCGCACACTACCTTCCAATACCAATGCTTCTTTTAAAATTTCGCTACGTACATCTTTTTTATCTTCCAGAATACTGCGCAGTGTTTTTGCGTTGGCCATTTCATCAGGCGATAAATTTTCTTTATCCACCAAACTGCCATCTCCACTTAAAGGCGCATAAATTAATCTGTTTAATGAAATTCCAGGACGTTCAGGAACATATTTAGATAAGGCATTACTTTCAGAAATAGGTAAATCCATAACGCGGGCAACATCTTTAATACTTGTTTTTGCTGCCATGGTGCCATAGGTAATTAATTGGGCTACCTGATTTTTACCATATTTTTCAACCACATAATCAATAACCTTTTGTCTGCCATCATCATCAAAATCTGTATCAATATCGGGCATTGACTTTCGGTCAGGATTTAAAAAACGCTCGAAGAGTAAATTATACTTCATCGGGTCAATATTGGTAATGCCAATACAATAAGCAACCACCGAACCTGCTGCAGAACCACGACCGGGGCCAACAAAAACGCCCATATCGCGACCTGCTCTGATGAAGTCCATTACAATAAGAAAATAACCTGCAAATCCCATTGTTTTAATGGTAAACAATTCGAAATTTATTCTTTCTTCATGTTCTGCATCAACTTCACCATATCGTTTTTTGGCACCATCAAAAGTGAGGTGTTTTAAATATTCCCACTGATTTAATACATCATCGGGGTGTATTTTAAATTCTGGAGGAATAGGAAATGCCGGTAATAAAATATCGCGTTTTAAATCCAGTAACTGAATTTTATCTACTACTTCATTTGTATAATCAATTGCCTGAGGAACATCCTCAAACAAATTAGTCATTTCTGCTTGTGTTTTAAAATAGAACTGATCGTTATAAAAGGCAAAACGTTTTCCTTTTATCATCATATCATCATCACCAAAATCTTTCATTTTTGGTGTAGCCTGTTTTTCACCCGTATTGATACACAATAAAATATCGTGTGCATTAGCATCGGCCTGATCTACATAATGTGCATCATTTGTTGCAATAACTTTTACATTATATTTTTTTGCGTATTGCAATAAAGTATCATTCACATAAATTTGGTCAGGAATATCGTGCCGTTGTAATTCAATATAATAATCTTCACCAAAAATATCGAGCCACCATTTAAATGTTGCTTCAGCTTCTTCCTTACTTTTTTTCATGATGGCGCGTGGCACTTCTGCAGCGAGGCAACAAGTAGTGGCAATTAATCCTTCATGATATTTTTCAATTAATGTTCTGTCGATACGTGGATATTTTCCGTACATCCCTTCCATATATCCCAGCGAACACATTTTTACCAGATTTTTATATCCGATTTCATTTTTCGCCAATAATACCTGATGGTAACGAATATCTTTTTCCTCGCGTGAAAATTGTTTGCGATGCCTGTCGGTAACTAAATAAAATTCACAACCAACAATCGGTTTTACTTTTAATGTGCCGTCTTCATTTTTGTGTTTATATGCTTCCGCCACAAATTGAAATGCACCAAACATATTACCATGATCAGTAATTGCCAGTGCGGGCATATTATCTTTTACGGCTTTTTTATATAAGCGGGAAATATCGCTGGCTCCGTCGAGCAGCGAGAACATGGTATGATTGTGTAAATGTGAAAATTTAGGCATTTCGGACTGCGAAAATAATTTTTCCAACCCTTAAGTTAAGGTAAATGCCAGAGATAATTTACCAACGTATGTGAATAAATTTTCCGATAATTTCAGGATTCAGTGAAATCGCCTATTTAAGCGGTTAAATTGCAAATATCAGCGCACCAAAATCACATTTCCCTGCACCATTCCTGTTTCACCGGTGATGCGGGTAAAGGCTATGGTATACACATAGGTGCCCAATTCACAATCTTCACCCTGATAGGTGCCATCCCATTTTCCATCTAAAATATTGGTGTTAAAAACTATTTCACCGTAACGATTATAAACGGTGAGTTCATAAGCAGATAAATCGTAACAATCGAGCTGACTAAAATAATCGTTTACACCATCCTGATTCGGAGAAAAAACATTGGGTGCTGTTACCACACAAATACATGGATCGGGAACAATTACCACTTCATCAACTGCTGAACATCCGTTAATGGTAACTTCTACAAAATATGTTCCTGCTGTTGTAACTAAATAAGTACTTCCGGTTGAACCATCCTGCCATTCATAATCAAAACTTTCGGAGCCTGCATCCAATAAAATTGTTGTGCCTGCGCATAAACTTTGATCGGGACCTAAATCTACTGTCGGCTGAACAGAATAACTTACCAAAACTGAATCTTTATCGCTACAACCTCCAACGGAAACTGTAACATAATACAATCCATCATCAGTAACCGTAAAAGTTGGATCAGTGGATCCATCCTGCCATAAATAAGTTGCACCTAAAGTAGTAACATCAATTGTATAGGTATTTTCCAATCCGCAAATTACAGTATCATGCGGCAATGAAATATCAGGAGCTGGTACATAAGTAACATTAACGGTATCTGCATCAATACAATTTCCATCCGTAACAGTTACCGAATAAGTTCCATCTTCATCAACAGTTAAGGTGGGCAAAGTAGAACCATCTTGCCATAAATAAGTTGCACCAGGTGTTAATACATTAAATGTCCATAATTGACCTTCACATAAAGTAAGGTCATCACCTAAATCGATAAAATCGGGTGTATTTACAATAACATTCACCGTATCATAAATTATTTCACCACAATTATCGGTTATCATTACTGTATATGTTGTTGTTTCACTTGGTGATGCCCACGGGTCGCGAATATCAGTTGCACTTAATCCTGTTGCAGGCGACCATTCGTAAGAAACAAATCCGTCGGGAACAATTAATTGTGTGCTGTCGCCCGGACAAATACTCACATCTTCCAATGCATCAATTTCGGTAGTATATTCAAAACATACGTATTGATTATTAAATGAACCGCCGGTACCTGCAGTAAATCCGAAATACACTTCCGGATCACCGGCAAAAATGGTTTCAATAATATCAAAAACTTCCGTTACAAATCCAACGCGATAAACACAATCAACAAATACCTGTAGATGTTGCGTTTCTGCATCCCAGGTTATTTTTGCCTGATGATAATCACCATCTTCAACATTATTTATTCCATCTAAAATTTGAACGGGGCCATCCAGATTAAAAATCCCTGTATGGTCTAAATCACCATTATACTGAATGGCAACATGATCAAAAGCCGGATCACCATAACCACCATTTTGATAAGTATCGAATTCTATACCCAATGAAGGTGTAATACCTAAATAACCCATTCCGCCGCCGGCATCACCTAATCCTGTTCCAACAGGTTGTAAAACAAAATACATTCCATCAGCACCACTTGCATCTAAATCACCAAAATTGAGTGAAAAATTAATTTCAAAATCTTCTTCTAAATTTATCAGGGTTTCATACCAAATTGAACCTGCGCTGTAGTTTACTTCTTCCGTTAATTGATAACAATTGCCCCCTAAGCTCACTGCATCACCATTTAACACAAATTGCGCATTTACCAGCGAACAGGCTAGTATCAAAAGAGGAGTGAATATTTGTTTCATTTGTGTAATTTTAACAGGTTACAAAAGTAATTTAATTTAGATATAATTTTCAGGTTTAATAAACGTTTAACGTTGCAAGGCAAGATGAAATTTATCGTCATACTGTTTATACTCACTTCTACAGCACTTTTCGGGCAGCAACCGGAGTGGATTGCAACAGGAATTGTTGATTCTGCAATTTCAGTTTCCGGCGGACAAAACGGGATTTGGGCTGCTACTCAAAATAATGGTATTCAGTTTTTGAACACCAATAACGGACGAATTACAATTTACAATACAGACAATACGCCTTTTGTTACCAATGATTTCAGATGTGTTTTAGCTGTTAATGATAAAGTATATGCCGGTACTTTTGATAAAGGATTATATATTTTAGAAAATAATAATTGGATTTATTTAGATACCATTAATTCACCTTTACCCGGCATGAGCATTTCCGATTTTTGTAGTTATGATGAAAATACGATGTATGTTGCAACAGATAAGGGATTGGCAAAAATTGAAAATGATACTTGGGAAATTTTTGATTCATTAAATTCCGGCATCAGCGCAAATAAATTAACCTGTTTGTATAAAGATGCAAACAGTGTTTTATGGATTGGTTCAAGATATCATGGTGTAACAACTTTGCAGGATAATATTTTTACAAATTATAATTTTGATAATGCCGGCATTAATGATAATTGGATTCGTGCAGTTTGTGGTGATGCAAACGGATATATGTATATCGCCGATTATTTTGGTGTAAATAAATATGATGTAATAAATGATGACTGGATATTTGTATATAATACATTTACGGCACCAATGACTTCTGAACGCGTAAATAAAATTGGCTTTCAGGAAAATGGTACGATGTGGTTTGCCACACATATTGGTGTAACCAGCGCAGATATTGATAACAACTGGTCACAATTTTATTCTGATAATTCCGGATTACCACATAATACCTGCGATGGTTTATTTATTGATGCAGATGATCGTGTTTGGGTGGCCTGTTATGGTGGTGTTGCTGTGTTTGCAGATAAAAATTCGTTGCCGGAATTTGAAACAAATCTTATCATTTATCCCAACCCTTGTAAAACAACTATCACCATTGAAGCTCCCGGATTTGAACAATACATGATTTTTGATATGATGGGAAACCAACTCATTTCTACAGCAAATTTTTCGGAAACTTTTGGAAATAGACTGTCCGTTTTGGATGTCACTTCGCTCCCTTCCGGCGTATATTTAATCTCTGCCCAAAATGCTGAAACTATTGTCAGCAAAGCATTTGTAAAATTATAAAGTGTTTGATGCAAGCCTAGTTCGGTGACTTATGTCACACAACAACCAAAATCATTTTGCCCTCATTTTAAATCTACCTGCACGAAGCGGCTTTATTTTTTCGGAAACCAATAAAAATTGTAGTTTCTGAAGCACGAAAAGTGAAACATCTTTGTTTTATTAATTGAATGCATGCACACTATTTCGGATTTCAAAATGCTATAATTTATGAAAAGGCTGAAATTATTGTCACTAATTTTTTTGCTCGCATGCATATCTACGTCTGCTCAAAATCTGGTTAATAATGCCAGTTTCGACACAAGTGCAACTAACCCGAATTCCTATGCTCAGATTTGTTACCCAACAGGATGGAATACACCAAGCGGATACTGTGCAGTAGTTCCCGGTCATGGTAGTCCTGATTATTATAAAACAGGCGGATTGGGTGGTGCAGGCACACCGGTTACTTTTTGGGCAACAGTTTCACCACACAGTGGAGCGGGCATGGCAGGGTTTGCAACTTATTATCCTTCATATTTAAATTTCAGAGAATATGTTTCAACCGTTTTGAATACACCACTTGTTCCGGGAACGAGTTATGAAGTTTCCTTCTGGCTCACAAATGGTATTACCTGGTTAAATGGAAATGCAACAAATAATATTGGTGTTGCCTTCACAACATCAGCCTTAACACAACCGGCTGCAGGGTATATTGCAGCAACTCCTCAGGTTGAATATCCAACGGTACTGTGGGACACTTTATGGCATCAGCTAACTTTCACCTTTACTGCAACCGATGCCAGTCAGTACATGACAATTGGTAATTTCAGAACTGATGCGGCAACTACTATTCAAACAAAAAAAGCGGTTGGTTACCCAACTTCTTCAGCAGCCTATTATTATATAGATGATGTTGTTGTGAAACCTGCAACTCCGCTCCCACTCCAGTTAATTCAATTTTCAGGGTCAGCATCCGATGATAAAGTAAATTTAAACTGGATAACAGCGAATGAAATAAATACCGCTTATTTTGAAATACAACGTTCGCAGGATGGTGTAATTTTTGAAACAATCGGCTACGCAGAAGCTGCAGGATATAGCACAGCGCAGTTGAATTATTTTTTTGAAGATGAACATCCATTTACAGGAAATAATTTATACCGCTTAAAACTTGTTGATCAGGATAATACTTATGGCTATAGTAAATGTATCAGTATCAATTTTGAAACAGAACATCAGCTTACGGTATTTCCCAATCCTGCTAATAATGACATCTCGATTAAAACAACAGCATCGGAAGCAGCGGTAATAAAAATTAGTGATGCCTCCGGAAAAATATTTGAAAATTTTAATACTATAACAAATGAAGGTGGCGTTATACATGCAGACATCAGCAAATATCCTCCCGGAATTTATTTCGTTACACTGATATCTGCACGCACAACCATTTCAACCACATTTATTAAATCAGCTAACCGTTAGTGAATAAAATTAGCTGAGCAATTAAAAAATTGACCGTGGCATTCGGAGCAATAGTATACTTTTGTGTAATAAAAAACACATGATGCCTGCTATTCAATATGCCGATTTTGAAAAGGTAGAAATTCGTACCGGAACAATTGTGGAAGTAAATGATTTCCCAAATGCTAAAAAACCAGCTTATCAGTTAGTAATTGATTTTGGTGAATTAGGATTAAAGAAATCAAGCGCACAAATTACCGTGCATTACGAAAAAGAAAACCTGATTGGTAAACAAATTGTTGCCGTAGTAAATTTTCCGGTAAAACAAATTGCCAATTTTTTTTCAGAATGTTTAGTGCTGGGTGCAGTAAATGAAGATGGGAGCATCGTTTTATTGCAAACAGAAAAGCCCGTTTCGAACGGCTTACGCATTGCATAAAACAAATAGTATATATGAGAATCAGTTGGAAAAAAATGATGCCCGTGGTATTAATCGGATTAGTAACATTGAGCGCGTGTTCAAAATCAGGAGTAGGATGTGGAACTTCAATCGATTGCACTGGAATTACCTATTCAGGAACAATTAAACCTTTGGTTGCAACTAAATGTGCCATGAGCGGATGCCATACCAGTTATGGTACCTATTCCGGATTAAAAAACATTGCCGATAACGGTAATTTATATAGTCAGGTAGTAAGTAGTGAAAATATGCCTCAGGGCAATATTAATATGTCATGTGAAGAGCGGGCACAAATTGAGTGCTGGATAAATGCGGGAGCCCCGAATAATTAATTTTTAGAGACAAATTGTGCCTACATTTCAGGCACAGTTTGTTTTATCCGCCTGCCATTTTAAATTTATAACCCATTTTAGTTAGTATTTCACCAATTTTTTTTCGGTGGTCGCCTTGAATAATTATTTCTCCATCTTTAGCAGAGCCGCCGGTGCCACATTTTGTTTTGAGTTCGCGACATAAATTTTCAAGTGCTGTTTCGTCGCCGACAAAATTTTTAATGACGCTGGCCGTTTTTCCGCCGCGGTGATTTTTTTCGAGCCAGATACGTAAATCCTGCTGATTGGGTGGCAGGGTTTCTTGTTGATTATTATCTTCCGGCATTTTAAAATCGGGGTCAGTTGAAAATACCAATCCCGATAAATTAATTTTATTTTTCGCCATCGGTTAAATGTTTTGGGTTAATTAAAACATGCAACTGTTGTGGAATAATGCTGATTTTAAAATCTTTATCCTTTGGAACTGTTTCGCCATCAATTTGTAAATAAGAATAATTCGGCGAGCTGATATTTAGTTCGTTTGTTCTAAATGAAGAAAAATGTTTACTGCCTAGATGTGTTTGTGTAAATACCTGAATTACGGCAATCGGCACTTTCCACTTCGGAATATTATCTACAATAATCACATCCATTAAACCATCACTCAAATTTGCATGTGGTGCAACTTTCACATTGTAACCATACTGATTGGAGTTGCAGATATTAATCATAAATGCTTTGCCTTTTCGGTTGTTTTCCGGTGCTGTTAATTCAAATTCAAATGAATCAAATGAGCCTAAACTTTTTATGGCACTCCAGGCATAGGTTAAAAATCCTCTCGTTTCTTCACGGCTAAATACTTTTGCTACAAAGGCATCAAATCCAATTCCGATTAAACTAAAAAAGTATTCATCATTTATTTTACAAACATCAATTTTTTTAACCTGATAGGCATTGATAATTTGTAAAGTAGATTTAATATTGATAGAATAACCAAGATGCCTTGCCAGTCCGTTTCCTGAACCGCTGGGAATAATAGCCAGACAGGTATTCGTGCCCATTAAACCGGTTGCAACTTCATTTACACTGCCATCGCCACCGGCAACTGCAACTACGTCGAAATTATTTTGTGCTGCTTCACGTGCAATTTCTGTAGCATGACCTCGGTTTTCGGTATACACCACTTCGTAATCAAAATGATCGTGGTCGAGGTACTTATTGATGTAGGCAGGAATTTTATCTTTCCTCTTTACCCCGGCTACCGGATTAATAATAAATAAGATGCGTTTTTTCACTCTGCAACTAATTTATCATTTATCATAACATGATGATGTGTTTGAATAATCGCTTTTAATTTGTCCTCCATGGACATCGTAACATTGGGCAATTCATAAATTAAATTATTACTCATTGTGCTATCACGTTTGTAGTCATATAATCCAATTGCACGACCGCCGTTGAATTGCAAAAAGAAACTGTCATCCAGCAACATATAATCCGGTGTATGGAAATTAAATGCATAGCGTTCTGCAGATTTATTGAAGATGGAATTTCCAAAAGCCATAAACTTACCTCTGTAACCAATATAATCTAATACAGTTGGCATAATATCGGTTTGCTGAACCACCATATCAGATGTGCCTTTAAATTCACCGTTGGGTTTATACAAAACCATCCATGTGCTGTGTGCACCAACCTGTTCCTGATAAAATTCATGTTCAGGCAGCGGAGGGCCGGGATGATCTGCTGTTAAAATAAATAATGTATTGTTATACCAAGGTTGTTTAGCTGCTTCTTTAAAAAATTCACGCAATGCATAATCGGCATAAGCGACAACTTCCAGCATCGGAATTTTACCTTTTGGAAATTCACCGATATGTTGTGGTGGAACCGTAAACGGATGATGCGAAGAAATGGTAAATATTTCAGAATAAAACGGCGCTTTTAAATCACTCATTTTATTTGCTGTCCATTTTAAAAACGGCTCATCAAAAATGCCCCAGTTGCCGTCAAAATCTTTATCGTTACCATATTCATTTCTTCCAAAATAACCTGTAAATCCGGCTTGTTCCATAAAGCGGTCAAATTCCATTGAACCATTGTTTGCTCCATGGAAAAAATAAGAACCATAACCCACCTTATTTAATATGGTGCCCATTCCTTCAAATGCATTTTTCTGATAAATTGAAGAAATAAACGGTTCGCCCATCATAACCGGAATACCACTGGTAACAGCAATAATACCCTGATTAGATGATTTACCATTTGAATAAGCATTGGTAAATGTTAAACTTTCTCGCATCAGCGAATCAAGAAAAGGTGTATAAGGTTCACCCGGATTAAAATAACCGAGATATTCTTTCGAAAAACTTTCCAATACAATTACACACACATTTTGTGGTTGTGTTGGGGCGGGAATAGAATCAGGCCTGATATAATATGCTTCGTTATCATGAAAAATATTATATCGTTTTGCTAATTCCTCTTCACTAAAATATTTTGGTTCGTGTAATTCTCTGTGTCCGAATGCATAAATAACCGAAAACGGCGTATTAATAATGAGCGAACTGAAACGTCCGTCTTCCACCACATTTGCAGCTTCGTTTGGCGATAGTGGTTCCTGCTGAATACCACCGCGTGCACCAATTATTACAAAGGTGACAATCACTACCATGGCAAAAACCTGTTTCGGGTAATGAATTAAACGCGGTACTCCAAAGTTTTTATTTTGTTTACGATGTAATTCCGTTTTGCGATATAAATATTCGACACCTAAAATGAGGGAGAATGCCAAAACAAAAATTATCCAGTAATCTTTTATTACCTGAGGTAAAATATTGGTATCACCGGTTAAACCGAGTTCATGTGCATCGGTGCGTTTTAATCCATATTCGAAATAAATCCAGTCGCCACTTTCCAGCAATAATGCAAAACCGTTAAATGAATAAAATAATATTTTTAATATCCGCTGATATTTAGGATTGTCGAACCAGGGATTTGGTAAAACATGTAAAAAAATAAAAATGATATTTACATAAATAATGGAAGAAACATCATAACGCAGACCGTAGCCCATAATCTGTAAAAATTCACCCGGTGGAATGGGTGGAAATAAATCCATATTAAACAGAAAAAACAATAAGCGGCAAACGGTATACAACAATAAAACGATAGCAAGTCGTTTGATGAGGATTTCAATATGAAATAATTGTTCTTTCACGGTGCTGTAAGTAGGCTACAAAGGTAATAAATAAATAAACCGTAATTATCAAATACTTTAACGGAAATCTGAACATTAAGTATCCTTAACAGTTGATTTTACTGCATTAAGGCCTTAAAACTGAGGTCTAAGCTCTTTACGGAATGGGTGAGTTCCCCTACCGAAATAAAATCGACACCGGTTTCGGCGATGTCTTTCACGGTATTAATATTTACGCCACCTGAAGCCTCGGTTTCAAACTGATTGGCAATTACTTTAACTGCTTCGCGCAAATCTTCCAATTTGTAGTTATCCAGCATAATACGGTCGACCCTGCCCGTGCGCAGCACTTGCTGTACTTCGTCCAGATTGCGGGTTTCCACTTCTATACGGAGATTTAATTCATTGTCTTTAAGGTATTGCAACACCCTGGTAATGGCATTTTCGATACCTCCGCAAAAATCAACATGATTGTCTTTAATCATAATCATATCGTATAACCCAAAGCGGTGATTATGTCCGCCACCTATGCGCACAGCCCATTTTTCGAAGGTTCTGAGGCCTGGAGTGGTTTTGCGGGTGTCTAATATTTTAGCGTTGGTATGTCGCACGGCCTGCACAAAACGGTTGGTATTAGTGGCAATTCCGCTCATGCGCTGAATAAAGTTCAGCATGGTTCTTTCAGCAACAAGGAGGGCTTGAATGCGACCTGTGGCATGCAAAACGATATCCCCGGGCACCACTCTGGCGCCATCGGGAATAAAAATGTCAACCTCGAGTTCGGGGCTGACATGTTTTAAAATTTGTTCGGCTAATTCTACGCCAGCGATTATGCCGGGTTCTTTTACGAGTAGTTTTGCGGTGCCTGCTGCTTCGTGTTCGATTGTTGCGAGGGTGGTATGATCACCTTCCTGAATGTCTTCTATCAAGGCTTCATCGATAACATCGAGCAGGTCCCAAATCACTACACTATCACTCATTCTCAAAACTTAACTCCTGTATATAGAATTTGTCTGCTTTTTTCTTCATATACACATAAGTTCTGAACTTGCCTTTGTCGGTAGTTAATGAACCGATGGCGTAATGTGCATTGTTTCCTCCGGAAGGTCCGTCGTGGATAAAATTGAAGGCTTTAGGCGGATTTTTTGTAAAAAAGTCTTTTACAATAGCTTCGGCCTGACTTTTACTGTAAGCGCCTTCTTTATTTGCAATTTTAACTTCTACCGTATTGTCAAAATAAGTAGCTAATTCTTTGGAATCACCGCCTTTTATGGCACTGGCAATACTGTCTAAATCGCTCACTACAGCAGCAAATATCATTATTGGCACTACAAGTAGTGTGATTAACAATCGGGATTTTGAATTCTTTGTCATGGTAATACAAATTTGGTCAATGCTGATGTATTGGCTAAAACCATACCAAAATTAGGCATTTTTAACAAATACCCTATAACAGCGCGTGGATAACAATTTTAGACTGCAAAATTCTATTTCTCGTCTACCTTTGTAGTATGGAAAATGGAAAAAAAGCAATGCTGATTATAATGGATGGTTGGGGACATGGTAAAAACCCGGCTGCCAGTGCAATTGCTCAGGCTAAAACGCCAAATGTAAACAACTACTATAAACGTTATCCGAATGCAGAACTGAGAACCGATGGTGAATTTGTGGGTTTGCCGGAAGGACAGATGGGAAACAGTGAAGTTGGCCATTTAAATTTAGGTGCAGGCCGAATTGTTTATCAGGAATTACAACGCATTTTTGTCGCAATAAAAAACGGAACACTTGCCAATAATGGTAATTTAATTGCTGCATTAAATTATGCAAAAACGAATAATAAAAATATTCACCTCATCGGTTTGGTTAGTGATGGTGGTGTACATTCACATATTAATCATTTAAAAGCATTATGTGATATTGCAAAAAACAATCAGGTAGCGGGAGATAAATTATTTATTCATGCATTTACCGACGGCCGCGATTGTGACCCGAAAAGTGGAGCGGGATTTTTAAAAGATTTACAACAACATTTAAATAACAGTATTGGTACTATTGCCAGTGTGTGCGGACGTTATTATGCGATGGACAGAGATAACCGCTGGGAAAGAATTAAACTCGCTTACGATTTATTAGTAAAAGGAACAGGCAGAAAAACAACCGATCTAATTGCAGCAGTACAAGCAAGTTATGCTGAAAATGTAACAGATGAATTTATTTTACCGATTGTACATTCAGATGCAGCAGGCAATCCGCTAGCTGTGATTCAGCCTGATGATGTAGTAATTTGTTTTAATTTCAGAACTGACCGCTGCCGACAAATTACGCGTGTGTTAACGCAGGAAGATATTCCGGATTTGGGCATGTTTAAATTACCACTCTATTATGTTACCATGACCAGATATGACCACACCTTTAAAAATGTTTCGGTGATATTTGAAAATGATGATTTAAATAAAACGTTGGGCGAAATATTATCGCTCAATAATAAACGACAAATTCGTATTGCTGAAACAGAAAAATATCCGCATGTTACTTTCTTTTTTAGTGGCGGAAGAGAAAAAGAATTTGCCGGTGAAAAAAGAATAATGGCAGCATCACCAAAAGTTGCCACTTACGATTTACAACCGGAGATGAGTGCTTACGAAGTAAAAGATAAAATTGTAGCAGCAATAAATAATGACGAAGCAGATTTTATTTGTCTGAATTTCGCTAATGCGGATATGGTTGGACATACCGGTGTATTTTCAGCATGTATAAAAGCCTGCGAAGCAGTGGACACTTGTGTGGGTGAAGTAATTGCAGCGGCCTTACAACATAATTTCGCAATTATATTAACAGCAGACCATGGCAATTCCGATTTTGAAATAAATGCCGACGGTTCACCCAATACACAACATAGCACCAATCCGGTTCCGGTATTTTATATTGACAATACACCACAATTCACCAAATTAAAAAATGGCAAACTGGGTGATGTTGCACCGACAATTTTAACGTTGATGGGATTACCGATTCCTGCGGAAATGACCGGGGATATTTTGGTGAGTTGAATTTTCTGTACAAGCATGGTTCTTGCCTCAATTAAAATATTTTATACCGGAACAACCCTGCGATAATTCGAAGTAGATTATAATAGGGTTTATCTTACCGAGTCGCAATTGGCAGCGGTTTGTAGGGGCGGATTCAATTCGCCCCTACAAACCGCTGCCAATTGCTCAATTTGTTTTATGAAGGAAATAATTCCTTTTAAAACACAATTCGATAAATTTAATACTTCTCAAAACTGTCCTCATTTATATTTTGTAGGGGCGAATTGAATCCGCCCCTACAAAATATAAATGAGGACAACTACGGAGCGATAAATTGAATGTAGCAATAAAAATATTTACTCATAATTAATTCCACTTCCATCTCTTAATGGTCGCAGGGTTTTAATGATTGTCTATTTCTTTTTGGGCGTAAGAAACCTACTCGGACATCTGTGGGTGGCAGGAATTTAATTTACACAATAATTTCGATTTATAATGGCATTTACCCTACCCAATCGCAATTGGCCTGTGGTTCTAGGCACGCATGCAATTCGTCCCTACAACCACAGACCAATTGCTCAATTAGGTTGCAAAAGCACAATTTGAAAAAAAGGACATTTCACAAATTAATATTTTACTCAAAATTGTCATGCATGTTATTTTGTAGGGACGTATTGCATGCGTCCCTACAAAATAATGTGCAGGACGAGGACGAAGCTGATGATGCCAATTTTTAAAAAAAACCAGCCCTGTCCGAGCAGGGTTTTACTGATTGTTTATTTTTTCAGTGGTAAGAAAATTGGTAGGAAATTAATCGTATTAAAACCCAAAATAAAATTTAATTAGGACTCATTAATGAAATCCTAGCCCGGATAGAAATGGAGGCCAGGGGGGGGAGGAAAAATTTGTGAATTGAAGATTGAGGGATTTGGAGATTTGGGATTACGAGCCCAGGATAAAGCCCCTGCCGGAATGGATAGCCGGTGAAAAAGGCTGATTTAAATTCGGATGTTGATGCTCCAAAAAATAAATCAGCCTTTTAATGCAGCTATTTTTAATTAATTACATTTCTGAATAATATTTAAAAAACCAAGGCAATGTTTCGATGCCTTTGTAATAATTAAACAAGCCGTATTTTTCGTTTGGTGAATGGATATTATCGCTGTTTAATCCGAAGCCCATTAAAATACTTTTTGCACCGAGCACGCGTTCAAACAATGCAACAATCGGAATACTTCCACCTTCGCGTGTTGGAATTGGTTTTTTGCCGAATGTTTTTTCCATTGCTTTAATTGCAGCCTGCATTGGCGGATAATCTAAAGGCACAACAACAGGTTCGCCGCCATGGTGATGCGTAACTTTTACTTTCACGTAAGGTGGTGCAATTTTATTAAAATGTTTATCGAATAAATCGGCGATTTTTTGCGACTGCTGATTGGGCACCAAACGCATGGAAATTTTTGCATACGCTTTTGATGGCAATACTGTTTTGCTACCCTCGCCGGTATAACCGCCCCAAATACCATTTACATCGAGTGTCGGGCGAATAGAAACGCGTTCGAGTGATGTATATCCTTCTTCACCTTTTACTTCATTTACACCTAAATCTTTTTTGTATTCATCGAGATCAAAAGGTGTTTTTGCCATTTCTTTTCTTTCGGCATCGGTTACCAATTCCACATCATCATAAAATCCTTCGATGGTAATATGTCCATTTTTATCGATCATGGATGAAATCATATCACATAATGTATTAATCGGATTGGCAACACTTCCGCCATAAACACCGGAATGTAAATCGCGGTTTGGTCCAACTACTTCAACTTCCATATACGTTAATCCGCGCAGGCCGACAGTTACCGAAGGCACATCGTTTGCAATAATTGAAGTATCGGAAATCAGAATTACATCGCAACTTAATAATTCTGTATTATTGGTAATAAATGTTGCGAGATTTGGTGAGCCAACTTCTTCTTCGCCTTCAATAATAAATTTCACATTACATGGTAAAGCATTATTTTTCATCATGGCTTCAAATGCTTTTACGTGCATATACACCTGACCTTTATCATCGCATGCGCCGCGTGCATAAATATTACCGTCTTTAATTACCGGTTCAAAAGGTGGTGAATCCCATAAATCGATTGGGTCGGCGGGTTGCACATCGTAATGGCCGTAACACAATACCGTTGGTTTTGCCGGGTCAATAATTTTTTCGGCAGTAACTATCGGGTGACCTGCAGTGGTATTTACTTTAACATTGTCGGCCCCCGCTTTGCGCAAACTTTCGGCAACGGCTTCTGCCATGCGCGCAACATCTGCTTTGTATTTTGGATCGGCACTTACGCTTGGAATACGCAAAATTTCGAGCAGTTCATTCAGCAACTGCTCTTTATTGGTTTCGATATAATTATTTATAAAATCCATAATCGGTTTTTTGTTTCAAAATTAGTTCAAAATCATTTAATGTTCCACTTATAGTAGATGGTATTTCCCTGCTGGGCAATTTTTTCCATGTGGTATTTTTCAATAATATCGGGAGCGGTTTTAATTATGGTGGCCGCGGGTTCCAAGTTAGAGGATTCTTCCACCTTCGGATTATAGATTACCAAAATTGGTTTATTGTTTAATTGCTTTAATAACGTTGCGCTTATGGAATCACCCTGAAATAACGTGAATATATTTTTTGTAAAGGATACGGGCGTGCGCGATAAACGTACCGAGATTAATGGCAGTTGCGATTTAATTTGCAACTGACAAGTATAGCGGAACCAGTTTTCATTATTGTCGATGGTGTAATTATAATCTTCGTTTCCAACGGTGTAATAAGGAATTGGCAAAATGGCCTGATAATCGTTGTAATTAATGTCGGGAATTACAGCAGTGTTTTTTTCTATAAAATCGCTTTCCGAAATTCTGGAATTATAAAATTTGTGTACATCTTTTACATCAAGTGCAACTAAAAATGCACCACAGATATAAAACAACATTTTTATTTTAGGCGCAGGGATAAAAACAAATCTGTCTATATAGATAATTAATGCTATTGGCAGCAAATAAAATATCCACCAGGTAAAACGTGCAATACAACGGAAATGTATTATAGGTGGATAAACTTTACCCAACCAATACAGCGGATTAAAATAATTGTCGAGCCCTAAAAACCCCATTTCTTCACCGCGGGCTGCGAAAAAAACAAATACTACAGTTAATGTTGTAACCCAAAATAGTGTTGTGGGTTTAGGTATTTTCACTTTATTAAAAATTATAAAGCGGAATAAAAAAAACAACAACGAAATTGTTGTAAGATACCAAAAAAAGTTGCCGAGATAAGGTGCATTTTCAGGGTCAAAATTTCGGTAACCGCCGATAAATGCAATTGAATTTATTTGGCTTTTTGCTTTGTAAAAATGAAACAATCGTGCTTGCCAGTTGGATACATCAACGCCGTCGGGTGTATTGGAGCGCAGACTGAGATAACCATCGGTGAAACGGATACACAACACAATTGCGACAACACCAATAGCAATACCGGCGATGGTAATGCTATATTTTTTTAGATTCACCGCAAACATTTTATATTTCAGCACAGCAGTAAAAAACACAAATAAACCCACCGGTAAACCAAGCAAAAGCATGTAGTATAAATGAATACCTGATGCAATAAATAACAGTAAGCCCATACTTGCAGCCAGATAAATATGTTTATTTATTTCTTTGTTTTCAAGTGCAGCATACCATCGGAAACACCACTCGATGGCGAGAAAATAAAATACGGAAAAAGATAAATTATAATGGCCGCCAAATAATCGGAAAAATTGCGGGGAGGTCCATACTAAAATTATCGATGCAAAAATGAGCAACCATTCGTTTTGTATAAATCGTTTTAATATTTTTCGGACTACAAAAGCGGCTGCCAATAAATTGAGCATGATCAACAAGTGCATAATAGCAATTGGATGATGCACCGGTGTAATATTTAAATGTATAAACCGCAGCAGCAAAGCGATAAATGGTGAATTGTCGGTATACCAGATATAATCCCCATACGGATAATTCATTTGGGTATACTGAAAATAACCGTCTGCAGCAGGCTGATTGATATAACTTTGGAGTGTAAAATAATTTTTAAGTCCGTCGCCACTGCTGGAATACATAAATGTATTGAGGTGCATCAGTTCCGGCAGAAAAAAAATAAAAAACAATGCCAGGTGCAACAACCAATAAAGCGAATGATATGAAAATATTTTTTTTTGCACGGAATTAATTGTTCAGTTTTGGCTGATTGGGAAACCGGTAATACCAGCCATCCCAACCTTGTAAACCACCGGTATGTAAACAGGCAATAGAAGAGCCCGGTTTAAATTGTTGTTTCTGCATCATATCGAATACGCCGTAAAACATTTTTCCGGTATAAACGGGGTCGAGTAAAATTTGGTAATCGGTTTTAAACTGTTGAATAAAATTAATTAAATCGGGATGATATTTTGCGTAACCGCCGAAATGATAATTTGTTTGTAATTCCCAGTTTGAATGCACATTTCCGGATAATAATTGAATTTCCTGTTGTAATTGAGTGCCGGCTTTTAAGTGCAGGAAATCCTATAATATGCGTATTGAGTAAATTGGCTGCTATAAGTCCCGAAATTGTTCCACCGGTGCCAACGGGACAACAAAGCACATCATAACTATTTTCTCCATCAAGCATTTCTTTACAGCCTTTTACCGCTAAATTATTTGTGCCACCTTCGGGTAAGGCGTAAAAATTGCCGAATTGTTGGTGTAAGGATTGTAATAAATCGTCGTTGCTTCTTGAGTTGCGATACATTTCGCGGGTAATAAAATGTAAGGTCATACCTTTTTTGCGCACAAATTGCAGGGTTGGATTTTGTGCATCATCTTCACCACGCACAACGCCAATTGTTTTAAATCCAAATTGTTCGCCGGCGAGTGCAACTGCATGTAAATGATTTGAAAAAGCGCCACCAAAAGTGAGTAGGGTATCGTGTTGCTGCTGTTTTGCTGCTTCCAGATTATATTTTAGTTTGTAATATTTATTACCCTGCAATTCAGGTTGCGCCTTATCGAGACGCAAAATTGTTACTGCATAACCCTTGTAGTTAAAATTATCTTTTGGAATAGGCAAAATCATTGGCTTACAAAGATGCTGAAAAATATTATCTTTGGCGCTCAATCGGGGGTATAGCTCAGTTGGCTAGAGCGCTTGCATGGCATGCAAGAGGTCGTGAGTTCGAGTCTCACTATCTCCACTACCTGATTGAATGACGTTTAAAAGGAACGCAGATTAAACAGATTTAACGGATTAAAACGGATTATTAGTTTACTGTTGATAGTTGCTCGATTATTCCCGCAGCAACCATCTCCGAAGCCCCTTCCCCACCCAACTTATCGCGCAGTTGCTGGTAATTATCGCGCATGGTAGTTCTGTATTCATCATTGTAAACCAAACGTTCGAAATGTGCTTTCAGATTTTTTTCGTTGAATTTTAATTGAATTAATTCCGGCACCACTTCTTTGTCGGCAATTAAATTCACCAGCGAAATATATTTAACCTTTATGAGTTGTTTGGCAATTAAATAGGAAATTAAACTGCCTTTGTAACAAACAATTTGCGGAATATTAAACAATGCCGTTTCCAGTGTTGCCGTTCCGCTGGTTACCAGTGCTGCTTCACTGTTTTGTAGTATGTCGTACGTTTGATTAAATAAATAAAATACATTTTGCTCGCGGACAAATTGTTCGTAGTAACTTTTTTCTATTCCCGGTGCACAGGCAACCACAAATTGAAATTTAGGATAATATTTTGCCATCGATAACATCACCGGCAATTTTACGGCGATTTCCTGCTTTCTGCTGCCCGGCAATACACCGATAATGGGTTCTGCAGATAAATTATTGACTTTATAAAAAAGCGAATTTTTTACTTTATTACTAATTTCATCCAATAAAGGATGCCCAACATAAGTAACCTGATAGTCATGTTGCTGATACCACGCTTGTTCGAATGGTAAAATCACAAACATGTGGTCGACATATTTTTTTATTATTTCAACACGACTGCTTTTCCATGCCCACAGTTGTGGTGAGATATAATAAAATACTTTTAATCCGTTTTCTTTTGCGAAAGGTGCAATACGTAAATTAAATCCGGGATAATCCACTAAAATAATTGCATCGGGTTTGTAGGCAAGGATATCCTTTTTACACTGCTCAATATTTTTTAAAATCGAGCGGAGGTGCATTACTACCTCGATAAACCCCATGTAAGCCGTTTCTTTATAGTGACGGAATAAAGTAACTCCCTCACTTTTCATTTTATCTCCCCCAAAACCACGAAATTGTGCGTTTGCATCGCGGGCTTTTATTGCAGCAACCAGATTTGAACCATGCAAATCGCCGGAAGCCTCACCTGCAATGATATAATATTTCAAGGTGGGCGGGTTTAATTAATTAAATAATTATTGTGCAGAATATAATAATAAATCAGCATAAAAATGGCTGCCAAAACAGTAACAATTCCAACCCCGCGCAAACAATTATCTTTTTTTGTCCGGATGTAAATAACAAAAGGAATAATATTAAAAAATACTGCGAGCGTGGAAATAAAACGTTCTGAAACACCGGAAAATATGTTACCATTTATATAAACGTCGCCGGCAAGACTGTCGTTAATCTGATAAAAAACATAAAACATAGTAACGGTAAAAAAAAGGGATACCAGCATCCCGACAAAAACATTATCTTCTTGTAATTTGCTCATACCAATTGTTTAGCCCAGGTCGTTAAATGATTTAGTTGTATCGATATGCATTTTATGCGGATGGGTAATGGTATTAACGTTCCAGTTTTTATTAAAGTATGCAATGGCATGATGTGCGGTTAAATCAAACTGCACAGGCACAACCGATACATAACCGTTTGTCAAAGCCCATTCATCAGTATCTTCACCCTTATCGTAATTTTCAAATTTTCCGGTCAGCCAATAGTAAGGGCGTCCATGCGGGTCCATTCGTTCTGCATATTCTTCTTCCCATTTTGCTACTGCCTGCCGACAAATTTTAATGCCATTTAATGCCTCAATAGGTAAATCGGGAATATTTACATTCAACAAAGTGCCTTGTGGCAATCCTGCAGTTAATATTTGTTTTGCAATAATACTTGCATAATGTTGAGCGCCGCTGAAATCGGCATCGTGCGCATAATTCAACAACGAAAATCCCACAGCCGGAATACCTTCAATACCCGCTTCCATAGCCGCACTCATGGTTCCGGAATAAATAATATTTATAGATGAATTACTGCCATGATTAATTCCCGAAACACATAATTCCGGTTTTTTATGCAGAATTTTATCCTTCGCCAGTTTCACACAATCAACAGGTGTGCCCGAACATTCATAAGCTTCAATATCACCAAATACATTCGATTTTTTTAAACGCAGCGGCTCATTTAAGGTAATGGCATGACCCATTCCGCTTTGCGGTTTATTTGGTGCTACTACTACAACTTTTCCGAGATGTTTAACCGCATTTACCAATGCGTGAATTCCGGGCGCATTAATTCCATCATCATTTGTTACTAAAATAGTTACTTCCTTATCCTCCCTCATGTCAAACAAAATTAAATGGTGTTAATTACCCAATAAATAAATTAATGTAAAATGATAATCAACACAACGCAAAAAGCGCCGCATTAATTATTATTTCCAAGTAAAGGTTGTAATTCAACCGGAATAATGCCATTGCTGGAACGCAGACTGCTCAAATCGTAAACAATTTTATCCAGATAACCTTCTTTCGAAATTTTAATACCCATGGTAGCACCTGAAAGTGTGCTGATATCACCCAAACCTGCAGCATCTGTTTCACAAATAATCTGCATGTTCGGACTTTCAATAAATGTTACCCTTGCTTTGTAAATCGGCTTCAAATCGGTGTCGTAAACATAAATTTTCGACAAAGCCGACATTTGTGTTACCGCATAAATATCATCGCTGCCTTGTCCGCCTGCGCGGTTCGAAGTAAAATAACCAAAACCGTTTTTAATAATCATGGCATAATCATCCTGCGATGAATTAACCGGCATACCCAAGTTTTCAGGTGCTGTCCAGTATTGATCTACACGACTGCTTTTAAATATATCAAAACCGCCGAATCCGGGGTGATAATTACTTGCAAAATACAATGTGCCATCTATACTCATAAATGGATATAATTCGTCGCCGGCAGTATTAATTGCTGGGCCCATATTTTTTGCGTTCGACCAGGTATTTCCTTTTTTAGAACAGAAATACAAATCGATTCCACCGTATCCACCCGGTTTATCGGATGCAAAAATTAAAATATTACCATCGGGTGAAATAGTTGGCTGACCAACAGAATATGTTTTTGAATTAACCGATACAGGGCGCGGACCGGTAAATTTATTATCTACATAAGTAGAAAAATATAATTCCAATTTCACTTCACCATCGCTTGATTTTACAGTTCTTCCACGGTAGTGATTGTTGCGGGTGAAATATAATTTTTTATCGTTTTGATCGTAAAAGGTGCTGCCTCGTGCAATTCGGTATTTACGTTTTGCATTGGCGTAATAATCCAGAGTGAATCGTTGCGTTGTTCCGTAAAATATAAATCGTAGTAAGAAACACCGGTGGTAGGATTTATCTCATTACCACTACTTCTCGAATAAATAATACCCTTTTTAAAAAATGTTGGTGTTAATTCTGAATCTGAAGTATTAAATCCTAAAGTGTCAATATAATATTCAGGCGCTTTATTTTTATTCGATATCGCCCAGTCGCAGGAAGCAGCATAATAATATCCCTCTTCCTCATAAGCAGCATATTTCAAATAATATATTTTCGCCGATTTATATTTTCCGTTGGTTTTTAATAAGTCCGCATATTTTTTAAGAATATCCGGGTCAGCTGCATTTTGGTCAACAATAACACCATACCAATATTCTGCATCAACGGTATTGTGCATCATGCGATAACACTCAGCCAGTTTTAAATTAATTTCATAATTATAGTTTTGCTGCAAATAGGTAATATACATTTCAGCAGCGCGATTATAAATTTGGTTTTTATATAATTTGTCCGCACGCTGAATAAATTCAGCATCCTGCGCTTGTGCTGCCTGAACAGTCAGCAAACCAAATAAGAGTATCCAGATTTTACAACGATTCATCATAAAGGGTATCAGAAAAATCTTGGGTTTTTAATATTGTTATTGTGTTTGTTGAATCGGTAAACAAAAAACACTTCATGTGAAGGACTTAAAAATACCGCATCATCGCCCAACATCGAATTATAAGAATAACCGAATCCTGCTTCATGTTTGGTAATATCATTATCTGAAGCAAATAAATATTCAGCCGTAATCGAATAACTTTCGTTGGTTCGGTAACCACCGCCAATTAAAAACATATTGTTTAAAATAAAACTCATGTTTACATCTAACTGCGTAGGTAAACCGCTGGTCATTTTAACCATGGCATCCGGTTTTATCGCAAAGTTTTTTGATATATCGATAATGGTACCTAATGTTCCGTAAATGGCATTTGCCTGATCAAAATAATCATCATAAGGCGCGCCTTCGTTTTGTGTATCATCATCAGTTAATCCCAATAATGAAACGGTGCTCAATCCTAAATAATAATTGTCGCTGTGTAAATACAAACCGATACCGGCATTTGGCACCCAATACGAATCTGTTGCATTGGTAAACGTTGGGTCACCATCGTTAAATGCATCCAGTTTATTATAATTTACATTGTAATTAGCAATAGATAATTCAATGCCGATACTCGCAGTTAAATTCGAATTAATATGCATGCGATAGGCATAATCTAATCCCAAATAATTGGTATTGGTTACACCAATATTATCGTGAAAAAATTTAACGCCGACACCAATTTTATCATTGGCAAGTGGCGTATGTACGGTAAACGATTCCGATGCCGGAGCACCATCAATATTTACCGAATGGCGATGCAGAAAAAAGTTTGTTTCCAGCATGCCTTTACTTCCCGCATAAGCCGGATTAAACACCAGTTGATTAAAATGATACTGGTCGAACAATGGCTGCAACTGTGCATACGTTTTTCCCAACGCAAAGCAGCTTACTAAAAGTAACGTTGTGTATATTTTCTTCATCGTTTTACAACTATAAACCCTGCTATCGGATCGGTGAAACCATTAATTCTTAAAACGTAATAATATGTTCCTTCAGGCACATCACCCGAGCTGGAAATAAATTCAACATTACTCTTACCATCCCAGGTTTTGCTTTGGTCAACATTTTCGTAAACCAGACTGCTCCAGCGATCGTAAATTTTTAAATCGAAGCGACTGTTCGGAAATAAACCTTCAATTTCGAGTAAGTCGTTTATACCATCACCATTTGGTGAAAATGAATTCGGCACATGCACAATAATTTCGCCCGGAGGTGGTGTAGTAACTGTTACAGAAACCAAAGCCGTATCGCAACGGAACGGACAATTATCATCACACACTACATATTGAAATTCATCAATACCAATTTCAACACCGGTATAAAAAATGGTATCGCCAACAAATTCTACAAGGCCGGTTGCACCATCCAATAATAATTCGGTTATTGCAATTGCATCACCATCGCCATCAAAATCGTTTGCTAAAGCAGGAATGCTTACAATATTATCGATATAAACTTCTGCAACATCATCACCTAAATTTGGTGCATTAAAATTGGCAGATAAAACATTAATGGTAATTGTAGCCGTATCACAATAAATACTGCTACCAATTTTACAAACAGAATAAATTACTTCATCGGTGCCGAGGAAACAATCAAATGGTTCGTAATAAACAATTTCGCCACCAATTACTGTTGTTGCACCACTATTAGCATCATCTAAAATTTCAAATTCCAAACCCTCATCATCAATATCAATATCATTTAAAACAGGTTCAATATTAATGGGTGCATTTACATAAGTATTTACCACATCATCGTTGGCAATCGGTTTATCGGGAACCGGATTTACGGTCACAATAACCGTTGCTGAACCACAAATATCCGGGTCGGTATCAGCACATCCGTTGTAGGTAAAATTATCAGTGCCTGCAAAATCAGGATTCGGCGTATAGATTAAAACATCATTCACTTCATCAACTATAACAGTTCCATTTGCCGGAGGGGTAAGAATGGTGAGATAAACATTCGTTTCACCGGTGGTGTTTAAGTCGTTGCTCATTACATCGAAAATAGCATCTTCAAAATCCTCGTTAACCGAGTACACATCAGGCGCAGCATCGTAGCTTTGAGCGCTTGCATACCTTGTCACAAAAGTGGCTAAAAACGCTATGATCACATATCTCAACTGAATAGATTTAATCATCTTCAAAAATAGAAATTTATTCTGCATTTAAAAATGGATAACGATAATCGGTTGGTGGATTAAACGTTTCCTTAATCGTTCTCGCTGAAACCCAACGCAATAAATTCAGGATACTACCCGCTTTATCATTGGTTCCCGAAGCTCTGGCGCCGCCAAACGGCTGCTGTCCTACAACTGCTCCTGTTGGCTTATCGTTGATGTAAAAATTACCCGCAGCATGGCGCAAAACGCGTGTTGCTTTGGCAATTTCATATCTGTCCTGCGAAAAAATAGCTCCCGTAAGCGCGTAAGGTGAGGTAGTATTTACAATTTCCAGTGTTTCATCCCATTTTTCGGCATCATACACGTGAATGGTGAGCACCGGACCAAAAATTCCTCACACATCGTGCGGTATTTCGGGTCTTTGGCAACAATTACCGTAGGTTCAATAAAATAGCCCTTCGATTTATCGAAATTGCCACCCGCAACAATTTCCTGACCATCCGCTTTTGCTTTGGCGATATATCCTGAAATCGAATCAAATGCTTTTTCATCGATTACTGCGTTTATAAAATTGCCGAAATCCTCAACCGTTCCCATTTTCATGCTGCCGAGGTCATCCTGCATATATTTTTTCACATCCGGCCACAAATTGCTCGGCACATAGGCACGAGAGGCAGCCGAACATTTTTGTCCCTGAAACTCAAACGCACCGCGGCTCAGCGCCGTCGCCACCGCCTTCGCATTTGAACTTTTGTGCGCAATTACAAAATCCTTACCACCCGTTTCACCCACAATGCGCGGGTATGAGCGGTAGGTAGCAATATTATCGCCAATGGTTTTCCAAATGGTGCGGAACACCTCAGTAGAACCCGTAAAATGGATACCGGCAAAATCGGGGTGACTAAATATCACTTTACCCGCTTCACTACCGCTTACATGCACCAGGTTAATCACGCCATCAGGCAAACCCGCTTCGCGTAAAATTTCCATAATTACCCAGGCAGAATAAATTTGCGTATTTGAAGTCTTCCAAACCACAGTATTCCCCATCATAGCCGGCGCTGTAGGCAGGTTTCCGCCAATTGAAGTGAAATTGAACGGCGACAAAGCAAACACAAATCCTTCCAGTGCGCGATGTTCCATGCGGTTCCACATGCCCGGCAAACTTTCCGGCTGGTCGGTGTACACCTGCGTCATAAATTCCACGTTAAAACGCCAGAAGTCAATCAGTTCGCAAGCCGAGTCGATTTCCGCCTGAAACGCATTTTTGCTTTGGCCCAACATGGTGGCTGCATTCATTTTATATCGGTAAGGGCCGGTAAGCAAGTCTGCAGCCTTTAAAAACACGGCAGCGCGCTCCTCCCACGAAGTATTTTCCCATTGCGCCTTCGCCTTCAAAGCCGCATCAATCGCCATTTTCACATGACCTGCATCACCCTGATGATAGTGCCCAAGGGTATGACTCAGCTCATGCGGAGGATGAATTGCCACAGTTTTACCCGTCCGCACCTCTTTACCATCAATAAACATCGGAATATCCACCTGCATTGCTTTCAGTTCAGCAATAGCCGCCTTCAACAACCGGCGTTCCTCACTCCCGGGAGCATAACCCTTCACCGGCTCATTCACCGCCTTAGGCACACGAAAAATAGCATTAGACATATAAAAGGAAATTTTTTGCAAAGATAGGGAGCTTAATTGGATTGGTTGAAGCAGATGTTGTCACAAATTGAGATTTTTTGAGGTTGGAGCAGGGGCTTGGGGGCTTCGTGAGGGGGTTTTGTTCCGGTGCTACGCTGCAAGTCCTCTCCCGCTTAAGGCGGGATGCGGGCTTTACGCTGCGCCCCGGGCTAGGGGAGTTTTGGAGGTATTAATGGCAAGGTTTATTAGATAATTTTTTGTGATTTGTGACATGGTTGGTAGGCAGATAACAAGGAGTTTTTGCTTGGGAGCGTTGGTATTATTGGAGGTTTGTTTTTGTAATGTGACATGGAGGGGGGGAGGGGTTTTTCCGTGAATTTGATGGGTATACACTATTTCTCTAAATAAAATAATTATAACTTTATTAAAGTTAAAAATTTGCAAAAGTAAAATCCTGTAGTTAATATGATCAATACTTACTTCAAAAAAAAATCTAGAATTAAATATGAAAAAACTACACAAAAGATTATGCTTTATTTTGACATCAATAAACCGCATAATTCTAAATACATTTTTAAACTAATGAAACAATTAAAATTAATCTCAAATATTTTATATATAATCATTCTAACTCTCATATTAATTTTAACCAAGCAACATATGAAATATAAATAAAAGTAAAACCCAAAATCTTAATCATAAATTAAATTTATTACATTTTATAAATAAATATATTTATTACATGAAAACCACACTTTATAGCAGCTATATAAAAAGCATAAATCTCGAATTACAATCATATCCTGATTATGCAAATATTGAAGAATTGTCTTCCAACAAATATTTTATTGGGCGACAAAAACAAATCGAAACACTCGAACTTTTACTCAACAATAATAAAATTCGGGCTCTTTCCTTATTACCGGTTACAGAGGGATGGGTAAGACTACGTATGTCAATAAATGCCTTGAAAATCATAAACAAAAAAATAAAAATAATCAAAACATTATTGTTGCAAAAATAAATTTAGGGCAATCAAACATTAAAGAATTTGATATTTATCGTCAAATTCTTTTTTATTTACAGGCTAATTTGTTAAACCGATGTGAGGATATACTGAATAAAAACATTTTTAGCTTTAAACTATTGCCTATATTTACAATTGCTGCCTGGTCATTAATACTTTTCTTTTCTGCTAAATTTTCTGATTTAAATCTTAAGGATTATTTTGCTACCCCAATAAATTCAATTATTCTTGCTGGACTATTATCCATCGCAATTTCAATTCTTTTTATTTCAGCTCTACTTATGGTAAGGGCAATTCATCCGAAATACCGTCATTTTATTTTACAAAAAGGTATAAACCGTTTATATAATAGGTGCATTAGTCAAATTGAAGAAAATCATGATGAAGGTTTATTCATGGATAAATTTAAAATTAATTTAAACAGTTCAAAAAAAATTAATTATGTCATTGCAACACCTAAAGAAATAGAAAATGAAATTATAAATTATCTTGATAAAATATCCAAACTTCAAGACAAGAAATTTGAATTCATTTTTGTTTTTGATGAAATTGACAAATTAAATAATAAGCAATCCCCAACTTCCTATCATGAGGAGATGACAGATGTAAAACTTGCAATTAATACTACACTAAATAATAACTTCCGCCAACAAAGAGCGAGGGTTTTAGAATTTCTTGGTAGTTTAAAGTATCTTGCAACAACAGCAAAAGCGAAATTTATTTTTGTTGCTGGGCGCAAATGTTTGATGCTTCGCTTGCTGACGTTTCCGATAGACAAAGTTCTTTAAGCAGTATATTCCAACATGTAATTTATATTGATAGTTTCATAAAAGACAATACATATTCATCTGAAAATAGCAAATCAAAGGTTTTTACAGAGCTTATAGAAGTGTATTTGAGCAATTTATTATTATCCGAACATGTTTATACCCTAAATGATACATTTTTGAGTAAATACTATAAGCAATTGGTTCATAATAATGGTGGTGCTACTTCCATTGCAATTTTTAAAGTTGTTACGTGTTTGCAAAATTTGATAATTTATTTAACGTACAGAAGTAATGGTTCGCCCAAAAAATTAAAAAAACTAATAGATGAAAACGTAATTTTGATTCCATTTGAAAATTATTCTCAAAAAGACCACAAAAACATATTTATTTATGCCAAAAAAAATAATTCACTTGGCTCTAGCAAGTATTTTTTAAATATTAACTACTATAATCAGTATAAGTATAACTTCACTTCATACCTATACCGCCCCTTTATAATTTCAAATAGCAGGTACATAAAACGATATAGTGATAAAATGTTAGTTTCAATTACCTATTTAATGGATCATATAATTAAATTTCACCCTTTTGCGTTTAGTTTAAATAATCTTGAAACCGTCCCTGAGTTAATTTCTGAAACGAAAAATCCAGAATTAAGAGAATTTATAGAAAATTTAATAAATTATTTAAGCATAAATCACATCAGAGAAACTGAAATTGGGTTATTTGATTACAAATATTATAATAAAACATCAATTGAACTTACTTATATTAGTAAAATTTTTGAAGATGAGTCAGCTGCTTTTAATTTTTCGTTAGATGAGTCCTATGATATAAAATTATTTATTAAGATGCGCATAAAGGAACTACGTTCCATTTTTAAAAATTATAATTCGGTATCAAGCACAGACTCTATTCAATTTAATTCAATTGTTTTTCTGAACGCATTGCTGGCCGACATATCTTTTTTCGACCAAGAATATGACGAAGCAATTATATCATATTCGGATGCTATTTTAACATTAGGCGAAAAACCCACAGCAAATGATGATTATGGTAAAATTTATAACTATTGTAAATTGAAGTTAAAACTAGGATTAACGTATGAAAAAATGAAATCATATGAGCTTGCTTTAAGCCACTATTATGACGTATTAAATTATAGTAGAAAATATTTATCTGTAATAAATATTGAAAACGAATCGAATTCTTTATCACGAAAAGCTATAAGTACAATATTCACACAGTCATGTATAGCTTCTTTATATTTAGTAGAGAAAAAAAATCCAGAAGGAGTTTCAGCGTATGACCTAGAAGAACTCCAAAGCGCTTTAGACTCGTTAAAATTTAGTGATTATCTACATAAAATTGAAATACATTTTCTATTTTATAATTCTATTGGCCATTTACTTTTTTATAAAAATGCTCGCTTCGACAATTTTAAAATCAGTGGAAACAATTTAAGTTTCGACTTTGAGTCGGACAAACTATTTTGTTGGTTCAAAAGGAATTCTAGACCAGATATTCTTGATCAAAGACAATGTCTGGAGTCTTTAAAATGCTACCTAACAGCTGCATGTATTTTGTATCAAAAGACAAGTATTATTAAAGACAATAAAACTGTTGAATCTCTCACTATTTTATCTCACATTTATTCTATTATTAGGGCTAATAGCGCAAACCAATCAAAATCACTTTTAGTTAATTTTGCTCAACTATGCTCCAATATAGCAGATACTTTGCTTACAAATTTATACAATGATTATAATGCAGAATGCCTTGATTCAATAGAAATTAGTTGTAGCCAGTACTATTTAAATACTGAATATCTAGATCAATGGCATATTGCAGAGGTAAACAAACTGATACACCAAAAAATTACAGTAAGTAGTGGCGAAGTGTTTCAGATTATAATTTCACTTCTTTACACTTCTGGTAAAACATTTCTATGGGCAGGAAGAAGCGTTAGTTATGGATTTCAACTTAAAAAAATACTAAATATCTTTAGAAGAATTGCAGAAGTCAAGTTCTTAATTTATTATGAAAAAATAATTCGCAACTGCATATTTCCAGAATGCATAAATGTGGTAAGTTGGAACAGTTCAAGTACGGATAGGCAACAACTTGAAAAATATAAACATCATTTTAATCTTTTGGATCAATATTATCAACCTCATTTAACATCAAGATATCTATTCTCAGCAACTTCTGCAAACCCAGAAATAAGAGAAGTTGTACTTTTTTACACGTTTATTAATCACAAATTAAAAGTATCCGAATTAAAACTTGCCAACCAAAAATTTAAACAAGATGACCTTTACAACAGAATGAATTATCATACCTTATTATCGCAATATAATTTAGTAAGTTCTCAGTATATCAGAATTCATGAACTACACCTTCAGTATGCAATAAATTTCACACTTATTAACAACAGTAATAATAAAATATTGAGCTTTATTTCTGAAAAATGGAATCCTAAAAATGGATATTTCGACTCCTACAAAATAAATGATGCAAATATCCCATTTCCAATTGATAATATCAATTCTAATTTAATTCGAGTATTGGAATTAATTAAAATACAAATTAAAAAACAAAATTATGAAATAAAAGATATAGAATCATTAATTATGGAATTTAAAAGTAATAATTTATGGAAAATTGATGAAAAAATATTAAAATACATGTTAAAGAATAGCAAATTTTTAACAGAGAACAAATCAATATTCAATTATATAATCAAAATGAGCAAAATATTTGGTTATAAAAAAGAGGAGTTTGAAGAAGCGATGAACATTGTGAACAATTCAATTTACTGCCTTACAGAAATAATTAAGATTTACAACAGCAGTGGAATAAATTATCTAATCAATTATAGTTCGTTAGGCGATTATCATAGACGACTAGGAGAAATATTAAAGCAATTTGAATATTTCAAATTGGTATACAAATCTAGGTATTTTATGGTTGAAAATGAAAAAGGAATCAAAAATATGCTAAGAAATTCAATACACAATACAAAGGATTTAAAATTAAGTAAATGTAAAACACACGACCCCTTTTTAAAGCTTATTAAAGTAATAAACAAAGACTTTGTGATTACATTAAAACCCATTTCACAATTCCATTTAGCAATAAAAAATTATTACGAAGCGCTCCATTTGCACCAAGAACGATATCCCTACAAAATAAAACTAAGCAATATGTATTGCTTAGAGGATGATTTTAGTGATAACTTATATCATTTTGGCATAGCTTTGGAGCGGCAAAAAATTAATTCTGGTTATTTAAGACATCAAATTGACAAATTAAAAAAAGATGAAATAAATGATACCCCATTAATGAATTATGATTTCCATATTTAGGCTCCAGTTACAAAAATCCAATTCCTTTTCCCATAAAGATATTGTTAGAAAATGGCCTATTATGATTGCTTTTTTATAAAAAAAAGGTAACCATTTATGCCTTGGTGACATTGGTAAAATTTTGTTGTTAAATTAATTAGACCTAAATTTTTATTGAACTTATTACGGTCTAAACAAGCGCAATACTAAATCTACCCCAAAATTGATATTGCGTAATCCAGCAATATATGTCGCATAATTTTACAAAGGAAATACTTCTTTTTCGGATTTTTTGGTATTTTTGGACTGGTTAAATGAAACGGTATTTTTCCTTTATGATTATGAGTAAAAAGCCAAATACACTTATCACAATTGGTTAATTCCGACCAAATGCCCAACGGTTAATAACCAAAAATCGACATTTTTTGCTAAAGCACCCTGAAACTAATGAACCAAAAAAAGTAACTTAGTTGAACGAAGAACTAAAGACAGATAATCAAGTAAAATCCAAAAAGCGGGTTACAGAACACGGTGAAGTATTTACTAACCAGCGTGAAGTAAATGCTATGCTTGATTTAGTAAAACATGAAACAGAACGAATAGAGTCACGCTTCCTTGAACCTGCATGCGGAAATGGTAATTTTCTATCTGAAATTTTAAAACGTAAATTAGACATAATTGACACCCGATATAAAAAAAGTCAATATGAATGGGAACGTTATGCCTTACTTGCAATATCATCTATTTATGGTGTAGACATTTTGGAAGATAACGCTGCAGAATGTCGCGACCGTTTGTATACAAATTTTTCAAGACGATACTTGTCTAATTACGGCACAAATGTTAAAATTGAGTTTCTTAAAAGCATAAAATATATTATAAGTAGAAATATATTGTGGGGAGACGCTTTAGACTATACAAATCCGGTAACTAAAAAACCAATAGTTTTTTCAGAATGGAGTTTTTCAATAGGTGATATGATAAAAAGAAGAGATTTTATTTTCAAGTTTTTAGTTGAAAATTCTCATCAAACTTCAATGTTCAATGATGAAGATAATCCCGCAGCAATAGATGAACCAACTCAAGACTTTCCATTAATACATTACCTAAAGATCGGATAAAATGGTGCAAACAAACTATAATCCTGATGTTCTGTCCTGCCTTGCCAATTTGAGCAATGACGAAGTGTTTACACCACCCAGTTTAGTGAATGATATTTTAGACCTACTCCCAGCCAAATTGTGGAGCAATCCCAAATCTAAGTTTTTAGACCCAGTTTCTAAAAGTGGTGTGTTTCTGCGTGAAATCGCAAAACGATTGATGAAAGGTTTGGCAACCCAAATACCCGACAACCAAGAACGCATTAACCACATATTTAGCCAACAATTATATGGTATAGCTATTACAGATTTAACAGCTTTGCTTTCTCGTAGGAGTGTTTATTGCTCCAAAACAGCGAATGGTAAATACTCCATTTGCGAAACCTTTGATGACGAGCAAGGAAACATTCGCTACAAACAAATGAAACATACCTGGCAAAGTGGTAAATGTAACTATTGCGGTGCGAGCCAAGATGTATATGATAGGGTAGATGCCTTTGAAACCTACGCCTATAATTTTATTCACATAGACAAACCTGAAAAAATATTCAATATGAAATTTGACGTTATCGTTGGAAATCCACCTTATCAATTAAATGATGGTGGTGGCACAGGTTCAAGTGCAATTCCAATTTATCATAAGTTTATACAACAAGCTAAAAAACTTAATCCGACCTATTTAACTATGATTATCCCTTCTCGTTGGTTTACAGGCGGTCGTGGACTTGATGAGTTTAGAGACGAAATGTTGAAAGACAAAAGAATTAAAACATTACACGACTTTCCAACTGCTTCTGATTGTTTCCCAGGGGTTGAAATCAAAGGTGGAGTATGCTATTTTTTATGGGAAAAGGAATTTAATGGAAAAACGAAAGTATTTACTCACGAAGGCGGAGAAATAAAGTCTGAGTCTGAAAGAGTCTTATTAGAAAAGGGGCCGAAACATTCATAAGATACAATGAAGCAATTTCTATTCTACATAAAGTTCAGGCTTTAAAAGAGAAAAGTTTTGCAGAAATGATAAGTGCTAATGACCCTTTCGGATTTGATGTAAGAGTTGATGGCAGTTATAAAAGGGTAAAACCAAAATTCAAAAAAGAACCATTCAAGGATGCTGTTATGTTTTACTACAACGGATGGCAAAGAGAAGGAATTGGCTATATCAAAAAAGACAGTATCAGAAAAAATGTAGATTTAATTAACGACTATAAAGTTCTTATCACAAAGGCTTGGGGCGTTGGAAATATGGCAAAAGATTGGTTGAACCCTTTAATAGTTGAGCCGAATTCTTGTTGTACTGAAACGTATTTAATTTTGGGGCCTTTTGCTAAAAAATCCACAGCAGAAAATGCAGTAAGATACACTCAAACACGGTTTTTTCATTTATTGGTTTCATTGATTAAAATAACCCAAAACGCAATGAAAAAAGTATATTCGTTTGTTCCAATTCAAGACTTTGAACAATGTTGGACAGACGAAAAACTTTACAAGAAATACAAACTAACTAAAGACGAGATTTTATTCATTGAATCAATGGTTCGTCCAAACAGTGAAAACGAAAATTACGACACTGATGAGTAAAAAAGATTTTTTTCCACCACGCCCGTCCACCAATCCAACCATATACGCTTATGAATTAATAGGTGTGGATACGCATAAGGGTTTACTCAAAATAGGGTATACGGACCGAGATGCCCAAACACGCATTAAAGAGCAGTTAGGCACAGCTGCTATTCAATACAAAATTGTATTTGAAGAATCGGCTATGAAAAGCGATGGTAGTTCATTTACTGACTATGAAGTGCACCGCCTTTTACGAAAATGGAAAATAGTAAATGATAGCGGAGAATGGTTTAAATGTTCATTAAATGATTTGCGGAGAGCAATTCACCAAATCAAAACAGGTGAAAAAACAGAAGAAAATCGTATCCTTAATTTTGGTATGCGTCCTGAACAAGAAGCGGCTGTTAATAAGACCATTTCATATTTCAAGAGCTTCAAAAAAGAAAATAAAGATAGAACACCCCATTTTTTGTGGAACGCCAAAATGCGTTTCGGAAAAACATTTGCCAGTTACCAATTAGCAAAAAAAATGGCTTGGAAAAAAGTGCTGGTGCTAACATTTAAACCAGCCGTTGAAGATGCTTGGAAGGAAGATTTGCTATCTCATGTAGATTTTAAAGGCTGGCAATTCATTTCCAAACACGCTGATGAATTGTCGAGCCAGGATATTAACACTAAAAAACCATTAGTTTGCTTTGGCTCGTTTCAAGATTTTTTAGGAAAGAACACCAACACAGGGGGTATTAAAACCAAAAATGAATGGGTACATGCAACTGTGTGGGATTGTATCATTTTTGACGAATACCATTTTGGTGCATGGCGAGAAAACGCCAAGGATTTATTCGGTAAAGATTTAGAAGCTGAAAAAGAAATTGAAGAATATAATAAAATTGAAAGAGAAGGGATAGCCGAAGAGGATAAAACAGAACATTTGGAGAAAATTATCCCAATCAGCACTAATCATTATTTATATTTGTCAGGCACTCCTTTTCGAGCCATCAGTTCAGGAGAATTTATCGAAGAGCAAATTTTCAACTGGACATATTCTGACGAGCAAAAAGCTAAAGAAAATTGGGATAATTCCAAAGGTCCAAATCCTTACGCATCGTTACCACGGATGGTAATGCTCACTTATCAATTACCTGATTCCATTCGTCAAATTGCGATGCAAGGTGAATTTGACGGATTTGATTTAAATATATTCTTTTCAGCCGAAGGCGAAGGACGAAAAGTACGTTTCAAATACGAAGATGAAGTCCAAAAATGGTTGGATTTAATTCGAGGTTCGTTTAGCGAAACTACCATTGACCATTTAAAAATGGGAGCAAAAAAACCGCCTTTGCCCTTTTCACACGCTCCATTGCTCAAAGTACTGAATCATACTTTTTGGTTTTTACCGACCGTGGCTGCCTGTAATGCAATGGCATTGTTGCTAGAAAAACGACAAAATACATTTTATCACGATTACAAAGTTGTTGTTGCGGCAGGAATGCAAGCGGGCATAGGAATTGAAGCATTGCCTCCTGTTTTGAATGCTATGACTGACAATCCATTAGAATCCAAAACAATTACTCTTTCGTGTGGAAAGCTCACCACTGGTGTTTCTGTGAAACCATGGACTGGCATTTTTATGTTGCGTAATTCTTCTAGTCCCGAAACATATTTTCAAGCAGCATTTCGAGTTCAAACACCTTGGGTCATTAAAAATCCTGACAGCAAGTCACCAAATAAGGAAGAAATATTAAAAGAAGAATGTTATGTTTTTGACTTTGCACCTGATCGCGCTTTAAGGCAAATTGCAGATTACAGTTGTCGGCTCAATGTAAATGAAACAAATCCCGAAGCTAAAGTTGCTGAGTTTATAAACTTCCTTCCGGTTTTGGCTTATGATGGTAGCTCTATGAAACAAGTAGATGCTGCAGGAATTTTAGATATGGCAATGAGTGGTACAACTGCAACGCTTTTAGCTAGAAGATGGGAAAGCGCATTACTTGTAAATGTAGATAACCCTACACTTGCACGTTTGATGGCTAATGAAGAAGCAATGAAAGCATTAATGAGTATTGAGGGATTTAGAAATTTAAATCAAGATATTGAAACCATTATAAATAAATCGGAAGCAATTAAAAAATCAAAAAAAGAAGCCAACGATAGATCACTTACTAAGAAAGAGAAGCAGGAATTAACAGCAGAAGAAAAAGAATACAAAAGTTTAAGGAAACAAATACAAGATAAATTAATAAAATTTGCTACCCGTGTACCTGTATTTATGTACCTCACAGATTATCGAGAAAGAAGCCTCAAAGATGTAATTACACAATTAGAACCAGGTCTTTTTAAAAAGGTAACAGCACTTTCAGTAAGAGACTTTGAATTATTAGTTAGTCTTGGAGTTTTTAACTCTGCACTTATGAATGATGCCGTTTACAAATTCAAACGCTACGAAGATGCCAGTTTGGAATATATCGGAATCAATAGGCACGAGGGTGAAGATATTGGACTATTTGATACTGTTTTATCAAGACAAGACTATGAGGAAAGCTTTGAAAATATTTCAAAGTTAATTAATGAATATGCAATGGTGGTTGCAAATTCCAAAATCGATAAAGTCCCTAAAGGTTCAGTTGGCACAGTAGTGCATGTTTATGAAAATAGAGATGCTTATGAAGTAGAATTTATTGTAAATGATTCAAGTGTGACTGAAACAGTATATGGTTATCAAATTGATGAAAAACCAAAGCATGAAGATACCAAATAACAATCAGTCATTTGTGGCAGATAATAAAATTACCGGCTACTTATTAAATGAATTACACGAAATTGGGAAGCACAAAGCTAACTTTTTCAAACGTTTCGGTTACAAAATTGATGATATTGAAACATTTAAGAATTCGCTTATTCAACATGCAATTGAGAGGGAAATTGAGCAAACAAAAGATTCCAAATTTGGTATTAAGTACGAATTAAAGTGTAAAATTATTACTCCAGACCAAAGAAACCCTTGCATAATAACAATTTGGATTATTGAAACCGGACAAGAAAAACCTATATTGATAACCGCTTATCCTGCAAAATAAATATTTTAAAAGTTTATTTCAACCTGAGGATAAGAAAAACACCAATTTGAGGTTTCTAAACTTAAAATAACATTTATATTTCAAGTAAATATTTGTTCAACTATACATTTTATTTAAATGAACCTTTCTAATAAAAAAAACATCCCTCTAATTATTCAGCGATTGTTATCAGCTCGCAAATATAATAAAGCGCTAAGTTTGATCGAAGCCTCAATTGCAGATTCAGGAGGGCTTTTTTCTGATGCAGAAGAAACTTTTGAAATGAGGCGCGCAACTTGGTTGTTGCGAATTGACATTCTACGTAATATCGGCAGGCATGCAGAAGCTTTAGCATGGACTTGTTTAGAGTGTGAACTTAATCCTGAAAATATAACCGCTGTTGCCTTAAAAAAGCAATTACTTGCTGGATTAAATTTGCAAAATAGAACTTCATTTTCTTCAAGTATAAATTTAACCAGGGATTTTCAAAAGGACTGGAATGGTGTGGCAGGCATGAGACAATTAAAGTCAATTTTAGAAACTGAAATTGTTTTACCACTTCTTGAACGGGAATTATACCTTGCCTACAAAATTCCAATACCAAGTGGTGTAATTTTTCATGGCCCTCCAGGTTGTGGAAAATCGTTCATTGCAAAGAATCTAGCTGAACGTTTGAAACTAAAGTGTTTTAAAGTAAATCCATCTGAGTTTGCAAGCATTTATGTACATGGAGGCCAAGAAAACATTAAGATTTTTTTTGAAAAATGACTTTAGAAAGCCCTTGTGTTATAATTTTTGAAGAATTGGATGCAATATTGCCCAATAGAAAAAATGATTTATCACATAGTTACAGTAGTGAAGTTAATGAATTCCTAATACACCTAGAACAAGCCGCTTCAAAAGATATATTAATAATTGGGACAACAAACCATTTGGATAAAATTGACTCCGCTGCAATTAGACCAGGCCGTTTTGATCTAAAAGTTTTAGTTGAAGTTCCCGATTTAGAAGCTAGACACGAATTCATCATGCAATATATGAAAGATCGTCCGAGTGAGTTTATCGATTGGGATTTGCTAGCAGACAACACTGAAGATTATTCATTTTCTGATCTAAAATTGCTAATTGATAGTGTAGCTAAAACTGCAATAAGTCAGAAAGAACAAATAGGCATGAAACACTTTTATAAAATTTTAAAAATAAAATAATTTTTTATAGTTATAAGTTATTAAAACACACAAATTGCAATTTAAATTATTCCCATATACCTCCCTAACCCTCCTCTCCCTCCTATGCGGCTTACTTTGGAGAATTGAGGTGGAATATCATGGGTGGACGGGATTGATTTGGTTGGGGTATTTTCATTGGGCTGTTCCGGTGGGTTTTGGGTTGTTTTTGATTTGGGCAAATGGGGTTGTGGATGTGATACCGAATAGGAAGGTGTTGTTTAATGTTGTGGCAATTATTTTTGGTGCGTTGGTTTATTATGGGCTGGATATTTCGCTAACATACTTTTTTAGTCAGGGGCCAACAGCGTATATGTTGCTAAACACCACACCGGCCTGGAAATTTAATTTGTTTAGAAATGCCTTTTATTTAATTATACCATTTATGCCAGTTGGGACATTTTTTATTTTAAAATTTTTTGGTAAAAATATCCCTTTTGCAAGATTGGTATTGTCGGTTGTAGGTATCATTGTTTCAATACCACTTTCAACCCTCCTGCTCGAATTGGTAAATCATAAAGGCGGGCATGATTATTTGCATGCCCTAAAAAGTGGGTTTTTAATTCCGTTGTGGTGTTTTTCTATTGGGGTTTTGTTTTTAGGTAAATCAAGATCGAAAGAAAACGGGTATGAAAATTTTGATATAGCTTAAAATGTGATTGGATACGATGGCAAAATAATTGCAACGAATGTGAAGCCAATAGCAATGGCATTTCTGTTGAATAATGCCGGAAAAGGTTAGCAATTTTCAATTTCTGTCTTCATGATATCTCCCTCAAAATTAAATTTTCAGAACCATTCTTTCGCCCTTACAGGGCTTACGTTTTGTGGTCTTCTTTTTTTTACCATTCTGTCGCTCTTACAGAGCTGGGTGTATGATTAATTTAGGCATAAACGGTGAAATTTTAAATTCAGTCTCCACAGTCTGAGTACTGCTCGTGATTCAAATAAAAATATTTTTCTGCACATTAATTTTTTCTAAAAATTGTCATGTCTGTTATTTTGTAGGGGCGAATTGCATCCGCCCTTACAAAATAACAGGCATGACACCTACGAAGGAATAAATTCCAATTTCACGTCAAACCATGACGGGTCTGAGCAGTGTTTATGCCTTTTAAAAAAAGTTTGTTCAGGTTTAGTTATCCATTCGTTCACCTTTTAAATTTGTTCACGTCACGTGAACATTGTATATTTGTGAACATAAAATAAATAGAATGGAACAGGAAATCGCAGATATTGCCCTTCAAAACCTAAACCAAATCGTTGGAATTCAGGCCAAATGGAGCAACAAAGGTCCATTGGATGGTGTTTTGGAACTAAAGATGGATCATCGTAAACATGTCTTTACGGTCAAAGTTTTACGTGAAATAAGAACATATCAACTGCAACAGATGGAAGATGATTTTCGCAAAAATGATCATTTTCTTCTGTTAGCCAATCGTCTTTTTCCAAAAATCAAAGAAGAATTCCGACAAAAGGGAATCCCCTACCTGGAGGCCAACGGGAATATTTATGTTAAAAAGGGTGGTTTTTTTTTATTTGTTGATACCCAAAAACCTTTAGAGATAGAAAAAAACAAAGGAAACAGGGCATTCACCAAAACAGGGCTTAAAGTGTTATTTTATCTGTTACAACACAAAGAAGCTATTCAGTTAACCCAAAGAGCGTTAGCGGAAAATGCCAATGTAGGTTTAGGTAACATCCCACAGGTAATTGAAGGTTTGAAAGAAACCGGCTATCTGTTATCATTAAATAAGAAAACCTATATCTGGGAAAATAAAAAAGCGTTATTCGAAAGATGGATAGCAGAATACGCAACGGTTTTAAGACCTAAATTGGTGAAAGAACGTTATACCATAAAAAGAAATTGGCAGGAAATAAAGTTTGATACCCAAAAAACAGTTTGGGGTGGTGAGCCTGCGGCAGATCAGCTCACTAGACATTTAAGACCGGAAAAGTTATTGATTTATACCAAAGAAAATAGAATGGAACTTATAAAAAAATATAAGTTGATGCCTGATAAAAATGGAGCCGTAGAAGTGCTGGACATGTTTTGGAAAATCAATACCAATAAAACTGCACCACCTATGCTGGTGTATACAGACTTGATATTGGAGGGAGGAAAACGAAATAAAGAAACTGCTCAAAAAATATACAATGAGTACATCCAACCAAACTTATAAAGCGCTAGCCATCCCTTATTTCAAAGAATCCTTTGATTGTATTGACGAGGTGATGCGTGAGTTAGAAATTCCATATTATTTGATAGGTGCAAGTGCTATTGCACTGGAATTACTTAAAACAGGCATTCAACCGGGCCGAGGTACTAAGGATATTGATTTTGCTGTTATGGTTTCGAGTATAAAAGCATATGATAAAATCAGTGCTGCATTAGCATCTAAAGGTTTTAATAAAGTTGCAGCACCATGGACGTTTTATTCGGAAAAGTTTAAGATAGCCATTGATTTACTTCCCTTTGGTGAAATAGAGGAAAAGAATACAGTTAACTTCAATGAGCGAAACGTTGATCTCCATTGGTTAGGTTTTGGTGAAGTAATGGAGGAAGCGGTGCAGGTTGAAATAGAAGAAAAAATCGCCAACATTCCACCATTAGAGGGAATGGTAATATTAAAATTAATAGCTTGGAGCGACCGTCCTGAAGAGAGAGATGATGATCTTCCAGATATACTTAAAATCATACAACATTATTATAATTTGAAATGGGATGAAATTATAGAAAAGCATTACGACACTTTAGATAAAGACCCTTTTGACCAGTTGTTGATAGCAGCAGAAGTATTGGGCAGAAATTCCCGATTATATTTGCAAAAATCTGCAGCTATTTCAGCTAGAATATTAAAGGTTTTAGAAACTAATTTGGAAGATGTTTCTAAATCGGCTATTGCAAAAGCATGGGCAATAAAATTGGATAAAGAAATTGAGTACGCCTTTGCCTTACTAGGCGCATTTCAAAAAGGAATAACACACGAGCATTAATGTACAAATTACCGAAAAACAACACAACCGAATTTACATATCATGGAAAATTTTAATTTAATTTTAGACAAACTCAACTTTCACGATAGTACAATTATATCGGTTAATCTTGATGAAACAGGAAGTCTGATTGTTTTAATTGATTATTATAATTGGGAAGGAAATGAAGACTCTGATGATAAATGGATAACAAAAAAGCTAATTCTAAAGGTGACAAATTGCCTTCACCTCAGATTTCATAGTCCGGGATTAGGCGCATTTGACACAGAAATCCATAGTCATGAATGTTTGGAATTATTTGATTTAATTATTAAAGAACTCCCCAATTACCTCAAAGGATTAAATGAGGACAAAAAAGAAAATGCAATTGCAATTAGATTTTTAACTCATTCCTATGGAGAAGAAATTTTCGGCGAAAATTTTGGCTTTTTAGAAATTGCAGGATTAAACGCTTCAATAACCTGGGAAGAACCTGATTATTTAAGTTCACCGAAACATATATCAATTAGAGAGTAGGATGAGTGCTGGGTATGAATGATGAATGATGAGTGATGAGTGGTTCTGTGTTTAATTCGAGTTCGGTAATTATTAATTACAATTTGGAAGTTATTTTTATTATCCATTTTGCATCGCGCATTTACTGCGGTCGGAGACCGGTGTGGCGTCTGGAGTTGGAAACTCCACGACAACAAGCAACTGCAATTTTCAACGGGGTTGAAAATTGCAGTTGGGAACAATTATGATTTAGTAGATACTGATAATTTTGATTGTAAATTAAATTACTTTGCGTTTACTTTCGTGGAGATACAAGCGTGACATTTTTTTAATAAAAAATTCCAAAAAAACCAAGCTCTTTAGGTTTACCTACCCGGCGAAACAAGCGTGACATTTTTTTTAACAAAAAATGCCAAAAAAACCAACCTCTTTAGATTTACTTGCCGAATAACGCACAAGTGACTTGTTTAAAAATAAAATGCGCTAAAACACAAAACCAACCTCTTTAGATTTACCTACCGCTTAGGCAGGGGTTGCATATTTTTAACAAAAGAATCCCCCTGAAATCAGTTAGAACCCCTTTAGGTTGAGCTCCATTACAACTTGGAAAAATTTTAATTAGAAGGTTTGTTGCAACGAAAAGCCGGCAACGATTTTGATGGCGTGGGGGATGTTGATGCTCCAAAACATACTGATTTAAGTATTCCAATTAAGTATAAATTTTAGGTGTATGTTCGCAGGGTTTTGCGGTGTTTTATTTTTTTGGGGTGCGTGTTTATCGCTAAGCACGCAAAGGGCGCGAAGGTTTTTTTGGATGATGTATTTTTTAGCGGATGTGTTTTTTGGGGTACAAGAACCTAACGCGGAAATCGAAAGACAGAGAAACACAATTACAGGCATCAGCAGTGCAAAATTTAAAAAATGAAAATGATTTGGGATAATTGTATTCTTTATATGGTTGCTGATTTATTAATGCAACGAAAATTTATATATTTTCATCTTTTGAAATATGTCGTAACAATTATGACATAAATTAGTTTTAAATTTCCACCATGAAAACAATTTTAGCTACTGCTATTGCTTTGGCACTAGTGCAGTCACCGCAACTATTTGCGCAAACTACCATACGCGCAAATGAACAAAAATTTGAAAATGAAAGCCTTCAGAGCCCTTACCTGCGCAACAGGTGGGATAATAAAAAAACGACTGCTCCTTTTTTTGAGCAACGTATTGTAGAAGGTGATACTGTTATTGTTTCCATTAGAACCATGCAGGTGAATTTGAATGATGCGGCGTCAAATATTGTTGATGATGCGGCAAATGAACCCAGCATTGCCATTGATATTAACGACACTTTACATATTGCAATTGGATGGCGGCAATTTGATGATATAGCAAGTAATTTCAGACAAGCGGGTTGGTCATATTCGAATGACGGAGGGGCTACATGGAATATGTCGATAATTGATGAAGGTAATTTCCGTTCGGACCCTGTTTTAGATTATGATTTGCAGGGCAATTTTTATTACAATAGTCTCACACCTTACCCCGATTGGGAATGTGATGTGTACAAAAGCACAAATGGTGGCGCCACCTGGGATGCGGGCACATATGCCTATGGTGGTGATAAACAATGGATGGCCATTGACCGCACTAACGGCGTAGGTAGCGGAAATATTTATACCAATTGGACGGTTGATTATACTGCATGTACCTACGGGAATTTTACACGCTCAACAGATGGCAACGCAAGTTATGAATCATGTGAATATATTGAAGCTGAGCCTTATTACGGTATGCCGGCAGTTGATGCCGATGGATATTTATATGTGGTCGGTGGCGGAATTTCAACAACGTTAACAGTTACGCGTTCGGTTAATGCGCAAATTCCGGGTGCAACTATTGAATGGGATGCACCGGTATTTGTGGATTTAAATGGCAATTTGGGTGGATTTGGTGGTATTAATCCAGAAGGATTATTAGGACAGGCAAATATTGATATTGATCGCTCAGGCGGACCCGGACATGGAAATATTTATGTTTTAGCTTCGGTTGCTCCTTACAGTGGTCCGGATGAAGGTGATGTGGCTTTTGCAAAAAGCATTGATGGGGGTCTAACATTTACAGATCCTATTTGGATTAACGATGAAAAAAATGATGGCAATACACATTGGTTTGGTACCATGTCGGTAGCACCAAATGGCAGAATAGATGTTATATGGCTCGACACCCGCGATGGTGGTGGTGATGATTATTCGTCACTCTATTATTGTTATTCTGTTGATCAGGGTGAAACATGGTCGGCAAATATGAAATTATCTTCATCATTTGATCCGCATGTCGGTTATCCCTCACAAAATAAAATGGGTGATTATTTTGATATGACTTCCGATGATAAAGGCGCACATTTAGCATGGTCAAATACATTAAATGGGGAAGAGGATGTTTATTACAGCAGAATATTAATTACTGAAGCAGCAATAGTTAATATTGATGATAACATAAATGCTTTAATTGCCATAACACCAAATCCGGGTTCCGGCATTTTTCATATTTCAGGAGTTGCCGATGCAAATGAAATTTCGATTGTAAATCTTGTAGGCGATATCATTATGACCCAACCGATTAATGGTTCACAAGCCTCAATTGATATTACCAATTTTGCAGCCGGCATTTATTTTATAAAAATCGCATTTGGGGATGGACGGTATTATACCAAACGAGTTATTAAGCAATAAAATATGTTGTATTTATTAAAATGTTTGCAACATATTAAATTAGTCGAGAAACCGATTTAGCACCTAGAGGCGAGACACACCACGACAACAGCAACTGCAATTTTCAACGGGGTTGAACCTCTTTAAGGGTTGAATATTTTTAGCCTCCTAATGCCAATCAAAGGAATGTTGAACCCCTTTAGGTTTACCTACCGATTAGGCAGGGGTTCCATAATTTTTGTGATAGAATAGATACAAGTAAATCCTAGCCCGGATTGTAGTGGAAACAAACCAATTAATGTGCTGATGTGCTAATGTGTTGATGTGCTGATTAAACAGCCGGTTTTGAACATAAATTTAATTGCGGTTTGTTGCAACGTATAGCCGGCAACGATTTTGTTGGCGTGGGGGATGGTGATGCTTCAAAAATTTTGGTTGATATTATAAATTCGGAGTATTTAAAGAGCCTTTTTAGCCTATACCCAATGGGTTAAAATCACGGCTCATTGTGGAAATTATTCGAATAATTATTTTGAACAATAATTGGAATTTATTAACTTTAACTTAATTTCCATATCATGAAACACGACAAATTGACCGCTTATTCCCTAATGGCGGCTTCGTTTTTATTCGCAAAAAACAATGTTGAAGCAGAAATTGTGTACACAGACATTGTTCCTGATATTGTATTGGAAAATGATGTTGACTTTGACCTCGACCTGGATTTGAACGGAATATATGATTTTCGTTTTTCGGTGCATACAGGTAAGTATGCTGTATGGGGTGGTTATTACGAATCATATTCGTTTTCCTCTATACTGGATTCAGTTATAAATATGCATGCGCTTTATTTTGGCAATAATGCGATGGTAACACAATTTGTTACATCTACCTCTAAGGGTACGGTATATTCTTTTGCAGGTTTAAAACCACTCGAGTCATGGGAATGGGTTAATATGTATGCATTTAATCATGTGGATACCAGTCAGGCACATATTGCATATAAAGAAAGAGGAGTTACTGCTACTTCTTATGCTCCAATTGGTGGTTGGTTTTATTCCAATTTGATTAATCCGTGGAATTATAATTTATTACACGGTGAGGACCGATACGCCGGTATTCAATTTTACGATGAGCATGACTGTTTGCATTATGGTTGGATTAGATGTGCGGTTGTGGACTCAAACGAGCAATTTGTAATTAAAGATTTCGCCTATGAAACATTTTGTGATTGGGCAGTTGAAACGGCCGATAAAGCGGGAGGACATGTTGACATCAACGAAAATATTTTATCCGGTGTAAACATTTATTGCAGCGCGTCGAATATTATTATTGACCTGACACAATTACATACAAATACAACAATGGAAATTTTTGATATTACTGGAAAATTAATTTACACGGGTAATATTGAAATGCTTCATACACAAATTCCTTTGCACACTAATGGAAATTATTTAGTAGTAATAAATCAAGAAGGGAAAAATTTTGTAAAAAAAATTATGATGATTTAAAACAGCAACCTATAAAATAAAAACCCCATACAAATGAAACCAAGATATTTAGAATATTCCGCTTCTGCCCTAGCTTTATTGGGCACAACAAATTTGCGCGGACAAGTTATGCTTACTAATCCGGAACCGGATATACGTATCACAAATATTTCTCCATATAGCCATGATGATAGCGTTTATATTGATATTAATGCAAATGGCATTGACGATGTAATGTTGTATTATAACTACGACTTCTATTATGATGAAGTGGATATTCATATATTTGGTGATGTAATAGCAATAGCAGCAGATAGTTCATTTGCTGATGGGTTTAACTATGGTGCGCTAATTTCGGATGCACTCGATTGGTCATCAGTTGAAACATTACGATTATATCGTTTTATTTCAGTATCATGGTGGTCAGGTTGTGATGCAGATGCTACCTGGATTGGAGGCGAAACAACTTTTATTGGGCTAAAACTTAATATTGAAGATTCTACACATTTTGGGTGGCTTAGATTGAGTTCACATGACATTGCTGTAAACGATTGTTATGTTGGCCCGGGAGTTCCAATTGACATATATGAATACGCTGTATCAAATACCGGATGCCCCTATTACCTGCGATCCGGGAAATATTAATAAAAACTTCAACTTAAAATTGGTAAATATGAATGATGCCGACTCATTCAATGAATTTGGATTTACCAGACCTTATTATTCGGGTTACGAAGATTATAAGTTGCGCATTTTGCTATCGATAATCCGGCTAATCTAATTAGTTTTAATGTTGCGGCTGCACTTGCACTTAGTCCTGATCGTTATGCTGAATTTTCTATGGGCGGAGGTGTGGAGCCATATTATATAACACATCAGCTTCCTGAAACATTGCTCACCATTGATGGATCTACATTCGATACCTTCAAAGACTATATTTTTTTATACATGGTAATACCGCCACCGGGTGATACAAGTAATTTAAGTTTGTCAAGTCCGAGTAAGTGGACAACTGTTTCGAATAGTTGGTGTCATATTGGTGGTAATATTACATATCATACTTACGATGCAACTTTAGGATTAGGTGGCATAGAAATGACATTCTCCGATGATGATGTTAAACCTTCAGATATTCTTTATCGCAGCATTATCTCGGATTATGAACCTATTTTGATATTACTGATGTAATAGATACTTTGTCGTATATTGATGTGCCCGCCACAGGAGCCGATTCTTATACTATTGCTCTTGTTGGTTTGGAAAAGGATATTTATGGAGATGCATTAATTCCTGGTGGAAACATATTATGGTGTTTGTTATGTCTCCCCTTTACACCTATTATTTTGACATTGGTTGTTATTATTCTGATGGTTCTTTGTGATGCCAACCAACACTCAAATAGAAAATAATTCGGAAGTTGAATTCCAAATAACTCAATCAGGATCAAAGTTAGTTTTAAATTTCGAAACGAATTTAATAAATTATTCAAATGCATTCATTGAAATATTTACTTATGATGGTCATAAAGTTGGGCAATATGATATTACAAGTAATTCTATAACCATCGATTGCAGTTTACTAGCTTCTGGTCTTTATTTAATAAAACTTAATCAAAACGGCAAGGCTTTTGCAACAAATAAATTATTTATTGAATAACTGTTACAAACGCTGATGGCTTAACCTCAAGATACTCCATGTGATATATTTTAGTAATAGCGCAATTCCGTTTCCTAAATGTCGCAGGGTTTTGCGGTTTTTTTATTTTTTTGGGGCGCAAGAAGCCTGCTCGGACATGGGATGGTTTAACTCATTCGTATTGGAAGTGATACATTTAAAATAACAAATCAATTCGCTCCAAAGGTTACAGGGTTTTGCGTTTTATTATTTAATTTCGACATAGTTTCAAATTATTAAACCACGAAACAACACCAAAACCAAATGCACCACCCATGGAAAATTTTAATTTAATTTTAGACCAATTGAACTTTCATGATAGTGATATCATTTCGGTTAATCTGGATGAAACAAGATGCCTGAATGTTGATTGATTATTATAATTGGGAAGAAATGAATTACATACTGAAACTTGGAAATACAAAAAACTGATTTTGAAAGTTGAATATTGCCTGCATCTTCGGTTTAACAGTCCGTCGTTAAATGGATTTGAAACTGAAATTCGCAGTCATGAACATATGGATTTATTTGATGCCATAAAAACAGAAATTCCAAATTATATCAGTCAATTAAAAGTAGATAAAATTGATAATGTTGTTGCAATTCGTTTTTTAACACAATCGTTTGGCGAAGCTATTTTTGGTGAGACGAATGGATTTTTAGAAATTGCGGGTTTACATGCTTCAATAACGTGGCAAGAACGCGGTGGGTTAGGTTCACCAAAACATATATCAGTTGTGGGTTAGGATGAGGATGAGATGATGAGTGATGAGGGGTTCATTGGTTAAATCGGATTCGGTAATTATTAATTTCATTTTGGAAGTGATTTTTATTGTTCATTTCGCGGCACCGATTTACTGCGGTCGGAGACCGGGTGGCGTCTGGAGTTAGAAACTCCACGAAGCAGCAACCAGCAATTTTCAACGGGGTTGAAAATTGCTGGTAAAACAATTATGATTTGTTTAATAAAGATAATTTTGATTGTAAATTAAATTACTTTGCGTTTAATTTCTTAATGATACTGAGTGACATTTTTTTAACAAAAAATACCAAATTAAATAAACTGAGTTAGTTTACTAAACGGTGAGACATGTATGAATTTTTTTTTCAAAAATGCCATAAAAACAACCTCATTAGATTTACCTCGCGATTTACAATAGTGACATTTTTTTAACAAAAAATGCCATAAAACAATCTCTTTAGATTTACTTGCCGAATGATGCAAGAGTGACTTGTTAAAAAAAAATGCGTTAAAGCACAACACCAACCTCTTTAGATTTACCTGCCGGATGAGGTAGGGGTTGCATATTTTTAACAAAAATCCCCCCTAAAAATCGGATAGAACCCCTAAAGGGGTTCCATAATTTTGTGATAGATTAGATATAAGTAAATCCTAGCCGGATTGTAGTGAAAACAAACATATTTAATGTGCTAATGTGATGATGTGCTGATATGCTGATTAACAGCCGGTGTGAGCATACATTATTACCTGTTTTTTAGGGCTCATACAACGAAAAAATTATATTAAGAGGTTTGTTGTAACGAAAAGCCGGAAACGATTTTGATGGCGTGGGGGATGGTGATGCTCCAAAAATAATTTATAAACCCACACCACTATAAACTTCAATAAAATATTAATAAAAGCAATTGATTTCATTATGTAACTAATGCCACACGTTGAATTTACCCAAATCTATAGTAATATTTGATCAATATATTATACCTTTATTAAACCAAAAACACAACAATGAAAAGTTTTACAAAAATTCCGCTCCTATCTTATTGCCTTGGTTTTATGTTATTACCGATTGTATTGACTGGTCAAACCATGTTCAGCGGTGGTATTTATTTGTTCAATTTATATTTTAACAGCGAAAAAGATGCTACGATATAGAAGTGATGAAATAGTATCATCAATTAAAATTATACCTAAAACACCTTTAGATTAATTATTTTTGAAGTTAAATACCCTATGAAAAATATCTTATTCACTTTATTTATTTTAACCGTATGCTCCCTGCTTTACATGGGAACTGCGTTGGCACAGGCCCCGGAAATTGAGTGGGAAAACTCAATAGGCGGCACCAGTGATGACAGATTAAATTGTATTAAACAAAGTTTTGATGGCGGTTATATTGCCGGAGGTATATCGTGGTCGGAAGTAGGCGCTGACAAAACCGAGGCCTTTATGGGTGGCTCCTGGGGCGATTTCTGGGTTGTAAAGTTGACACCATGGGGTGAAGTTGAATGGGACAATACCATTGGTGGATCGGGGTCAGATTATTTAAATTGTGTTGAGATTACGCATGATAGCTGTTACATTGTTGGCGGATACTCAACCAGGTGTTTCGGTGATAAAACTGAAGCGAACATTGGAGATGCAGACTATTGGATATTAAAACTGGATACAGCAGGTAATATATTATGGCAAAACACAATTGGTGGCACTGCGCGGGATGAACTAAAGTGTATACGTGAAACTGCAGATGGCGGATTTATTCTTGGTGGTGAATCTTCTTCAAATATTTCAGGAGATAAAACCGAGGAGGATTTGGAATTAATGATTATTGGATTGTCAGATTAAATGCTGTTGGTGATGTTTTGTGGGATAAAACGTTTGGCGGCAAATGATGATGAACACCTGACAAGTCTTGAAATTACAGACGACGTGGATATATTATTGGCGGATATTCCTCATCCGAAATATCGAGGGAATAAAACGGAACCATCTGTTGGCGGGAATATCCCTTTTATAATCTTGGGTGTGAATGTATAGTAATGTATGAAGACATAGATTATTGGGTTATAAAATTGATTCGATTGGTGATATTGAATGGCAGAATACTATTGGAGGCAACGTTCCGGATTATTTATTTGATCTTGAACAAACTCAGGATGGTGGATATATTTTAGGTGGATATTCAACTTCAGGATATATCCGGTGATAAAAATGAAAATACTTGTATTGGCGGTTATTATGGATATGATTACTGGATTGTAAACTAAACGCTGTTGGTGAAATTGAGTGGCAAAAATGACATTGGCGCAGGATATGAAGATTACTTAAGAAATATTGAACAAACAGATGATGGCGGTTATTTTTAACTGGTTATTCAAGTTCCCCGGTGGTTGCGATATGGAAGGTGGCGTTTGGGGTATCGACTATTGGATACTAAAATTAGATTCTACCGGACAAATAATTGAGTGGCAAAGATATAATCAGAAGCGGTGAAATTGACTATATTTATTCAGGTGCATCAACGATTGATGGTGGATATATATTAGGCGGGTATTCGAATTCTGATGCTTACGGTGATAAATCTGAAGATAATCTTGGCTTGTTTACCACAAGCGATTATTGGATAGTTAAATTGGCATGCCATGCACACACTTTATTATTTAGATCTTGATTTAGATGGTTATGGTGATGCTAATAATACAATTTTGTCATGCGAATCATATTTAAATTATGTATTTGACAGCACTGATTGTAATGATGAATTTTCATTTATTTACCGGAGCTCCGGAGTTATGTAATACATTTGATGATAACTGCAATGGCCTTATTGATGATGATGCAGAAAAAGTATTACTGTTTGCCGACCTCGATAATGATTCATATGGTGATGCAGCAGTCGACACTTTAGCATGCCCGGGCACCGTGGGGTTTATTGCAGACAGCACTGATTGTAATGATTTAAATTCATTTATTCACCCCGGGAGGTATCGAAACATGTAATAACCTGGATGAGAATTGCAATGGTTTGATAAATGAAGATTTGCCAGTATATCATTTTTTCAAAGATGCGGATCATGATGATTTTGGCAATCCTGCAATTGACTCTTTTACCTGTATGTATTTTTGATTGGATATACAACTGATAGCACAGACTGTGATGACACCAATGATGATATTTATCCGGGAGCACCGGAAATATTAAACTCCTTAGATGATAATTGCAATTTATTAATAGATGAAGGGTTAGTAGGTGTTGCAGTTTACGAAACAGAAGATATTATACTATCTCAAATCCAACTACTGAAAAATAACCTTATTATGGAGTAGCCAAATTAAAGCTGAATCAGGCTTTTCCATTATGAATGTAAATGGTCAGATTGTTTTTCATACTACGATTGTGGCTACACAATACGAATTAAATGTGCAAAATTATCCAACTGGAATTTATTTTATTCGTCTCAATTCAGAAGCTTCTAATAAGGTATATAGTTTTGTCAAAAATTAATTGCTTTTTTATATAACATTAAAATAGACCCCTTTTAAGTTTACCCACCTAATGACAAGAATGACTTGTTTAAAAAAAAATGCATTAAAGCACAACACCAACCTCTTTAGATTTACCTGCCGGATGAGGTAGGGGTTGCATATTTTTAACAAATATCCCCTAAAATCGGATAGAACCCCTAGGCCCCGGGGTTCCATAATTTTTGTGATAGAATAGATACAAGTAAATCCTAGCCCGGATTGTAGTGAAAACAAACATACTTAATGTGCTAATGTGATGATGTGCTGATGTGCTGATTAACAGCGGATTGGGAGTGAGGAATACATTATTACTACAGTATTTTCATACGGAGCTCTATTACAACTTGGAAAAATTATATTAGGAGGTTTGTTGCAACGAAAAGCCGGCAACGATTTTGATGGCGTGGGGGATGGTGATGCTCCAATTATTACAATTTGCTTAGTGCTCCTTTGGGATTAGAGGATTGAAATTGTTTTGGAAATTATATCACCATTATAATTACAGGTTGCGATATATATTCCGGTTTGCAGTGGGAGTTGAATTGATTGATTGCCTGCGGATAATTGTTTGCTAAAAACTTGTTTGCCGGATAAATCATAAATAATTAATTCGGTTTGATTAATATTATATGATTCATTTGTTTGAATAAATAATGTTGTTCCGTTGCAGGTGATATTTATTGGTTGCAATGATGATGTGGAAACGGACATGGTGCCTAAACTATCACCGGCAATTATGGTTTTATCTGCAATTGTTTCATAGGCATAATCGTGAAGGGCTATTGATTTTGCGGAATCGGCAACTGTGGCGCGTATCCAACCATAATAATAATGTTCGTCGCGTTTTGTGCGGATACCGAAAAATGCTTCGCCTCCTGCTACCCACTTTCCTTCTTCATTATAAAATTCACCGGCCGAATCAACAACAAATTCCGCTGCAAGTTGAGCATAACCATCCTGAAAACTCAACATTACACCGATTGGATATGCAAACGGTATCATGTAGGGGCGATAGGTCATAAATGAACTATACATAACACTTCCTACTGTAAAATATGTTCCTGCAATCCAATTATTATAATTTACAACACCGGCAAATACCCGATCAAAATAAAAATTCACTGAACCATAATCAGGAGCATAGCCTCCTTGATCGTGTACAAACCTGAAATCATTATTACCATCCTGATCAAAATCTAAAAGATATAGTTCACCGTCATCATCTAAAACAACGTCCGGTTCAATATCAACATGAATAACTTCTGCCTGCAGGTTTTGTGTTTGTAAAAAAACGGCAGAAAAAATAGCGTAATCTGTAAGGGTAAATTTTGACATACCAATAATTTAAAGGATAATGAATTTTGATGAATACACATGCTGCTCATTTCCGGATTTAATAAAATAAGTGCCGGATGCCAGATTGTTTAATTCGAGTGTGATTTTTGTATTTGGCAAACAGGTATAAACAAGTTGACCGGAGATATTGTAAATATTACAATAAGTAATTACTTCGGGCAACAAGATGGTGCAATTTCCGCTTGATGGATTCGGATAAATAAAAATTTGACCGGGTTCAATATTACTATCAAACCAAATTGGTTTTGTCCATTTAACACAACCATCAGCTTGTGTTGCGCTTGCAGTATAGTAGCCGGAATACAAGGGCAAAATAACCTGACCGGTTTGTTCCATCATTAAACTATCGTTCACATACCAGGTCCATCCAACACCATCCGGTGCTTTAAGCACATTATCCTGCAACGTTAAAGATGATAAAACGGTATCGCAACGATTTTCATAAGCGATATATGCATCATATTGAAATCGCAACTGCAGGTTTGTTAAAACATCCGGACCAAATTGAAGTGTATCACCACTAAAACTTCCGGTCATCACTTTATTACCGAATCTGTCCCAGTTAATTACAGGACTATGACTGGAATATTCCAATTCCTGATGATAACAATCTATAGCGTTGAATGCATCATCTAATTCCAAAACAACAGGGTCAGATTTGATTGAAGTGTTATAAATAATATTTTCGCCACAAGAAACCGAATCAATTAAATTTAATGTAGCATACCAATTTCGGTTGGTGCCATATACAATTGGCTCGCTGCATTCCCAATTTGTTGAGGCATTATATCAGCTCCTAAAAAAAATCCATTTTTATCAAACGACAACATGCGATTTGAATAATAATATTCAGCATCACCATACACTGTATCGCCCAATACTGTAATGTACGGACTATCGAACGAAATAAATTGTTTGTAACCGTCCTTCACTTCAAATCGGTTATAAACGGTAATTGGTTCATCAGCAACATTGTTCAACCACTGCACTTCACCCTTTATATTTAATTTACCCCAGAAACTACAATTTGCAGTTTCCGACATACAAGTTATTGAGAAATCATCAATGGTTAATTGATTAACCTCTACATATGATTCATAATCACCATAAATGAGTATTTCGTCATTTTTAATTGACTGCCCGTGAATTTCATTAATATTTCCTTGTATTAATTTAGCCCAATCAACAACATTATTGCTATTGTAATGCGCAATATAAGCCTGAGTTTCAGTTAAAGGGTTATATAAAATGGTATCACCAAAATCGACTTGCGCATAATATCTTAGGGTTCCCGTAATATAAAAGCCGCCGTAATTATCCGCTATGATATTGGCAACATCGCAACCGCTCTCATAAACGTGTGCCCACAATACTTTTCCGTTTGCATCAAAACGTGTAGCAAATCCGCTGTTACTATCATCACCACCTTCAACATTAAGAATTAAGGTATCAACCATAATTCCATAGTAGGTAATATGACCTGCAACAAAACTCTCACCAAAATTATTTATATCAGCATCTCTAAAAAATAAATCTGTTTCCCAGTAGCCGGGGGCACAAAATATTTTATTAGCCCATTTTAATTCCCCTGTGTATTTACTTTTCCAAAATAAACTCCGACTGCATCATTTTCGTAGGGATTTATAAGCATAGTATCGCCCCATTGAATGGCACTACTAAAGAACGCTCCTGAAACAAGCATTTCACCCTTTGCATTAGTGCTCACTTTTTGAATTTCATCGTTGTAATTTCCATGCACCTGACTGGCCCAGCCCCAGTTGAATTGTTGGCCATAAGCTATATTACGGGATGGAAAAACAATGTATAGCAACAATAAATTATCGCATAAATGGATAACCGATTGCAATTTACATTGCTGTTGCGGGAAGTATACGTGCTCATATCGGGTTTATGATTATAAAGATATTAAATATATGACCAATTACAAACCATGTAGTTGCACCTGTTACAGGATTTAGACTATGCCGGGATTGGGAAGGGAGCTTTATAAGCAAGGCAGCTTACATTTGCAATTTTGTTTATTTTAAAATACCTTAGTTGTATTAATTTGTAACCATGAAAATAAAATTTGCCACCGTTTTTGTGCTATTCGTTTTTGTAATTATCAGTTGCAATAACCAATATAAATATTGGGATATTGAAAAATTTCATATGGATGAGCAAGCCCTGAAAGATAAAGAGCCTATAAAACTCATTTATAGCAGTCAGGGACCAAACTACAATAAGAATATGGATTATTATGTTCAAATCATAGCTGTTTCGCAGGAGACGGGTGATACCGTTAATATTTTATCGCCCATTAACAATGGATTTAAAGAAAGTGATGGCGATTCAACTTTTATTTTGTTAGTAAAGAAAATATTGCGTTTAAATTATTACAAATGGACAGTGAAAAAATTAATGAGATAAAAGATATTGAAAAATTGCGGAAGAACCTGAGAAAAAAATAACGAAAGTTGCCCGCGATCCGGAATTTGATTTTATTGCCGATAACAATTATCCTACAATTATTGGAATGGTTGGTTTGGATGGCAATTGATATGTGTATGGAGGCTTGTTCAGTTTACCAAATTAAGTTTTAAATTATATTTACGTATGGAATCAATTATTGGAATTATAATTACGGCTTTAGCAATTGGTGGAATTGGTGCTGTAATTGCATTAGCAAATAAAGCTTCAGCATCGGCACCCCTTAAAACCGAGGCGGGTGATGATTTATTTAAGATTCCGAATGTATGCGGTATTTAGGTTTTATTTTGATTGCGCTCACATTAATTATGACAGGCCTAAGGATACGGGATTATAAACCGGGCGACCGGAGTTTAATAGTATTTTTATTTTTTTTCGTTACGAGCGGTTTTATGGTGTTTCGTCAACGCAGGGTTGAATTTCGGCTTACGGAGGAAGCTGTAACAAAGCGAACTGTGTTTAATAAATTAATAGTGATTCCTTTGAATGAAATTACTTCAATAAAATTCAGCAAATTTTCGCAACAACTGACCATTCGTTCGGCTAATAAAAAAATTATTTGTCGCCAACAAGTGGTTGGTTTTTTTGCTATGGTAGAAAAACTCAAAAACAAAACCGGAATTACTGATATTAAAATAACAACACACTATATTTAGAATGTAAATCCAATTAAAAATGAATCTGATGAAAACTAGATTTTTTCAGCTCACCAAATTAGGTTTTAAATAATATTCATGTATGGATTCAATTATTGGAAATATAATCACGGCTTTAGCAATTGGCGCTGTAATTGCATTAGCAAATAAAGCTTCAGCATCGGCACCCCTTAAAACCGAAGCGGGTGATGATTTATTTAAGATGCCGAATGTGTACCGGTATTTAGGTTTTATTTTTATTGCGCTCGGATTAATTATGATAGGCCTAAGCATACACGATTATAAACCCGGCGACTGGAGTTTAATATTATTCTTTTTTTTATTTTTTTTCGGTTCAGGCGGGTTTATGGTGTTTCATCAACGCAGGGTTGAATTTCGGCTTACGGTTGAAGCGGTAACAAAACGAACAGTGTTTAATAAATTAATAGAGATTCCACTGAATGAAATTACCTCAATAAAGTTCAGCAAATTTTCGCAACAACTGACCCTTCGTTCGGCTAATAAAAAAATTATTTGTCACCAACACGTAGTTGGTTTTTTTGCGATGGTAGATAAACTCAAAAACAAAACCGGAATTACTGATATTAAAATACCAACAAACAATATGTAGTATTTAAATCCAATTAAAAATGAACTTAATAAAAACTAATAAAATATTCAACTACTTTGTTTTAACAATATTAAGTTGTTTCGTTTTTTCCTGTAGCAAAGAATCAACCGGTTGTTATGATGCCAAATTTCACGCTGAACACAAAGGTGATATTTGTAACACTTCTTGCCCCGGCGTAATTGGCTGTGATGGTAATTTTTATTGCAATGCATGTGAAGCAAACAGGCAGGGGATTAGGGTGGAGTAAGAGTGAATTCTATTTAGTGCTCCTAAATAAATTATCATTTACTGCGGTCGGAGACCGGGGTGGCGTCTGGAGTTGGAAACTCCACGACAACAGCCACCAGCAATTTTCAACGGGGTTGAAAATTGCTGGTGGGAACAATTATGATTTGTTTAATAAAGATAATTTTGATTGTAAATTAAATTACTTTGCGTTTAATTTCTTAATGATACGGAGTGAGATTTTTTTAACAAAAAATGCCAATTAAATAAACTGATTAAGTTTACTAAACGGTGAGACATGCATGACATTTTTTTTCAAAAATGCCATAAAAAAACAATCTCTTTAGATTTACCTCACGTATTACATAGTCCCATTTTTTTTTCAAAAATGTGCAAAAAACAACCTCTTTAGATTTACTTGTTGGATGACGCACGAGTGACTTGTTTAAAAAAAATGCGATAAAGCACAAAACCAACCTCTTTAGGTTTACGTGCCGTATGAGGTAAAAGTAACTTGTTTAACCCAAAATTCGCTAAAACACAAAACCAACCTCTTTAGAGGTTGCATATTTTTAACAAATATCCCCCACTAATCGGATAGAACCCCAGCGGGGTTCCATAATTTTTGTGATAGATTAGATACAAGTATATCCTAGCCCGGATTGTAGTGAAAACAAACGAACTAATGTGCTAATGTGTTAATGTGCTGATGTGCTGATTAACAGCCGGATTGGGAGTAAGGAATACATTATTACTACAGTATTTTCATACGGAGCTCTATTACAACTTGGAAAAATTTATATTAGGAGGTTTGTTGTAACGAAAAGCCGGTGCGGGTTGTGCTGGCGTGGGGGATGTTGATGCTCCAATAAAAATATTCAATAATTATTAAATGTTTTAAAAAATAAATGCCGGTATTTAATGTTTTGGTTATTATAGTTTATATTTGATTTTCTTTATCAAACACACATGTTATGTTAATTCTTTATATCATCGGCGGCATTTTAATTTTACCTGTTATTTATAATTTATTATTCCCGTTGAAAAAACCGGAGTTGAATAATTATTTTAAGGCGGGTCAAACATATACCTCAACGGGTGAAGGTATTACCCAAAAAATTTTACGGCAGGAAGGAAATAAAGTTTTTTGTGAACTGACTTTGGCGCCACATGCAGCGGGGCCGCCTGAACATATGCACGAACATATGCATGAAACTATTAGTGTTGTGAGTGGCACTTTGAATTATAAATTAAATGGAAAAGAGGAACAGGTTGGTGCAGGTGGACGCATTAATTTTCCCGCAGGGGCTTACCATAAAATGTGGAATACTACCAATAACGAAGTTGTGCTGCGTTCAGAAAAACCGGAAGATTTTGTGCCTGTTGAATTTGTTTATTCGCTTGATCAGTTATATCCATTAATGCAATCGAATGGGCTTACATTAAAAATGTTTGCAAAAATTTGTGTGTTGGATGAATTGTTCGACTCTGTTCCTGCAGGTCCGCCACCGATATTTTTTCGGATTATAAAAAAGGTGGTGAAACCTTATGCACGAATTTTTGGGGTAAAGCCGTAGTTACAAAATTTCGCATTTTGCAAAAGGAATTTTGAAAAATTGAAATTCCATTAGATTCTACTTGCAGGTAATTTGGGATCGCTCGTTTAATGCGGTCAGAGACCGGGGTGGCGTCTGGAGTTGGAAACTCCACGACAACAAACCCCGGGAGACGGGCTTAAAACCCTTGTTAATAAAGAAAAGTATGCCAAACGTGAACAATCCCGCCTTCCCGGTGTTAGGAGACTAAACTTAGAATCATGAAAAAACTAATACTTAGCCTAGCGGCTGTTTTTGTCCTCAATGCCGCTGTAAGTGCACAAATCACCCTTATCGGAGCTTCCGTTAACGATTCAACTGCTAAAATTGACGTTGTTCAGTGGGAGGCGTTTGATTCTTTGTCGGTAACTGTAACACCATCATTATTGGATGGTTATTATTTTTCTTCATCAGCATTTGATGCATACAATGCGAATTATTATTTAACGGGAATTTCGGGCGACAGTTCGGGTTTGTATTCTTTTAATTCGGGAACTGCTGAAGAAAATCTTGTTGATGGTTCTGCATATTCCAATATATCAGAATTTGATATGAGCACCGGAAAAATGTATAACCTCATTATGGAAACGGATGAAAATATCAGCATTTACGAATTAAATGTGAACACGAATGAAGATAGTTTAATTGGTATTATTAATGAGCCCGGCGTGATTGGTATTGTTACTGATGCAATTGGTTTTGATTCCAACAATGGTATTATTTACTATGTAGGCTACACGAATGATCCTGCTATAGGTTTATATGCCATTTCGGTGAGAGATAGTGTTTTTTCATATACAAGAACTATTTTAAATACTACAGCACCAATAAATAATATTTTTGGTGTTAATTATGATAATGAGAATGATAAATTATTCGCTTTAAATGATACTTACGACACGTTATTTAATTTCAGTGGAAGATATGTTATTGAAATAAATACAGTAACCGGTGATATTATTAACCGTGTCGATTTAGCTGAATTCCCATACTACGTAGGTGGCTCGTCTTGTTTTGATCAAAATACCAGCAAGTATTTAATTGCAGCCATCGACACTACCAATTTGCTTAAAATGGTTGCGATAAATACCTTAACCGATACGTATGTATCCGGATTTATTCCAAGTTTAGTTTCTGAAATTGTTTGTGATAATTCGCAATTTGCAAAAAATAAATATGCCAGCACATCAATAAATCAGGAATTGGCTTCCAGCTTAAATGTATATCCTAATCCTGTTACATCGGTATTGCGTATTGAATATACTTCATCGAGCCGGTTTTGGTTCAGGTGTCTGATTCACATGGCAAACAATTAATCACACGCAATTATAACTCCACTAATAAAATTGATTTAAACTTGGAATCATTTGCACCGGACTTTATATCGTAACCTTAATAAGTGGTGAACAAACTGTTTCTCAGAAGATTATGGTAATGTGATGAGGGATGAGTGATGAGAGATGAGTGATTAAAATCAAATTAATCTCATTATTTAACAGCCATAACCGCGGAGTCGCGAAGGCCACTAAGGAACGCTAAGTAGATTGTAAAATAATCTTTGCGTTTTTTAGTGGCTTTTTTTATTTAAATAATGTCAATTTAGAAAAAGAAAAGTCATAAACTTAATTCAATCTTTTCGATAAACCACTCAGTATTAATTTAATTCCACCTTTAACAGCCGAAACCACAAAGTGCACGGAGGAAACAGCCCACAAAGAACACAAAGAATTTTTCGAAAAAATTTAATTATACAATTTATTGAAAATTAATCACAATAAATAACAATTTTAGCCGAAATTCTCCGTGACCTTTGTGTGTATTTCCTCTGTGTTGCTCCGTGGTTTCGGCTGTTTAAATAATGTCAATTTTAGAAAAAAGTAAAAGTCATAAACTTAATTCAATCTTTTCGATAAACCACTCAGTATTAATTTAATTCCACCTTTAACAGCCGAAACCACAAAGTGCACGGAGGAAACAGCCCACAAAGAACACAAAGAATTTTTCGAAAAAATTTAATTATACAATTTATTGAAAATTAATCACAATAAATAACAATTTTAGCCGAAATTCTCCGTGACCTTTGTGTGTATTTCCTCTGTGTTGCTCCGTGGTCTCGGCTGTTTAAATAATGTCAATTTTAGAAAAAAGAAAAAGTCATAAACCTAATTCAATCTTTTCGATAAACCACTCAGTATTAATTTAATTCCACCTTAACAGCCGAAACCACAAAAGTGCACGGAGGAAACAGCCCACAAAGAACACAAAGAATTTTTCGAAAAAATTTAATTATACAATTTATTGAAAATTAATCACAATAAATAACAATTTTAGCCGAAATTCTCCGTGACCTTTGTGTATTTCCTCTGTGTTGCTCCGTGGTTTCGGCTGTTTAAATAATGTCAATTTTAGAAAAAAATAAAAGTCATAAACTTAATTCAATCTTTACGATAAACCACTCATTACTCATCGTTCATCACTCATTTCCATCATTGTTTCACAAATATTTGCTGAAAGATTTCTGTTTCGCTTAACAATTGCAAATAATAAATGCCTGCAGGTAAATTTGCCACATCTACCGTTTCGTTTTGCCAGTTATTTATTATTTGAACAATTTCACCTGCGCTGTTAATTATTTTTAAATCAGCAATATCAATATTTTCGGCAACGATATTTAATTTATCGGAAGTTGGATTTGGGTAAATGGAAATATTATTTGATGTCAACCCCTCTCCTTCTTTACACGTAACCAACACTGCAATAGCATTCGATAATTTAAAACATCCGGTGGCGGTTTTTGTCACGCGACATTTATAATTACCCGTTGTTGTAGCCACATAAGTTGTTCCTGTTGCGCCTGGAATAGCTGCCGCACCTTTAAACCATTGATAGGTGCATCCACCGAAGGTGTTTCTGTTAAAGTAACATTTCCACCTGGACAAAATGTTGTTGGTCCGCCTGCAGATATTATTGCTTTTGGATTTTTATTTACGGTAACCGTAATTATTGAAGAAGTATTTGTATCACAATCGGAGTAAGCCATACAAGTATAATTTCCCGTGGCATTAACCAATAATGATGCACTTGTTGCACCGGCGATATTTACACCATTCTTTTCCATTGCAATGCATCGCCATTATGTGTAGCAGTTATTGTAACATTGCTGCCCTGACAAATTGTTGTTGGACCTGAAGCGGAAATTGTAACTGTTACATTTAAACCTTCATCAATATTTCCATCACAATTATCATCAATATTATTACATAATTCTGTTGCGCCAGGTTAATTAAATTATTAGCATCATTGCAATCACCATTAGCTTCCACATAACCAGCAATACCCTCACAAAATAATTCGAAATCTGTTGGGTCACCGTATGAATCTCCATCATTGTCTGCATAAAATGTGATGAGTAAACCTTCGTCTACCGATCCGCATAATTATCATCAACCCCATTACATATTTCAGTAGCACCGGGATAAATAGCAGGATTTGCATCATAACAATCGCCAATAATATCTGCATAACCTTCGGGTGCGGAGCATGCCAATATTGTAATTTCTGGAACGCCGAAACCATCACCGTCTGAATCACCATAAAAAATACTTTTCACGCCTTCATCAATTAATCCGTCGCAATCATCATCAAGTGTATTACAAACTTCGGTTGTTGCTTCACAGGTTGTCATTTTTACTAACCAAAAATCAAAATCACCATTATTATTTTCTGTTTTATCGCCACCAATTCCGCTATTTGATTTACCACCAACAACATAATCACCATCTACATATACTTGCATCATAACCAAAATCATATCCTGTTGCCTGAATGGTTTCCTGCCCAACAATAGTTCGGATAAATTTGTTTCGAGCATCCAATAATTGGCGGTTGCATCTCCGGCTTCTGTTTATCACCACCAATTCCGGAATAAGAATAGCCGAATAAAAAATATTTATTTTCTGCTACATTAGGTACAATTTTAAATAAATAATCATCGGATGTTCCGCCAATGGTATTTTGCCAAAGGATATTTCCAGATGTATTGAGTTTCAAAATCCAATAATCATAAATACCAATTAATGCTTCTGTTTTATCGCCGGAAATTCCGGAACCGCTATAACCGCCAATAATGATACCTCCATCAATTGCCGGTACAACACTATTAGGCATGTCTGCATTATTTCCACCTATCGAATTTTGCCATAATACACCACCTGCTGCACTGAGTTTTAACACCCAAAAATCATAATTCCCTAAATTGGCTTCGGTTTTATCTCCGGTTGCACCACTTAATGAATATCCCAGCACAATACTGGTACCGTCAGGGTTACAATAAACAGATTTTGGATTATCAGTACTATTTCCACCAATGGTATTTTGCCATACAATATTGCCAACACTATCTATTTTTACTATCCAATAATCGCTTGAAGCATTATAGGGATTTTCAGATTTATCCCCGGAGATGCCAGAGAAGGAATAACCTGGCAAGTATAAATCCACCATCATAAGTTTTAGCAATTTCATTGAGATTATCTGAACTATTCCCACCGATTGTATTTTGCCAAACAATATTTCCTGTTGCATCGATTTTAATTATCCAGTAGTCGGAAACACCAATTAGCGCTTCTGTTTTAACTCCCGTTGCTCCCGATTGACTTGAGCCACCTAATAAAAATCCGCCATCGTCGGTTTCTACAATGGAATATAAATAATCTTCACTGGAACCACCGTATGCTTTTTGCCATTCGATTGCACCGGCATCATTGTATTTAATTACCCAATAATCTGTAGCCCCGTATGATGCAACTGTTTTATTCCCACTGATTCCTGAGGTGGAAAATCCCCGTTATAACACCGCCGTCAGAAGTTCCCAATGCAGCATAAATTTCATCTGCTCCGCTCCCACCGAATTGGATTGCCAGTCGATATTAATTTGAGCAAATAAGGTGAAGCAAAATACGAGATTCAGAAAGAGGAGCGTAATTTTTTTCATGTGTGTTTGGTTTAAATAAAGCGGTTTTAATAATCAAATATAGGCTTTCGGTTGTAAAAATAAAATGCGGAGGGGTTCTAAATGATAAGTGAAGGCGATTTTAAATAACTGCAAATACATCATCACTTAATTCGATTGAAACGGTTTCTAATGATGGTGATTTTGTTTATTCGCATATTCTATCGTAATATTGCGATATTATGGGACTAACTAAAGCAGAGGAATTTTCGGTAAAGACAACCGTATTGCCAATTTCGCCAAGGCTTTGGCGCATCCGGCAAGGGTAGCCATTTTACGGATCCTGTTAAAAAAAGAAAGTTGTTATTGCGGTGATATCGTAGAAGAACTGCCCCTTTCGCAAAGCACTGTTTCTCAGCATTTGAAGGAATTGAAAGAAGCCGGAATCATTAAAGGCGAAATTGAAGGTGCTAAAATTTGTTATTGTATTGATTCAGCAGTCTGGGAGCAAATGCAAATGGTATTAGGCAATTTATTAACCCGGCCGGTAGCAGATAATGACTGTTGCTGATTAAATTTATATTATCGTTATATTACGATTAAATCAAATTATATGCAAAAACCACGTGTATTATTTTTATGTATTCATAATTCGGCCAGAAGCCAGATGGCAGAAGCGTATTTAAAACGTTTTGGGGAAACATGTTTGAAGTGGAGAGTGCCGGTTTGGAGCCGGGTGTTTTGAACCCTTTGGCAATTGCAGTAATGGCTGAGGAGGGCATGGATATTTCGAAAAACCCGACTAAAGATGTGTTTAGTTTACATGAACAGGGCAAATCGTTTAATTATGTAATCACAGTATGTGATGCAAAAAATTCGGAGCGTTGTCCGGTATTTCCCGGAATGCACAGCAAACTGGCCTGGGATTTTGAAGACCCTTCAGGATTAGGTGGCACTTATGAAGAGAAGCTGGCTAAAACAAGAATGATTCGCGATATTATTAAAAATGCAGTATTGGCATTTGTAGATAAATATGGTTTGAAGAAGATAAATACAATGATTAATTCGCTTCGTTCAAAACTGGTTGTATTAATTGCAGGAATTTTTGTTGCTGCGATAAGTTGCTTTTTATTTGTCCGCCGGTTCATTAATTCATGATACCCTACCCTACATTTTAAGTGTTTTCGGTTGGGCTGTTTTATTTATCGTATTTATTATCGATAAAAAAACGGTGGCGCAAATTTCGAGCCATGACCCGGAACGTGATGTTTGAACATTCAATTAATCCGCTTGTTGCAATAATATGCGCCGCCCCTGGAATATTGTAGATCAGCCTGTTTACAGTCTAGCAACTTATGCGGATGGTCATTTTAATATGAATATCTGCACTTATGTAACTGCAGTAAGTATGTCGCCGAAAATGTATGCCGTTGCTGTTTATCATAACACTAAAACTTTGTTTAATCTGCAAAATACCGATACAGCAGTATTACAATTATTAAGCACTGAGCAAATTAAACTAGTAAATATTTTAGGTAAAAATCGGGGAATAATTACAATAAGGAAAATTACCTGCACAAGAAAAATTAATTACAACTTGGCAAGACTATCCTGTTTTAGAAAATGTTGCGGCTTTATTATTACTAAACAAAAAACAGTTATTCCAAGTGGTGATCATGAATTGTTTTGTTTGATGTAGTTAAGTTTACAACGTTACAGGAAACAGATATTTTGACTTTTTCGAAACTAATAAATTCGGGTATTATTTTATAATAATATCCGCATTTTAGTAAATGAACAGCAACAACAATTATTTAAAATTTTAATCCGAGGTTTACGAAAGCGTAATGTGCTTTACCGTTATAATTATCAGAAAAAACATTACTTAAACCGAAGTTGTATCCTGCATCTAAACTAAATAACAATAAATCAAATCCGGCACCAACGGTTCCGTCTATACGAACTTTAGCAAAGTCTTCGGGCGCAAATGATAAATCATTAACCGGAACGTTTAAAATAAGTGATACATCCGGCCCTGCATATACACGCACATTTATTAAACGATCCGCTACGGGTATCAAATTGAAACCTGCATAAATCGGGAAATTCAGCATATGCCATCTCACTTCATCTGCATTGTAAATATCGTTTGAATCGTTTATTGAAAAATAGCTTTGGGTGGTAACATATTCGAGACCGAACTGACCATATAAAATATTTCCTGAGCGCACATATGCACCTAATTGAAATCCGGTTCTTGATTCGGAAGAAATGGATGGTGATTCCATCGTTACATTTGAATAGTTCAAACCTCCATAAAACCGGCGTTACTTTGACTGAATGCATGCAAATTCAATAGAATTGCGCTGCATATAAATAATATTTTTTTCATTTGACAAGGTTTTAGTGAGCATTCATATTATGTAGTCGAAAAATTGAACCAAACTTAAAATTATGTTAATATATACTCCTGAAATGCTTATTATAAAAGGCTTTCAGCGAATGCGCCGGGTTGGATTTCTATGATGCGATTTATTTATTTATTGTGGAATTTTCCCTCAATATGCTGATTAAACAGCTTATTGATGTACCAATGTGAAAATGTACCGATGTACCAATTAAACAGCCGGATTTTGTGTACGCTATACATTCCAAGTTTGATCACAACCCAAAATATTGCGCAGCAATCCCATTAGCTAATTTGCTAATTGCCAAATTTGCTAATTAAACCCTTATCTTTATGTAATCGTATATACAATTATGAAAAACAGAATTATTTTATTCAGCCTTATGCTTGCTGCGATGTTTTCAGCTAACGCGCAGGTAACTATTATCGACAGTATTTTTACCGGCGGTATTTATCGCAATTATCGCTTGTATGTGCCGGCTGCATATTCGGAGGATACACCTGCGCCGCTGGTATTTAATTTACATGGTTATACTTCTGATGCATTTGGTCAGTCGGTATACGCCAATTTTAATCCGATAGCAGATACTGCTGGATTTTTAACTGTAATTCCGAATGGTACTTTCGATATTTTCGGCAAAAGATATTGGAATTGTTTTATCGCCCCGGGAACCGGTGTTGATGATGTGGCATTTTTAAGTGCTTTAATTGATAGTCTGGACGCCGAATATAATATTGATTTAAATCGTGTGTATTCCACCGGTATGAGTAATGGCGGATTTATGAGTCATACCCTTGCATGTGAATTAAGTAATCGTATTGCTGCTATTGCGAGTGTTGCGGGAAGTATTGATGAAGATAGAATGCCGTTTTGCGACCCGCAACATAATACACCTGTTATGCAAATTCATGGCAACGCAGATGGCACTGTACCTTATGATGGTGCTTTCGGATTTTTACCGGTTGACTCAGTTGTAAGTTATTGGGTAAAACAAAATCATTGTAACGAAGCACCAACATTTACAGCAATTCCGGATTTAGTGCCCTCTGATTTATGTACTGCTGAGCATTATGTATACAATGCATGTTATAAAGATATTAATGTTGAATTATTTAAAATTATTGATGGCGGTCATACATGGCCGGGAACTGCGGTTACATTTTTAGGGGTGACGAATTTAGATATTAATGCCTGCAGAGAAATATGGCGGTTTTTTAGTCAATATAGATTGGATGAATTAACCGGAATTGAAACAAATCCTTTATTAAAAAATGATATTAATATTTATCCGAATCCGTTTACTGAAAATATTTATTTGAATAGTGAGAAGGGATTAATTGATTCGTGGATGTTGTATGATGTGATGGGGAATTTAGTTGCGGAAGATGATGTAGAGGGGGATAATTTAATTACGATTACCGGTGGGGATTTACAGGCGGGATTGTATTATTTGTATGTGAATGGGGAAGTGGGGATGCAGGTGGTGAAGATGGGAGCCCCCCCCGGGGGGGGGGGGGGGGGGACCCCGCGGGGGGGCGGTTTTGGTGATGAACCTGCTTAGAGACCGCGGAACCCGCAGGCGGGTCGCTGATTTGGGTGGATTTAAACTGATTTTTTTTGGATGATGTGTGATGATACTCGCTGATTTTTTTTGGTGGATGTGTTTTTGAAAGGAACTGCCAGGCAGGCACAGATTTAACGGATTGAACGGGTAAAAAAAACGGATTTTTATAGGGTAGAATAATGTGAGTAAATCGTATTTGTAGGGGCGAATTGCATCCGCCCTTACAAATACGATTTACGATTGATGTGATAAATTATTAAAATTTAAATCCGAGTCGGGCTTTTAGTTCGGGGGATAATTCGGGGAGTTTGTTGCGTTGGATTAAATAGCTGCTGAGGAATGCGAAATCTTTAAAAATATAATGTTTGTTGAGTGCACCTTGCAAATAATCTTTGCCTGAACTTCCACCGGTGCCAACACGGGAGCCAATCATGCGGTGAACCATGTTGATGTGACGGAAACGCCAAGTGGCCATTTGTTCGTCGATATCCAATAAATTTTGCATGAGCTGAAATGGCATTTGTAAAATCGGATTGCCACGATACAATGAAATAAATAATGCATTACGCATTGCCTCACTGCTTAAATTAGTATACTCACTTTTATTTTCGCTTAAAAATATTTTTTCAAACGTTTCGATATTCTGTTTTTCACCTTCAACTAATGTTGATGCATAGGCTTTCAGATAATCATTCCAAAATGCATGATAACCGGAATCGTTTGTGTTTGGTGTATGATAATTCGCCCATAAATTATGGTCGTTAAAAAATGGCATACGTTTTAACCAATCGTCAATTAACTCGAGAAATGTTTTTTGTGATTCTACTTCTTTTACAAATTGTACATATTCCGGTTTCAGCATACTTAAATAATATTGCTGACCGTGACGTTCATCGAATTTTAAACCGAGTTTAGCTTCCAGCATTTTAAATTGCCAGCTTTGAAATCCGGATGCAGGACGCAAAAAATCTCTGAATTCATGAAAGTCGAGGGGAGTCATAGTTTCAAGAATATCAATTTGCTGCACTAATAATTTTAATATCGTGATAACTCTTGATGTACGATGAACAATGGTTTGTAATTCTGCGGAATTATCGTTGACTGCATCTTTACGCATGATGGTTAATGCAGAATCTACTTCAAAATGAATTTGTTTGAACCAGAGTTCGTATGCCTGATGAATAATGATAAATAACATTTCATCGTGGGCATGGGCATTTTCTTTATCGCTTTCGAGGGATTGTGCGTTTAGTATTTTTTCGAGCTGGAGGTATTCGGTATATTCGACTGGTTGACGCATTAGTTTTAAATTTTTTCAAAAATACAATGTTTGAGTGGAATTCCGGGGTGAAAGGAATAGGCACATTTTAAAGGGAACGCTGAACCCGGCTAGCGGGTCGCGGATTTTGGATGATTTTAGCTGATTTTTTTATATGATGTGGGGTGATACTCGCTGACTTTTTTGTGGGGTGTGTTGAAGAGGAACCTGCCACGGCAGGCAGGCGCGAACCCGGCGGGGCGGGTCGCAGATTTTGGCAGATTTTAGCTGATTTTTTTTATGGTGTGTGATGATACTCGCTGATTTTTTGTGGGAGGTGGTGTAGAGTAACCTGCCCCGGCAGGCAGGCACGGATTAAACGGATTAAGCGGGTTGGGACGGATTAATTTTTCGATTAAGTGATTAGCATGGCGCGTTAGGGATAGAAACGGAAACCCGTTTGTCCGCCTCGGCAAAGGAGTTGGAGTGGATAGCCCGACCTGGAGTAGGGTTTTTTATTAATAAATTGTAGGGATAGCTGTTAATTAGAATCAGCGTTTGGAATGCCCTGCTTAATTTTCTGCTTTTAAAAAAACACTACGAAAGGGGACGCCCAAAATCTTAGACAACCACATATTGGTTTGGGGTAAAAATGCGTTTCCATGTGTCGAGAGGTTATATACCTTTACCTTCGACAAAGTGTATAGATTATTATAGGATGGCAGAATCGAAAAAAGCAACAAAAAAATCGAAAAAGGGCAGTCTCGCGTTTTTAAAAGACGAAAGGTTTAAAAAAACCACGGGCGTGATGCTGATATTGGGTAGTTTCTTTATTGGAATTGCTTTTGCAAGTTATTTGCTTACGTGGAAACAGGATCAGAGTTTAATTTGGGAACATCCCTGGAAGCAGGTGTTTAACAGCAGCATTGCCGTTCAAAATCATTTAGGTAATTTAGGTGCAGTGGTAAGTCACCAGTTTTTTTATTGCTGGTTTGGTATTGCGAGTTTCTTTTTTGTGATTTGGTTTTTTACCATTGGCGTAAATAGTTTTTTTAATAAACGCGTATTTAATAATATCACGATAATTGGTCAGGGTGCCGTAATTATGATATGGCTCAGCACCATGCTGGGATTTATTTTTTATACTGCACAGTTCCCTTACGGAGGTGCATTTGGAAAAGGAACTGCATTTTATTTAGAAAGTACTTTCGGGAAAATCGGCGCCATTTTAATGCTTACGGCGGCGATGATTATTTACATGATTATTTTTACAAAAGTAGATTTTAGTTTTTTGATGAATCTCTTCAACAGAAAACCGAAACCTGAAAATGCTGATACAGAGCCACTTTCAGAGGATGATACTTTAGTTGCTGCTGCAGTTAATCCGGTAAATGTAATAAAAGAAAATATTATTGTTCCGCCTGTATATACTTCGAATGAAGAAATAAAAGAGCCCATTATTATGGAGCTGAAAAAGGTGGAGCCGGTTGCTGAAAAACAAACTCCCGTTACTTTAGAAATGGATGAACCACTTACAACTGTTGTTGCAGGTGAAGAGGAACCGCTAATGGAAGAGCAGGACAATTTAGCATTGGATATTGAAGAACCGCATGAAGAAATTGTAGAGATGGAAAACATGCACTACAATTTTGATCCGATTTTAGATTTACCAAATTATAAATATCCAACCCTAGAACTACTGGAAGAATATAATAGCGAAACCGTTTCAATTAATACGGAAGAATTAGAGCGCAATAAAGATCAGATTATTGCCACCTTAAATAATTATAATATTCAGATTTCGAAAATAAAAGCGACCATCGGCCCAACGGTAACATTATATGAAATTATTCCTGCTGCCGGTGTACGTATCTCGAAAATAAAAAATCTGGAAGATGATATTGCATTAAGTTTAGCTGCCTTGGGTATTCGTATTATTGCGCCGATTCCGGGTAAAGGAACAATTGGTATAGAAGTACCGAACGTAAATAAAGAAACGGTTTCGATGCGGAGTCAAATTGCCAGCGACAAGTTTCAACACGCTAAAATGGATTTACCTGTTTGTTTGGGCAAAACCATTTCGAGCGAAAATTATATCGCCGATTTAACCCGCATGCCGCACTTACTAATGGCCGGAGCAACCGGTCAGGGGAAATCGGTGGGTATTAATGCTTTGCTGATTTCGCTATTGTATAAAAAACATCCTTCCCAGCTCAAATTTGTAATGGTGGATCCGAAAAAGGTGGAATTGAGCTTGTTTTCGGTGATAGAAAAACATTTTTTGGCGAAATTGCCGGGTGAGGAAGATGCGATTATTACTGATACAAGAAAAGTGGTTGCTACCCTGAATGCCTTATGTATTGAGATGGACACGCGTTATGAGCTGCTGAAAAATGCGCAGGTGCGTAACATTAAAGAGTATAATGCCAAGTTTGTAAAACGGAAGTTGAATCCGAAAGAAGGGCATATGTTTTTACCTTATATCGTGCTGGTGATTGATGAGTTTGCCGACTTGATTATGACAGCAGGTAAAGAGGTGGAAATGCCGATTGCGCGTATTGCCCAGCTGGCGCGTGCTGTGGGTTTACATTGCGTAATTGCAACACAAAGGCCATCGGTAAATATTATTACGGGAACAATTAAAGCCAATTTCCCGGCTCGTATAGCGTTTAAGGTAGCCAGTAAGGTAGATAGCAGGACCATCCTGGACAGTAGTGGTGCCGAGCAGTTGGTGGGTAGAGGTGATATGTTGCTGGCGATAGGCAGCGATGTAGTTCGCTTACAGTGTCCTTTTGTGGATACACCGGAGGTAGACAAGGTGGTGGATTTTATTGCCAATCAAAAGGGTTATCCCGAGGCTTTTATGCTGCCTGAGTTTGTTGATGAGCAGGCGCAGAAGGAAAAAGCGGAGATTTTGGAGGGTGACAGAGACCCACTTTTTGAGGAGGCTGCAAAAATTATTGTTCAACATCAGCAAGGTTCCACGTCGCTAATTCAGCGCCGCCTTAAGCTGGGATACAACAGGGCCGGGCGTTTGATGGATCAGTTGGAGGCAGCAGGTGTGGTTGGACCCAATGCCGGAAGTAAGGCCAGAGAAGTTTTATACGGCGATTTAACAGAGTTGGAACAGTATTTGCAAAATCTTGATTGATTTTAATCAAACTATTCATTTACAAGTTAATTTTGCAACGAAATTCAAACTACGAGTCATGAAAAAACTATTATCAGGGGTGTTTGTTCTCTTTATTACTGCCAACACTGTTTTTGGACAAACATCTGATGCCAATGCAGTTAAACTGTTAAAGGCGGTAAGCCAGAAATACAGTGCTTACAAAACCATGCAGATGGACATTTCCCTCACCATTGAAAACCAGGATGCCAAAAGCAAAGAAACTAAAACCGGCAAAGTAAGCAGCAAAGGCAATATGTTTAAAGCTGATATGGGCAACCAAATGATTATTTCAGATGGCAAAACACTTTGGACTTATTTAAAAGATGTAAATGAAGTGCAGATAAATAATTTTGAGCAGGGTCAGGATATCATGACACCAAATGATATTTTTAAAATTGCTGAAAAAGATTATCTCGCTTACATGGGTGAAAAGTTAACTGAAAACGGAAAAACAATTCAGGTAATTGAGCTTACACCAAAAAATAAAAATTTAAGTTTCAGTAAAATTAAAATGTATATCGACATTAGTGACAATACTGTTAAACGTGGTGTTGTTTACGATAAAAATGCGATTCATTATACTTATACAATTTCCAATTTTAAATTCAATATGGAATTATCGGATAGCACTTTTAAATTTGATAAAAGTAAATATCCCGGTGTTGAAGTAATTGATTTAAGAGAGTAATCATTTTCCCGGAAAGAAAATAATCAACCCTCCTGGCAGCTTGTTGCGGCTAAGAGGGTTGTTTTATTTTAAGGAAAATTAGTTTGTATTTTAATATTACCTGATGAGTGTAATATTTCCCTGATATTTGGTTGTGATGCCATTGTGAAAAGTGAGCTCAACGATGTAAGCATACACACCCTGATTCACAACTTCACCATTGTAAGTTCCATCCCACCCTTCATTTTCTGCTTCAGCATTCATATTTTCTTTTATAAAAATCATACTTCCCCAGCGGTCGTAAATGCGCATACTTTTAATAGAAACTAAATTATATCCATAAGCAAAAAAGTAGTCGTTAAAATTATCACCATTTGGAGTAAAGGTGTTGGGAATAAATGTCGCATTTCCCGGATTTGGTAATACCTCGATATAAACATCATCGGAAGCAACACATCCATTTACATTATAAGATGTGATGGTATATAAAATACTTTCCAGCGGATAAGCAGGCGTTTCAGGACATGTTGCGCAAATGAGCTGAGTTGGTGGTGTCCACGTATAATCGCCGCCGGCTTCGCTGTATAATGTTGCTTGTTCACCGGCGAATACAGTAGTATCTCCCCATGCTACAGCGGTATTTTGATCAACACTTATAGATACAGATGCAGTAGCAAAACAGCCGTTGGCATCGGTGTAATCGTATGTAATAATATATGGACCACCAACACCTGCAGTGGACGGAATAAAATCAGTTCCTGTTATACCAGTACCTGAATAAATACCACCTGCAGGAAATGCAGTCAGTGGAATTACAGCGTCTTCCAAACAAACAATATCATCAATTGTAAATGTGATTATTGGGTTGGGATTTACAGTTAAGTTTGTTGTAATAATGGAGTCGCAACCTGCGGCAGTTGTATAAGAAGAAGTATATGTTCCGGATGCATTTACAACTACTCCACTTGGTAAAGTATAAGATTCACCTTCACAGATTGCTTCATTAAATACAGGATTATAAACAGGGTCAACAATTAATGTTGTTGTAATAATTGAATCACAGGAATATTCGCTTAATAAATTTGAATTATAAATACCTGCTGCACCGGTTACAGTTCCATCAGGTAATGTATAAGTTTCGCCAGCACAAATATTTACAGTTTCACTAATAGCATAAACGGGAAACACCATTAAATGTGTAATAATATTTGAATCGCAACCATCAACAGTTGGCAATGTAATATTATAGGTACCCATTGTTGTAGTTGTAGTTCCATCAGGTAAGGTATAAGTTTCACCTGAACAAATTCCGGTATTTACCACATTTGAATAAACCGGATTTACATCCAGGATAGTTGTAATTGCAGAATCGCAACCTGCTGCAGTTGGAAATAATTGCACATACGCGCCGGGTGTTGTTGCATTTGTGCCATCGGGTAAAACATAAACTTCGCCATTACAAATAGAGGCATTAACTGTAGTTGCATAGGCATCATTTACAATTAAATTCGTTGTAATTATAGAATCGCAACCAGCCGGTGTAATAAAATTATTTATATAAGTGCCCCCAACAGTTACAACCGTACCATCCGGTAATGTATATGATATTCCTTCACAAATTTCTGCATCCACAATTAAATCATAAGCAGGATTTATCGTAATGATATCAGTATGTACATCATTACCGCAATATAAACTTGTTACTGTATTTGTAACGGTATAAGTTCCCGGAGTGGAGGCACTGATATCAATAGTACCGGTTGCTGCATTTAAAACCAATCCGGCCGGAGCAGCTGTGTAAGTACCCGCAATTCCGCCTAATAAATAAGAAGGTGTAGGGTCTGAATCAGTGCTGCAATAAGGTCCGCCTAAATAGGTGAAATTTGCTTTTGGTTCATCACCAATTATCATGGTAAATGCGGCGGGGATACAATCGATAACAGCACCATTCGTAATAATATATGTTCCTGCAGCGGAAGCACTTAAATCTACTTCCCCGGTTTCGGGATCGATTATCATTCCGACAGGAGTTGCAGTAAAAGTTCCGGTATCGGCACCCGGCTCAAAAATCGGGAATGGATCGGGGTCTGTTTTACAATAAATTGAATCGGGGTAGGTAAAAGTTGAAGCAATTACACCTTCGAAATTATAGAGATAAGATAAAATATTTTGCCTTACGTTACGCGCTTGAGTAAAAGGTGAATGCCATCCGGTAACCGTCATCCCGCCAAAAATACAAACACCTGCTCCCCAGCGTTTTTCGGCTGCGGCATAAAAACCGGAAAATGAATCTTCAATTAATGGCATTAAACATGGGCCGGTAACTTTAGCGTGGGTATAGGAAGTGCCTGTCCAGCTTAAGCCTGTTGGGGTATAAGGTCCGGCAAAAATTGGATGTAAAGGATCAGAAGCATCAACATTGCTGGCATAAGCTCCTGGCGTATAATCAAGTAAAACACCACCAAATCCAAAATTGATATCAGCACCTTCATTGGGGGCCGCGTTTAAAAAGAGGCTTCCACCGGCATATACCCAATTTTCGATTGCAGTAATATTTGCGGTCAGAAATGTTTTGAGTTCAATAGCATGGTCATCTCCACCTTCCAGAAAAACGAATTTCGAATCGGGTCCAAATGCATCAGTAACGTCAACTGTGGTAAAGTAACCGGAGTTCCATCCGCCGACACCAAACACATTATCCATTTCGGTGATATTGGTATTTAAAACCGGGCACCAGGTCCATGGTTCAGGAGGGGTGCGACGGATATACCAGGCCTCAGTTTGGGCAAATGTGGAGTAGGCAGATAAAAGAATAACGGTAAAAAGGGCAGCCTTTTTAAATGTGTGCATATTTGGTTTGTTCCTAAGGGTTTTTGCAAACGTGTATGCAGCATCTAAAGTAGTGTATATGAAACAGATAGGCAACATTTTAGCCCATTTTTTTCATTCCCTTAAGCGCTTAGGGTCGCGTTTTTGTAGGGTGTAAGCGGTTAATGGTTTGATAATTCTCATATATCCTCAAATTTATTCAGGGGATTATAGTGATGAATTTTAGCGACGAAAAAGTCTCAGTACGAATAAATCAGAAATAATTCCTCAGGTTTTAACCGCAGGTAAAAAAGGTGAAATAGTAAAATTTTCGTTTCGCTGCGATTTTATTCGCTTGCGTTTTTGTGGTATGTTAGCCTTTTACATAACCTGCTTTTTTCCAAACAGCGAGCGCTTTTTTTAACATGGCTAGGATTTCTTTTTTGTTCACCTGTTCGGTTTTTTTGAAGTTGAAACAGGTTTTCCCTTTCAGGCATTTCATTGCAATTGGCGCGACATCAATAAATAATTCGGGATGGCCGTAAATTGGGAAAACATAGAAGCTCACCATATCTTTCCGTATTACAGCAGAAGCAAAATACATTCCCGGAATAATTTTTTTTGTCGACCCATAAGGCACCGGCGTATTGCCAATAATTTCAAAAACATCTTTTTTATTTTTAGTAATAACTAAAGGCGGACATAAGGATGTCATTGCTTCAACTAGTGTATTAAATATGGTTTCAGCGGTTTGTGGTGATAAAGGCATAAGGTAAATTTATTTAAAAAAACTGTGGTTAGTAATTATTGCAAATAATTTTTTAATGAATAAACAACGTGTCTGTTTCTATTTCAAATTTCACAGCCGGCTGTTCCTCCTGGTGATAAATTCTTGTGTTACAAATCGTATAATTTAAAAGGCTTGAATTATCAAAATCCTCCAGAAAGTAAAAATTTACTATAAAATCCGAACTACAAAAATTAAAATAAAACCGATAATCCGGGAGGTCGTAAATACAACCGGTTAAAATGCCATTCGCAATCTTTAATTGCATTTTGGAAGAATCAAGGTTAAAAATGTTTATATAATCTATTAATGCCAATTGGGAAAGAGGAATGCTTACAACTGCTTCCCCTTTTTTTTGCATGAATATGGAATCGATTTTGATATTTACTTGTTGCTCAACATTATCTTGAGTTTGAATACTGGGTTCTGTTGTATTTGATTGATTATGGGTAACGGAGCATGAAAGCGCCACAAACAACAAGCATAATACAAGACAAACCTCTCGTTTCATAATATTATTAAATTCAAGAAAGAATAACTCCCTAACTACTAAAAAGATGTCTAATATAAGAAAATATTATTAGTCAAACCTTTTACCCATAAAAAAAACCGGAAACAAACGCTCCCGGTTTCTTTTTTACATAAACACCCTTTTATTGTATCACCAGTTGTTCGGTAACTGATTTACCCGATTGTTGTATCTCAACAAGATAAATGCCTTTTGGTAAATTACTGAGGTCAATTAATTCGGAAATATCATTTGTGTTGGAAAATGTTTGTGAGGTATAAATTATATTACCCAGCACATTTTGTATCACAATTTTTTTATCCCCCAAATCACTACAATTATAATTTACTGAAAAAATACCAAAGGTTGGATTCGGCGCAAGTACAAGTTCATTGGAATAAACCGTTTCCTCTTCCATTTCACGCAATCCGCCAACAGTACAATCATCAATTTGTGCATGAAATTTACTGTTTTGTGTTGCCTGAAATCCCACATTTAATTTGATATAGTTTTCTGCCTGATAAAACACATTGTTAGTGCTTACACCGGAAATTGTTGCATTACTGGCAATAAAATCACCGTTTATAAATCCTTTTACTCCCGTATGTGTTCCGGTTAATGTTGCTGCAGCAGGACAGTTTACGGTAAAATAATGATATGCCACTTCTCCGTTATAGGTTATACGGATTTTATAGGTACCTGTGCTAAAACCCGTTAACATATGTGTGAACAATACCACTTGCCCATATTGAAGTGAATATGGTGATGTATAACTCTGCGAATTTAAAACAGATCCTGCACTGTTAATGATATCCATATAAACAGGATAATCATCTTTAAGATCTCCAATTGCTGCCAGTATTAATAAATTGTCGGATGATGTAAAATGATTTACCAAATTTTCAATTTCAGTAGCTCCTGATTCATATTCAGCGCAAGATTGATAAATCGGTAAATTTAAATGTGTAGTTACACGTAAAACTTTGGTATCGGAATAAGGTATTTGGTTAATCCACTGACTTTCAGTTACGTCATCGTTGCAACCAGCTGCATCAAACCAAGGTTCAATATATGAACAAGCTTCGCATGGTCGCACTTCAAAATGTAAATGTGGTGCTGTCGAGTTGCCTGAGCTGCCCAATTTACCCAAAAACTGGCCTGCTTCTACATTATCACCAAGTTCAAGATTTGCAACGGTGCCGTTTTTCATGTGTGCATATACCGTAATACTGCTATCACTATGCAATAAAGCAATAAAATTGCCGTAATAACCGCCATTAAATGGTTCGTAATTAAATACATGTGGTGATTCGCAATTTCTATCTACAACATTACCATCGTATCTGTAAATTACTTCCCCGTCTGCGGCAGCAATAATATCGATACTTTCATCCTCCATCATTTGCCATGTAAAAGGATAAGGTAATATATCAGCTCCGTTGTGCTGATCATAATTACGAGCATTTTCATAAGTGTTACATTCCCAGTCTAACCGGTAATATTCGTCATGATTTAAATCGGCGAAATTGGATATGATAAAATAATCATTAACACCATCTATATCTTTATATTCGCTGGTCATTCGCAAAGGCCAGGAAAGTGGTACTGTGCCATCTGCAAGTTTTGCAGTATTGGTAAAATCCAATTTCCCCTCACTGCGCAACTTTACAATATTTTGATGTAGCAATGGTTTAATAAACTGCTGATAATTTTCTTCTGTAACACATTCAACTTGTTTTAGGCCATCATCAAGCGCAACAGCAGTTTGTCCCGACAGTTGGACTGTTCCGTAACATAAAACCATGGTTGCCATGATTTTTATATTCATTTTAAAATTTTTCATCGTTATAGATTTTAATAAAATGAACAATTATTGTTTCAATGTTTTTATTTCCTGCATTAACAATTCATTTTGTTTATTTAATTCGATGAGATACAAAGTGAGTTCTTCAATTTTTTGCATCATCAGGATATTCATTGCAGAAAGATCTAAACCGGTTGTAGCCAGTTCATCGGCAGAAGGAATATTTGGTAAGTGATTATTTGCAACTATAAATGCTTCAACTTCTTCAAGGCTTAATAATTTATAGGTATCATCAAATACATAATCAGCCCAGTCAGCACTTAATTGTACTTTTACTTCTTCACAAACTAATTTACCATCAATACTCATTTTATAACCTGTTGGAACCGGCTCAGTACCTACCTGCACATTTCCTGAAACATAAATTCCATTTGAAGGAGCAGCAGTAAGCGAACCAAATGAAGTTCCACCATTAGATTGCACCAACATTTTTGTTGTACCGGAAACCTGAATGCGCATTACATCTTCACCTGCCAGGCCGTTTACATGAAAACGAACATTTGGTGTAACTGTTCCAATACCAACATAACCACCGTCTGATGGTACAACAATAGCATAATTATTTGTTGCACTTGATGCTTTAGCCCATAATCCGTAATTAGTTGTTCCCGCTCCGGTACTTTTAGCAATTATTGCATAATTACTGGTTGCGGTTCCTGTTGCAGTTGCATAAATTGATGCGGAAGAAGCAGTTGATGATGAACTAGACCATACGCCGGCATGTGAAATTGGTGTTTCAAGAAATATTAAACCTGAAGTATTGTATCCAATGTTTGCATAAGCATGTATGGTTGCAACTCCACCAATAGAAATTGTTTGATCAACACCTTTTAATGCGATTTCTTCATCCAAAAATGCACTTTCATTATTATAAAAGGCAGCTGAGGTGTTGGTTAATATACCACCGTTCCATCCAATAGAAATATTATCACCATTATCGGCAATTGCACCTGCAATTAATGCAGTGCCATCCCAACGCGGAATTAAATCTGTTGTGTTTGCACCCACTTGAGGATCGGTTTCTGCGCCTGCTGCAGGTGTTGTTGCAACCCATGCAGTTCCATTCCATTGCATTACCTGACCTGTTGCAGCACCCATTGAACTTAAATCAACAGCAGCGATAGTTCCATTTGTAATATCGGTTGAACTTACAGACGCATCTGCAATTTCAGTTGACCCTACAGCACCTGATCCAATTTGTAAATTATTGTATAATCCGGTTACATCACCTGCAAAATTTGTTGCCGTTGTAATATCATCAGCAGCATTAACATCACCTGTATTTGAAATTACAGAACCGGCAATATTTATTCCTGAGCCGGCAGTATAGGTAATACCTCCACCACCACCCGCGGTAGATTGTGTGGTACCGTCCATAAATTTAATGCTATTCACATATAATTCATTCCAATTTGCAGTTGTTGAACCAAGGTCTAAAGTATTATTTGCATTTGGTGTTAATGCAACATTTATTGAAGTGGCAGCTGCTAAATTCGACAACGAAGTATTTGCACCTTTTGTAGAAATTGGCGTCCAACCTGCACCGGTATAATAATAAAATCCGGGTGTTGAATTTGTTTGAAAAATTAATAATCCGGTTACAGGTGCTGCTATTGCATCACGTTGCGCTTTTGTCATACGCGGTGCAAGTAAACCCTGTGTTGTGGATTGTAATTCAAGTAATGAACTTGAAACGGGTGTTGTAGTTCCAACACCAACACTTCCTGATGCAGGAAATGTATTTGTTTGTGCGGATAAATTTACTTGCGACAGTAATACCACACCTAATGATAATGTAAGTAATTTTTTCATAAAATGGTTTTTTGTGATTTGATATACAAAGTTGTATTGAATCAACATTTTATGAAATACCACAATAGGGTTAGGGCAAGATGTAATTATAATTTATTAGGAACAATTATCCCTTTGTAGAAAATTTATTCCGAGGCAACATATTTTTCGAAATACATGAAGGATACCTGAAAAGATGATGATGGTACAATTAAAAAAACAGAGAGAGTAATTTCTCTTTTAATACTTTGCTAACAGCCTCCGTATTGGAATTAACATGCAGTTTGGCATAAATATTTTTCATATGTGTACGAACAGTTTCATAACTGATTCCGGCGGCTTCTGCGATCATTTTAAAACTTTTGCCCTGCACCATATAGGCAAGCATCTCTTTTTCTTTTGGGGTTAGCTGGTAATCCGTTGATGCTGTTGGCTGGATATTTTTTTGAAATAAATCGAGTACTTTTCTGGCAATTGAACCGGTCATAGGCGAACCACCATTGTGCACATCTTTTATAGCCTCTATCATTTCAGCCGGCGTTGTACTTTTTAATATATACCCCGATGCACCGGCGCAAATTGCATTAAAAATATTTGATTCATCATGGAAGATCGTTTGCATAAGCACCTGCACTTCGGGAAATTTGCTTTTAATCAGTTTTACACCCTGAATACCATTTAACCCCGGCATTTCAATATCCATTAAAACTACATTGGGCAAATCTTTACTTATGTGATGCAATACATCGTTACAATCAGGGTAGGCACCCGTGCAAATAAAACCGGGTGTACCATTAACCAGGTAATATAAACTTTCTCGTAAATGTTTGTTATCCTCAAATATAGCTACACGAATATCATTCATCATGCAAAATTTAAATCAAAAATACACTGTAAATATACGAATGCCAATACCACAATCAGGTGAGTGGCCAGTTAATCGTAATTTTTGTCCCTTGCCCTGGCACAGAATCAATTATACAAACACCGCCATGGCGCTGAGCCCTCGATTGCATATTGCGCAATCCATTACCCAGCGACTGCTGATTAACATCAAATCCTTTGCCGTCATCTTCTATTGATAAAATCAGTGTTCGTTGTTTTTGAGTGAAAATAACAGAAAGTGTTTTACAACCCGAATATTTAATAGCATTATTCACCGCTTCTTTAAACAACAAATAAAAATCGCGACGCTGCTCCATTTTTATGGATAATTTTTCAGTGATGGTACCTAATGGCATATTTAATTCTACACCTTTTAAATTACACATCTCGGTAGCAAAATTAAACATGCGGCTTTCGATATTTTTTAATTCATCATTTTCAGGTTTAATAGCCCAAACAATATCACTCATATTGTCAATCATCTCTTTTGAGTTGGCTGTGATTTTACCGAGTAACTCATCATTCACCGAACTGTTTTGTTTTACCTGATTGCGTACAATTTCACTATACATACCAATACTACTCAGGGTAGAGCCAATATCATCATGCAAATCGCCTGCAATTTTATTTCTGATGTTACTTATTTTAATAAACTGACTTAAGCGATAGCGATAAATCGCATAACTCAAACCAATTGTAGTTAAAATTGCTGCTATAATAAACCAGACTGTTTCCCAAAATGGTTTAGCAATTGAAAAAGTATACGAATTTTGTTGTTCACTCCAGTAATTATCATTGTTTGCAGCCTCCAGAACAAATACATAATCACCGGGGGGTAATGCAGCATACGTTACTTCTCCTAAGTTTGCTGTATAAGTCCATTCTTCGTTGTAACCAATCAATTTATAACGGCATTGATTTAATTCAGGAATAGTTAGCGACACCGATTGAAATTTGAAAGAAATAGAATTTTTATTATGCGGGAACTTAGGTGATAAATATAAACCGCTTACCGGGTTGAATAATTTTGTGTAATCACCTACGGCATCTGCATCATTAAACAACAACACTTCGGTAATAACCGGGGTGGCAGGAATAGCATTAATTTTTAAATCATTGATACTAAATCGCTGCACACCATTTGTAGTTACGAGCCAGATAAACTGACCATTACGTTGTAATCCCAATTTACAATAGGTAAAATCATAAGGTAGAAACCCTTCACTTTCAGTTATTTTTTTTACAACCTGAGCCTTATTGTTACCTAATTTTACTGCACTAAGGCCATTATAATGCGCACACCAGATAAATTTGCTTTTAGCATCATAAATAATATCTAAAACTGCATTGGCTAGCAAACCGTTTGTATTATCCAGATGCTCTAGAACTTTACCGTTGCGTTTCGATAATTGTACTTTAAAAATGCCATTATTTCCGGTAGAAACCCACACAACATTATTATCCTCATGTTTAATGGCTGTAATTAATCCGTTGTCCAGCCACTGATTTCCGGTTTTTACAGCATACAATGAATCACCATCAAAATAAACAATACCAAAATTGGTTGCGAAAAACATTTCATTATTTTCGAAGACTACATTGTCGAATGTTTTTAAAAATTGGCCGCCTACATGAATGGGCCAGGCGTGGTATGTAAATTCCAGCTGTTGAGGTGTTTGTTCATTATGAATTTGCGTAATTCCACCTTCGCTTAATGCGTAAAAATTATTTTCATTATCATGGAAAAATCCATGTACATGTGAATCAGATAATATTTTTTCATCATAAGCATATATCTGATTATTTGCAAACACACTCATACCCTGATAACCACTACCCAACCAAATACTTTTATCTGCATTATAATAAATACCAAACACTTCAGAAAGCGGCCACGGCTGTTTACCGGGAGGTAAAACTTTATCAAAACCACTGCCATTAAATTCAATTAAATTTCCACGATTACCCCCTAGCACCATTTTTCGCTGTGGCGATTCTGTGATAGAAAAAATATCATTTAAATTTTCAGTTTGAGCAGGCAGCCATGTTTCAAAAATATTTTTACGCAATTGCACCAAACCTTCCCATGTGCCTATCCATATATTTTTTTCTTTATCAATTAATATACAGGAAGGACTATCGTAACCCAATGAAGCAATTTCAGTGATTTTTTTTATTTGTTTGTCTGAAACAGCGTATACACCTTCCAATCCCAGGGCATAATTAACTGAATCGCTCATTTGTGCCATTGAAGTGGCATAAGTAAGTGTAAAAATGGAATCTAATTGCGTGCCTTTTAATTTATAAAATGAGCCTGAGCGTGTGCTAATATAAGTTACATCATTATTATCAAATTGAATTCCGGAAACATCTTCTAAACGTAGACCTTTCCCATCCCAAATGATATTCAATTTTTTTTCTGAATAATTAATTACACTTCGCCTGGTGCCAAAATAAATTACTTGTTTATTATTTACAACATGCGATTTAATAACCCAAACTTGGTTACTCACTGTAGAAACATCCAACCACCCACTTAAAATAGCATAGTTAAGTATGCTTCCTTTTTTAATTTTATCCTTAGTTTCATTGTCGATAAAAATTGGTCCGTCAGAAGTTCCTATCCATAAATCATTTGCACTTGTAGCCAATAAAGAATACACCCAGTTATCCGGAAATTTCGAGTCAAACTGAACATGTTGAAACACACCATGTTGCAAAAAAAACAAACCATTTTCCGCTCCAACCCAAATCGTTTTATCAGCATCCTGCGTTATAGCATATACTTTTCCAAACAATACCGAATCGCTGCCATTAAAGTTTTTGAATTGTTGTCCGTCAAATTTACTTACACCTAACTTGGTGCCCAACCATAAATACCCTTCCGTATCCTGAGTTAAAGTATAAATTTCAGAAGATGCCAGCCCTTGTTTTGATCCAAACGACTGAACTAAAAATTCCTGACCATTACAATAACCTGTTATGCCAAAAATCAGCATTAAAAGTATGCTGTTGGTTCGCATTAGCCATTTAAAATAGTGTTTTTTGAGCATGTCGCGGTGTGCCTTATAAAACCATAAGTTTTAAGAATATAAAAATACCTGAAATTGTTCACCAATTCAATTTTATACAAACTGTTTTGTCTTACCTTAACAATATTTAAATCTACTTTTTGTAATTTTTACAATAAGTAAAATCAGCTTAACTGCCAATTAATTTTTTCCAGATGATGTTGTTCGAGCCAGTTGTTGGTTTTAGAAAAGGGTTTTGAACCGAAAAAACCTTTATCAGCACTAAAAGGAGAAGGATGTGGTGATTTAATGATAAAATGTTTGGTTTGATCGATTAGTTCTATTTTTTGTTGGGCATATGCACCCCACAATATGAAAACCAAATTGGTTCGATTTTTACTTAATGCCGCTATGGCTGCATCGGTAAAATTTTGCCATCCGATTTTCTGGTGACTGGCAGGTAAATCTTTTTCTACGGTAAGCATAGCATTGAGCAAAAACACACCCTGCTCGGTCCATTCTTGTAAACAACCATGCGTTGGCGGTTCCAATCCGAGGTCTGAGCGCATTTCTTTGTAAATATTTACCAGCGATGGTGGTGGCTTAACACCCTTCTGAACACTAAAACACAATCCGTGTGCCTGTCCAGGCCCGTGATAAGGATCCTGGCCAAGAATTACCACTTTTACTTTGTCAAATGGGGTTAAGTTAAAGGCATTAAAAATCATAGGGCCTGGCGGATAAATAATTTTACCTGCAGCCTTCTCTTGTTTTAAAAAGTTTTTTATACCTGCAAAGTATGGCTTGGTAAATTCCGCTTGTAGCGCCTGTTTCCAACCATCTTCAATAGCCACTTCGCCTTTAGCCTGTTCCTGCATAAGTTCTGTTTCAGTTCTCAAACCGTGAAATTATAAAAATCATCGCAGCTATTGTCGCACTGTGTATGGTGCAAATGGTTCAGGGAAGTGGTTTTTTACGCATTTCTGATAAAAATTCTGGTTTCCTGCTTTATTTTTACCACCAAAAGGTGAAAAAGCTCCTGCAACCGATACTAACTGCTGTAATAATCTTCTGCTTTATTTTAAGCAGCGGGGGAAGTTATGTAGTGCTGGAACTTATAAAACTCAATGCAAAACATCATGTCTGGAATGAAATAACCTCCGGCCACGCAACAGATGAAATTGCAAAAATTACCATTCCTGCTAATATCGTTCAATCTGAAACCCATGGTTTTGTTTGGGAAGAAGAAAATAAAGAATTCAAATTCAACAATACCATGTACGACATCATCAGCATGGAGCAGGAAGGTGCAGATGTAATTTTTTATTGCTTGAATGATAAAGCCGAATTAAAAATTCATCAATTAATAGCACTTCAATTGTCGAATTTATTTTTAAATAAAAAACACGACAACAAATCGAATCCCAATCAACTTTTACAGCGATTAGATAGCAATTATTTTGGCAATGAAATAATTGCGCTTCAGCCTTTACAAATTACAAAACTTGAATGGACTGAAACACAAGTTGAATTCCCATCTTCAACTGCACTACTAATTTTTGCACCACCTCCGGAATCAGCAACAATCTGATAAGCTGATAAGTCAGCATCTTTTTTTATTTTACTAAAATTTATTTTATGATGTCAAATATATATTTGAAAAAGATAGTATTGACGGCTATTGTTGCGATTAGTGTAATTACTGCGCAAGCGCAAATATCTTATAATTGTGGCACTGATGAAGTGCGAAAACAATTAGTAGAACAATATCCGGAAATAATACAACGAGAAAAAAACTTTGATCAATTTGCCCAAACCTTTTCAAAAGCGAATTTGAAAATGGAAGGCTCAACGTATATAATACCGGTTGTATTTCATGTAATTCATGATTATGGCGCAGAAAACATTTCCGATGAACAGATTTTTGAAGCGATGGAAAGAATTAATGAAGATTTCAGTAAATCGAATTCTGATTTAGCAGAAACGGTTGCAGAATTTTTTGATATTTCTGCCGATTGCGGAATTGAATTTCGTTTAGCGCAACGTGAATTAAGCGGAACGTGCACCAATGGTATTGATCGTATTGCTTCTATGCGCACTTATACCGGAGGTGATGCTGCTAAACTTGGTGGCTGGCAACATGGTTTTTATTTAAATATCTGGGTTGTGAAATTTTTACCGGGTACCGCTGCAGCATATGCCTATTATCCAACTGCGATTTCTGATTTTTTAGCACCGGTAGATGGTATCATTTGTCGTTACGATTATGTTGGTAGCACCGGTGCAGCAGGCCCGTATTCAGCACATACAATTTCACACGAAATCGGACATTATTTTAATTTGCAACATACCTGGGGAAATACCAACGCGCCGGGTGTTGAATGTGGTGATGATCAGGTTCCGGACACACCAGAAACAAAGGGCTGGACCACCTGTAATTTAGCGGGTCACACCTGTATTGCACCATTAGATAATGTGCAAAATTTTATGGAATATTCTTATTGTTCCACCATGTTTACAGAAGGGCAGAAAAACAGAATGCACGCTGCTTTAAATTCTCCTGACGCTGCAAGAAATAATTTGTGGATAGAAGGAACATTAATGTTAACCGGAACAAACGATGGTTATGTTTCACAACCTTGTGCGCCAGTTGCCGATTTTTATGCAATCAACCGGATGGTTTGTTTGGGTGAATCTGTTACTTTTCACGACGTAAGCTGGAAAGGAATAGTTGACATGCGTACCTGGACATTTGAAGGTGGTAGTCCGGCTACTTCAACAGAAGCTGATCCAATAGTAACATTTGCAGAAACAGGCTGGCATAAAGTTACTTTATCTGTAAATAATGCTGTTGGTTCAAATGATAAAATGGTGGATCAATATATTTATGTTTCAAACGATAATCCAATATTAAACAGCACTTATTTTGGCAATTTTAATGATGCAGCTGAGGTTGCTGAAAATTGGGTTTTATATAATAAATACCCTGATGATTATGTTTGGCAATGGAGAGGCAGTAATGGATATTATAACACCGGATGCATCTGGTTAAACAGTCGCTTTGGTCCTGATGCTGAAAAAGATGAAGCCATTTCACCTTCATTTAATTTATCGGACGGTTTGGCTGAAAATGTATTTTTTAAATACTCAACTACATCTTATGCTACTGCGGAAGCAGACTATGATATGGCATTAAAAGTTTATTACAGTACAAATTGTGGCAAAACATGGATCAGTGTTGGTGAAATTACAGGCAGCGAATTAATCAGCTCATACGGAGGAGCAAGTAATTTCTTCCCAACTGAAACAGAACAATGGCGTTCAGCAGTATTTAATTTACCTGCAGGTGCACAAAATGAAAATGTGAAATTTAAACTTGAGTTTAATTACAATAATTATGTAAATAATATTTTTATTGATGATTTTAATTTCACTACCGGTGTTTTGGATGTTAATAATCAGCATAGTGTAATTCAATGCTCTGTTTCACCAAACCCGGCAAACAATGCCAGTGCAATTGCTTTAGATTATTATTTACAATCAGATTTAGAATGTTCAATTACCATTTTTGACATAACCGGTAAGTCTATTGCAAATATTCCAATGGGTAATCAGATTGCAGGTAATCATCATTTTATAATTCCTTCTGAAGATATTGATTTGGTACCGGGCATGTATCTCATACAACTCGGAAACGAATCAATTCGTGTTATTAAAGAACTCATCATTCTTTAATAGTTTTTCATAGATTTGGTAATGACCGGCTTGTCCGGTCATTTTTTTTGTATGGAGGTCAAGGTCGCGGGCTCCTGCCCATACCTTTTTACTTTACATATGATTTAAATCACTATATGAAAGCTTATTTTTTACTACTTTTGAATCGAAAGCGGACTTATGGGTGAAACCAATCTACATACCAAAAAAACTGCGGGAACCCATATCCGTTTCGTAAATGCTTTATTGCGTGATATTTCAGCTTTGGAGCTAATGATTGATGGCAATTTGTTCGAATCGGATAATGAACGTATAGGTGCGGAGCAGGAAGTGTGTATTGTAACTGAAAATTTTAAACCCGCTGATAATTCCATTGAATTATTAAATGCAATTCAACACCCACAGTTTACTACCGAGCTGGCAAAATATAATATTGAAATAAATTTATTACCACAAATTTTACAACCCGGATGTTTTGCAGCAATGGAAAATGATTTGCTTGAAAAATATCATCTCGCTGCAGGCCATGCTGCAAATAATAATACAAAATTAGTTTTAGCAGGAATTTTACCAACCATTTCGCGTAATGAAATCTCCCTTGAATATTTAACACCGCTGGAGCGTTACCACATGTTGAGTAAAAAATTGCGCGATTTACGAGGTAGGCAATTTGATTTGTATTTAAAGGGAGTTGATGAATTGCATATCAGGCATGACAGTATCATGTTTGAAGCATGTAATACCAGTTTTCAAACGCATTTACAAATTCCACCTGATGAATTTGTTCCTGCATATAACTGGGCATTGGCAATTTCAGCTCCTGTACTAGCCATTGCATCAAATTCTCCATTATTATTAGGGAAGGAATTATGGAGTGAAATAAGAATTGCATTATTTCAGCAAAGTATTGATACACGACATAGTATAGATGAAATTCGGGAGCAAAGGCCGCGTGTAACTTTTGGAAAAGACTGGATTTATAATTCCATCACAGAAATTTATAAAGAAGATATCACACGTTTTGAAGTTTTAATTAATGCAGACATTGAAGAAAATGCATTAAATTGCCTTGCACAAAATAATATCCCCAATTTAAGTGCATTGCGTTTGCATAACGGCACCATTTATCGCTGGAACAGAATGTGTTATGGCATTACCGACAATAAGGCTCATATGCGGATAGAATGCCGATATATACCCGCAGGACCGACAATTAAAGATGAAATTGCAAATGCTGCATTTTGGGTTGGATTAATGAAAGCCAGACCGGAAAATGTAAAAAAAATATGGGAACATTTTGATTTTAAAGATGTAAAATCCAACTTTTTTAAATCGGCACGTTCCGGTGTTGAAAGTGTATTTATTTGGATGGGCAAACAAATTTCTGCAAAAGATTTAATTAAAAACGAATTATTACCATTAGCACATGAAGGTTTAAAAAATTGTGGATTTAGTAATGAAGAAATTTATGTTTATTTAGGTATAATTGAAAAGCGTCTGGAAACCGGAACCGGATCTCAATGGCAGGTTCGCAATTTCAGAAATTTGAAAAAAGCGATGAATGTTTCTGATGCACTAGTCAGCCTTACTGAATTTATGTACATCCAACAACAAAGTAATATTCCTGTTTGCGATTGGCCGGATGTTGATATTGATTCCACAGTAAAACGTCAGGTTAAAAATATGCTTGTTGTTAAACAATTAATGAGCACTGATGTAATTACCGTGTATCCAAACGACCCAGTTGCATTGGTTGCAGAAATTATGAAATGGAATGATGTTAATCATATTGTAGTAGAAGATAAAAAAGGTAACCTACAAGGTGTGGTTACCAGTGGTCACATTGCTGAATTATTAGCCGCAAAAAAGGAATTAAGTGAAATTTCCGTTAAAAAAATCATGCGGAAAGATATTAGCACCATTTCTCCGGAAGCATCAATTAGTGAAGCACTGGAAATCATGCAAAACCTCTGGATAAGCAGCTTACCGGTGGTTTCAGACAATAAACTGATGGGTATTGTAACAAAAAATGACATGTTGCGCTGGATGGCGCTTCGCAGTTAAGCGTTAAAAACTGTTAGCAGGCAATTATCTCGTATACTTTCAATTAACTTTGTATTTATAAATCACATTTTATGCGTATAACCATTTTAACCTGTGTAATTTGCATCGGAATGATTTCCTGCAAAAACAAATCGGAAGCACCCGAAGCCGAAGTTACCGGTCCCGGAAAAGTAACTTATCCTGCCTCACTTACAGGCGATGTATCTACCGATTATTTCGGCACCGCTGTTTCAGACCCTTACCGCTGGCTTGAAGCAGAAGCTAATGAAGACTCTTCCGTTCGCGGTTGGGTTACTTCACAAAACACTATTACTTTCGATTACCTGGCAAAAATTCCTTATCGTCAGCAATTAGAGCAGCGCATGACTGAACTGGCTGATTATCCAAAAATGACCACGCCTTATCGCGCAGGTGAATTTTACTTTTATTCTAAAAACGATGGTTTACAAAATCAATATGTAACCTACTATAAAAAAGGATTAAATGGGGAAGAAAAAGTATTTCTTGACCCAAACAGCTTATCTGCAGACGGAACAGTTACACAATCGATGACAGGTTTCAGTAATGACAGAAAATATGTTGCTATAAGTGAAAGCAAAGCCGGTAGCGACTGGAGCACGATGTATGTTAAAGATATCGCCAACAATAAAATGCTGGAAGATAAATTAGAATGGACAAAATTTAGTGGTGCTGCCTGGCAGGGAGATGGTTTTTATTATAGTGCTTACGATAAACCAACACAAACATTTACAGGAACCAGTGAAAGTCAGAAAGTATTTTTCCATAAACTGGGAACGCCTCAAAGTGCTGATAAATTAATTTATACAGACCCTAAAAATCCTTTGTATTATTTCGGTGCACAAACAACAGAAGATGAGAAATTTTTATTTATTTATGTAAGTCCGGGAACATCAGGAACTGAAGTATTATATAAAGATTTACGCAACCCGAATGCAAAATTTACAAAATTATTTGAAGGCTTCGATTCCGAATATTCCATTTTGGATAATGATGATGAACGTTTAATTGTTCAAACAAATCACAATGCACCTAATTACAAAGTTGTGAGTGTTGATCCAAAAAATCCTGCACCTGAAAATTGGAAAGTAATTATAGCAGAACAAAAAGAATTACTTTCTTCTGTTTCTCTTGCCGGTGGAAAATTATTTGCATTTTATTTACGCGATGTAAAACCTGTTATTGTTCAATTTAGCAGAACAGGCACTGCTGAACGTCAAATTGCATTACCTAACAATGGTGTTGGTGGTACTGCAAGCGGATTTTCAGGTGAACGCGATGATAATGAAGTATTTTTCTCCTTCACAACATTTTTATCTCCCGCCGATATTTATAAATACGATATCCGTTCCGGTAAAGTGGATATGTATAAAAAAGCTGATGTAAAATTTGATGCTTCAAAATATACTATGAAACAAGTATTTTATGAAAGTAAAGACGGAACCAAAATCCCAATGTTTATTGTTCATAAAAAAGGAATTGCACTTGATGGCAGTAACCCTTGTTTATTATATGGATATGGTGGATTTAATATTTCGATAACACCAAGTTTCAGTATTTCCCGAATCGCAATGTTAGAACAGGGATTTGTTTATGCCGTTGCAAATATTCGTGGTGGTGGTGAATATGGAGAAGAATGGCATAAAGCAGCAATGTTTGGCAACAAACAAAATGTGTTTGATGATTTTATTGCAGCAGGAGAATATTTAATTAAAGAAAAATATACCAGCAATACAAAACTCGCCATTCAAGGCCGTTCAAACGGTGGATTATTAGTTGGTGCTTGTATGACACAACGACCTGATTTATTTGCAGTTGCATTACCGGGCGTAGGTGTAATGGATATGTTGCGTTATCATAAATTTACTGTTGGTTGGGGATGGGCTGTAGAATATGGTTGTGCCGACAGCTCGAAAGAAGCATTTGATTATTTGTATAAGTATTCACCATTACATAATATCAAATCCGGTACAAAATATCCGGCAACTATGGTAACTACTGCCGACCATGATGACAGGGTTGTTCCTGGTCATTCATTTAAATATGCGGCTGCTCTGCAAACTGCGCAAGCAGGTGATGCACCGATATTAATTCGAATTGATACTCAAGCCGGTCACGGTGCCGGAAAACCATTGGCAAAACAAATTGAAGAAGATGCGGACTGGATTAGTTTTACGATGTGGAATGTGGGCATTAAACACATGACCATGAGCGATAAACCATAACAATAAATTTATTTTTTGTAAAGTGTCCGATATCCATCGGGCACTTTTTTCTTGGCTGATATCGTTATTTATCGTTATAATTGTAATGTAATTCACAACGACATGAAACATATATTTGCCGCAATCATCACGGTGGTAATGATTAGTGCGGTATACAGCCAAAACCCACATGATTACACAAGAGTAACAAACCAGGGGCCTCTTCCTCCGGAAGTGTATACGCCTTCTACCATTAAATTCCAGAGTGAAATAGCCAATATTGAAGCAGACCTTTCAAAAAAGGCGCAAAAAACACAGCAGGAATATTATCTCGAAAGCGGATTTTCAATTGATGAAATGATGCGCAGCGGATTGGTTTTATACAACCCTGAATACAATGCTTATCTTGAATCTATTGCAGATGTACTTTTAGAAGATTATCCTGACTTAAGAGCAAGTGTGCATTTTTATGTATTAAAAACACCGGTTGTTAATGCATTTGCTGGTGCGGGAGGTAATATTTTTATCAGCATGGGATTAATTGCCATGTTAGAAAATGAAGCCGAATTAGCCTTTGTAATGGGTCACGAAATTGGCCATATTGCAAAAGAGCATGGACTTGATTTTTACGTTGAAGCAAAAGAAATAGATAAAAAGAGTTCAAACATTTCGTTGTTAAAGAAATCATCAAGTTTTAATGAATCGTTGGTGGTTAAAAATTTATACTCACAGGTATTAGAGACAGAAGCAGATGACTATGGTATTCAATCAATTTTAAACTCAAGATATCTTGCAGATACTGTATCATTAAATGCCGTTTTTGATGTTTTAAAATATGCTTACTTACCTTATGAAAATGAAAGTTTCCCTATCGACTTTTTTGAGAGTAATAATTATGTGACATCTAAAAATCTCAAATTAGATTCTATTAAAAAAATTGCGGGAGAACCTGAATATTTAGAAAAAAAGGAAGCTTTTAAAAGTACACATCCCAGTATTGGCGATCGCCGCAAATCGGTTTTTGAAAAAATTGATAATGTACCGGTAGGTGGCAGCAGAAAAGCATATATTGTTTCTGAAGAGAAATTTATGAAAATGCGCAATGTGGCGCGTTTTGAATTACCTATGTATTACTTGCATAACCACTTGTATCAGGATGCCATTTATGTTGCTTATTTAGGATTGCAGAAAGATCCATACAATATATATCTTCAAAAAATTATCGCAAAATCACTAACAGGGTTATCAAAATTCCGAAATGCAAAAGATGATGAAGTGTATGCAGAAAAAGCGCGCTTTGAAGAATACGAAGGCGAGCAACAACAATTATATTACATGTTGTGGGCGATGAGTGATGTGGAATTAAATGTTTTGGCTTTAGATTACACTTTCCGTATCCATTTAAATAATCCGCAGGATCCTGAAGTAATGCCATTATGCCGTTCATTAATCAACGACTTGGTATTTTATCATTTTAACGATGAAGAAGATTTTTTAATGGGGAAAACAATTGCCCGTGACAGCTTATACAAACTTGCAGACATTGCCAATCCGAAAATAAAAGTTGCCGCACCCAGCAGCAAATCGAAAAAGGTGACGCGAAAAACAACTGTTAAGGCAAAACGTTCAACAACGGCTAAAATCCAGGCCGATAAAAACAAAAAACATTTATTATACGCCTACAACGATTATTGGGAAAACAAAGAATTCCGCCGCATGTGGAATGAAGCCGTTACTGAAAGAGATGAACGCGAAGCAGAAGCAAAAGAATATAAAAAGGCCGGTATAAAGTACACTAACAAAGGAGATACTCGAAATTACTTCTGGGGTGACCATCTTGGAATTACAAAAGTTGTTGTAGTAAATCCTTTTTACCGACGTATCGATTTACGGAAGGATAATGCAATTGAATATGTTTCCAGTGAAGAAGGTGAATTAAATTACATGGAAATATTAAAAGCAAACGCCGCTTTGCTTGACGTTGACTTAGAAATATTAGATCCTTTAAAAATGAGTGAAAGTGATGCCAACTCATTTAATGAAATGAATGAACTGAACGATTGGTTTTCAGAGCAACTCGATTTTGGAAATATAAACATGCCTGGTTACAATCAAAATATGGTAGATTCAATTGCTACTGCCATGGGAACGGATTATTTTTTATGGACCGGCATTGTTTCGTTAAGAGATAAACAAAATATTTTAGGGCCGGTAATTTATATTGCCCTCTCCCCTTTCTTTTTACCATTGTTACCTTATGGCGTTTATGAATTAATTAAACCGGAATATGAATTTTTCTATCTCAGTCTGGTGTATAATGTAAAAACCAGAGAAGCCCATGTATTAAAATTCATGTTTTTAGATAACAATGATACTCGTGCGATTTTAAATTCGCATACTTATGAAATGTTATATCAATTATCAAGCCCATCAAAAAATTAAACCCATGCAACTCATCACAAAAATTTGCTGCTCATTAATAATTGTATTGTTATTACAAAGCACACTTGCTGCACAGGCAGTTGGTTATCAGGGAAAAAAGTTTATGTTGGAAATAGGTTATTCACCGCTAACCACTTTATCTGCAAAATATTTTAAATACAGTTTTGACGATGAATATTATACCGACTCACTTGAACAGGAGGTATTATTATTTAAACATGTTCCAAAAATTGGAATTGAATATGTAATATTTAATAGTGGAAGTGTAGTGTTGCGATATAATCCCTGGAAACTAACAACCACTCAATCCTATTATGACAATGTTAATGATGAAGTGCATTTAATGGGTGCAGAATCAAAAGGTAGCATGATTACATTCGGATATAAATCCTATATCACTGCAACACCTGCGCCGCTGGGTAGTTATTACGGAATATATGTTACCGATTACATTTTTAACATCGCTTATACCGACAGCGAATTTGATAAAACACCTGTTCCTGACGAGTTCAAAAACTTTGAGCTGGCCAAAGAGAGTGCTATCGGATTATTTGGGGTATTAGGATTTAAAAACATCTTATGGGATCAATTTACTCTTGATGTGAGTCTGGAAGGTGGCTTGTTTTTCCAAAACACGGTGGATCCTATTTCCTATACCGGCGATGAATTTGGTCCGCAATACAGCCCCCTCTCCTACGAATCCCCACATAGGGCAAACATCATCAATACAAACGTATTTTTCCTTGTAAGCCCTACTATCAGCGTGGGCTGGCTGGCTTTCTGACAATTCAGGTAAAATCCGTACCTTTGCACCCGCTAATTAACTATTGGCCTCGTAGCTCAGTGGATAGAGCATCTGCCTTCTAAGCAGAGGGTCGCAGGTTCGAATCTTGCCGAGGTCACTACTTATTAAAGGGTTTCAGGCTGTTATGGTCAAAACCCTTTTTTTATTTGCATACAATTTGCTACCTTTTTTGTCATAACAATATCTATAAAATAACATCAGAAAGTCATGAAATTTATAGGCACTTAATTATGCTTTACTCATGACAAACAAAATTTTAACACCTGGTAATTTTGGTTAAAACTTAACCATGAAGAATTTATTTACTACAATTTTATTTTTTGGCACCCTTACTGCAGGATTTAGTCAAATAGTTGGAAATTCTGCCTTTGCTAAAACCAACTATATTCAATTAGGTTATAATGAATGTGGTGTTTTAGGTGCAGACTCTATTCCGGCAGATTTTGTAAACCCAGGTGATCCTTATAGAAGTGTAATTTGGGATGTTAATGGCGATGGCTGGGAAACTGGTTTTCCTAATTTTTCCGGTGATTTAATAAATGGTAGCTATTATGAATCATTTCGTTTTGATAGGAGTAATTCGGGTCACACAGTAGACTATATAAATAGCTACACTTCATGCTGGCTTAATGATGTTAAAGGTGGGTTTACTAACTATTCAGCTAATGAGGATAGTGTTGTAATTGAATGGACTAGTGATATGCCATATTTTACACTGGTACATCAATCTATTATTTATACCAATAAAAAATACATTATAAACCATGTTTCAATCACGAATAATTCTTTTGATGGTCACAATTACTATTATATCAGAGAAGTTGAACCTTATGTTGAGGGATATTGGGTAGATAGTTATACTAATGAGAATACGATTGAAGCAAAATATGATAATGATGGATACTCACTGGTCAGCGCGGTTGGAAGTGCATTTAACACCTATTTTGCAGCAGGTTCAAAAAATGAAAGAGCTTACACCGCTCTCTCTAACACACATTATTATGATTATATTTACGAAGGCTCAGCATCGGGTCATTATAATTTAAATGTGATTTTTTACCAACCGGTTCTACTCTCCGGTGAAACGGTAAAATTTTCTTATGCTTATATTTTTGATGAGGATGAAGTTGAAGAAGCAATTAATAAAACCTATGACCCAAAAGTCACATTCCCTTGTGTTGCCGGCAATATTGAAACCGGCGCAATTTACGAAGGTGCAATTGAAATTACTGCTGACTATCAAGCGGGTTCAAGTTATGAGTTACAATATGCAATTTCAGGAACAGATGACTTTGTTACAACAGAATTAACGTCAGATAGGTATTGGCTTGTAGGATATTTGCACCCTTGCTCATCATATGATTTTCGTTTAATATCGATGTGCGAAAACGACACATTATATACTTACTTATATAATATCAATACCTTATGCTTTGATGATATACAAGCCCTAGAAACCCAATCGCTAAATATTTATCCCAACCCTGCAATAAATGAATTTATTGTTGATGCCGAAAACATGAGTACTGATATTGAAGTAATTATTGTTACCACTGTTAACGGAAACATTGTTGAAACGATTTATAACAAAACAGGTAACAAAACAATAAATATTAATACTTCTAAATACGCCACCGGTTTATATGCGGTTACAATTGTATCAGGGAATAATTCGATTACAAAATCATTAGTAATTATTGCTGATTAATTTCCATTTGTATTGAATTAAATTTGAAATTTCGAAGAAAGTAAATCCTGTATTATCTTGCACCAAAAATTTGGTACATTATGAAATACGTGGTATTTACAATTTGTTTCATTGTTAGCAGTATTGATGTGTTTAGTCAGGACGCTTATCTCCGATTTGAAAACAATTATGGTCATGCAAAATTTGTTGGAGGCGATGAATCAGGTATGGTTGATAATAAAACTTTTGGATTAGGCCTTATTTATGAACATGAAGTATATGGTAATAACATTGTAGATAGCGACCACGGCCGATATTATTACGGCTTACGCTACAGACACTTACATGCCGGATCAATAAATTCAATTTATAATGGTTATGAAAGTCATACTTATGATTACCTCGAAGTGCCGCTGGGCATTCAGGTTGACTGGATTTCACTGTTTAAACATAGTTTAGTTCTAGGTACCGACTTTGGCATATTTGGCACATATCCATTAAAGGTAGAAGGAGAACGAACCGGTCCTGACGCAATTGCCTGGAGCGAAGAATATGAGCGCGTATGGTTTATTTTCGGATTTAATATTGGAGGTTATATCGGAATTAATATTGCAGATAAAGTAGGAATAAAAGCAAATAGGTTTGGACAATTTCCGTTTATTCCTATCACAAAATCAACACCTGATGACTGGACAGGCCCGGAATATAAACCACAACTTTTGACAGATGGAGGTTGGCAGTTCAGCTTAAATTATAAATTCTGAACTTTTAATTTATAAACTACTTAAGCCAAGTAATATATTTTTTTCTATTTCGCTTAAACTGTTTAAAACAGGAACAAATCTTTTACCTGTAACGTGCTCATATAATTCAATATATCGGTCTGAAATAGTTTTTATCCATTCATCACTCATTGCAGGTACGGTTTGTCCTTCTTTACCCATAAATCCATTTTCTATCAGCCACTCACGGACAAATTCTTTGGATAATTGTTTTTGATGCGCGCCCGCTGCCTGACGTTCCTGATATCCATCGAGAATAAAATAACGTGATGAATCCGGAGTATGGATTTCATCCATCAAAACAACTTTACCATCTAATAAACCAAATTCATATTTTGTATCAACTAAAATTAATCCTTGTTTCGCAGCCATTTCCGTACCGCGCGCAAATAATTTTCGCGTGTAATCTTCCATCACCATGTAATCAGATTCACTAACCAAACCGGTGCGTAAAATTTCTTCACGTGAAATATCTTCATCATGCCCCGCTGCTGCTTTTGTTGTTGGTGTAATTATCGGTTCCGGAAAACGATCATTTTCCTTCATACCTTCCGGCATTGCAACACCACAAATTGTTCTTTTACCACTTTTGTATTCTCTTGCAGCATGCCCACTCATATATCCGCGAATTACCATTTCAACTTTAACGGGTTCACATTTATATCCAATTGCAACACGCGGATCAGGTGTTGAAATCAGCCAATTTGGAGCAATATCTTTTGTAGCATCCAGAAAATACGCTGCGATTTGATTTAACACCTGCCCTTTAAAAGGAATCGGCCGGGGTAAGATTACATCAAAGGCCGAAATTCGGTCGCTGGCAACCATTACAAGAATTTCATCTTTAATTGTGTAAACATCACGCACCTTACCATGATAAACTGCTGTTGCGCCCGGTAAGTTAAATTCTGTGGTTTGAATCGACATCTGGATAAATTATAACCACAAAGTTACAAAATCCTATATGCGAGCACAGTTTTTCCGATTGTGGTTATCAGCACTTTATCCCCATTACCGGATATATCATCTATAACAGCATCCGCAGAACCCTGCACCGGGAACCCTTTTATTATTTGCCCGGTCGCTGTATATAAATACAATTGCTTATCTAAAGTACTATATCCGAAATAATGTGTTCCCTCAAATGTTATATCTACCAACTTATCTATAGCAGGTAACGCCTCAGCTACAAAAATGCCTTTTCCGGAAATACTACGTGCTTTAAAATAATCGTCTTCCTGATAAATAACATCTAATGTATCATCTGCATCCACATCAGAAAATAGCATGTCTGTCCAATTTCCATCGGCTGCATAATTCGATATTTTTAAGGTACTGTCGATAGTTACAACATTGCCTTTATTGTCTAATACTGCAAGCAATTTATTTGTTGTAAAAATATCTGCTGTAGGGTTTTTTAAAGGAACAGTTTGTATTGATGAACCATTTTCCTTTTTCAACTGAATAGCCGTATTATTTAAATATCCTATTGTAAGCCCCTTTTGAAAAGTAAAAGAAAATATCGGTAAGGAAATTTGTCCGGCACCTTTTTGTGGGTTCCAACCTCCAACCGGTTTACCATCTTTATAATAACCATACACATTTCCATTTTCGCATCCAACAAACATCCTGTAATCATTCATACCCTGCTTAACCAACGCAATCGGGTTGATTATTTTTGTTGTCAATGAAATCGGAAATCCTTCAACAGGCTCGCCATTAATATCAATTAAATAAATTCCTGAACTTGTGTTAAATAATAATTGCGTTTTATTATTTCCGTAAAAATCTACTTCGTGAATTGTGCTGATAATTTTATCCTGCAACTGACGTTTCCAAACAACATCGCCATTTGCAGAAATCATATATAACATATTAGTGGTATCCTGTACCACAATATTTTGCTGACCATTATTGTGGTTTTTTACAGCAAACGGACCGCACGCTATGGGTTGATCAACTTCTATCTTCCATAAAATACCACCTTTTCTGGTTGGATTGGATTGGAAGGTTACAAAGCCATTAACAAGATACATATCTTTGTTTTCAGTAAATTGAAATTCCATTTGTGAAAACAGTTGCAATAAACTAAAATTTTGTTCAACTGAGTCAATATGTTTATCTGAAACAAAAGATTTTACAATTTGTGTACTCTTAGATAAATCAACATATATGGCATTATTAAATGTTGTAGATACATGCTTTTTAAAATTGGCATAATCAGCATCTTTATCTAAGGTATTACCATTTTCAATTGCATCAATCATATTTGCAATCTGCAGTTTATCGAAAGTAATTACCAGCGATTGATTCACCCAGGTGCCATAACAATATTCAGGCATTTGCATACCACTTAGTTTACCGGCTATGGCATAACAATTTAATTCCATTAATTGATGACCTCTGTATTGCAGTGTATCCTGCACCACTGCATATTTCAATTTACTCTCGGCCAGTTTTTTATCTTTTGCAGGCAAAATAAGATATGTTCTGCGGTCAACATGTTCATCCAACGATTCGGATACACCAATTAATATATTTTCAGAAAGCCAGGGCGACCAATAATCGAAAAATTCCCGGTTCAGTTTTTCATCTTTCAATCCGGCTGCAATATTTTCTGCAATCTGCTCAGCATTGATTCGATATAACGCAACAGTATTTGCAGGCACCGCTTCATGCATTTCAGCAGCATATTGTCCATGATATTTAGCAAGCGTAAATTCTTGTTCACCACCGGATGCAGAGGCATAACCGTTTAATGTAATTCCGTTTGGTCCAATTTCAGGTTGAACACCAATCCATGACGCAAATGTTTTCATTTTCATAATAGCCGGAAATTTTTCGTTAGTACTGAACATCGAAAAATAATCAGCCAGTTGGGGGACATTTACATAAAAACTATAACCTTTAGTGGTATTCATTTTATCATAAACATCATTAAAAGCAGCATTTTCTGTAACAGGATTTCCTTTTTTTAATTGTAGAATAGCATTTTCGACCAGAACAGCGGAAGTGCTGTAAATAAAAATTCCATTTTCCATGGCAAACGAAAATGCGGTATCGCTGTTGGGATATTTTAATTCATAAATGGTTACTCTTTCAAAAGTGTGGGGCGTTGCAGTTGGTTTTTTATTATTTAAAACCGGTAAAAAGTTTTTTAGATTTAAACGGGATGCTTCTTTTAATTGTAGTAATAATAGATAATCTACTTCTGTTTTCCCTCCCGCAAAAGCGCCGGCAATTAAATTATTATTGAGCACATCACTTAGCAGTTCAGGATTAGTGGATAATGCTGATGCATATAAATTCAAATCTTGTTTCAGTTCGCCAATAAGTTGTGTTTTTTCCAATTCGCCAAACATTGGGTTTTGATTCAATAAAATGGAAAAATCGTTGGCGTTATGAATATCAAAAAAACAGATTACCTCTTCAGGCATTGCATTGAGCACCTTTTCGTTAGTTTTATTAAAAAACAAAAGGTACACCGTCAGTAACACGGCAACTGCGGCTATTCCACTGACAATAAAAAGTTTGCTTTTGCTCATAATTCGTTGCTTACCTTTGCAAAACTAACCCGAATTAACGGGTATGCGAATTAACGTATACACATCAATTTCTATAATATGAATCAAAAAAAGATAATTGGCATTGCAGCGCTGCTAGGCGGCCTGAGTGTTGCTTTAGGTGCTTTTGGTGCTCATGGCCTTGAAAGTATGGTTGAAGCCGGCAAAATGCAGGCTGATGATATCAGGATTTTCGAAACCGGAGTGCGCTATCAGTTTTATCACACTTTTGCATTGTTGGCGGTTGGATTAGGCTACCATCTGTTAAATCCGAAGTTAGCCAAATACGCAATTGCCCTGTTTTTAACCGGGATGATTATTTTTAGCGGAAGTTTATATCTCCTCACCCTTTCTGAACCATTATTGGGAACAAGATTAAGCTGGCTCGGTGCTATTACACCGCTTGGCGGATTATCCCTCATCGCTGGTTGGATCGTTTTATTTCGTGCAACTAATAAATAACTTGAATTAATTTTATTGATTAGTCAATTCCTAAAAACAAAAAAAGCGATTCACCAAAATGAATCGCTTTTTTTTGTGGCTAAAAAATTTATTTACATTTAAATTTCGCTTTATCAGCTTCGAAAGTACATCCACCTTTTTCAACCACTTTAGCACCTACAACGAGGTTTTGAGTGCTGGTAAGGCTTAATTTACAATCAACATTTGTTAAAGTGATATCTCCCAATTGTAATGTTTTAATTACGAATACATCACCTTTAACTGTAGTTCCGTTTCCAAGATCTGTTGGTTTCTCATTTTTAAAGTCAGCATCAGTAATTGCACCTGCTTCCCATAATTTAATGAAATAATCTTTGCTAACCATTGCCACAACAATTTGCGGGCTTAAGTTAAGGATGTATTTAGTTTGAACTTTACCATTTACTGATGCATTACCTTCATACATGTTACCTTTTTTAGTAAGTGTAGCATCTAAAGCGCCTGCTGCAGGAGTTGTTGTGGTAGTTTTAGTTCCGGTATTTTTTGTGTTTTTAGTTCCTGTGTTGGTATTGGTGTTTGTTTTAACTTCACCGGCATCAGGAGTATCAGTTTCATCTACCTGTTGTAAATCTTGCAATTGTTTTTCACGTTTCGCTTCTTCTTCACGTTTACGTGCTTCATTTGCTTCAATGGTAGCTTCATCATATTTAATAATCGCATTTGGAATTACACCGATAATAGTAAATTCAGTTCTACGATTTAACTGGTGCAGATATTCAAAATCTTCACCTTTATATTTTTGAATAAATGATTCAACTAATACTGTTCCGTTTGGAACGGTATTACCACTCGGCAATTTAATATCAGATGATAATGTTCTAGGAGTTGACTCGCCATAACCAACTGCAACCAATCGTTCAGCAGCAATACCTTTTGAAATTAAATAACTCACAACGGTATCAGCACGATGCTGAGAAAGGACTTTATTTCTATCTTCAGTATCACGGCTATCGGTATGTGAACCAATTTCAACTTTTAATTGCGGACTTAGCTGCAGGATATTATAAATAGAGTCAAGCGCTACAAATGATTCAGGACGTAAATCCCAGCTACCCAATGTATAGTAAATGTTTTTTACCTCAATTGGTTTCATTTCGATAATAGGCTCTAATACGATATCAACAAATAAAGTATCATTTTCTTTCAGACCAACAGTAGAAGTAGTTGCTTTACCGTTTTTGTACTTGTCTTTATAAGCAGTTAATTCAAATTTATCCTGAGCAGTTCCTAAGAAGAAATCTTCGTAGGTATTTGCTGTTTTAGTAACGGAAGAGTCCATTTTAGCACCTGAACGCATTAAGTCGATAGATGCACCATAAATAGGCTGATTGGTATTTTGATCAATAGCTCTTGCCATGATTACAAATTCCGGTGGATATTTATACGCATAAATATCATCACAACAAGTTTCACTTTTTACAGAGAAACCACCTTTACGGTTTGAAACGAAGAATCCTTTTTTACCTGATTTATCTGTAGAGAAATAAAAATCATCTACTGAACTGTTAAAAGGTAAACCAAGATTTTGCGGAGCATCAAATGATTTTAATCCGCCTTTTGATTTATAAATATCGAATCCACCAATGTTAATTTGCCCGTTTGAGCTGAAATAAAACATTTGTTGTTCTTCATTATAAAAAGGAGTTATTTCATCACCTGTTGTATTAATTTTTGTTCCACAGTTAATTGGGTTGGTGTAATTTTTTCCTTTGTTCTGAATTTCAGAATACCAAATATCCATACCACCACGGCCACCTGTGCGGTTAGAAGAAAAATAGAGATATTCTTTTCCTTTAAAAGTACCAACTGCAGGATGCGTAGAAGTAATGTCCGGTTCGTTTACCTGAGTTACTTCTTTACCATTTTGCCATTCACCGGCTTCCCATTCGCTCACAAATATTTTACAAACCATTACGAGTGAATCGTTCGGGTTACATTCTGTGTAATAAAAACGTTTTCCATCAGGTGAATAAGCACCGTTTCCGGTATGTGCATTTCCTTTGTTAAATGGCGCTGACATTTCTTTTGCCTGTGCCCAAGAATCACCATCTGCTGCAGATTCGAAAATGCGTGCACGCAACTCAGTTTTTTGAGTTGTTCCCATTTCAATTACATTTTCCGATACCAGCGAAGCATACGTTAAGTTGTTATCAGGATTGTATTTTGGTGAGAAGTCAGTATAGTTATTATTTACTTTTGATCCAAGGTGTTCAACATTTACGTCAGCAGGTTTTTTACCTAACTCGATTGCTAAATCACAACCTTTGTCTTCGTTTTTTGCCTGGCGTTTTAATGCAGTTCCTACAGGGCCTTTTAATTTGCTGTTTTTTCCAACTGCTTTAAAGGCTTCTTTTGCTTCGGCATATTTACCGTTATATTTCAAACTCATGGCATAATAAAAACCTGATTCAGGATATTCATCTTTTGATTTACCTGCTTCCATTGAAGTTTTATACCATTTTTCAGCTTCTTTATAATTACGTGCTAAATAATAAGCACGCGCTAATTTATATGCAGCTTCTTGTGTAGCATCATCATCATATGCCATTTTGTATACATCTTGCGCATTGTAATAACTTCCGGCAGACATTAATGCATCGCCGTACATCATTTTGCGCGTGTAATTCATTTTATCAACTTCCGGATCTGGTGTTTGCGCCTGCAGTGCTCCTGCAAACAAAACGAAAGTGAGTATTGCGAATAATTTTTTCATACTATTTAATTTCTTTATCAGTTGAGAATTGATTGAGGTTCACAGAATTAATAACGAGGACAAGGCATTACATAATGCGTTGGAATAACCGGTAAAATACATCCGGTATATACTAACGACAATTCGAAACCACCTTTGCCTGCGCTTGCTTCTTTTAAGGTTGAAGTATTGATATCATAACTTGCACCAAAACGGAAGTTTTTATAATCCATACCAACAGATGCAATTACTGCATCATCTAAACGATACGCTGCTCCAAGGAAAAATGTAGCAGGGAAATTTGCATTATTCAGATAATAACCAAAATCTGATCCTACAACAATTTCTTTAGCACCAGACTGTGCCTGATATAAAACTGAAGGAATAACACCAAACTGTCCACCAAAAGTAATACCTGCTTTTAAGTGACCAACCATGCGCATTCCGAGTTTATTTTCTTCATCAGCAAAAAACGATTCTTTTGGAGAAATCAGGTTATAAGCTGCAAAACCACCTGTTATGTTGAAGCTTTTTGAAACTTCATTGTGGTAAGCTAAACCTGCACTCATGTTAAAACGGCCGATATTATCACCGGTCCAGTTTGGTTCAGGGTTAGAGTTAAAAGTGCTGCTGAATTCATCACCATCCCATTGGTTTGGCCATTTCAACTGGTCAAATTCCAGTGATTTTTGCATGAATCCACCTTGTAAACCTATTGATAAGTTATGGTTAGAGCGTCCACCCAATCCTAATACAAAAGCCGAGGAAGCCATTATAGAAAGATTGCTGAGGTTACCGTCACCCGATACATCGTTAAATAATAATAAACCGGCAGTCAGCTTGCTGGCACCACCTATATTTTTAACCACCGGAGCATCAAAAAATGCTTCATATGTTACATAAGGAGTAGTAACACTTGCCCACTGGTTACGATAGCTTAATCCTGCTCTCCAATCACAGGAGTTTACGCCGGTTAATGCAGGGTTCAATGCTAAAGGAGCCGCATTGTACTGCGAGAAGTGAATGTCCTGCGCCCGGAGCACACCCACAGCCATGAAAGCTGCTAAAAACGTGATTTTGTAAATCTTCATCATTGGTTACTTTTTAATTTGTCTGAGTAATGTATTGTTGGTTATTGGTTATTTGTTTCAAGTCCACGCTTTAAGGCAACATAACTACTTTAAGTGCGGGCTTTTATTATTCTATTCTTAAGGGTTAAAAATACTAAATCAAATTTAATCTGCAACAGTATAATGGTTAACTGCTAAAAAAACATCCTTGTCAATATTTTATCTAACCAGGGTTAAATTGCCTTGTTGGGTAAACGACTGACCGTTCAAATCTTTATAGCTTAAGTAATAAACATAAGAGCCGATAGGCTGCTCCTCTCCTTCAAACTCTCCGTTCCAGGAGTTTTCAAAGTTGTTGGATTCAAAAACCTGCTGACCCCATCTGTTAAATATTTGCAGGTTGTAAGTAGCCAACTGGCCTCTTACAACTATGGTAAATCCTTCGTTATTGGCATCTCCGTTTGGTGAAAACGCATTCGGCACACCAACTATGGCATCGTTACTCACAAAAACGGTTACTTCATCTATAAATTCACATCCGATTGCCGTTGTAACTGTTACTGTATATACCGTTGTAAAATCAGGAGAGGCTGTAGGATTGTAAATATTGGCATCCGAAAGTGTCGCCGCCGGTGTCCAGGTATATTCAACACCTCCTGAAGCTTCTAAAAATGCTGTTTCACCCAAAATAATCGTGGTATCTAATCCGGCATCAGCCGTAGGGCCTTGTATATCTACAAATGTTTCAGCGGTATTTACGCAAGAGGCTAATGTTCCTGTAACCGTGTAAACCGTTGGCTCCGTAGGGTTAGCTTGGGTTACGGCAGCATTTGGGTCACTTAATCCAGTTTCCGGAGACCAACTATAAGTATCAGCGCCGCCGGCTACCAAAGTGGCTTCGGTACCCGGACAAATTAGGGTATCAGATGATATTGTGAGCGGAATTGCATCGTAAACATAAAGTGTTAAACTTTCATCGATACCGGTTATACATCCGGCGTCAAGAGTTATTATTATCGTTTCAACCCCTTCATCGAGTCCATCTTCAATTGGTATAATTGGAATGATAATTAAAGTATCGCCGGGATAAAATGTTATGGTAGTGGTCATTGTAAAGTCAGGCCCCAACAATGCAGTGCCTTCAGTAAAAATATTAACCTCAAAAGTGTCAACCGGGGCAAAAGACAGTTCAAATGTTAGTGTTCCCTCATTACAACCTTCTATTAAATAAGGATATCCGTCAATTTCTGTTTCATAGGTCAAATTCACACCCGGGCTCGATAACGAACCTGCTTCTATAAAAACGCCAGAATCGAAAACATCATCCGCATCATCTGCGATAGCTATTTTCAAATGGTACGTTTCGCATGGAGTAACACTTCTTTTGGCTTCTAAAACAGTTGTAAAACCATCATATTGTAAGTAAAAATCATCTGTGTTGTAGGGTGCATCACCTCCTGTTCCATTACCAACAAAATATTCGGTATTTACTAAGTGATTAACATTATTAATAGAAACTGCTGTAGCAGTTCCGGGAATCAATGCCATATTTTCGGTGCCTGCTATACCAGGACCGCTGATATAAAAGGCAAACACATCATTAATAAGATTAACATACTCTATGTATTCTTCGGAAGCAAAAACATAATTAAACCGCACAGTGTCTGAAGTCACGGTTATGTCGAATTCTAATACACATGCATCGTTTGTTCCAAGAACGCCTGGAATATCGTTCAAATCGGCGTCGCCGGGAGCTCCATATCCAACACCGGCACTACCGGAGTTATTTGGGCCATTAGCTAAATCTACATCACCTGAGGTTAATAAAATTCCATTTGCAATACCTACGTTGCAATCAACACAATCAAAAAAACCTGATGCCCCGTTTGGGCAATCCATTGTGACACCGGAAATTGTAACACCTTCTCCAACTAATGACGCAGCGAGTTCTTCAGGCGTAGCCGAAGCATCCGTTTCTAACTGGGCATGGGCATTGGTTGTAAAGAATATAAACGTAGTAGTAGACGCAGCAAGGAGTAAATTGCGTAAAATTGGCTTCATTTAAATTTTATTTAGGGTTAACCCATTAAAACACTTTCAAACTTACAAATAATTTAACAATTCTTACAATACATGTAGAATTATTGACTGCTGAAAATGACCGAAATATGACCTCGGTTCCAAACAGCACTGTGGATGGCTGGGTTAATCAAACTGTTGGTGTGCGTTTTGACATTCTCCACAATACGAACATCATTCCAAGCCCGAAGCTAATAAAAATTATTGATATGAAGGTAGCCTGTGTTGCATGAATGCCCATAAATTCTAAAACATTGTTTACGCGGATTTTTTCGATGAAGTATCTTTCAATACCTGCAAAAACAACATATAATGCCAGTAGCATTCCGGGAACCTTAAATTTTTTGCGCATCATCCATAGTATGGCGAAAATGATGAGTGACATCATAATTTCATAAATAGGTGTTGGAAAAACTGCTACCGGTAACTGCCCGCACCAGTCATCCTGACATCCTGAAATATAACTGCCTTCCCCATTTACGTTATGCGCATAATTTTGAGCAAATAACGACCTTGGTAAAAATGATGGCGCTACTACATGTTTCGAATGTACATTCGGCAATGAATCAAATTCTCTTTCGTAATAAGCTGCATTTAATTCCAATACTTTTTCAAATTCACCGGGTTGTGCTAATGTAACACTGCCATCAGGTTGCGAAATATATGCACTGTTTAAAATTCCCCAGTCTCCATCTCCCGAAACCTGACATCCAAGTCGGCCAACGGCATAGGCAAGAATTAATGCCGGAGCAACAGCATCACCTAAATGTAAAACATGAATTTTTTTTCTTTTGGCGTAAAGAATTACTGCAAGTGCACCTAATAATAATCCGCCATAAATTGTTAACCCATTAAAAAAATTGCCGAATGGGTCCGATAAAAAATCTTTCCATCCGTTTGGTTCTTCAAAATTCGAAAATATTTTAGCACCAAGTATTCCAAAAATGGCAGCCATCATAACAATATCACCTAAGCGCTGATGCGGATAAACATCTATCGATTCTTCCTTAGGTTGTGGTAATTGTTGTGATTTTTTTTCACGGTATTTTAAATATCCTAAAATAATTGCTCCAATTAAACCAAATACAGCATTTCCTTCTTTTGAAAAAACAAATGTTTGCGGACTGTCATTAAATGCATCCCAATTTAAAATCATTCCGCCAAGTTTAAATCCGATTAAAAATCCAAAAAAGGCATTTAAAATAATTTCTGCGGGAGATGCCGGTTTGCCGACAATATTTTTTTCTTTAGTTGGTTTTAATAACCCAGCTTTTTCTTTTCTGATTAATTCTTTATACAAAACATATCCTGCTGCCAAAAATGCCATACCCACAAAAAATCCAAAACTAAAAACCGGAAACCGCATATGTGTACCAAGAATATCGTTCAACAGTTCGGCAATTGTAGCATACGAGCGCAGTAATATCATGTAATTATTTTTTTAGATTTAATGTTGATTATACATTAAATGTTGTGTTAAATTATCTTCTTCATTGTTTGTTTGTGGTATTCCCAGCATATCACCGTCAGCAGCAATCTGCTCAAGAAAAACCGGAACAATTTCATTTACCAGCAAAGGGTCGTAATGTGTTTTTACACGAATATAATTATCTGTAAATCCAAACATCCATTCGCCATCTGTTTCTTCTTCAAACAAAACATTTCGCGTGGTGCTTACAAATTGATTATAAAAGTAACGGCGTTTTTTTTCACTTAAACTTCGCAATTGTGTTGTTCTTTCTTCACGTAATTTTTGCGGCACTACATCTGTTAATGAAAGTGCAAAAGTATTTGGCCGTTCGCTATAAGTAAATACGTGTAAGTAACTAATATCTAATTCATTTAAAAAATGAAAAGTATCTAAAAAATCTTCGTGCGTTTCTCCGGGGAAACCGGTAATAACATCTACCCCAATACAACAATGTGGCATTAATTTTTTTATAACAGCAACCCGATTTGCGTATAAATAACGCAAATACCTTCTGCGCATTAATTTTAAAATTTTATCGCTGCCACTTTGTAATGGAATATGAAAATGTGGAACAAATTTTTCTGATTGTGCTACAAACTGAATAATATCTTCATTTAATAAATTAGGTTCAATTGAAGATATACGGAAACGTGATATACCATTAGTTTTATCTAAAGCCTGAACCAAATCATAAAACGTTTCTTCATTTTCTAATCCGGTAAGATGTCCAAAATCGCCGAGATTTACGCCTGTTAAAACAATTTCTGCAACCTCTTTTTCTGCAATTTGTGCAACATTTTCAAGCACATTTTTAATAGTATTACTTCTGCTTGAACCTCTTGCTAATGGAATAGTGCAAAATGAACAAGAATAATCACAACCATCTTGCACTTTTAAAAATGTGCGTGTACGTTCACCAAAAGACCATGCTGTATTAAATCCGGTAACGGCATTAATATCTCCACTTACATACTTTCCCGGTTCGTTATTTTTTTTAGTTTTCAGTTGAGCGACATGTTGAACAAGATTAAATTTTTCGGCAGCACCCAAAACTAAATCCACACCCGGAATGGATGCAATTTCTTCAGGTTTTAATTGAGCATAACAGCCGACAATTACTACTCTTGCATCAGGTGAAATTTTTAATGCCTGTTTGACAATTTTCCTGCATTTTTTATCTGCATGTTCGGTAACAGAGCACGTATTTACCACATACACATCAGCAGCTTCATGAAAACCCTTAATTGCAAACCCGGCCTCCTGCATCTGTCTGCCCAAAGCCGACGATTCAGAATAATTGAGTTTACAACCTAAAGTATAAAGTGCTACTGACTTTGTGGACATACCTCGCAAAATTAGTTAATTAGATGCTTATGCCACCTGAAATTGGTTGAAACCACGATAAAATGGGTTGAGATGTCCTTTTTTTTCTGTGAAGAGAAATTGATTTAAGCATGATATAAATTGCCCGCCGATAGCTTATATTTCGGAAAATTTGTAAGTGTATTATGATAATTGAACACAGAGGGAAATGTTTCGACCTGAGCAAACCGGTTGATATTTCGATGCCATTGCATGATGGACCTCAGGTTAACTGTTACTTTGCCCCGCCATTTAGCACCAGTCCGGTTGTTATGGGCGATTTTATTGGTGATATACAGCAGGGCGGCTTACTCAATTATAAAAATGTGACCCTGAATCCGCACGGAAACGGCACACATACAGAGTGTTTGAGCCATATTTATGATAGTCCGCTCACCATAAACCAGGCCCTCAAACAATTTCATTTTCTGGCTCAATTGGTAACAGTTACGCCTCAAAAAGAAAAATCGGGCGATTGGGTTATTGGATTACCACAATTAAAAGACATTCCTGAACCTGGAGTTAATGCCTTGATAATCAGGACTTTACCAAATGATAAAAGCAAAATCACCAGAAACTACAACAAAACCAATCCGCCCTACCTTGATGAGAAGGTGGCAGCCTATTTAAATAAACAGGGGATTTTTCATTTGTTGGTAGACCTCCCATCGCTTGATCGTGAAGAGGATGGCGGCAAACTTCTTGCCCACAAGGCGTTTTGGGGCATACCTCAAAAAATCAGGCCAAGTGCAACTATTACAGAACTGATTTTTGTGCCTGATGCCATAAAAGATGGTTTATATCTGCTCAACTTGCAAATTGCCGCATTTGAGTTAGATGCTGCGCCTTCCAAACCTGTTATTTATCCCCCTTTATAAAAATGCATCACAATTACTTCTTTTAAAGATAACGAGCGGGGTTCAGTGCTCAACAAAATATGGGTATCTTTGCCCCTTTATTTTTTTATATGAAAAAACTCATACTTACTATCGTTTTATTAGCCGGAATGACCCATTTCGTTCACGCGCAAATTACCATTGCTGAAGCCAGAGCCATGAGCCCTGGCACCAACGTAACTGTAAAAGGTTTGGTTTTAAATGGTTCAGATTTAGGTGATATTCGATATTTGCAAGATAATACCGGCAATATTGCTGCTTTTGCATCCACCTTATTGGATGGAGTATTAATAGGCGACTCGATAGAAGTTACCGGTCCTTTATTTAATTATAATTCTTTATTAGAAATTTCACCCGCGAGCAGTGTTACCGTAATTAATTCAGGCAATGCACTTCCGGCACCTATCAGCGTAACTACGGTTTCCGGATATGCTGAGTTTTATGAAGCCAAGCTGGTAAAAGTAAGTGCTGCATTATTTACCGATATCGGCACATTTTCAACTGCAGGGTCAGGAACAAATTATGATATAACCGATGCTTCAGGAACTGCTCAGGTTCGTGTAGTTACCTCTACAAATATTGATGGCACTCCAATTCCAACTGATGAAGTTTCGGTAACCGGAATTATGAGTCAGTTTGCACCGGGCGGCACAGGCGGATACCAGTTGCTTCCACGTAATTTAGCAGATATTTCAACCGGAGGAAACCCACCTGTAATTTCAACAGCGTTAACACAAACTGCAATAACAACATCTTCATTCACAGTAAATTTCAGCACCTTAAATCCGGGTTCCACAATTATTTATTACGGAACAACAATGGCTTTAGGAACTACATCTGAAGATGCAACTTTAGTTACTACACATGCACAAAATTTAACCGGTTTAACTGCAGGAACAATTTATTATGTTCAGGCTGCAAGTGTAAGTGCAACAAACGACACTTCATTTTCTGCCGTGAGTGCAATGGCAACTGCTTCCAATTCAACCGGCGAAATAAATGTTTGGTTTAATAACACTGTCGACAATAGTGTTTCCACCGGAACGAATGCAATATTTGTAAACGGTGCAATGGATGATACCATTATTGCTTATTTAGATCATGCAAAATATTCGTTGGATATTGCAATTTATAACATTGATAATGTAAATAATATCATAACAGCTATAAATGATGCATATGCTCGCGGTGTAGATGTTCGTGTAATATGTGACAGTGGTGTGGATGATTTTAATTACAATTTAATTTCTATTGGAACCGGTAAAAAGAAAAAATCACCACCTGATGGATCAACCAATGCCGAAGGTGCAATTTATGGCATTATGCATAATAAATTTATTATTATAGATGCAATTTCTGCTGATGTTGATGATGCATGGGTTATTAGTGGTTCGATGAATTTTACTGATGACCAGATTAAAGTTGACAAACAAAATATTATTGCTGTTCAGGATCAAAGTTTAGCACGTGGTTATAAATTAGAATTTGATGAAATGTTTGCAGGTAAATACGGACCTGACAAATCAAATAATACGCCGCATGAATTTGTGGTTGGTGGAAAAAGAATTGAATTATATTTTTCACCGAGTGATGAAACTGAAACACATATGTTAGAAAAAATAAATACTGCAGATTACGACCTTGAGTTTGCTGTATTTTCTTTCACACGTTTTGGTATTAGTTATGAGATAGAAGATGCAGTAACCGAACGTGGTGTTTTTGCAGCAGGCATGTATGATCAAACCGATGCTGCCGACTCAACTGCTGTTAATATTTTGGAAGATGCATTAGGCAACAGATTTTTCAATTATTCAGGCAGTAATTTATTACACCATAAATATTTAATTATTGATGCCAATTGTGCGCTATCTGACCCATTAGTTTGGACGGGTTCACATAACTGGAGTTCAAGTGCGAATTCAAGAAACGATGAAAACACATTAGTGATTCACGATTCCACCGTCGCAAATATCTATTTTCAGGAATTCAATCAACGTTATAAAGACGAAGGAGCAACTGAATTTATTACCGAAAAATGTGACCTTGTTGGCATTAATGAAGTAGTAGTTGAAAATGAAATCTTATTATTTCCGAATCCGGCACAAAACGAATTAACTGTTTATGCCGACAATTTAGCGGCTGCCGACATGTTATACATTTATGATTTATCAGGCAAAAAACTGTATGCCGCTGCAGTAAATAATCAGCAACAAACAACTATTAACATATCAGATTTGAGTGCGGGTATTTATTTCCTTGTAGTTCAAACCGGAGATGTTGCTAGTGCTAAGCAGTTTGTGAAAAAATAAAATTATAACATCTCATTTCCATGAAAAAAACTTTGCTCATTTTATCTTGCTGCCTGATTGCAACTTTGGCATATAACCAAAATTGCGAGCCAACTGTTGCCTATAATTTTAATGGCAATACAATTGATGTGTCAGCTAATGATAATGATGCGGTGTTATTTAGTGGCGCGAGCACAGTATCAAATTATTTGGAAATTGGTTATAACGATGATGACCGGGCAGAAATTCCGGCTGCAGCATTATATGATGTTGAAGATTTTACTGTAACATTTGAATTTTATCTAAACGGCTTAAATTTAAGTGGCGCAGCTCCAACAAATACTTTTATTGCCGGAGCCAGTAACACAAATGAGGCAGAATTTGCCATCTCCTACCAAGCCGATATTGAAGCAGTGGTAGTTGCATTAAAAGGTAGTGGTGAAGTTTTCCCGGTTTCATTATCTGCAGAAAACTGGTATTGTTTAACTGTAACACGCGAAGGAAATTTAGTAACAGTATATATTGATGGTGCTGAAATTTCATCAAATGAAATGAGTGCCAGTAATCTTTATATTGAATTTTTAGAAATTGGGCAGGAATTAGATTGTGTAACCGGCTGTTATGCCACTAATCAATGTTTAAATGGACGAATAGAAAATTTCAGTATTTATCCTTGTGTTTTAGATAACAGTGGTTGCCAACCATTTATAGCCGCATGCGACACTACCTTATTTTATAAATTTGATGGCAACGTTTTAGACGATGGTTTATATGCTAATCATGGCACATTAAACGCCGGTGCTGCTGTAGATTTATATTCACTTGAAATTGGATATAATGATGATGACTTTGTTGAAGTGCCAATTACTGCGCTTGATGGCATAACTGATTTTGCAATTTCATTTAATTTTTATTTAGACGAGTTAAACGAAAGTGGTTCATTTCCAACAAATACATTTATTGCGGGAACAGATGGCATAAATATGCATGAGTTTGCTTTATCTTATGAAGCAAGTTCAAACGCATTTGAAATTGCCATTCACGAAGTTGGTGGAATAATTCCTTTTACTATATCCACAAAAACATGGTATTGCGCAACATTTTACCGCAGTGCCGACAGTGTTTGGATGGAGTTAGATGGAACAATATTACCTACTACGTTAACCTTCCCGGAAGGACCGTTATCACTCGTATTTTTAGAAATTGGCCAGGAATTGGATTGTCCTGATGGTTGTTTTGCCGAAAACCAATCATTAAATGGTAGGATGGACAATTTACTTATTCAAAGTTGTACTGACCAATTAACATGTAACGAACCAAGTTTATCAATAAATGCATCAACAAATTTTACGCTTGAAGTTTATCCCAACCCTGCAAACACCAATCTTATAATTAATTTACCGGTTGCAATTACGATAGATGAATTACTATTGTATTCAATCACAGGTCAGCAAATACACCCATCCTATACCCACACTACAGCAAACCAATTAAACATCGATTTATCCAATTTAAGTTCAGGATTGTATTTTCTCCAGGTTAAGTCCGGTGAAATGCGTTGGGGAGTGGAAATTGTTGTGGGGAGATGAGTTATTTTGGCCTGAATTAAAAATTATATAATACGGATGCAGATGAGTACACCATACACATCGGCATTAATTGCTTAAAAATAATTATGGAAAGAAAAAAACTAATACTACCTTTTTTAAAGGCCCTTTTTAGTCAACCCTCGGTGATATTAAAATCTTTGTATCATGGGATGGTACCTTATGATAGGAAAAACTACGTTATTAAAAATTTTGATAAAGGTTCAGGCCTAAAGGAAGTAGATTTATTAGACTTGTTTCCATCATTTAATGAGGTAGTTGAACCATTTTCTCATTTATATGGAACTTCTTTGCCAATAGATTTAGCAATTTTAAAAAAATTAGCAAAACAACTACCCGATTGTGAATATCTTGAAATCGGTTCATGGCGGGGTGAAAGTTTAGCCAACATTGCACCACATTGTAAGCGTTGCGTTTCATTAAGCCTTTCCGATGACGAAATGCGCGCTATTGGATTGAACGAAAATGTGATTGCTATGCAAAGGTTTTATTCAAAAAACATACCTAATGTAACACATCTGGAGGGAGATTCAACAAAATTTGATTTTAGTAAACTAGGGAAATTTGATCTCATTTTTGTTGATGGTGACCATCGTTTTGAAGCAGTAAAAAGTGATACTGAAAATGTTTTTAAGTTATTAAAAAATGAGAATTCAATTATTATTTGGCATGATTACACTGAGCAGTATGAACATATAAACTGGGAGGTGTTTGCAGGAATTTTAGCTGGTGCTCCTCAAAACGCACACGAATCTATTTATCACATTACAAATTCCTTATGCGCTATTTATTTACCTAAAAAAATCAATTCAACAAGTTATAGATATCCAAAATCTCCGGACAAATCGTTCAAAATTACAATCGAAGGTCACAGGATTTAACATTACAATTGCTCAATAACTTCAATTAATTTATTTCTGGTTTGTAACGGGAATTTTGAAATTATTCTATTCCTTGCGGCTTTACCTAAAAAATCCAAATCTGAATTTAGGGCAGATTGGATGATGGTTTCAAGTTTATCCTTATCCTTAACTTTTAAAATGAAGCCTGTTTCACCAACTATCTCTGGTAAAGCACCAACACTTGATACAATTGGCACGCATTCACATAACATAGCTTCACACGGAGCGCTTGGGAATCCCTCCATAATGGATAGTTGCAAATAAAATCGGTGTGTAGCATAAATTTCCCGGAGCTTTTCATAAGGTACAAATGGTAATATTTTTACATTCTCAGGGACTATACCATAATCCATTCCGGGAGAATCACCGACAATTGTAAAATTACAATGTGGATTCCGATTTGCTAAAAAAATGATTAAATCAATTCCTTTCCTTAAAAAATTTGCCTTGTTCATTTGACCCACTGTTAAAAATGAATTAGCCAATTTTTCTTCTTTGCAGTAAAACCGATTTTGATCATAACCAATATTAATAACAGTGAATGGCGTAGTAGGATTGTTACAATATTCCAAATATCCTTGTCTTCTTTGTTGGTCCGTTAAATATTTGTATTCACATTCCCTAAGAGATGCGTCCACGGGTGCAAGATGAGTGGCAAATTTAATTGAAAATCTAGTGCAATATCCTAAGAATGGTTTTCTAAAATTACCATAGTTCATCTCAGGAAAAGATACACAATCTGTGCCTCCAAGAATAATTAAATGAGGGCGTTTAGTTAATTTTGCAAATATTGCTGGCAAATAGGAGGAATATCCTGCAAAAAAGGAAACATAAATATCAGTTTTTCGGATATTGAAAAGTAACGAAAGAAAGAGCTTAACAAAGTAAAAAGGTAGCTTAACTGGATTTTGTTTAAAGTAAAAGGATTTCACTTTAAAATGACGTTTTAATAAAGCCTCATCATTTCGGACGAATGATATGTAAACAGGGAAAGTATAAAACACATTTTTTGCCATAGAAAGCTGAGCAATTTTTGATAAAATAACGGATAAAATTAACAAATTTAAAAATGGTTATTGGTAACGGATTACTGGCCACAGCTTTTAGTAATTATAAGGGAGATAACAGTATACTTATTTTCGCTTCCGGGGTTTCAAATTCAGGCAATACCAATCTATCAGAATTTGAAAGGGAAAAATCTTTACTTAAATCTGCCCTTGATTTAAAGTTACGCCTAATTTACTTTAGTACTATTAGCATATACGATCCTGAGCTGCAAGACAGCGCATATATATTACACAAAAAAGAAATTGAACTATTAATACAAAATTGTTCGACTAACTATCTGATTTTTAGACTGCCAATTTTAGTTGGTAAAACTTCAAATCAACATACATTGTGTAATTTTATAGCCAATCAAATTAATGCAAGTAACCCAATAAACATATTTGTGAATGCGTGCCGGTATCTTATTGACATTGACGATCTTAAGCATGTGCTTCCTGCATTTATAAATAATGAATTTTATAGAAATTTAGCTATAGATGTCAATTTTAATAACCAAACCTCTATGGAAACGCTGGTAACTATTTTTGAACGTCAATTAAATAAAAAAGCTACGAAGAATTTTGTGAGCCGTGGAGGTTGTTACAAAACAAACAATACGTTGTTTCTTTCTGAAGCAAGTAAATACTTTGATATCAATGATTCAAATTATATTGAAAAGTGTATTTCTAAATACTACAAATTATAATTTTACCATTATTCTTCCTGTATAATCAATTCTATTAAGCAGCGGAATTAAACCGATTTCTTCAAAATATTTATCTATCGCCTCCTTGGCACCTTGCCAATGTCCATAATCATCGATGATGAGAACTCCACCTTTTTCCAATTTAGGATACAAATATTTCATTTCATGATAAGTTGATTCAAACCAATCTGTGTCTAGCCTTAATAAAGCGATTTTCCCCGGCATTACATTTGGTATAGTATCTTCAACTTTACCTTTAACAAAATGGATTAACGACTCTGGATAAGTGGTTGAATTTATATTACGTGTAACTTCATCAATCGATGAATAGCAAAAAAGTTTTTCATCTTTCTTAACATTCTCCCAATTTTCAACTACCTGGCGACCATTAATAGAAACGTCCTTTTCTGTAGGTTCACTCATCCCTTCATAGGTATCATATAAATACAATTCCCTAGTTGGTTGATTTAAGGCGTTTAACGTTTTAGCCATTAGCATGCTACTACCTCCTTTCCAAACACCACATTCTACAAAGTCGCCTTCAATTTTATTTCCAGCAACATATTTAACAGCATTATAAAGTGAAAACATTCTTTCAATAGATGTCATAGTAAAGGGAGCACATGCGTCATAAATAAGTCGAAATTCTTTATCAACATTAAATGCTTCATTTGAAATTGATGCCTTTTTTGTTATTTCATAACCCAAATTGCTAAACAAACCTATAATCCCCTTCTTTATCATTACCTCTTTAATTAATAATTCAAAATATTCAATGCCTTAAATTAATGCTGCACAACAAACTTTATACCTTGCTGCAAGTCGTAATAATTTTGTTTTGCGATATAAATTCCATTTGGATAATCAGCAACATTAATCATTAATTTTCCATCGCAATCAGTGCGCACATTTTCTATTGTCCGTCCGTTCAAATCAAATATTTGCACATTCTCATTTGGAACAAAATTATTGAAATTAACGAAATAAGATGCGGGTTGAGGATAAGCGTTTAATGCGAGCTTCTCTGCAACAGCCATCTTAGCACCATTTGGCGCTTCAATATTAAAAATAAATTCACTCCTTCCGGAAAAATTTTTCTTTGTTAATCTTTTTGTAGCCACCGTTAAAGTTGCAGGTTGAAAATTCCAACTATTTAAACTTCCATCTAACCGTTTATACAATGTAGCATCTGTTTCATTTATTGCTGTAGCAACACCATTGCTATAGGAGTAGGTATAAGTAAGTGTATATTTTGCATCAATACCATTATCTGCCGAAAAAACACCAAAGTAATAGTTAGGATTTTCGTTTAATCCAATAATTGAAGCCGGAGCACTATTTACCCGGTAAAGATGGACGCCGTATGGCAGATTAGCAATTTTATTAATTTTCAGTTTATCCCCACCAGGAGAATTTAACGATAATGAAATTCCAGTATAATCAGCTGTATAATTAAATACACTGATATCGCCAATCGGAGCACCTGAATTCATTTTAACTACTTCACCAATTTCAGTCCCGTTTACGTTACTTACTGAATAATCTTCCAAAGTCGGATCAGTTGTGTTTTCATCAACTATCCAATATCCAATTAATCCACTTTCAGTAGCTGTAAGTTTTTCACACATTTTGTCTCTGATTTCAGTTTCGGTTCTGGCAATATTCCACAGTCTCACTTCATCCAGTTTTCCAATAAATGCATCTGACCTATGCACAGTTGCATAACGACCAAGATTCACCGGATTTGAATTGTGAGGAATAGAAGTATTTGTTGCAGTACCGTCTGTATTTACACAAGCTTGTAACACGCCATTAAAATAAAACTTAATATCAGTTATTGAGTTTGCAACAATAGCAATATGAATCCACTCATTTAAAGGTGCTGTAGTTGATGTAATTTTTCCACGTCGATGGGCTCCACCGGCTCCGGCTCCATTTCCAATTTCAAAAATCAATTTACCTGTAGGGTCAAATCGTACATATAATCCATAATAATTACCTGATGTGTAACTATCTGTTGCAAAAACAGGGGTGTAAAGTGAATAACCCTCTTGATAAACCCATGCTTCAAAAGTAACAGGAAAATTAAGCGTGTTATAATTATCACCCAAATCGTAATAATTATCCGCATTACCATCGAAATTTAGCATTAAGCCAGACCCAATAAAATTTGATTGAGCATTTGCATTTAACGCAAACATTGCAAACAATGCGAAAATAATTGATTTAAAAGTTTTCATTGTATAATTATTTCTGTTGAAAAAGTGTTGTCTAAATTATTTTGTTTAACGATATACAAACCTGGCGTAAACCCGGAAACATCAATTATTATTATTTCTCCAATTTGATTTGCAGTATACGATTTAATTAACTTACCACTAATGTCAAAAATTTGAATCGGTTCAAATTGAGATACTGATTCTACAATAATATTAGAAGTAGTTGGATTTGGATTAACTTTTAACTTAAATCCTAAACCTGAAGGCTCGTTTTCTGCAAATCTTGCATTTGCTTTGTAATTAAAAATAAATTCATCGCGTGTTGCAATATTCTTTTTAGTTAATTTATTACTACCTGTATCTAGCAGTGCAGAAAGATTGGTCCACATTGTTACAGACCCATCCAATCTTTTGTAAATTTTTGATCCCACCTCGTTAAATGAATCAACTACTCCATTATCGTAGGAATATAAATAAGTTATAGTGTATTTCGCTGCTGTGGCATGATCTGCAGTAAATACACCATAATAATAATTAGGAATTGATGCCAAACCCGATGTTGAATATGGCTCAAAATTAACTCTGTATAGATGCACGCCATATGGTGCATTACCGATTTTATTTACTTTGAGTATATCACCACCAGAAGAGTTTAGTGAAAGAGTAACCCCGGTGAAATCAGCAGCATAACTGTATACCCTGGCATCTCCAATGGGTGCACCTGAGGATAATTTTGTAACAGTGCCTCCAGTTGTGCCATTTTCAGCAGGTGTCGTTATATCATTTGCAGTTGCATCAACATATGATTCATCGAAATTCCAATAGCCAATTAAACTAATTGGCATTGTGGTTATTTTCAAGCACATGTAATCACGAATTTGAGTTTCTGTCCTGGCTACATTCCATAAACGAACTTCATCTATTTGTCCGGTAAAATCATGTTCAGTAGTAGGCGTAATTTGTCGGCCTATGTTTGCAGAATAGGTCGTATGTAAAATGGAAGTATTTGAAGCACCGCCATCAGTGAAATTTGCAGTTTGCAAAACTCCATTAAAATAAAATTTTATATCCGTTACAGAGGTTGCCACAACTGCCACATGTGTCCATTTATTCAAACTTACAGATGCAGTTGTCACCTTTCCTCTTCGGTCTGAACCACCTGATCCCGAACCATCACCAATTTCAAAAATAAGTTGCCCTGCGGAATTAAAACGAAACCAAAATCCATAATAACTTCCACCTACGCCAATAATATCGGTTGCAATAATTGGAGAATATCCGCCCGGAGTCCACCCTGTTGGTTTTACCCACGCCTCTACTGTTACCGGGAAATTTAAATCATTATATACATCACCCAAATTTATGTAATTTCCGGTTGCACCGCTGAATTGCACTGAAATACCTGATCCAATATAATTAGATTGTCCAATTAATTGATTTATACTTGCAATAAACAGGGAAAAAAGAATAAGTTTTTTCATGTGTATTTTTTTAATTTTTTACAAACTGAATAATTTCTTTACCATTTTCACCCATAACAATAACTGTGTAAATCCCTTCAGGCAAATCGCCAACATAAAGTTCAATTGAATTTGCAGATGAATTCGTTTGTTTAACTGTTTTACCTGTTAAGTCTATTATTTGAATAGAAAACCCAGTTTGATTTTCCTGTAAATCAAATGAAATGGTAATAATATCTTGTGTTGGGTTTGGATATAATTTTAGGCTACCTTCGGATGAAGTCACAACTTCCTCCTCTTTAATTAAACCGTTAACATTACAGGTTATTACCTGGGTAAATGATTGATTTTTAATTGAGGGCGTTGGTTGTGTATAAGTTGGAGATAATGTTGCGTTCGACATTACATAAGTATTCTGATATGGCGTAACTAACGAAGTTTTGGAAATATCCAAATTCACATCACAAGCTCCTATATCTCCGGTTGCAACAGATGTCCGTAATAAAATCCCCCTAATTGTACCATCAACCATTTCGCGTTCACCTACATGAAATATGGTTGACCCAACAACTGCTAAGGAAGATGACATTTGCATTCCAAACGCTCCTTCCTTTTTACGATAAGGGTATGAATGAGCCCAATTAATATTTCCGTCAAAATCGGTATTCATTAATAAAATATCCGTGTAAGTAACGTTATATAAACTTCCGAAAACAATATACCCACTGCTATGTTTTTTTATTGAACAGAAAATGCCATCATTGCTTGTTCCTGCTAAATCATATTTATTTATCCAAATTACATTTCCTTCTAAATCGGTTTTCAATAAATAAAAGTTTTTAACAGAATTAGTTCCTGCATCATCTCCGCATCCTGCTATAATTAATGCATCTCCATCCTGAATAATATCTTTTGGGTAAAATCTACCTGTAGCAACGGTGCTTTTTATATAAAACTTCGTCCACGCAACAGTCCCGGTTGAATCTATTTTATCCAGACAAATTCTGAATTTGGAAGTTCCACCCGGATTAAGTTCATACCTGCCGGTGGTGTATAAAGTATTTGTAGCACTATTAAATAATAGTGCATCGATGTTTTCATTTACATTCGTACTTAAACTGGTAAAAACACTTAATGCCCCCGTTGTACGATCGGCAACCATACTTAGGTGATCGGCCTGATTGCCGGTTCCTACACCTTCATCCTGCCCACCTACAATATAATTTCCTCCTGCACCCATTTCGGTACAATCAAAAAATAAAATATTTTCATTCGTTTTCTGAAACCATGTTAATGACTTTAATACCGGATCAAACTTTATCAAAAATCCAAAACCATTGTCATCAACTCCAATATAATTACCTCCACACAATATCAAGTTACCATCACTATCTTTTATCATTGAGTTAACAATATAATTGGAATCATTTACCATAAGTTTTTTAAACCACACGGCAGTTCCGTTTTGTTTTAACTCACCTATCACCAGCTGGCTGCCATAAGTGCCGGCAACATACAGATTACTTGTAGGAGCATCAGATACCGGCACAATTGCATGAAAGGATGTGAATTGAGCAGAACCTTTATAAAATTCTTTAATAAATTGAGCATTTAACTGGTTTACGAGCAAACCAAAGGCCAATGCCATGAAGAGGCGCATGTTTTTCATAGTGTGTTTCAAGTTACTTTCAAAAAAAATTGTAGGGTAAAGTTAGTCTAACTCAACCTAAAATACAACCGTTTCGCGATTTTACGAGCATGTGACGGCTTTAACATGAAATAAACGTAATTAATTGATTATCATTATTTTACAACTTTATTCGGCGCAGCAAAACCCTCAACCAATATAATTTCAACCCAAAATTGTTATCCAAGGGTCATTAATTCGACTTCCTTAACAACTCCGGCAAATCTTTTAACTCATTCCGATAAGCTGCAGAAATTAATAGGAGAGCGAGTGCAAACTGGATACCATAGCGGAAATTTTCGGGCATTTGAATTTGCCACATGGTTATTACACCGGCAACATAAATTAATGGCACCCAAAATAATTTAAAACTATTGTAGTTAAACGTGAAAACTTCGCGAGCTGCATATCGCAATAAAATTATTTGAATAGGCCTTACAAGAAAATAACTCCATACTGCTCCCCATAACCCGAATAGTTTAATAAAAATAATTCCTGAAACAATTTGAACTATTGCCGTTACTATGAGCATTACAGGTAATGCCTTAGTTTTTTTGTAAAATAATATTGGATTGATATACATCGTATATAATCCCTTAAATACAAATGCTGCACATAAAACCGGCAAATATTGAATACTTGCATAATATTGTTCGTTGCTCACAAACAATTTAATAATAAAAGGTAACAATAAAATATTTGAAGCTATAATAATTATATTTAATGCACTGTAAACATGGTAGTATCTATTTTCTTCTGGGGTGCTAACGCGCTGGTCACTTTTTTTCCAAAGCTGATAAATGCGTGGATTTATTGCACCCGTAATCCCTAACCCAGCATACTCAATAACTAATGTACACTTAAGCGCAAAGTCGTAAACACCAACATCGCTGGTAGTTGCAAGGCCGGTGAGGATATAATTATTTATATAACCAAGAACCCATGTAAGTAAACTAAACAACACAACAGGTGTTGCATAAGATTTTATTTCAGGAAGCAGGTTAAATTTAAACTTGATTCCAAATTCCTTTAAACCATAAATAAAAGTAAGTAAAAAAATGAGCACACCTGACAATAATCGCCCCCACATCGGGCCTACTAATGTAAATGGGAATTGGTAAATTAAAATTACTGATATGGCAATCGTTACAACGAAATTGAACAACCCGAATAAAAAATATTTTACAGGCCGATCGGCAAATACCTGAATATTTACATAAGTTCTAAACCATGCATTAAAAAAGCCGGTAAGCACACTCATAAATCCCCATGGGAAAAATTCGATGCCGGAGTCTTTAAATATTATTGGAAATAAAAAATAACCTAACAACGAAAACAATCCTATGAATAGCAGTCCAATACTGAGCACTATTCCGGAAATAGAACTAAGAAAATGTTTGAGTTTAGATGCATCATCATGATGGTCATAATAATGCACCGACAAATAGGAATCAACCGCATAATTCATCAATATCTGCACAAACAACGCAAACGATATATATATAGCAAGAGCGCCATAATCAGCGGTATTCAGATTGTCTGTATAGGGTATTAACAATACCACGCTCGACAGCAATGGAAGTGTGCCGCCGGCTGTAATAAAAAAGGTTGATTTAACGATTCTTTTCAAGTGATTGCTTATAGCAAAAATAGACATTTGCTATAGATTAATCATATTAATTGACCTCAATTATTACACTGCCATAAGAAACCTGGCAGTCTGTAAACGGTTCAATATTTAACCTGCTTAAAAGGTTTTCATGAAGCAGGCAGCCCCTTTTGTTGAACCCTAAATCGTATATATGCCATATACAAAAGCAATCGGAAACTGCCTGTTTTACTTCATGTCAACAATCAATCATTAATCTGAAACGTTATACCAACTATATTTTTATGCTATAGGGCGAATAAGTCCCCCATATTCAATCATCATAATCAACTATGTTTTTACTTTTTAAATAACACATCTCCTATTATTCTCTAACTTTGAAAAAAAATTACAGATGAAAAATTTGTTGCTGCTTACATTGTGTGTTTCGATATTAAGTGCATGTTCAACTAAATCCAACGACTACGGCACCAAGCTTGACATTGGTGGTGATCAACTCTTTTATAAACCACCTGTTACCGAAGCAAACGCGCTTGAAGTAGGCAATTTTCTAAAAAGTTACCAATATTTTAAAGGCAGCGGCTCTGCAGTTCAGGTTTTAAAAGAAACCAACTATGTGGTTCGGTTTGCAACCCGGCCAGGCACAGAAACTGACAATGAATTAATCAAAGGTTATATCTTCATTCAATTAGATATGAGCAACACAGCCTTTGACGGACAGCCAGTTGATATCGAACTTTGCGATAGTATACTTCAAACCAAAAAACGCATCAATTTCGACGAGGCGAAATCTGTATTAGAAGATATGATTATAAATTAATCACTACTCTATTAATACATTTAATTATTTACTACGTTTTTAGATTTTTAAGCCAAATCTGAATGTTCAATTACAGCATTTAATTAACTACAAGGTTATTCTCAACGCATGCTTGCACCAATGGTTTAACCATGCGTAAACACTCACAAGTTGATTCAAACAACAATAGCGTTGCAAATGCAGTGAATTTCCTTCAGCAATTAATCATCATCTACCTAAAAAACACTCAGTGATAATCAGGTAAACTAACCAACAAAGAATATTACCTAAGATGAAAACTGCCCCTAGTCCCTCTAACCAACAAAGCAAAAACCGGCACCTGCACACATAAAGGAATGTCGAGGCAGTTTGTATTAGGGGAACATTACTTTTTCGGGCTCACGATGACCAGTTCGCTCACCACAATTTCAGTAACATACCTTTTCACATCATTTTTGTCGGTGTAATTGCGATTTAGCAGTTTACCTTCCACCACTACTTCAATACCTTTGGTTAGGTATTTTTCCACAATTTCTGCGGTTTTACCCCAGGCTATGAGACTATGCCATTGGGTTTCTTTAACTTTTTCGCCTTTAGCGTTTTTGTAAGTCTCATCCGTTGCGAGGTTGAATTTTGCAAGTTTACCATAACCTGCTCCGGATTTCACTTCAGGATCGGCACCTAAGCGGCCAATCAATTGCACCTTGTTTCTAAGGTTGTTCATACGTTAAATTTTAAGGGTTAAACAATCAGCATGTTTTTAAGCTGTGTCAATATGCATTTCATATCAACGAAACAAAGATGTGAAGGGCAAAATAAATTACAAAATTTTAAGCGCTTATATTCGGATATAAGCGCTTAATTTCGTTTTTTCTTAAATATTTATATATTTGCTCCATGTTATTTATCCAAAACCTTAAAAACTTTAAAAACTTGTTTATCTATGGACAACAAACATTGCCCCGAATGCGGCAAGGCCTTATTTGGCCGTGTCGACAAAAAATTCTGCTCTGATATTTGCCGTCATTCAAACAACAATCGCCAACGTATTTTAAATGGTGTTTATGTAAACAACATTAATTCCATTCTTCGTAAAAACAGAACAATTCTTGCTGAATTAAACCCAAAAGAACCGGTTAAAATTCAAAAAGAAAAACTCTACGAAAAAGGATTTAATTTTAATTACATCACTTCCGTTGAAATTACCAAAAAAGGCACTCCGCTTTATTTTTGTTATGAGTACGGATACAGTGTTGGTGAAAAAGATATCTTATATATAATAAGAAAAGATATTTAATTAGAATACCACATTATAGATACACCCGGAATGACCTTTATCATTTCCGGCAGTAAATGCTTTTGTCATTTAAGTAATAAGCAATTAATTTTGTGCAGTATTTTTATCTTTCAAAAGTTGCAATATTTAATTTAATATGTCAGGAATTTTCCTTCAAACAGAACGATTGTTATTTCAAGAATTCACTCCATCTGATCTCAATTTAATTTTTGAATTGGATTCAGATGCGCGCGTGATGGAATTCATTCGCCCCGCTATAACCGAACCACATCAAGCTCAGCCTGGGTATAACAGGATTATGAATACCCGATTAATTGACAACCGTTTTGGTAATTGGGTAGCAGTAACTAAAAATACGAACGAAAAAATAGGATGGTTTTGTTTGAAGTATATCGATAATACTGACTTGGTTGAAGTAGGATATCGATTACTACATAAACATTGGGGGAAAGGTTATGCAACCGAAGGTGCTAAAGCGTTAATTGATTATGGATTTAATATCTGTAACTTGAATGAAATTGTCGGCATCACGCATCCAAAAAACATGCGCTCACAACATGTATTGGAAAAATGCGGATTACGTTTTATTAAAGAATGGTATGTTTATGAAACTGATGTATTTTATTATTCTATTAAAAAGAATAACTAATTTGAAGTGGCGACGACTTTTTCTTTTCCTTCAGCTTCCACTTTTTTTGTTACAACAGTTTCTTTTTTACCATCAATAACTACTTCGTCTACATCAATCGTATAACTATTTTCAGGTGTAGGTTCGAAATTGAAATTACCATCAAATTCATTTTCGTTTGCAGGTTCTGTTTTATCCGGTTCGGCAGCATAAGTAGGTTCCTGTTGTGTTACTTCTGTTTCAGGATTATAATCTTTATAGGAATAAACATATTCTGATAATAATACACCTCCATCTACATCGCCCGGATCATAAATATTTACACCAGTGCTTAAATGTTCAGGGTAATCACCTATACCCCAACCTGCACTTGTAGTTTCTATATAATAGTAGTATTTATTACGGTGCTGAAAAGCAGTGCCGTTAATTTCATACTTTAATGCAATACCAACCCCCATATGTTTATTTGGAGAAACCATTACAACATCGAATCCTAATTCTCTTAAAATAGCTTCCAATAAAATTGCTGTGTCTTCACAATCACCACCTTTTTCAATCAGTGTTTCTATTGGATAACGTGGATATTCATAAGTGCCGTCATTTTTATATTTCATGGTTTGCACAAATGCAATAACGCATTCTGCCAACTGCCAATCGCTCAATTTATTTTCAGAAGCTATTGATTTAAATTCAGCTGCAAAATCGGCAATTACAGGATGCTTAACCGATTCATTTAAATAAAACAGAAAATCATTATATACTCTGTCCTGCCCTTTATAATAATTATAATCAGCCTGATCAAAGTAATAAACCATCGTAAATAATTTATCACTATAAGTCCAGGTGTATATTGTTTTTACCTCCGCAGCCTTTAATTGGAATGCACAACATATCAATAGCAAAGCTATAAGGAGTGGTTTATGCCCGACAGTTCGTTTCATACAAAAGGTTTAGTGTATCCGTTCATTCCATAACCCTGTTTTTACAATAAACTTGCCACAAATACTTTTTATTGTGACAGGGTTATAAATGTTTTGCACATACCAAATATATCAAAATGCAAACTTCCAGCACAGTTGAAATACACCGGATAAATTTTTTCTGTATCAATTATTATACTTTAGCCACTAATTAGCCCAATTATCCCGGTCGAGACTGCGGTATTGAATAGCTTCTGCAAGATGTTCAACTTTGATATCATCAGAACCCGCTAAATCAGCAACAGTGCGGCTTACCTTTAAAATTCTATCGTAAGCTCTGGCGCTTAAACCGAGTTTATCCATTGCCTTATTCAATAAATTTTGTCCTGCAGTAGTTATTCCACAAATTTCTTTCACCTGTTTGGATGTCATTTGCGCATTGCTGTGAATACTGCTTCCTTCAAAACGCTGCTCTTGTATTTTGCGCGCATTTATGACACGTTCTCTAATGAAAGCACTTTTTTCACCATCAGCAGTTTGTGAAATTTCAGTTACACTAACCGGAACAACCTCTACATGCAAATCAATCCTGTCGAGCAGCGGTCCTGAGATACGATTCAGATATTTTTGCACCACGCCAGGACCACAAACACATTCTTTTTCCGGATGATTATAATAACCACAAGGGCATGGATTCATAGCAGCAAGTAACATGAAATTTGCGGGATATTCCACTGAAACTCTAGCCCTGGAAATCATAACTCTCCGCTCTTCCATCGGTTGCCGTAACACTTCGAGCACATTTCGTTTAAACTCTGGCAATTCATCTAAAAACAAAACGCCGTTATGTGCAAATGAAATTTCTCCGGGCTGGGCATTATTTCCACCGCCCACCAAAGCCACATCACTAACTGTATGATGCGGATTTCTGAATGGTCTTGCGTACAAAAGTGCAGAGCCAACAGGGAGTTTACCTGCTACACTGTGAATTTTCGTAGTTTCCAAAGCTTCATACAAACTCAATGGAGGAAGTATACCTGGTAATCTTTTGGCGAGCATGGTTTTTCCTGCTCCGGGAGGACCGATTAATATTGCGTTATGACCACCTGCAGCAGCAATTTCCAATGCGCGCTTAATATTTTCCTGTCCTTTCACATCACTGAAATCAATTTCGGAATCGCCAATCTGATTAAAAAATTCTTCGCGTGTATTTACTATTGTTTCTTCCAGGTCAATATCATCACTTAAGAAACGGACTACCTCATAAATATTTTCTACGCCATAAATTTTAATACCACTAACAATGGCAGCTTCCCGGGCATTTTGTTTTGGGAGAATAATGCCTTTAAAGCCTTCTTTTTTTGCCTGGATTGCAATTGGCAGTGCACCTTTAATTGGTTTAATTGTTCCGTCAAGCGATAACTCACCTAAAATCACATATTCATGAAAATGGTGAGCAGGCATTTGCATGGAAGAACCAAGTACACCGATTGCAATGGGCAAATCGTAATGTGTCCCTTCTTTTCTGACATCAGCCGGTGAAAGATTAACAACAATTTTAGTGCGCGGCATCGTAAAACTATTTTCTTTAACTGCAGATTCAATGCGATGCCAACTTTCACGAATTGAGTTATCGGGCAAACCCACCATAAAATGTTTCATATCCGCGGCCTGGCCGGTTGTGAATACACTAACTTCAATAGCAACGGTAAAGGCATTAACGCCTTGCACCGAGCTTGCAAATGTTTTAACTAATTGCATAATTTGTTTTTAAGGTTATAAAAAAATAAAAGGGAAACAACAGGAATAAATTTGCCCACTGGAGTACATGGCGGGGCAATATATTTGAAGGTTGTTTTTAAGGAAAACATGATGGTGTAAAAATAATGAAGGAAAATAAATTATTCGAATCCCCATTCAGTTCCATTCATCATTGCTGCGATGGTTACCATATTTCCGGTTTTACGAATCAGAATCCAATAATCTTTGCTGGTAGAAAGAAACCATTCTTTTTCTGCAGCGGCGCTTATACGATATTGGCTTGTGAATGTTGAAGAAACAAATTTTTCAGCTGCGTCTGCATCAATAAATTCGATGCCGATTTCATACATCGGGCGGTTGGTATTAACACCACGTTGAGGCGTATCAAATTTATAGGTAGCAGAAAGAATATTAGCAGAAGGTTTAGATTGTTTAAATTGAATGTAAGAAAAACCATTTTGGCTGTTCCTTTCCATTTTAGTGGTGTCATTTACTTTTTGGAATTCAGCAATTCCTATTCCGAGTTTAGCACCGGTTAGTTCAGATGGGATATAGGTGTTAGGTTCATCGATACTAACAATCTGAGCCTTAGTTGCAAGGGTTAAACAGATAAGCAGGAATGGTAGAATTTTCTTCATAGTTGAAATAGTAAGTCAAATATAAGAAACTAGTGGAATTTCCAAAGCGGGGAAAAAATAACAATTAGAAATAGGGATTTGGGGACTAGTAGGAAGGATGAATAAATTTCAGGTAGGTACATAAAAAAACCCCGACCTAAGTCAGGGTTTTTTAAAAACTTGGCGACGACATACTCTCCCAGATTTTACTCAAGTACCATCTGCGCAGTAGGGCTTAACTTCTCTGTTCGGAATGGGAAGAGGTGGACACCTACGCTATAATCACCAAAGACTCTTTAACGCGAGCAATAACACTAGGTTATTACCAGGTAATAAGTTTGACGTATTGAATGGGGTGTAATTAATTAATAAAAAAAAATGAAAGCTTACGGGTAATTAGTACTGCTCGGCTTTGCCATTACTGACTTTACACCTGCAGCCTATCAACGTGGTCATCTTCCACGGCCCTTAAAAGAGATCTCATCTTGAGGTAGGCTTCGCACTTAGATGCTTTCAGTGCTTATCCTTTCCGAACATAGCTACCCTGCGATGCAGCTGGCGCCACAACAGGTACTAGAGGTTCGTCCAACACGGTCCTCTCGCATTAGAGTCAGGTCCTCTCAAATCTCTAACGCCCACAACAGATAGGGACCGAACTGTCTTGCGACGTTCTGAACCCAGCTCACGTGCCACTTTAACCGGCGAACAGCCGGACCCTTGGGGACCTTCTCCAGCCCCAGGATGTGATGAGCCGACATCGAGGTGCCAAACCTCGCCGTCGATATGAGCTCTTGGGCGAGATCAGCCTGTTATCCCCGGCGTACCTTTTATCCTTTGAGCGATGGCCCTTCCATACGGAACCACCGGATCACTATGCTCTACTTTCGTACCTGTTCGACCTGTATGTCTCCCAGTCAAGCACCCTTATGCCATTGCACTCGAAGCACGGTTACCAAGCGTGCTGAGGGGCACTTTTTAGAAGCCTCCGTTACTCTTTTGGAGGCGACCACCCCAGTCAAACTACCCACCATGCACTGTCTCCCCGTTAGGGGGTTAGAAACCAATCAAATAAAGGCTGGTATTTCAACGTTGACTCCACAACGGCTAGCGCCGCTGCTTCATAGTCTCCCAGCTATACTACACATCATTTAACCGAATTCAATGCAAAGTTGTAGTGAAGGTGCACGGGGTCTTTCCGTCCCGTTGCGGGTAATCGGCATCTTCACCGATGCTACAATTTCACCGAGCTCATGGCCGAGACAGCGTCCAGATCGTTACACCATTCGTGCAGGTCGGAACTTACCCGACAAGGAATTTCGCTACCTTAGGACCGTTATAGTTACGGCCGCCGTTTACCGG